>CAXTHJ010000069.1:0-14696 GCA_964243985.1 uncultured Caulobacteraceae bacterium | reverse complement strand
CACATAGAGGGGCGGCGGCGGGGCGGCGTCGTAGTAAGCGCAGCCCGAAAGCATGAGCCCGGCCGTAGCGGCGATCATCGCGAACGCGACTTTCATGGCGACTCCTTGGGGCAGCGCCTTGTTGGAACGGACACCCTGCCCATCTGTGCAGACGACGCTAAGCTAGCATGATTTTCAAGGGCGGCCGCCATGATGGGTCTTATAGCGCGAATTGTGGTGGTGGGCCTTGGGCTCTGGGTCGCGTCGGTGTTGGTTCCGGGAGTGCATATCCGCGACCTGGAGACCCTGATCCTGGCCGCCCTCCTCCTCGGCATCGCCAACGCCATCGTGAGGCCGATCGTGATCCTGGTCACCCTGCCGCTGACCCTTATCACCCTCGGACTGTTCATCCTGGTGATCAACGCGGCGATGTTCGGGCTGGTCTCCGTCTTCCTGCACGGGTTTGTGGTGCACGGGTTCTTCGCCGCCTTCTGGGGCGCCTTGGTGGTAAGTGTGGTGGGCTGGTTCGCCTCCATTTTCATCGGCAGGAAGGGCTTAGTCGGCAAGAGGGGCCTCGCTGGCAACAAGGGTCCGTTGAAGTCACGGATCGGCGTCCATCGGATCAAGGCTTGAGCACCGACGTCTTCACCAAGATCGAACGCTCGGCGGTGATGCGGCGGGTCAAGGGGCGTGACACCGGACCGGAAATGAAGCTCAGAAAGCTTCTCACCCGCATCGGCCTCCGATACCGCCTGCACAGAAAGGACCTGCCTGGCTCGCCGGACATCGCCATGATCGGGCGGAAGACCGCCGTCTTCATGCACGGCTGCTTCTGGCACGGTCACGACTGCAAACGCGGCGCCCGGCAGCCCAAGGCCAACGCCGACTACTGGATCGCCAAGATTGGGCGGAACAGGGTGCGGGACGCCGCCAATTTGGCCAAGCTGAACGGCATGGGCTGGAGGGCGGTGGTGGTGTGGGAGTGCGAGCTTCGGGATGAGGGCGCAATAGAAGCGAATTTGCGCGAACTCATCCTCGGCGCCCCCACCCGCTCGACGGGCGCCAAGGCGGAGCGTTAGGCTGGGCGCTCATAAACCTTCAACATCAGGACACGGCAATGGACCTTACGACCCTGCAGCGACGGAGCCTGCTGGCCGGCGCTGGCCTGCTGGCGGCCAGCCCAACCGGCGCCTTCGCGGCCGTCGCCAAGCCGAAGGTGGTGATCCAAACAAACCACGGGGCGATCACCGTGGAGCTGGAAGCTGGGCGCGCGCCGATCACCTCGGCTAATTTCCTGCATTATGTGGACACCCGATCCTATGACGGCGGCTATTTCTACCGCGCCTCCAGAACGCCCGGCGCGCCAAAGGAGGGTACAATCGTGGCCGGCCCGCCGCCCGAATTGCACCGTTTTCCGCCCATAGCCCATGAAAGCACGCGCATGACCGGGCTAAAGCACACCACCGGCACCATTTCCCTCGGCCGTTACGCACCAGGCACAGCCACCGCCGACTTCTTCATCTGCGTCGGTCCTCAGCCCTACCTCGACGCGCATCCGGGGGCGAAGGGCGACAACCTGGGCTTTGCGGCGTTCGGGCAGGTGGTGGAGGGTCTCAGCGTCGTCCGCACCATCCTGGCGCTGCCGACGCCGGGGAAATCTGCGTTTCCGGACATGAAGGGCCAATGGCTGGAGCCGACCGTGCCGATCCTCGGTATGCGACGAACCGCCTAACGCCCGGTAGACCCGAACCCCCCCGCACCGCGCAGGGTTTCGTCCAGGATATCGACTTCGACCCAGGAGGACTGCACCACCGGCGAGACGATCATCTGCGCGATCCGCTCGCCGCGCTGGATCACGAAGGCGTCCTGGCCGTGGTTGATCAGGATCACGCCTACCTCGCCGCGATAATCGCTGTCGATCGTGCCGGGCGAGTTCAGGCAGGTGACGCCGTGCTTCAGGGCGAGGCCTGAGCGGGGCCGCACCTGAGCTTCGTAGCCCTCGGGCAGGCCGATGGAGAAGCCAGTAGGGACCAGAGCCCGCGCGCCGGGCGGTAATGTCAGCGGGGCGTCCTCCGCCAGCGCGGCGCGCAAATCCATGCCGGCCGACCCGGTGGTCTCATAGATGGGCAAGGGCAAGCCTTCGGCGTGGGGCAGGCGGCGGAGGCGGACGGCGATGCTCATGCCCGCTTATTGCAGCGATTCGGCGATCTTGCCCGCGAGGCGTTCCGCCACCACCCGCTTGTCCAGCTTCTCCCAACGCTCGATCCCGTTGCGTGTGAGGATGGAGACGGCGTTCTCGGCGCCGCCCATCACGCCTTCCTGCGAGACATCGTTGGCCACCACCCAGTCGCAACCTTTGCGCGCCAGCTTGGCTTGCGCGTTAAGGTCGAGGTCGTCGGTCTCCGCCGCGAAGCCGATCACGAGGCGCGGGCGCATGGGCCCAGGCTCGGATAGGGTGGAGAGAACGTCGGGGTTTTCGGCAAGCGAGATGGGATCGGGCGCGCCATCCCGCTTCTTCAACTTGCGGGCGGCGGGATTGGAGGGACGCCAGTCGGCCACGGCGGCGACCATCACAGCCACATCGACCGGCAAGGCCGCCTGGCACGTCGCCAGCATCTGCGCCGTCGTCTCCACATCCACCCGCTTCACCCCCGGCGGGGAGGCGAGAGCGGTGGGACCGGAGACCAGCGTCACCTCAGCGCCGAGCCGCGCCAAAGCTTCGGCGATGGCGTAGCCCTGCCTGCCGCTTGAGCGGTTTGAGAGGAAGCGCACCGGATCGATCGGCTCCACCGTCGGGCCGGCGGTGACTAGGGCGCGCTTGCCGTGCAGCGAGCGTTCGGCGGGGCCGTTTAGGGCGGCGGTGACGGCGGCGAAAATCTGCTCCGGCTCGGCCATGCGTCCGGGGCCGAACTCGCCGCAGGCCATGGCGCCGTCGTCCGGCCCGACAAACAGCACGCCGTCCGCCTTCAGAGTAGCGAGGTTGCGCTGCGTCGCCGGGTGCAGCCACATGCGCACGTTCATGGCCGGCGCCATCAGGACCGCCTTGTCGGTGGCGAGGAGGGTGGTGGAGGCGAGATCGTCCGCAAGTCCGTTTGCCGCCTTGGCCATCAGGTCCGCCGTGGCCGGGACAACCACCACCAAGTCGGCGGAGCGGGAAAGCTCGATATGCCCCATCTCCGCCTCGTCGGTGAGGGAGAAGAGATCGGCGTAGACCTTGTTTTCGCTGAGCGCCGAAAGGGATAAGGGCGTCACGAACTGCGCCCCCGCCTTGGTGAGGATGCAGGTGACGCCGATCCCGGCCTTCCGCAAAAGGCGCACAAGCTCCAGTCCCTTATACGCCGCGATGCCGCCGCCGACGATCAGGAGCACGCTCTTTGACGTTGCAGGCGATGGGGCCACGGACGCCCGCCTCCGGCTCGGGCCCCGCCCTGATAACGGTTTTAAGCGTCGCCGTCAGTTGCGATCACGATAGATTTGGGTAATCTCTTCCTTGGGATGCAAATTCTGGGGGCGCACATATGGGTGGAGTAAGAAGGGCAGCGGTCATTTCTGGGCTGGCCGTCGCGATGGTGGGGCTATGGGCCTGCGACAAGGGATCGAGCGCCCCGGCGCGGTCTCACGCGGACGAAGGCTCAGCGGCCGGCGGGCGATCCTACGACAGCGGCGGGAGCGGGAACAGCAGCGATGCGCCAAGGGATGGCGGCTATCGCGACCGGCGCGACGGCGACCGCTCAAGCTACGCCCGGGACGACGCGCCCCGCGAAGCTGTCCCCCTGATGGACGGCAAACCCATGTGGAGCGACAACCGGCGCCACACGGCGGAGGAGAACGCCGATTATCACTTCCACCACGACGGTCCCGACTTCGGCGCATCCACTGAAAAGGACTACCTGACCAAGGTCCACGCCTTCATCGAGCATCCGCCGGGCACGGTGCAGACCATCAGCCGCTCCAACGGCGACAAGCTGCTCTACGATCCCAAGACCAACACCTTCGCCGTCGAACGCAAAGACGGTGCGCCGCGCACCATGTTCAAGCCTCACGATGGCGAGGCCTACTGGAAGGAGCAGGAGGCGAAGGCGGCTTCGGGCGACGACAGCTATGGTGGGCGTCCCCGACGTTCTGACAGCGGCGACACGGCTGGCTGATTCCGACGTCAATCGGTTTTTCATAATGAACTGATAGCTTGGCCTTTCACCGCCCAAGGCCGCCTTCCATTGTTCAATATCGACACCAGGCTTCGCGCTCGCATCGCACCGCATATAGAGCGGGTGCTGGTGGTGGACCCGAATCTCGGCGCGACCCGGGTGCTGACCGATCTTCTGAAGGATATCGGCGCCCGCCAGCGCCTCCACGCGCCCACCACCAAGCGCGGGCTGGAACTCACCGCCGAGTTTCAGCCGCAACTGATCTTCGTGGAGTTCGCGGGCCCGGACCTGGATGGGGTGGAGTTCACCACGCGCCTGCGCCGCAGCACCGTCGCCGCCCGTACCGCGCCGGTGATCATCATCACCGCCGACACCCGCGAGGCCTCCATCAAGGCGGCGCGGGATTCCGGCGCGCACGAGTTTCTCTGCAAACCCTTCACCGCCGGTCATGTGTTCCGCCGGGTGGAGAACGTGACCCTGAAGCCCCGCCCCTGGATCGAAGCCAAGATGTACGTCGGGCCCGACCGGCGGCGGTTCAACAGCGGCCAGTTCGAGGGCGCCAAGAAGCGCCGCGCCGACGCCGCCATGTCCACCGGCGCCGCCCTGGCCTTCGCCTCGATCAAGTCCCAGCTCGACAACATCGACGCCGATCCCCAGGCGGCGCTCCGCGCGATGATGGACCAGGTGGTGGAGTTGCAAACCGCCACCGCGGCGCCGGCCGAGAATGCCGTCGCCCAAGCCATCGCCGGACTGCAGAAGTACCTTCTGGGCGTCATGGATCGAGGCGGCCTGGACCGCAAAGCGGTGGAGCAGCACCTCGCCGCGATCGTCTCATCCAGAGCCAGGGGCGGCGTTGCAGCGAAGGCGCCCGCTCTATCGGCCGAGCCTGCCCTGATCGCCTGACGCCATCCTCGCGGCGCATCTTCAGCTTTGACTTCACTCGGTCCTGGGGCCAAAGCATGGGGTAAACGCCCCTGCTAAGGATCGCCCGATGGCCCCGCCGATCACCACCCTGACTCGACCCGAAGGCTCCAGGCCCGAGGACTTCAACCTCTCCCGCCGGGGGATCGCCGGGCTGATGTTCTCCGGCTACGCGGCCTATGCGCTGGCCGCCAACGCCGAGCCGATCCACACTGACGACGTGGGCCTTATCACCGAGAACCTGGTTTTGCCCGGGGCGGACGGCCTGCCGGGCTATGTGGCGCGGCCGGCGAGCAAGGGGCGCTATCCGG
The DNA here is from genome assembly GCA_964243985.1 of uncultured Caulobacteraceae bacterium. Taxonomy (GTDB): domain Bacteria; phylum Pseudomonadota; class Alphaproteobacteria; order Caulobacterales; family Caulobacteraceae; genus CAIOYC01. The sequence goes on along the minus strand of CAXTHJ010000069.1, from coordinate 9,337 downwards.
CCATCATCGTCGTCTCCGAAGTCTTCGGCGTCCACGATTACATCCGCGACATCTGCCGCCGCTTCGCCAAGCTCGGCTATGTGGCCATCGCTCCGGCCTTCTTCTTCCGCGCCGATCCGCAGAACACCCTGGCCACCACCAGCGACTTCGCGGTGATCCAGAAGATCGTCGCCACCGCGCACAACGATCAGGTGATGGGCGACGTAGGAACCACGCTGGACTGGCTGCAGAACCAGCCCTTCGTCGACAAAAAGCGCCTGGCCATCACCGGCTATTGCTGGGGCGGCGCCGTGGTGTGGATGGCGGTGGACAAATATCCGGCGCTGAAGGCGGGGATCGCCTGGTACGGTCGCCTGTCGCCCCCCGCGCCTGGAACCTTCATGTCCGACGACAAGCGCCAATGGCCGCTGGAGCTTACCGGCGAACTGCACACCCCGGTGCTGGGCCTCTACGGAGGGCTCGACAAGGGCATTCCGCTCACCGACATCGAGATGATGCGGGCGAGACTGAAGATGGCCGGGCAGAACGACGACAAGCTGATCGTCTACCCCGACGCCCAGCACGGTTTCCATGCCGACTATCGCTCGTCCTACAACAAGGCGGCGGCGGAGGACGGATGGACGCGCCTTCTCGCCTTCCTGACCGCCGAGCATGTGGAGCCCGGCGCCAAGCACGGCTTCTTTGGCTAAATCCATGAGCGCCCTCAGGTTCGACATGGACGCCCTGAAGGAGCGGCTGGGCGAAAAGCGGTTCAAGCGGGCCGAGGGCTATGCCGAGCGGGGCTGGGTGCGCGTCATCGCCGTGGAGACCCGGCGCGTGTCGGCCCTGGTCACCGGCGAGCGGGGCGACGTCTATGGGGTGGAGGCGGATGAGAGCGGCGACGGCCTCTGCACCTGTCCCGACTTCGCCGACACCCGCGCCTGCAAGCACATTGGCGCCGTAGCGCTAACTGCCGAGGGGCTTGAGCCGACGCAGACGCGGCTCCTGAACGGCCGCTTCGCGCGCCTCAGAGAGACGCTGGCGTTCGAGGATGCGAGTGCGCTGACGGAGATCATCCTCAACCTCGCTAAGCGCGTGCCGGGCGTGCTGGAGGCGCTGGAGGGCGAGGAGGAGTAGCTCAATCTTCCGCCGTGGATGACGCCCCGTGGCCCTCCTTGACGCAATCGTGCGTCGCGCTCATGCCTGATCGCAGATAAGCTGAGCGCATCCACGAGCGCCGACCGGAGGAGATGACGATGGCCGACGGCAACATCACCAAGGACGCCCTGTACGACGCGGTGGCGCCGGACGACTTCGTCGCCATGCTGGAGCTGGACCGCTACAACAGCCGCAGCCCCGCCTTCGACAAGATCATCGCCGCCTCCCACGACCACTTCTGGGACCCGCTGGACAAGAAATACATCGACTTCGATGCGCCGTTCGACATGGAGAACCAGGCCATCGTGCCGGAGGATATGATCCTCGCCCTGCAGACCGACTACGTCTCCAACCACCTCACCGATCCCAAGGCGCGCATCCGCTTCATCAATCAGACGATCCTCAGAAGCTTCTCCTCCATTCTGCACGGAGAGCAGGGCGCCTTGAACCTTTCCGCCTCCCTCTGCCATGTGCTGAAGGACCAGGGGGCGCAGGAATACGCCGCCAACCAAACCCGCGAAGAGGCCCGCCACGTCACCGCCTTCGCCAAATACATCAAGGCGCGCTGGGGCCGCCCCGTCGCCTGCGGCCCGGCCCTGCAAAGCCTCCTGGTGGACATCATCGCCGCGCCGGAGGTCTATAAGAAGATCATCGGCATGCAGATGCTGGTGGAGGGCCTGGCCATGGGCGCCTTCGCCACCTTCTATCAGAAACTCAACGATCCCCTTGGTCGCAAGCTGATGCAGCTGGTGATGACCGACGAGGCCTTCCACCACAAGTTCGGGAAGATCTGGGCTGACCGCACTGTGCCAAAGCTCACGCCGGACGAACACGCGGTGATCGAGGACTGGGCGGCGCACTGTTTCCAGTTCCTGCTCTTCAACCTGTTTTCCCCGACCCAGCAGCCGGACCTGTACGAAGAGTTCGGCCTCGACCCCGATCTCGTCCTCGCCGCCGTGCAGGAGGTGGCCACCGATGACCATCGCCGAGCGGAGATGCAGCATTCCGCCAACATCTTCCGCGTCCTGATCAAGACGCTGCTGAACGCGGGGATCATCACCGGCCGCACCCGCGCCTTCTACGCCACCTATGTGGATATGGACGAGCTGAAGGCCGAGGGCGACTTCATGGTGGGCGACGCCATCGCCGAGGAAGGCGTGCGCTATCTGCGAGCGATAAACTTCAGGAAACCCGCCGGGCCGGTGCTGGTCGCGGCGGAATAGCTCTTTCTTTAACCAGGCCAGCCCCATAGATCAGGCGCCTCGCGGAACACCGGCGAGGCGTTCGCGTTGCGCGGGGGCGTTTGGTCGAGGTCTGAGTATGCGTCTGATAACAATCTGCCCCAAAGCGGCGCGTCCCATACTGAGCGGCGTCGTCCTGGCTGTTTCGGCCTTATTACTGCTCGCCCACCCGTCAGCCCTCCTGGCCGCAGCCTTCACCCCCGCTCCGGCGCCCACCAAGCCTGTGGAGCTGCAACGCTATGTGGGGCGCTGGTATGAGGTGGCGCGGGTGCCCAATCATTTCGAGCGCGGCAAGGGCTGCGACGCCCCTACCGCCGACTACCTCCAAGACGCCAAGGGCGCCGTGACCGTGGTGCAAACCTGCCACGAGAACGCGCCCAACGGGCCGGAGAAGGTCTATCACGCCACAGCCCAGATCCTTGATCCCGGCACCAACGCCAAGTTCAAGCTCACCTTCTACGTGCTGCTCACAAAGGAATACTGGGTGCTGGACCATGCCCAGGACTACAAGTGGGCCATCGTCGGCGATCCCACCGGGAAGTTCCTGTGGTTCTTCTCCCGCCAGCCCATTCTTGCGGCCGGCTTCAAGGAGGCCATGCTGGCCCGCGCCAAGGCCCTCGGCTACGACACCGGCCGCCTGGAATTTCCCGACCATGGCTGAGGCGCCGCCCTCTTGACGGCCTGAACGAAGGCGGAACATGATGTGGTCATGGAGGCCGCCCTCACCTTAGACACCGCCGTCCGGGAGCTCCGGCGGCCCGACGTGACCCTGGAGGTGACACGCGGCGCGGCGCGGCTGCTGGTGGGCCTCGGTTTTGCGCCCCTGGCCGAAGTGTGCCTGCCCAACGGGCGACGGGCGGACCTGATGGCGATGGGACGCAAGGGCGAAATCCTCATCGTCGAAGTGAAGTCGAGCCTGGAGGACTACCGGGTGGATCGGAAATGGGGCGAATACGCCCCCTTTTGTGAACAGTTTTATTTCGCCGTGGCGCCGAGCTTCCCCCGCCAAATCCTGCCGGACGGGCCGGGGCTGATGATCGCGGACGGGTTCGGCGGAGCGATCCTGACCGACAGCCCGATCATCCCCCTCGCGCCTGCCCGCCGCAAGGCGCTGACTCTGGCCTTCGCGCGGCTGGCGGCGATGCGGAACCTTCATCAGTTGGCGTAAACATCCCCCCAGAGAAGACTGTCGTTTGCAATCATCTCCGCCATAGCCTCGAACAGCTTCTCTCTATCGCCCCACTCGCCAAAAATAAAGGTTTCGTGATCACCGAGCGAGACATTGAATTGACGGTATCCGAGGTCGAACAATCGCGCGCAAACAGTCTTCGTCTCTTCTATATTCTCCGCTACAAATTCGATCGAGATCGCTCCGGCCTTCTGGTTCAACCCGGCTATGACTTCGCTCTCAAAACCCTCAACGTCGACTTTGATGAACCGCGGCACACCGAAGTCGCGAATGAGGATATCAAGCGTCGTCATCTCGACATCAACCTGCTCGATCCAGCCCAGGTGAGCGTGGCGTCCCGCCTTCTGCCTTTCACTGAAGGTGCTTAGAACCGAATGCGGGCTGATGCTCATCGACAATAAGCCAGGCGCTGATCCGAGGCCCTTCTGGAGGATCGTCACGCGCGGATCAGACCCAAACCGCGCCTTCAAGGTTTCAACTTCTCTAGGCTGCGGTTCAACGGAGACAACGCGCGCGCCACGCGACAGATACCACTCCGTCATGACGCCGCTGTTAGCGCCGATATCGAAAATAAGGTCGCCTGGAAGAATCGCGTTTATGACTTCGTGCATCTCAAGCTTTCACCTAGCGCCCTTGAGGCCAACAATAATGCGACTGATCCTCTCCATAGAGCCGCGCTTCTGGCAGATAAAGCCGCAAAGACGTCCAGCCGCTCTAGCGCAGGGCGACCCGCCTACCGCGGCGCCCGCTTCGCCAAGATGCGCTGGAGCGTGCGGCGGTGCATATTGAGGCGGCGGGCGGTTTCGGAGATGTTGTGGCCGCAGAGCTCGTAGACGCGCTGGATATGCTCCCAGCGCACCCGGTCGGCGGACATGGGGTTTTCCGGCGGGGCGGGGGCTGAGCCGTCGCGGGCGGCAAGGAGGGCGCGGGCCACGTCGTCGGCGTCGGCGGGCTTCGGATGATAATCCACCGCGCCGGCCTTCACCGCCGCCACGGCGGTGGCGATGTTGCCGTAGCCGGTGAGCATCACTACGCGAGCCTCGGGCTTTTGCGCATGGATGGTCTCCACCACCTGCAGGCCGTTGCCGTCCTCAAGGCGGAGGTCCAGCACCGCGAAGGCGGGGGGGTTGTCTCTGACGGCCTGGGTCGCCTCGGCCACCGACCCCACCAAAGTCACCTCGAAGCCGCGGGATTCCAGCGCCCGGCCGAGCCGCGTCCGGAGCGGCGCATCGTCGTCCAGCACCAGGACAGTCTTGTCCGGCAAAGCGGCGATGGCGGCGGCGATGTCGGTCATGGCTGAAGCTCTTTCCAAACTCGCCGACTGAGAGTCGGCCAAACCTCATCTTGACACATTGTCGCAGGCTTGTCGCATGACGCAAGTGCGGAGAGTCAGAGGAGGCTTTTCAGCCTCAAACCTCCGGCGCCGCTTCGATCCTGGCGCGAGGCCAGCGGGCGGCGATCACCGCCCCGCCACGGCGGGCGTTATGGAACTCCACCCGCGCGCCGGAGCGCTCCAGCAGCGTCTTGGCGATGAAGAAGCCGAGCCCCATGCCGAGGTGCCCGGAACGGGAGTTCTCTCCATGGCTGCGGGTGGTCACATAGGGCTCGCCGAGCTTGGTCATCACATCGGCGGAGAACCCCGGCCCGTCGTCGCGGACGGTGATGGTGAGCTTCTCGGCGTCATAGTGGGCGGTGACCTCCACCATGGATTCGGCAAAGTCCACTGCGTTTTCCACGAAGGCGGTGAGGCCGTGCATGATCTCGGGGCGGCGACGCACCTCCAAAATCGCGGCGCCCGGCGCGCAGGTTACATCGGTGTTGATCAGGATGTCCGGACCCTGATGAGGGGTTGCGACCTCGTCCATGAGCTGGGTCAGGCTCATGCGTTCGTGATGGGCGTCCGAGGCGTCGGGCTGGCGGGAGAGCTGGCGCAGGATTTCGCGGCACCGCTCGGCCTGGGAGATCAGGAGCTCCACGTCTTCATAGAGGTCCGTGCCGGGCTCGACGCCGCGCAGCATCTCCTTGGTCACCACTTGGATGGTGGCGAGCGGGGTGCCAAGCTCGTGCGCCGCCGCCGCCGCCAGACCGCCCAGCGCCGACAGCCGCTGCTCGCGCGCCAGCACCGCTTGCGTGGCGGCAAGGGCCAGCTCCATCCGATGCCCCTCCGCCTGCGCCTGCCAGGCATAGGCAGCGGTGAAGACGATCCCCACCGCCGTGGCGATGCCGATGCCCTGGATGTAGAGCCCCGGCAAGATCAACGGCCGCCCTTCGATCCAGGGCAGCGGCGCGCTCCAGAGCGACATGATGCCGACGAAGCACAGAGCCAGGATCACGAGGATCGCGGCGTGGCTGCTGGGCAGGGTCGCGGCGCCCACCACCACCGGCGCCATCATCAGCAGCGAAAACGGATTGGCGATGCCGCCGGTCAGCATCAAGAGGAGGGACAGCTCCACCAGGTCAAACGACAGCTGGAACAGGGCCTCCCGCTCCAGCGCCAGCCGCGCGCCAGGCCACGCCATGCCGAACGACAGGTTCATGATCGCCGCCGCCGAGATCACCGTCAGACACGGCGCGGTGGGGATGTCGAACTTCAGCACGTAGCGCACCCAAAGCACCGCCGCCGTCTGGCCGAAAATCATCACCCAGCGCAGCAGCATCAGGGTTCGGAGGCGCAGGCCCCGCCGCCCCTGCTCATGCTCGGCGGTGACAGTGTCGATCAGGTCATCGCCGCCTTGCCACTCGCCATCGTGGGGCCTATCGGAAGCCTCGTCGGCGAGGCCGGACGCCCCTTTCGCCGACAGGGCGGAGATGGATGGAAGCGAGATCGTAGCCATGAAAAGCCGATGGTGCTTGGGAAACGGGACGGCGTCTTTGCCGTGAACGACAAGTCTGGACCCGAAGTTGCGCCAAGCAAAGCAAACTCGCCCGCGCGGAGCGGCCTGATCATCGCCCTGGTCGGCCTTGTCGCCATCGCGGCGGTGGGCGGCGCGGCGCTGTTGGCCTGGCGTGCGCCGGCGCCGCCGGGCGCGAAGGCCGGGCTGCAGATCGGCGGGCCGTTCCACCTGGTGAATCAGGACGGCAAGCCGGTGGACCAGCATATCCTCGATGGGAAATGGAGCGCCGTGTTCTTCGGCTACACCTACTGCCCCGACACCTGCCCCGCGACGTTGCAGGCGCTGGGCGCCGCGACCCGCCAGCTTGGAGGCGCCGCAAAAACCTTCCAGACGGTGTTCATCTCCGTCGATCCGGCGCGGGACACCCCGGCGCAGATGAAGACGTACCTTGCAAATCAGGGCTTTCCCGCCAACGCCGTCGGCCTGACCGGCACGCCGCAGCAGGTGGCGCAAGCGGCCAAGGCCTATAGCGTCTACTACGCCAAATCCGGGTCGGGGGAGGACTATACCGTGGACCACTCCGCCGCGGTCTATCTGATGAACCCGCAAGGCGTCTTCACCCGCCCCTTGGCCCACGACATGGCGCCGACGCTAATCGCTCAGCAGATCAAGGCTGCCCAGCAGGGCGGCTGACGGCGGCGGGCGGGACCGAACGCCGCAACAGGCCCTTGAGGCTTAGCTATTTCGCAATCGCAGCGCATATAGAGTGCGAGGCATCATGATCGGCGAATTTGAGAGCCATGCTCTACGCTTTGAACGAGTTCGGCTACTACGCCTCCACCCCCTGGCGCTTCGCGGCGCGAGCGGCGCGGGATTTCTGGAACGCGCCTAACAATCCGGCGGCGCAGACCGATTTTGGACGCAACGCCTACGCCGCCGCGGACCTCTTCGCCAATGTCACGCGCCGCTACGGCAAGCCGGAATGGCGGATCGGCTCCACCGAGATCAACGGCCACTCCGTTCGGGTGACGCCCACCACCACCTGGTCCACGCCCTGGGTCGATCTGATCCACTTCGCCCGCAGCCGCACCGATATGAGGAAGGCCGGCAAGCGCACCCTTGATCCGGCGGTGCTGATCGTGGCGCCGCTGTCCGGCCATTACGCCACGCTCCTTCGCGGCACGGTAGAGGCGTTTCTGCCCGACCACGAGGTTTACATCACCGACTGGACCAACGCGCGCCAGGTGTCGTTGCTGGACGGTCGCTTCGATTTCCACGACTATATCGACACGGTGCGCCAGATGCTCACCAGCCTCGGCGCCCGGGCGCACGTGGTGGCGGTGTGCCAGCCTGGACCGCCGGTGATGGCCGCCGCCTGCCTGATGGCGGAGGATCAGGACGAGGACCGTCCCGCCTCCATGACCTTCATGGGCTCGCCCATCGACGCGCGCCTGTCGCCCACGGTCACCAACAAGCTTGCCGAACAGCGCCCCTTCGCCTGGTTCGAGACCAATATGATCCACACCGTGCCGCCGCCCTATCCCGGGGTCCTCAGGCGGGTCTATCCGGGCTTTGTGCAGCTCTACAGCTTCATGAGCATGAACGCTGACCGGCACCAGGACGCGCACAAGCGCTACTTCAACGATCTGGTGAAAGGCGACGGCGACCACGCCGCCAAGCACCTGGAGTTTTACGACGAGTACCTTTCCGTTCTCGACCTTACGGAAGAGTTTTACCTGCAGACCATCGAGATCGTGTTCCAGAAACACCTCCTGCCCAAGGGTGAGCTGGAGCATCGCGGCCGCAAGGTGCGTCCCGAACTGATCACGGACATCGCCCTGATGACGGTGGAAGGCGAGCTTGACGACATTTCCGGTGTTGGCCAGACCCAGGCGGCCCACGGTCTTTGCACCGGACTGCCGGCCGCCCTGCACGAGACCTATGTGCAGAAGGGCGTCGGCCATTACGGCGTCTTCAACGGCCGCAAATTCGCCGCTGAGATCTATCCCCGCGTGCGAGACTTCATCGCCAAGCACGACGTCGCTTGAGCTAATTCGCTAAATTCGCGCGACAGGCGTCCCGCGGCGCCGCTTTTGAACCTCTGCTCCCAACTTGTCCTGTTTTGGGAGTGGCCCGATGAAGTCGCCGATCAACACCACCGTTCTCGCCGCGATCGTCGCCGGCGCAGCCTCCCTGGTCGCCACGGCGGCATTCGCCGGGTGCGAGGGCCCGACCTGCGGCGGACCTTGGGTCTCGGCCACGCCGGGGTTCCAGTTCGGCTCCGCCGCCGAGATTCAGGCGCAGACTTATCAGGCGCAGGCGTATCAACAAACCTACCGGACGCCGGTTTACCAGGCGGCGTCTTATCAGGCGGCCTATCAAGGCCCGGCCCCCTACAGCACAGCGGCCTGCGGAACCTGCCAACCGCCTGCGCCCGTGTATCAGCCGCCAGCGTACCAGCCACCTGTGTACCAGCCGCCTGTGTACCAGCCGCCGGTCTATGCGCCGCCGGTGTACCAGCAGCCGATCTATCAGCAGCCGGTTTCCTATCCGCAGCCCTGCGGCCCGGCCACCTATAGCTGCACCACCACCTATCAGGCTCAGGAAACCACTGTCTCCGGCGAATACAACGGCGGCGTCGGCGTCACCGATGTGGGTGGCGGCGGCGGTGGTGGGGGCGGCAACGGAATGCCCCTTTCAGGCTTTGGCGACATCTCCAGCTTCAGTGCGAACATGGCCGCCGCATCGGCCAATGCGTCCAGCGGGTCTTCGGTCAACGTGAACGTCAACAATGAAGCCAACAGCTCCAGTTCAAGCTCAAGCTCGAGCAAAAGCTCCAGCCAGGGCAGTCAGAAAGGTCATGGCGGTCACGGCCATCAAGGCGGCGGCGGCTGGGGGTCTATCGTATTATCGGCGTTAATTGCCGTTGGTCTTAA
>CAXTHJ010000068.1:12421-15196 GCA_964243985.1 uncultured Caulobacteraceae bacterium | reverse complement strand
GCCCCGCCTCGCGCCGGTGAACGCGCCCGTCCGGGCGATGACGACGCCCGCCGCCGCAATCCCGCCGCCGACGATGGCAAGGCCGTCTCCCGCACCCGCGGCGAACCCAAGCGCCGCGAGGGCCGCCTCACCATCCAGGCTGTAGCCGGAGATGAGGATTCCGCCGAGCGGATGCGTTCCCTCGCCTCGGTGCGCCGAGCCCGCGAGCGTGAGCGCGAAAAGCGCCACAAAGGCTCGGGCGACGACGCTCGGGTTACCCGCGACGTGGTCATTCCCGACGCCATCACCATCCAAGACCTCGCGGGCCGTATGGCCGTGCGGGGCGTCGACATCATCAAGTACCTGATGCGTCAGGGCTCCATGGTGACCATCAACGACGTTCTGGATGCCGACACCGCCGAACTGATCGCCTCCGAATTCGGCCACACCGTCAAGCGCGTGTCTGAATCGGACGTGGAGACCGGTTTCATCGGCGCGGAGGACATCGACGACCACATGCTGCCCCGCGCGCCGGTGGTGGCGGTGATGGGCCACGTCGATCACGGCAAGACCTCCCTGCTCGATGCGCTTCGCGCGGCCGACGTGGCGGGCGGCGAGCATGGCGGGATCACCCAGCACATCGGCGCCTATCAGGTGCGTCTGCCCGACGGCCAGGCGGTGACCTTCCTGGACACCCCCGGCCACGCCGCCTTCAGCGCCATGCGCATGCGCGGCGCCAACGTCACCGACATCGTGGTCCTGGTGGTGGCGGCCGACGACGGCGTGATGCCGCAGACGATCGAAGCGATCAATCACGCCAAGGCGGCCAACGCGCCGATCATCGTCGCCATCAACAAGATCGACAAGCCCGAAGCCGATCCCACCCGCGTCATCAACGAGCTGCTCCAGCACGAAATCGTGGTGGAAAGCCTCGGCGGCGACACCCAGGCGATCGAAGTCTCTGCCACCCAGAAGATGGGCCTGGACGATCTGATTGAAGCCATCCTCCTTCAGGCCGAGGTCATGGACCTCCGCGCCAATCCCGACCGCTCCGGCGAGGGCGTGGTGATCGAGTCCAAGCTCGACAAGGGTCGCGGTCCCGTGGCCACCGTGCTGGTGAAACGCGGCACCCTGAAGCGCTCCGACATCGTCGTCGCCGGCGCCGCCTGGGGCCGAGTGCGCGCGCTCATCAACGAGCGCAACGAACAGGTGACGGAAGCCGGACCCTCCGTGCCGGTGGAGATTCTCGGCCTCGACGAAGCGCCCGATCCCGGCGAAGCCCTGGCCGTGGTGGAGAATGAAGCCCGCGCGCGTGAGCTGACCGAATACCGTCAGCGCCTGAAGCGCGAAAAAACCATCGGCCCGGTGGGCGGCAACTCCATGGCCGACATGATGGCCAAGTTCAGCGCCAAGAAGGTCTCCGAACTGCCGCTCGTCATCAAGGCGGACGTGGGCGGCTCGGCGGAAGCCATCATCGGCTCTCTGGAAAAGATCGGCACCGACGAAGTGCGGGCGCGGATCATCCACTCCGCCGCCGGCGCCATCACTGAAAGCGACGTCTTGCTGGCCAAGGGCGCCGGCGCGCCGATCCTCGGCTTCAACGTCCGCGCCTCCAAGCAGGCCCGCGACCTGGCCGAGCGCGAGGGCGTGGAGATCCGCTACTACGCGATCATCTACGACCTTCTGGACGACATCAAAGGCGTGCTCTCGGGCATGCTGTCGCCGATCCAGCGGGAAACCTTCCTCGGCAACGCGGAAGTCTTGCAGGTGTTCGACATCTCCAAGATCGGCAAGATCGCCGGCTGCCGCGTCTCCGACGGCGTGGTCCGCAAGGGCGCCCGGGTGCGCATCATCCGCGAGGACATCGTGGTGCTGGAGCTCGGCACGCTGCAGACCCTCAAGCGTTTCAAGGACGAGGTCAATGAAGTGGTGTCCGGCCAGGAATGCGGCATGGCGTTCCAGGGCTTCCAGGACATCAAGGCCGGCGACACCATCGAGTGCTTCACCCTTGAGACCATTCAGCGCTCGCTCTGACGGGCGTCAGTTCGGATGGTCGGCCGACGCTCGTTTCAGGCGAGATCAGTCCTCGAGAAATCGTCGCCTTTATAAAGCAAGGGAATGTTCAGCGTCCTTGTCGGCTTCAAGGCCTGTGAGGGGATGCGTGGGCGGCCCTTAAATCCAAGCTTGGCGACGGCTCGCCGGCCACCTAGCCTATTCCTCTAGCCACCTTGAGGTTCTCATGGGTTTTCGCGCCGCCTGTCTCCCCATCATCGCCAGCCTTCCTGGTGGGTCCCGCCGACTAGGCGTCAGCTATCGCGCGCCAGGGGGTGCTTGGAACGCACCACCTCGCTCAGGCGATCCGACGCCACGTGCGTGTAGATCTGGGTCGTTGAAATGTCGGCGTGGCCAAGAAGGGTCTGCACGGCGCGGAGGTCCGCACCGCCTTCGAGGAGATGGGTGGCGAAGGCGTGGCGCAGCACGTGGGGTGAGACCTTGGCCGGGTCGATCCCAGCTTTCAGCGCCGTCTCGTCCAACAGCTGCGCCACACGCCGAGTTGACAGGCGTCCGCCGGCGCCTCGGGACGGGAAAAGGGCCGGTTTGGCTTTATCCCACTTGGGCAGAAAGGACGGGCGCACGTCAATATAGGCCTTCAACGCCGTCCGCGCTGGGCCGCTGAGGGGCGCCAACCGCTCCTTGCCGCCCTTGCCCCTGACAATAAGATAGGCGGGATCACGCGCAACCGCCAAAAGCGACAGCGCCACCAGCTCCGATATCCGAAGGCCTGAGGCGTAAAGA
>CAXTHJ010000068.1:0-12411 GCA_964243985.1 uncultured Caulobacteraceae bacterium | reverse complement strand
CGAGGCGCAGGCCCTCCGCGCCGCCGTCTCCACGCCCAGCCGCGATCAGCCGTTCTATCTCCTCCCGCGAGAGAAGTTTCGGCAGCGGCCGGCCACGCTTGGGCGCATCCACCCGGCGGGACGGATCGTCCGTCCGCCAGCCTTCACCCACTGCGAAACGATAGAACTGGCGCACCGCCGCCCGCCGCCGCGCCGCCGTCGCCGCCGCCATGCCCCGCGCGCCGAGGTCGGCGAAATAGGCTTCAACATCCTCGGCAGAGGCGGTGGTCAGGCACCCGCCGCGCCGGGCGACGAAAGCGCCGGCCTCGGCCAGGTCCTTGCCATAGGCGATAAGGGTGTTGCTGGCGGCGGCCCGCTCTACGGCCATCATCTCCAGGAAGGCGTCGATCCAGTCGGAGGCTGAGGCGGCGGGCATGGCGCCAGGGTGACGGGTGAGCGTTAACGGCGTGTCAAGCCGCGGCGCGTGGCGCAACGGGCGGCCATCGTGTATGGCCAAGCCGCCCATGACCGAAGTTTCGCTCTCTTCTCCGCTGTGCCCGACGCGGACCATCGCTCTGGTCGGCCTGATGGGCGTCGGCAAGACCAGCGTCGGCAAACGTTTGGCGGCGGCCCTCGATCTCCCCTTCCGCGACGCGGATCATGAGATCGAAGCGGCGGCGGGCCGCTCGGTCGCCGATATCTTCGCCGAGTACGGCGAGGCGGCGTTTCGCTCCGGAGAGCGACGGGTGATCGCGCGGCTTTTGGACGAGCCGCCCCATGTGCTCGCCACCGGCGGCGGCGCTTTCGTGCAAGCGGAGACCCGCGCCTTGATCAAGGCCCACGCCGTCACGATCTGGCTGAAGGCCGATATCGAAATCCTCGCCCGTCGGGTGGCCCGCAACACCAACCGGCCGCTTGTGATGGGGCGAGACCCGCTGGAGGTGCTGAGCGCCCATGCGCGCGACCGCTACCCCTTCTACGGCGAAGCCCACCTGATCGTCGAAACCGGAGACGGCTCGCACGCCGCGACGGTAGACGCGGTGCTCACCGCCCTGGCGGCGCATGAACAGGCGACGCAGAAACAGGCGATTCCATCATGAGGCGGGTCGTGCGCGTTGGTTTAGGCGAACGGGCCTACGAGGTGGTGATCGGGCCGGGCCTTCTGGCCGATGCGGCTAAGGAACTGGTTCCAGTTTATCCCCGCCGGCGAACGGTGATCGTGACCGACTCCCACGTGGCGGCGCTCCACGCCGAACCCCTGATTGCGGCGCTAAAGGCGGGCGGGATCGACGTCCAGCTGATCGTCCTGTCGCCGGGTGAAGAGACCAAGAGCTTCGAGGGCCTCGCCGATCTGTCGGACCGCTTGCTCGCGCTTGAGCTTGATCGGGGCGATGTGGTGACGGCGCTCGGCGGCGGGGTAATCGGCGATCTCACCGGCTTTGCGGCGGCGATCTACAAGCGTGGGATAGACTTTGTGCAAATCCCCACCACCCTTTTGGCTCAGGTGGATAGTTCGGTTGGCGGCAAGACGGCAATTGACACCCCGCGTGGCAAGAATCTGATCGGCGCATTTCACCAGCCCCGCCGGGTGCTGGTCGACCTCGACGTCTTGAAGACCTTGCCGGCGCGGGAAATCCGCTGCGGCTATGCAGAGATCATTAAGTACGGCCTCCTCGGCGACTTCGCCTTCTTCGAGCGGCTGGAGTGGGACGGGGGGGACGTGCTGACGTTGGAGCCGAACGCCCTAGCCCACGCCGTTCATCGCTCGATCCAGATGAAGGCCGAAATCGTGGAGGAAGACGAGAAGGAGCGGGGCCGCCGCGCGCTGCTGAACCTCGGCCATACCTTCGGCCACGCTTTGGAGGCGGAAACCGGCTTCGGCGGCGCGCTTCTGCACGGCGAAGCGGTGGGGGCGGGCATGGCCCTGGCGTTCCGCTTCTCCGCCGCCCTTGGCCTGTGCTCCGGGCAGGATGCCGCCCGCGCCACAGCGGCCATCGCCACCGCTGCCTTGCCCACCAATCTCTTTGACGTTCGCGCTGAACCCTTCCCGGCCGATCGCCTGATCGCCCATATGCAACAGGATAAGAAAGCGGAAAGCGGCAAGCTCACCTTCGTCCTCGCCCGCGCCCTAGGCGACGCTTTTGTGGCCAAAGGCGTCGAACCGGATAAGCTAAGGCGCTTTCTCCTCAGCGAAGGCGCCGTTTAAGGAACCCTGATGTCGGCCGGACTTCTGATCGTCGGTCTCACACTCTTCGTCCTGCTGACGCTGTCGGCGTTGTTTTCGGCGGCGGAGACAGCGCTGACCGGCGTCAGCCGTGGCCGGATGCACCAGCTGGAGCGCGACGGAGACAAGGCGGCCAAGCGCGTCAACACCTTGACTGACGACCAAGAGACCATGATCGGCGCAGTGCTGCTCGGCAACAACCTGATCAACATCCTTTCGGCCGCGCTACTCACCGAGGTTTGCAGCAAGATCTTTCCGGGCGCGTGGGGCGTGGTCATCGCCACGGTGATCACCACCACCCTGGTTCTGGTCTACGCCGAAGTCCTGCCCAAGACTCTCGCCATTGGCCGGCCCGATGATATCGCGCGGTTGCTGTCAGCGCCGATCCTCCTCGTGGTCCGCATCTTCGGGCCGATGATCGGGGCCATTCAGTGGGTGATCCGCGAGGGGCTGAAGCTGTTCGGGTTCGACATCTCCCCCCCCGCTGACGCCGGCGCTGCGCAGGAGGAAATCCGGGGTGCGGTGGAATACCACCACTCCGAGGGGCTGGTGGACAACCGCGACCGGCGGATGCTCGGCGGCGTGCTGGACCTTGCGGACATGGATGTCTCCGAGGTGATGGTCCACCGCAAGGCGATCGCCATGCTGGACGCCGACCTGTCGCCGCGGGAGTTCGTGGATCAGGCCCTGCAATCAACCTACACCCGACTGCCCGTCTATCGCGGCGAGGCGGAGAACGTCATCGGCGTCATGCACGCCCGCGATCTCGCCCGCGCCGTCTCCGCCGTTCGGGGCGACGTGGAGCACCTGGATATCCTCGCCATCGCGCGGGAGCCCTGGTTCATCCCCGAAACCACCAACCTTAATGATCAGCTGCAGGCGTTCCTGCGCAAGAAGAGCCATTTTGCCTTGATCGTGGACGAATACGGCGCCTTGCGGGGCCTGGTCACCCTCGAAGACATCCTCGAAGAGATCGTCGGGGAGATCGAGGACGAGCACGACTCCACCATGGAGGGCGTCCGCCGCCAGCCCGACGGCTCGGTCAACGTGGACGGCGCCATCACCATCCGCGACCTGAATCGCGCCATGGACTGGCAGCTTCCCGACGACGACGCGGTGACCATCGCCGGCCTCGTCATCCACGAGGCGCAGACCATCCCCGACCCCGGCCAGACCTTCATCTTCCACGGCCACCGCTTCCAGGTGCTGCGTCGCCAGAGGAACCAGATCACCGCGCTGCGGGTGAGCCCGAAGCTGGAGGCTCAGGCGGGGGCGTGACCGATATCTTCCCTCGCTCTCGCGGGGAGGGAATAGGCGCTAATCTTCCCCCGGCGCCGTCGCCTTCACGGACAGCGCATGGATCGGGCCGGCCAGCTCTTCCGCCAGCACACCGTAGACCTTTCGCTGCCGCTGCACCCGCGCCACGCCGGCGAACGCTTCAGCCTCAATCACCACGGTGAAGTGGCTCTCGCCGCCCTCGCGGTGGCCGGAGTGGCCGGCGTGTTTGTCGGAATCGTCGATCACCTCAAGCTTGGCCGGGGTGAAAGCCGCGCTTAATTTGCTACGGATCGTCTCAGCCACCGCGCCCATGCTCATTCCTTTGCGTGTCAATGCTTGAATGCGAAAAGTTCGCCTTCATACTCAGAGTCATGCCGCCAGAGTTCGAATACAAACCCAAGTTCTTCGATATCCGCGTCAAGCCGCCCAAACCGGGCGAGAAGACCAAGGCGGAGACCGACGTCTATACCCTGAAACCGGGGGAGAAGGAGTGCGACTGGCCCGAATGCCGCAAGGCCGGCGCGGCCAAGGCGCCCAAGTCCCGCGAGGCGCTGAGCGACCACTACTGGTTCTGCCAGGCCCACGCGGCCGAATACAACAAGAACTGGGACTACTTCTCCGGTATGACCGACGCCGAGCAGCGGGCCATATACGAGAGCCGCGCCACCGGCGACCGTCCCACCTGGACTTTCTCAGCCTCCAAGCAATCACGGGAAGCGGCGGCCTTCGCCGGCAAGATGGGCACCGGCAAGGGTTATCGCGACGGCTTCGGCCTGTTCGGCGAGCGGCTGGGCGGCGCGGCGGCGATGGAGGCGGCGCCCAAGGCTAGCCGCCTCGGCAAGCTGGAGCTGCGAGCCCTGGGTGAGCTGAACCTCGGCGAGGGCGCGGACGCCGGCACCATCCGCATCCGCTACCTCGATCTGGTCAAGCGCTGCCACCCGGACAGCAACGGCGGCGACCGCTCCACGGAAGACAAGCTGCAACGGGTGCTGAAGGCCTATAAGACCCTGCGCTCCGCCAAGCTGGTCTGACGGGCGGTGCGGCGCGCTGCTCTCCTTTTGCTTTTGCCGCTGACGGCCGCCGCGGCGCCTCAAACTCAGACGCCGGAGCAGTATGTTCGCACCCTCTATGCGTCCTTCAACGGATCACCCGACGACGGCGCGTTGGGCTCGCACAGCGCCCGCTTCTTCTCTCAGAGCATGCTTAAGCTCCTCAAGCAGGATGAAGCGGCGATCGAAGCGGAAGGCGGCGGCGTGGGCGCGCTCGACGCCGATCCCGTCTGCGATTGCCAGGACGATACGGGCCTTCGCCTCACCAAGCTCGCCGTGACGCAGTCGGACGCCGCCCATGCCCTGGCCAAGGTCGAGCTTGGCTATAAGGAGGGCGGCCACGTCCTTCTGAAATTGATCCGAGAAAAGCGCGGCTGGCGCATCGATGACGTCAAGGACGACGATCAGCCTTGGATCAGCCGGCTTCTCAAAGGCGAAATTCGCGGCGCACCCCATTGAGGCGCATATGGCGCGAAACCCGGTTTCCCAAGCCGTCATAAAACGCTAAGCGACCCTGACATGACCATCACCGCCAACGATCCCGAAGATAAGCTTCTGTCCCTCGTGCCGGATAAGAAGGTTTCCGTGCGCGAGATGTTCGGCGTCGACAGCGACATGATGGTCCCGGCCTTCTCCGAAGCCGACAGCCACGTGCCGGACCGCGACGACGCCTACCGCTTCGATCCGCAGACCACCCTCGCCATCTGCGCCGGCTTCGCCTACGACCGCCGGGTGATGGTGCAGGGCTATCACGGCACCGGAAAATCCACCCATATCGAGCAGGTGGCCTCGCGCCTGAATTGGCCGCTGGTGCGGGTGAACCTCGACGCACACGTCAGCCGCATCGATCTCGTGGGCAAGGACGCCATCGTCCTGAAGGACGGCCGCCAGGTGACGGAGTTCCGCGAAGGCATGTTGCCCTGGGCCATTCAGCGCCCCATCGCCCTCGTTTTCGACGAATACGACGCCGGCCGTCCCGACGTGATGTTCGTGATCCAGCGGGTACTGGAACAGCAGGGCAAGCTCACCTTGCTGGACCAGAACCGGGTGATCCGGCCCAACGCCAACTTCCGCCTCTTCTCCACCACCAACACCATCGGCCTTGGCGACACCACAGGCCTCTATCACGGCACTCAGCAGATCAATCAGGGCCAGATGGACCGCTGGTCGATCGTCACGACGCTCAACTACCTCGCCCACGACGTGGAGGCGGAGATCGTGCTGGCCAAGGCGCCCGGCTACAATACGGCGGAGGGCAAGCGCACACTGATGGCCATGGTGCGGGTGGCGGACATGACCCGCAACGCCTTCATGAACGGCGACATCTCCACCGTCATGAGCCCCCGCACGGTGATCACCTGGGCCCAGAATGCGGAGATCTTCGCCGGCGACCTCGGCCTCGCCTTCCGCCTCACTTTCCTGAACAAGTGCGACGAGCTGGAGCGGCCTACCGTGGCGGAGTTCTTCCAGCGCGCGTTCGGCTCAGACCTGCCTGAAAGCGCCGCGCGGGTGAAGGTGGCCTAAGTCTCTCCCTCCGCTCATCCCGGCCTTCGCCGGGATGAGCGGTGATGAATTAGAACTGCTCAAAATACCCTTTGATCAGCCGCTCGTAGATCGCCGCCAAAGCGCGGATCTCCGCCACCGGCGCGCGCTCGTCCACCATGTGCATGGTGGTCCCGACGAGGCCGAACTCGATCACCGGGCACATCGCGCGGATGAAACGGGCATCCGAGGTGCCGCCGGTGGTGGAGAGCTCCGGCGTGCGGCCGGTCACCGCCTCGACCGCCGCCACGGCGACCTCGGTGAACGGGCCGGGCTCGGTCAGGAAGGCTTCGCCAGAGATGGCGGTCTTGAGATGCACGTGGCCGGCGAAGCCGACCTCCGCCGCCTTGCAATGCTCCTTAATCCAACGGACCAGGGTCTCGCCGGAATGGGAGGGATTGAAGCGGATGTTCAGCCGTGCCTCGGCCTTGGCCGGAATGACGTTGGTAGCAGGATTGCCGACGCTGATGTCCACTACTTCAAGGTTTGAGGGCTGGAACTCTGGATAGCCGTCGTCCAGCCGGTGGGATTGCAGGCGCTCCAGCAGGCGCACCAGCACTGGGATCGGATTGGCGGCGCGCTGGGGATAGGCTACATGGCCCTGCACGCCCTCCACGGTGATCCAGGCGTTGACGCTGCCGCGCCGCCCCACCTTGATCATGTCCCCGAGCACCGTGGCCGATGAGGGTTCGCCCACTAAGCAATGGTCGATCGTTTCGCCCTCGGCCATCAGCGCCTCCACCACCTTCTGGGTGCCGTCGGTGGCCGGGCCCTCCTCGTCGCCGGTGATCAGAAAGGAGAGGGAGCCCTTCGGTTCGCCCTTCGCCAGCACGGCCGAGACGGCGGCGGCGAAGGCGGCGATGGCGCTCTTCATGTCCACCGCACCCCTGCCGTGCAGCACGTCGCCGACGATCCTGGCCTCGAACGGTTCGGTGCTCCAGGCCGCCGCGTCGCCCACCGGCACCACGTCGGTGTGGCCGGCGAAGCAGAGGTTGGGCGACGCGGTTCCCCGGCGGGCGTAGAGGTTCTCGATCTCGCCGAACCACATGCGGCGGCACGCAAACCCCAGCCCCTCCAGCGCCCGCTGCAGCACGTCCATGGCGCCCGCATCCGCCGGGGTGACGGAGGGGCGGCGGATCAGCGCCTGCGCTAGGTCTATGGGGTCGACAAGGTCAAGGTTGACGGGATCGATCAAGATTTTTCCTTTTCGCCGATGCGTTTAAGCTAGGTGCAAAGGCCGCGCAAACGGCCAGCCTCCCGGAGGGCCTAATGAAGAAGATCGACAGGATGGCGGCGCCTATGCGCGCGGGGACCAACTACCCGCCGCCGCATGACGCGCCGTGCAAGGATCGGATGCGCTGGCGCCTCGGTCTCGCGGCGGGGTTGACCCAGTTCGGGATCAATTACCTGGTGCTGAAACCCGGCGTCTGGTCCAGCCAGAGGCACTGGCATACCCGCAACGACGAGTTCGTCCATGTGCTGGAGGGCGAGGTGGTGCTGGTAACGGACGCCGGCGAAGAGGTGCTGAAGGCGGGCGACAGCGCGGGGTTCAAGGCCGGCGACCGCGATGGACATCACCTCATCAACCGTACAGATCGCGAGGCCGTGGTGCTGGAGATCGGTTCGAGCTTCACCGACGACGAGACCGACTATTCCGACATCGACATGAAGTCCGCGCCGGAGGGCTATGTGCACAAGGACGGAACGCCCTACTGAGCGACCTTGATCTTGTCGCTCCAAAACCCCGGCTGGCCGATCTGGTCCGGCGCCTGGATGAACTTGCGGAACTTGGATGGATCGTAGCCCGCCGCCTGAAAGCGGGCCAGCAGCGCCTGGTAATCGGCGTCGCTGATCCGCGGCGTGCGGGAATAGATCCAGCCCAGCGCCCGGCTGTCTTCGCCGAACAGGACGAAACGATAGTCGGGGTCGGTGTAGAGCACCAGGAACGGCAGGTTGATCGGCCAGACGATCTGCACCCGCCAGTGCGCATTGTGGGTTCCGGGCCGCACCCAGTCGTGCACCGTGAAATGCTTCAAGGGCGCATCGAAGCCGCCGCGCCGGGTATAGAAGTCCTCCCGGATGTCTCCGTCCGGCCGGCGCGTGTAGACGTCGTAGGGCGCCACCACGCCGCGCTCAAACGCGTTGGGAATTGTGGCGATCAGATACCAGCCGCCATACATTCGGTTAAGATCGACGTCGGCCAGAGACAACGGTTTGCCGGTCGTCGCGCATCCTTGCAGCTCCGCCGTCAGGAGCGCCAAGCCAGGCCAAGCCCGAGACGCCATCGCTTTATGGATAGGCTCATGAAGCGACCTTGGGCCCTTACCGTCGCCGGATCAATTCGCAAAGGTCAAGTCGCTGCGTCCGCCCAGGCCTTGATCAACTGGTGGGCGATGGCGAGCTTGGGCGGGGCGAAGGCGCCGTCGATCTCGCCCGCCAGGAGCTTTCGCGCCTCCGCGCGGGTGAACCAGCGAACGGCCTCCAGTTCGGTCTGGTCTGGCGTGGCCTCGGTGTCCGCCACCTCGGCGAGGAGGCCGATCATCAGGGAGGACGGATAGGGCCAGGGCTGGGTCGAGTGGTAGGTCACCGACAGCGTGTCCAGCGCCGCCTCCTCCTTCAGTTCGCGGGCGCAGGCCTCTTCCACCGTCTCGCCGGGCTCCAGAAACCCGGCCAGCGCCGACCACATGCCCTTTGGCCAGATCGCCTGACGGCCCAACAGGCACCGCTCGCCACAGGTGGGCAGCATAATCACCACCGGGTCGGTGCGCGGGAAATGCTCGGCCTTGCAGGCGGGGCAGACTCTTTTCCAACCGCCTTCGGCGGCTTCGCTGGGGGCTCCACAGACCGAACAGTGGCGATGCCGCCGCCGCCACTCGAACACGCCCTTGGCGGTAGCGGCGATGGCGGCTTCGGTGGCGGGGAGGCGCAGGGCGAGGCCGCGCAGGTCCTCGAACCTGCCAAGGCCCTTCAGCGGACCTTCCGACGGATCGGCCGGGCCGTCAAAATCCACCGCGAACACGGCGGTCTCTTTCCAGAGGCCGAGGAACAGGAGCGCCTCATCGCCGCCCGCGATCTTCTCCGCCAAGGGCGCGCCGAAATAGGCGAGCTGCACGCCCTCCGCCCCGTCCGCGCCTTGGATCGTCTCCACCATCGGCGCACCGTTCCAGAGGGCGATGGCTAGGCTTTGCGGATTGTTGAGCTGCGCCGCCAGCCAATCGGCGTTTCCCCGTCGCTCGCTGGCGCGGTCCAGGGGATTGCCGGCGAAGATGTTGGTGAAGGCAGTCAGCGGCATGGCGGTCAATTACCGCTCCGCCGCCCGCTCGTCACTAAGCCTATTGTCTGCAGGGGCCACCGAAGCAGCCGACGAAGGTCGGCGCCATGTAGCTGCTCTGAGGCCGGGCGGCGTGGGTCGGCGCGATCTTGACGTCCGCCATATCTGCCTTGATGGACGCTAGCTCCATGGGAGCCGCTTCGACCTTAGCCACCGAGGGCGCTTCCACCACCGAAGGTTCGGTGGCGGCGATCAGCAGGTGCACCCGCCCGTCGGAGGATGTGTTCGCCACCGGCAGGCCGTTGGCGTCGGGCGGCGTCAGCGCGCCCTTACCCACATGTTCGTTTCCGGCGTATCGGCCGACGAAGGCCGCTGGCATCCCCAACGCGCCGGGCCAGCGGTAGAAGATCTGCGTGCCCACCTGGCCGATCTTGGTTACCGTGGGCGCCCACCAGGGCATGACCCAGTTGGTGTGATAGTGGGTGGCCTCGCCCACAGTCTTCGCCACATAGCCGTCGAGGGCTTTCTCAGCCACGGCCCTTGCGCGGGTCCAGGCGCCGGGCGCGGGCGTCTTGCCGAGTGAACCGTCGCAGGTGAAGGAGAATTGACACCCGGTTTTCAGCTCCGCGCCCTGGTAGACCACGCCGCAGACGCTCTTGGGGAAGATCGGGTGGCGGACGCGGTTCAGCACCACCTGAGCCACCGCCTGGGCGCCCTCGATCGGCTCGAACCCCGCTTCGTAATAGACCGCCTGAGTGAGGCAGGTGACGGCCGCCTCTCGGTCGCCCGCGCCGCCCTTGAAGGCGAAGGGACGGGCAGCCAGAATCGGCTCGTTGGAGACCGGCACGCCCTGGTTCACCGCTTCCGCAGTTTGCGGGGGCAGGTCCCAATGGTTGATCGGCGCGCCCTGCTCGTAACCCTTCAGGATGTCGAAGGCCGCAGCCTGCTTCACGCCAGGATCGTGGCGCGCGAAGAGGGGCGAATTGTCGGCGTTGAAGATCTGGCGGAGGGTCCGGTCGGAAAGGTCGCCGCCTATGGCGCGGGCGGTGGAAAGACCCAAGGCGCGCGCATCGCCATTAGGGGAAATATCAGCCGTCGCCAACCGGGCTCCCAGCGACGCCACGGTCAAGCTGGAGATGAAAAAGCCAAGCTTCAGCGCACTCCGCGCAACGGCGATATTTGAGGACATATTTATGATCGACGGTGGCGCGCCGGGGAGGGCGCAGACGTTCGCTGCATCTGCTAACAAAGTCTTAAGCAAAAGTCACCCTCAAACGATCAAGTCTACCAAAGCTAGCCCGAAACCGGATTGGATTGAGCAGTCCTTCTTTGCAAAGGCGGCCTCTGACTGGGGTTCAGGGGCGGGACGCGCCATTCCCTTCCCGGTCAATGGCGTCGGCTACAGCGTCGAACAGCGCTTTGCGCGCCGCTTGCTGGACCTTATCGGTGGCGTGGGGCCAGGCGCTGGAGACCACTACCACCAGCTTCCGCTTCGGGTCGATGTGGATGGCTTGGCCGAAGATGCCGCGGGCGTCCACCGTGCCGTCGTTGTTGGTCCACCATTGATAGCCATAGCCGCCGTCGGGATCACTGGTTTCCACCTGTTTGTGGGTGGCGCTCTCGATCCAGCCTTCCGGAACGACGGACCGACCCTCCGCTATTCCGCCGCCGAGGATGAACAGGCCCATCCGGCCGTAGTCGCGTAGTGATACGGAGAGGCAGCACCCGCCGGACTCCTGCCCCCGGCTGTCGATCATCCACACCGCATCCTGCTCCATGCCGTAGGGTCTCCAGATCTTCTCGGAGAGGTAGTCGGCTAAGGTCTTGTGGGTGGCGGCGGCGACCAGGACGCCGATCAGGCTGGTCTCGCCGGTCTTGTAGACCCACTTGGTTCCCGGGGCAGCGTCGCGGGGCAGCTTTCGCATATAGCTGACCGTGGGATCGACACCGGGATCGGGTGCGACGCTGAAGAGCCGGGCCACGTCGGACTTGGGGTCGGTATAATCCTCGTTCCACTTCACGCCCGAGGTCATGGTGAGGACCTGGCGGATGCTCACCCCGTCGTAGGCGCTGCCCTTGAGATCCGGGACGTAGCGGATCACCGGATCGTCGATGCTCTTGATATAGCCGTCCTTGATCGCAGCGCCCACTAAGGTCGAGGTGAAGGATTTGGCCACGGAGAAGGAGGTCCAGCGCCCGGTCGGACCGTAGCCCAAGGCATATTTCTCCAGCCGGATGCGGCCGTTATGGATCACCAGGACGCCGGCGTTCTTTTGCTCGGCCATGAACTGGTCGATGGTTTCTAGGGCGCCGACCACGTTTATAGAAAGGTCCAGCGGCGCGCCGACCGGCAGGGGATGAACGTGAGCGCCCCGCTTCACTATGTGGGTGGGGAAGATGTCTTCCATGTGCGGAAAGCCAGCTTCCCGCTTGTCCGGAGACCAGAACAAGACCTCCGCCGCCGCAGGACGCGGCTTTGACGGGGCGGGCGGCTGGATCAGCTCCGCCGACGCGGTGATGGGAAGCGAGAGCCCAAGCGCAAAGGCTGCCAACAAGACTTGTGTACGGATCATCGGCGTTCCCTCGGTCACGCTCCTATAGCTTGGCGTCCTGGCGCAAGGCTACTTGCCGCCGACCTCAAGCCCGCCCGAAAACCGGTTTCAGAAGCTCGATGATGGTCGGGACCAAGGACAGCACCAAGACCCCCGCCATGGCGATGTTGAACGCCCTCAGCACCCCCGGCTTGCCAAGAAAGCGCCGCATCCCCACCCCGAACACCGTCCAGGCTACGATGCAGGGCGCTCCCACGATGCAAAAGGTCGCCGCGGCGATGCAGACGTTGAGGAAATAGTCCTGCGCCGGGGCATAGGCGGTCATGGCGCCGACGCCCATGGCCCACGCCTTGGCGTTCACCGCCTGGAACGCCGCGGCCTGCGAAAACCGCATCGGCCGCGCGCCCTCCTTCTTTGCGGTCAGATGATCGGAGAGGGCGATTCTGGCGGCGAGATACAGGAGGTAAAGCGTGCCCGCCCACTCCAGGACGGTGTGCAAGACCGGATAGGCGGTGA
>CAXTHJ010000067.1:3300-15342 GCA_964243985.1 uncultured Caulobacteraceae bacterium | reverse complement strand
CGGCGGGCGTCGAGGCGGGCTTCATGGCGGCGGTGCGAGCCGCTTCCAGCTGCGCCTGCTCTTCCGGCGTCAGGGCGGGCATGGCCGATTGCGCCAGCTGCGCCTGACTGACCATCTGTGAGAAGTCGTCGAACACCAGAATGCGCACGAAATCGATCGCCGCCCGGTCCGAGTAGAGCCGCACCCGCCAGACGCCGCGATAATCTTTGGCCGCAACGCCCACCGGCAGACCCCGCGGATAGAGCCCGCCGTCGCCAGAGGTCAGCACCATGTCGCCATCCTTCACCGAGTTCAGGCCGTGGATGAACTCGAGCTTGGGATTAGGACCCCCGTCGCCGGTCAGGATGGCGCGGGCGTTGGTGCGGTCGATCAGAACGGGCGTGCGGCTTTCCACATCGGTCAGGAGCAGGATGCGGCTGGCGTCCTTCGTCGTGCCGATCACCCGACCTACGACACCATCCTCGCTCATGGCCGGATTGCCGACCTTCACCCCGTCGGCCCATCCCGCATCCGCCAGCCGCGCTTCGGAGAAGGGTCCGCGCGAATCGCTCACCACCCGCGCCGAAACCATGGGAATGGGCGGCTCGGTCTTCAGTTTCAGAAGGGACTCATAGCGAAGGTTCAAGTTCTTCAAGGAGATGGCGGCGTCGCGCCAGCGCTGCAGCTCCGCCACCTGCTTTTTCAGATCGTGGTTCTGACTGACGGCGAAGAAATAGCCGCCGGCAAAGTCCCCGGCCCCCGAAAACCATCGCGCCGGCGCGGAGATCACATTGACGACGGGCTCCATCACCTCGTCGAACTCACCCCGGGCGGCGCCGTAGCCGCCTGCGTTGGCGGACGTCCGCCGATCGGTCAGCACCAATCCCAAAGCGACCACGCCCACGATCACCGCGACAGCCGCGGCCACCCAGGTGAGCGGCGTCTTCAGCGCCTGAAATGGACTGTCGCGAAACGCCACGCGGCGGCTCCGTTGAGCGGTATCTCGCCCGAGTGTGGCAGGGCCTTATTAATATTACGCGAGCGAGGCGTCCAACACACCCTTCATCCATTTGGGATGTTCTAGCACCTTGCCGCAGCCAAGGGCGACGCAGGACAGGGGATCATCCGCCACTGTCACGGGCAGGCCGGTATGGTCCCGGATCTCGGCGTCCAGGCCGCGCAGCAACGCGCCGCCGCCGGTCAGCATGATGCCCTTGTCGGCGATGTCGGCCGCCAATTCCGGCGGGGTGGCTTCCAGAGCGACCTTCACGGCGTCCACGATCTGCCCCACGGGCTCGGCCAGGGCCTCGGCCGCCTGACGCTCTGAAATGCGCACTTCGCGGGGCACGCCCTGCATTAGGTCGCGGCCCTTAACTTCGATAGCGAGGCCGTCGCCGTCGATCGGCGAGCGGGCGGTGCCGATCTCCTTCTTGATCCGCTCGGCGGTGGTCTCGCCGATCAGGAGGTTATGGTTGCGGCGCATGTAGGAGATGATCGCCTCGTCCATCTTGTCGCCGCCGACGCGGACGGAGCGGGAATAGACGATGCCGGACAGCGACAGCACCGCCACCTCCGTGGTGCCGCCGCCGATGTCCACCACCATCGAGCCGGTGGGCTCGTGGATCGGGAGCCCTGCGCCGATCGCCGCCGCCATAGGCTCGTCGATCAGACCCACCCGACGGGCGGAGGCGTTCAGGGCGCTGTCGTTGATGGCGCGGCGCTCCACGGCGGTGGCGCCGGAGGGCACGCAGACGATCACCTTGGGGTTCACGAAGCCCTTGCGGTTGTGGACCTTCCGGATGAAGTGCTTGATCATCTCCTCCGCCACTTCGAAGTCGGCGATCACGCCGTCGCGCATAGGGCGGATGGCTTCCATGTGGCCCGGCGTGCGGCCGAGCATCTGCTTGGCTTCGATACCGACAGCGTGAACGAGCTTCCGGCCGCCGACGCTGCGCAGCGCCACCACCGACGGCTCGTTCAGGACGATGCCCTTCCCCTTCATGTAGATCAGCGTGTTCGCCGTGCCGAGGTCGATGGCGATATCGCTGGAGATCATGCCGAAGAGGGATGCAAACATGGATGGCCTTGCCGCGCGCACGCGTGGAAACAGAAAGAGCCCCGGGAAATCGTGCATTTACGTCGCGGCACAACCCCTGGCGCAACGCTTTTACAGGACACAAGGGCGAGGGGTCCCCATGCACCGTAAAAATCCTTATTTCAAGGGCTTGATGCCCGCGAGGCGAGCCGGCTGGGCCCCGCTTGGGTCACAGCGGCTTCAAGCCTTCGTGTTCCAGCACCCGCCGCACCGCAGGCCGGGCGTTCAGGCGGCGCATGTGCGCCTGCGCCCGGGGAAAACGATCCGTTCCCGGCATACCGTCCCGATCGAGCCAGCGGGTCATGACGAACAGGTAGGGGTCTGAGACGGTGTAAGCGTCTCCGTGTACGAAGGGTCGGTCGTCGGAAAGCTTATCCTCGATCAGGTCGAAGGCCGCAGCGACGCTCGCGGGCGCCTTGGCTCTGATGGCGGCGATAGCGGCGGGATCGTCGGCGTAACGCTCAGCGCGGAAGGCGTGGGCGAAGGCGATGTGGAGGGTGGAGGATATGTAGCAGTTGAAAGCCTGCATGTTTCCGAAGGCGAAGCTGTCCTCGTTCTCCGCCAGCTTGGCGTCCGGGAAGGTCTGGGCGATGTAGCCGAGGATCACCGGGCTTTCGGTCAGGATGCCCTTGTCCGTCAGCAGCGCGGGCACGCGGCCTTTGGGATTGATGGCGAGGTACTCGGGACCGCGCTGCTGGCCCGAGGCGAAGTCGATCCGCTCCGCCGCATAGTCGGCGCCGGCCTCCTCCAGCGCGATGTGCGAAGCCAGGGAACAGGAATTTGGATGATAAAACAGCTTCAGCATTCAGACCTCCTTGGCCTCTGCGGCTTCCCGCCGCTTCAGCCATTCGCGCGCCGCGAGTCCGACGCCGATCCATAACACGGCGGCGAGCGCCAAGCTTAACCAATGCCCCGAGCCCTTGCCGTTCAGCCCCGCCACCACCGAATGACCGGCGAAGGCGATCAGGGCGATCTTGGGCGTCGAGCCCAGCGCCGTTCCCGCCACGAAGGCCCAAAAGCGCATGGGCGTCACCCCCGCCGCCATGTTGACCATGATGAAAGGCGCGGAGGGCACGAGCCGCACCACCGCGCTGGCCCAAAAGCCGTTCCGCCCCACCATGTCGATGAACTGATTAAGCCCCTTGCCGCCGTAGTCGCGCAGGATTGCAGCCCCGAACCGCCGCCCGATGAAGAAGCCCACTACGGCCGAGATCAGGTTGCCGATCCAGCTATACACAAACCCCAGCCAAGGCCCGAACGCCACCACCGAAGCAGCGATCAGCACGAACTGCGGCGCGCCCAGGAAGGCCAGCGCCGTAAACCCGGCAATGGCCACCAGCGGCGCCCACGGCCCTCGCACCCCGGCTCCCAACAGTCGCTGCACGTTGGCGGCCCCGTTCAGACCCAGCAGTGGCGCGCCGATCACGAACACGATCCCCACCCCGCCGAACAGGACGAAGGTCAGCACGATGGTCCGCCACGCCTTAGCGTCGAGATTGCTGAGAAAACGGAAAAGCCTGTGCATCGGCGCTCCTCTACCCTCTCGATTACATCTTCGCCATGTTTGAGCTTGTTTGAACCGGGGGCGTTGCGGGACCATGGGCGCCCTCCCATCTTTTTGCCGTCCGGCGGGTCCGCGCCGGCGCAGAGAAGAGACCGTCATGACCCCCGACGAGCGCACGCTCCTCACCCAGTTCCTCAGCGATCTTGGCCAGACCCAAGGGGTGGCCAAGGACCAGGACGCCGCCGCCATGATCGACAACGCCATCCGCGCCAACCCGGACAGCGCCTATGTGCTGGTCCAGCACGCGCTCCTGGCCGATCAGGCGCTTCACGACGCCCAAGCGCAGATCGCGCAGTTGAAGGCGCAAATTCCGCCGCAACAGCCCTCCAGCTTCCTCGGCGGCGCGGGCCTCGGCCCGAGCGTAGCGCAGCCCCAAACCCCCTGGGGACAGGCGGCGCAGCAGCCGCCTCCGCAACAGTCCTTCTTCGGCGGCGGCCCGTTCGCGGGCGGCGGCCCGTTCTCCGGAGGCGGCGGCGGCCTCGGCAGCTTCCTGCGCACCGCCGGCACCACAGCAGCGGGCGTCGCGGGCGGCGAGATGCTATTCTCCGGCCTCTCGGGCCTATTCGGAGGCCACCACGGCGGCTGGGGCGGCGGCTTTGGCGGCGGCGGTTTCGGCGGCGGCGGCGAGACCATCATCAACAACTACAACGACGATGGCGGCGGCTATGACAGCGGCGGCTACGACGGCGACAACGGCGATTCTGGCGGCGACGACTACAGCTGAGCTAGGGCGGCGAAGCCATGATGCGGATCGTGCGTAGATTGGGGATCGGCGTCGGTCTGCTGCTGATGGGCGCCGGCCTCTATGCGTTGTTCCACGCCATCGCGGCGCCGGCGGTCGTGTTCGCTTTCGAGGGCCTCGTCATCGTGCTCGGCGTCGTCTTCGAACGGGCCACGTATCGAGCTTTAGAGCCTAAGCGGAAGTCAGTGAGCAACCCCTAGGCATCCTCGGGACGCGTAGCGGGCCCAAGGACCCAGCAAGCGGAACGCCTGGAGCGGCTGGGGTCTCGGGCTCGGCAAAGCCGCCCCGAGAATGACTGACGGTTTCTAAGCCGCCACCCCTTGCACTACGCTACCCGGGTCGTAGTTCAGGATGGGCGAGAGCCAGCGTTCGGCCATCTGCACCTCCCAGCCTTTGCGGCGGGCGTAGTCCTCCACCTGGTCGCGGTCGATCTTGCCGACGCCGAAGTAGTGGGATTTCGGGTGGGAGAAGTAGAGGCCGGAGACCGCCGCGCCGGGGGTCATGGCGTAGCTTTCGGTGAGTTCCATGCCGGTCTCTGCGGTCGCATCGAGGATGCGGAACAGTTCGCCCTTTTCCGTGTGGTCGGGCTGGGCGGGATAGCCGGCGGCGGGGCGGATGCCGACGTATTTCTCGGCAATGGCGTCCTCCACCGTCAGGCCCTCGTCCGGCGCATAGGCCCAAAGCTCCCGCCGCACCCGCTCGTGCATCCGCTCGGCGAAGGCTTCGGCCAGGCGGTCAGCGACGGCGGCGGCGATGATGGCGGTGTAGTCGTCGCCCGCGTTGCGCGCCGCTTCGGCGAAGGCGCGCTCCCCATGCCCGGCGGTGACGGCGAAGCCGCCGATGTAGTCCGAGATGCCGATCGGGGCCACGAAGTCGGAAAGGGCGGTGTTCGGCTTGCCCTCGCTCTTGCCCATCTGCTGGCGAAGGGTGTGCAGGCGGGTCAGCTCGGTGGTGCGGGTCTCGTCGGCGTAGACCACGATGTCGTCGCCATCGGCGTTGGCGGGCCAGAAACCGACCACGCCCCGCGCCTCGAACAGCTTTTCTTTCAGGATGCGTTGCAGGATCGGCTGGGTGTCGGTGAAGAGGCTGGTCGCGGCCTCGCCCACCACCTCGTCGGTGAGGATTTGCGGGTAGCGGCCCACAAGCTCCCAGCTGGCGAAATAGGGCGTCCAGTCGATGTAGCGGGCCAGCTCCTCCAGGTCGTAGGGGGCGAAGGTGCGTGTGCCGATGAAGGTCGGCTTGGGCGGCGCGTAGCCGGTCCAGTCGATCTTGTAAGGATTGGCGCGGGCGGCGGCGATAGGGGTGCGGGCCTTGGCTTCTCGGCCACGGGCGAACTGTTCGCGGATGCGGATGTATTCGTCGCGGGTCTCGGCCTGGAGGCGGTCCTTTTCGGTGGGCGACAGCAGGCCCGAGACCACGCCCACGGCGCGGGAAGCATCCAGCACATAGGTGGTGGAGCCCCGGTGATAGGCCGGCTCGATCTTCACCGCCGTGTGGGTGCGGGATGTAGTGGCGCCGCCGATCAGGAGGGGAATGCCGAAGCCCCTGCGCTCCATCTCCCCAGCCACAAAGGTCATCTCCTCCAGCGAGGGCGTGATAAGCCCAGAGAGGCCGATGATGTCCACCTTGTGCTCAACCGCCGCGTCGAGGATGCGGTCGGCGGGGACCATGACGCCGAGGTCGATCACCTCATAATTGTTGCACTGGAGCACAACGCCGACAATGTTTTTGCCGATGTCGTGGACGTCGCCTTTTACCGTGGCCATCAGGATTTTCCCCGCCGCCTCGCGGGGCTTGCCCTCCTTCTCGGCCTCCATGAACGGGAGGAGGTGGGCCACGGCCTGCTTCATCACGCGGGCGGATTTCACCACCTGCGGTAGGAACATCTTGCCCGCGCCGAACAGGTCGCCGACCCGGTTCATGCCGTCCATTAGCGGGCCTTCGATCACGTGCAGGGGGCGCTCGACGGTCAGGCGCGCGGCTTCGGTATCCTCCACGATCCAGTCGGTGATGCCGTTGACGAGCGCGTGGGCCAGGCGCTCGGCCACCGGCTCGTCACGCCAAGCGAGATTGACCACCTTGGGCTGGCTCTTGTCGCCCTTGTACTTCGGAGCGAGGTCCACCAGCCGTTCGGTGGGATCCCAGTCGCCTTTCGGTTTGCGATTGAGGATCACGTCCTCCACCGTTTCCCTGAGCTCGGCGTCGATATCGTCGTAGACCGGAAGGTCGCCGGCGTTGACGATGCCCATGTCCATGCCGGCGTTGATGGCGTGATACAGGAACACCGAGTGGATCGCCCGCCGCACCGGCTCGTTGCCCCGGAAGCTGAAAGAGACGTTTGAAACGCCCCCCGAAATCCGCGCGTAGGGCAGGCTCTGCTTGATCCGCGCCGTGGCCTCGATGAAATCCACCGCGTAGTTCTTGTGCTCGTCGATGCCGGTGGCGACGGCGAAGATATTGGGATCGAAGATGATGTCTTCCGGCGGAAAGCCCACCTGCTCCGTGAGGAGCTTATAGGCGCGGGCGCAGATCTCCACCTTGCGGTCGGCGGTATCCGCCTGGCCCACTTCGTCGAAGGCCATCACCACCACGGCGGCGCCGTAGCGGAGGCACTGGCGCGCCTGCTCCAGGAACTTCGCCTCTCCCTCCTTCATGGAGATGGAGTTGACGATGCTGCGCCCCTGGACGCACTTCAGCCCCGCCTCGATCACGTTCCACTTGGACGAGTCGATCATCACCGGCACGCGGGCGATGTCGGGCTCGGCGGCGATCAGGTTCAGGAAGGTGACCATGGCCTTTTCGGAATCGAGCAGGCCCTCGTCCATGTTGATGTCGATGATCTGCGCGCCGGCCTCCACCTGCTGACGCGCCACGGAGAGAGCGGCCGGATAGTCGCCCTCCACCACCAGCTTCTTGAACTTGGCCGAGCCGGTGACGTTGGTCCGCTCGCCGATATTGATGAAGATCGGTCTCATGACGCCAATTCAAACGGTTCTAAGCCAGACAGACGCATGGCGGGGGGACGGGTGGGCGGCACGCGGGGCGCGATCCCCGCCACTTCCTGGGCCACATGGCGGATGTGATCGGGCGTCGTGCCGCAGCAGCCGCCGAGGATGTTGACGATGCCGGCCGCCGCCCATTCGTGAAGCGCATGGCCCGTCTCGTGCGGCTCCTCGTCGTATTCGCCGAAGGCGTTGGGCAGGCCCGCGTTAGGATAGGCGGCCACCAGGGTGTCGGCTAGGCGGGCGATTTCCGCGATGTGCGGCCGCATCAGTTCGGCGCCGAGGGCGCAGTTGAAGCCCACCGCGAAGGGCTTGGCGTGCTTCACCGAGTTCCAGAACGCCTCCACCGTCTGGCCGGACAGAGTGCGCCCCGAGCGGTCGGTGATGGTGCCGGATATCCAGATGGGCAGCGGCTCCAGGCCGTCGTCCTCCAGGTCCATGATCGCCTTGATGGCGGCCTTGGCGTTCAGGGTGTCGAAGATGGTCTCCACCAGCCACAGGTCCACCCCGCCCTCGTGCAGCGCCAGCATCTGCTCGCGATAGCCTTCGTAGACCTGATCGAAGGTGACGGAGCGGGCGCCGGGATCGTTCACGTCCGGGCTGATCGAGAGGGTGCGGCTGAGGGGGCCGATGGAGCCGGCGACGAAGCGGGGCTTCCCCGGTTCCTTGGCGGTCCACGCGTCGGCCACCTTGCGGGCAGTGCGGGCGGCGGCGAGGTTCAGGTCGCGGACGGCTGATTCCAGTCCGTAGTCGGACTGGCCGATGGCGGTGGAGGAGAAGGTGTTGGTCTCGGAAATGTCCGCGCCGGCGGCGTAATACTGGTCATGCAGCTTGGCGATCAGCTCCGGCTTTGTCAGGCACAACAGATCGTTGTCGCCCTTCAGCGGCGAGGGGTGATCCTTAAACCGTTCGCCGCGGAAATCCTCCTCCGACAGCTTCTCCTTCTGGATCATCACGCCCCAGGAGCCGTCCAGCACCAGGATACGGTCCTTGGCGGCGGCGTGCAGGGCGGCGATGCGGTCGAGGCGGGTCATCGCCTTAGACTCCAAGCCGAATATTCCATTCGGTTATTTTTCCCCTTGAATTGGAATATTTCAATGCCTATAACGAAGGAATGAAGGCGGCTCTTTACACGCTGGCTGCTCGGAAGAGCGTCAGAAAGATGCCGGAAGATATTCGCCAACAGATCGAAGCGAAATTGGAGCGCTACGCCAGCACGGGCGCAGGCGATGTGAAGGCGCTGCAAGGCGAAGTCGGCAAGCGCCTCCGCTCTGGCGATTATCGCGTGATCTTTACGGAGACGGAGAACGCCATCGAGGTTCGCGCAATCGGAAACCGCCGCGAGATCTATCGCTGAGGAGACATAACCATGACCGATGTTCAGATCATCAAGACCCGGGGCGAGGATCTCGTCATTCTGTCTCGCCAAGACTATGATGCGCTTTTGGCGCGAGCGGGAGACGATGCCGCCGAAGACGCCATGACCCAGCGCATTCTTGCGGAGACCAAGACGCAAACCGCCCTTCCGGCCAACGTGATGGACCGCATCATCGATGGGGAGAACCCGATCGCGGTCTTGCTGGAGCACCGCAGATTGACCCAGGCGGAGCTCGCGCGCCTGACAGGGCTGAGCCAGCCTTTCATCTCCAAACTGGTACGCGGCGAAGTTGGGGGACGGCGCGACACCATGGAGAAGCTGTGCACCGCTTTGCGCGTCTCCGCCGACGTCTTGGCTGACTGACGCGTCCATCACGCCCCAACCTCCGCCTTCGGCTCACGAACCCCCAGCACCCGGCAGATCGCGTAGACCAGGTCCGCCCGGTTCAGCGTGTAGAAGTGGAAATCGCTGAACCCCTCTTCCTCCAGCCGGGCGCAGGTCTCCGCCGCCACAGATCCGGCGATGAGCTTGCGCGTTTCCGGATCGGGGTCGAGGCCGTCGAACAGGGTTTCAAGCCATGCGGGCAACTGAATGCCGCAGGGGCCGGACATTTTCTGCAGGCCCTTGAAGTTGGAGACCGGCATGATCCCCGGCAGGATCGGGATGGTCACCCCCGCCCGTCGCACCTTGTCGTGGAAGCGCAGGAAGGCGTCGGTGTCGAAGAAGAACTGGGTCACCGCGCGGGTGGCGCCGGCGTCGATCTTGGCCTTCAGGACGTCGATGTCGTGTTCTTCGGAGGGGCTCTCCGGGTGGGTCTGCGGATAAAGGCCGACGGTCACTTCAAAGGGCGCGATCTTCTTAATGGCGGCGGTGAGTTCGGTGGCGTTGGCGTAGCCGTCGGTGCGCGGCTCATAGGCGCCGCCGAGCGAGCCCGGCGGATCGCCGCGCAAGGCTACGATGTGGCGCACGCCCGCCTCCCAATAGTCGCGGATCACCTCGTCCACCTCGTCGCGGGAGGCGTTGACGCAGGTCAGGTGCGCGGCGGGCTTCAACGCCGTTTCCTGCAACATGCGCGCGACGGTGCGGTGGGTGCGGTCGCGGGTTGAGCCCCCAGCGCCATAGGTGACGGACACGAACGACGGCTGCAGCGGCGCCAGGCGGCGGATGGCGTTCCACAGGCTCTCCTCGCTCTCCGGCGTCCTGGGCGGTGAGAACTCGAAGGAGACGTTCAGGCGCGACAGGCCGCGCTCTCCCGCGCGGGCGACCGGGCCGAGGGCGGTTTCCGCGCTACGACGGGCTATGGCGTTCATGCGGCGTTCCTTTGGCGCAGGACGCGCGCCTCGCCCGCCTTGCGCGCGGTCCAGATCTTCACGGTAAGGCCTTCTTTGGAGGCCGGCGGCAGGGCTGTAGCGGAAAGCTCGCCCAGCCCCGCCCCCTCCAACCACCGCCCGATCTCCTCGTCGGAAAAGCCGAGGCGGCGGTGCTGGTGCGCCAAGCGCAGATACTCCAGATCGTGCGGCGCGAAGTCGACGATCAGCAACCGCCCACCGGGCGCAAGCAGCCGCGTCGCCTCCGCCAGGGCAGCCGCCGGTTCGTTCAGGTAATGCAGCACCCGATGGATCACTACGAGATCGGCCGAGCCGCCCACAAGCCCGGTGGAGAAGATGTCGCCGTGGCGTAGCTCGCAGCCGCTCAGCCCTGCCTCGGTCACGTGTCGGCGGGCGATGTTCAGCATCTGCTGCGACAAGTCGATGCCCACCGCCTTTTCGGCCAAGGGCCCGAGCAGGGTCAGCATCCGCCCCGCCCCGGTGCCGAGGTCGATCAGCCGCTCGACCCGTTCCGCGCCGGCGGCTTTCAGGATCGCGGTCTCCACGTCGGCCTCGTCCACATAGAGGGAGCGGATTTCGTCCCAGCGGGGCGCGTTGCGAGCGAAATAGGCGGCGGCTTCGCGCTCACGACCCAGGCGCACCGCGTCGAGCTTTTCCAGGTCGCGGTTCAGGTCCGCATCGTCGTCCTCGATCAGGTCCAGCATCTGATCCACGAAAGCCCGCCCCGGCAGGTTGGACGCCAGGCGGTAGAACACCCACGCCCCGTCCGGGAACCGCTCGATCAGGCCGGCGTCGGCCAAAAGTTTCAGATGGCGCGAGACGCGGGGCTGGCTTTGCTCCAGAATCTGGCTGAGCTCCATTACCGCCAGCTCCTCGTGGGCCAGGAGGGCGAGCACCCGCAGACGCGTCGGCTCGCCCGCCGCGCGCAGGACCCCCACCATCGCTGATCCGCTCATCGCCATGGTTCATATAAAGATATCTTTATGTCCCTTGTAAAGGCCG
This sequence comes from uncultured Caulobacteraceae bacterium, assembly GCA_964243985.1. Classification (GTDB taxonomy): domain Bacteria; phylum Pseudomonadota; class Alphaproteobacteria; order Caulobacterales; family Caulobacteraceae; genus CAIOYC01. The sequence goes on along the minus strand of CAXTHJ010000067.1, from coordinate 4,252 downwards.
ATCGGAAGAGAAATCGACGCTGCGCCGGCCACCAACGCTTGAATCGGGCGTTACGGCTCCACAGCTAAGGACCGCCAAGCTTGGCGTCTAAGCCCGGCGTGTTCGAGGAGATGGATTTGCTACGCTCCACCCTGGCTCTGACGAGCTTCCTGGCCTTCACCCTCGCGGCGACCGCCCATGCCCAGGCGCCGGCGCAACCCGCGCCGGACGTCGCCTCGACCCCGAGCGCCGGCGGCGATCCGTTTGAAAAGGTGAACCGCGGCGTCTTTCTGGTCAGCGGCGCGCTGGATATCGCGGTGATCCGGCCGGTATCGGTGTTCTACAAGCGCGTGACGCCCCGCCCGGGACGGGAGGGTGTGCACAACATCGTCGGCAACCTCAACCAGCCGGTGTTCTTCGCCAATCAGGTGCTGCAGCTTCGGCCACAGCGGGCGGCGTCCACCTTCGGCCGCTTCGTGCTCAACTCCACCGTCGGCGTCGGCGGGCTGTTCGATGTGGCCAGCGGCGCGGGCCTGCCGGAACATGCCACGGACTTTGGCCAGACTCTCGGCCGCTATGGGGTCGGAACAGGCCCCTATGTGTTTTTGCTCGTCGCCGGCCCGTCCAGTGCGCGGGACGCCACCGGCAAGCTGGTGGATATCGTCCTGGACCCCTTCACCTGGATCAACTACGGCGGCCGCATCTATTTCACCGGCTCGCGGGCCGTGCTCGGTGGCGTGGACGCCCGTGTGGCGGCCGATCCCACCTTGCAATACATCCAGAAGAACTCCACCGATCCCTACGCCACCCTGCGCTCCGCCTATAGGCAGAACGCGAACTTTTTGGATAACGGCGGAAAGGTGGACGTGAAATCCCTGCCGGACTTCGCCCCCGAACCGGTATCCGCCACGCCCTCCAAGCCCCAGTAAGCCCCGTTAAGTCGAAGATAAGCTGCTAAGGACCTGATCATGAT
>CAXTHJ010000067.1:0-3290 GCA_964243985.1 uncultured Caulobacteraceae bacterium | reverse complement strand
GATCCGCCTTCCCGCCCTCCTCGCCGCCGCCAGCGCCCTGATCCTGGCCGCCCCCGCCGCAGGCTTGATGCTGGCGCCGACCGCCGCCCTGGCCCAATCCCGCGCGCACGGCGATGCGGAGGCCGAGGGCTTTATCCAGACCGAAGCCACCCGCGTGCTTCAGGTGCTGAACGATCACAGCATGAGTCTCGACGCGAAGAAGCAGGTCTTCCGAGGCATGGTGGACCAGGTGGCGGACGTGCCGCGCATTACGGGCTTCGTGCTCGGGCGCTATCGCCGCATCGTCACGCCGGATCAATACGCCGCCTTCTCCGAGGTGTTTCGGGACTACGCCGACAACGTCTACGAATCCCGCCTTGGCCAATATAGAGGCCAGACCCTGCGCGTGACCGGCTCCACCGTGCGTCAGCCGGGGGACGTGGTGGTGTCCAGCGAGGTCGGCGGCGGCTCGTCAGCGCCCTCGCAGGTGAACTGGCGGGTGCTGCGCGGTTCCGACGGCCGCTACAAGGCGGTGGACGTGCAGGTGGCTGGGGTGTGGCTGGCCATCACCGAGCAGCAGGACTTCGTCTCCACCCTCGACAACCACAACGGCGACATCGGCGTCCTGATCAAGCAGCTCCGCGCTCAAGCCGCCAGCAACAGCCGCGGGCGCTGAGGCTCAAGGCTCTAGGCTTTCGCCTCCCAAAGCTCGAGCTTGATCCCCGCCGGGTCCATGATCCAGGCGAAGCGGCCATACTCATCCTGGTCGTCGATCTTGAGCGGCGTCACCCCCGCCGCCGCGGCCTTGGCGAGGACGCCGTCCAGATCGTCCACCACCAGGTTGATCATGAAGCTCTGAGTGGACGGGGCGAAGTGGTCGCTGTCCACCGGAAAGGCGGTCCAGACCTGCTGGCCCCCGTCAGGCGGTCAAAAGACGGCGCCGCCCCAGCTCTGTGTATCGACGCCGAGGACATCCTTGTACCATTGCGCCAGCTTGGCCGGATCCTCGGCCTTCATGAAAATACCGCCTAGGCCCAGGACCTTCGCCATCGCCGCCTCTCTCGCTTATGACGGTCAGTCTGGCACAGGAACCGGGTTGGCCAAAGGCTCGCCCGCGAAAAATAACCGGAGATTTTCCGCCACCATGCCGGCCATGGCGATCAGGCTCGCCTCGCCGCCCCCCGCTGTGTGAGGCGTCAGAACCACATTGGGCACGTCCCGCCAGCGCTCCGCCGGCGTCGGCTCCTGCTCGAACACATCGAGCGCCGCGCCGCCTAGGGCGCCGGAGTTCAACGCCTCGATCAGCGCGTTCTCATCCACCGCCGAACCCCTGGCGACGTTCACCAGGATGCCGCGGGGGCCGAGCGCGTGGATCACCTCTTTGGAGATCAGCCCTCTGTTGCTGTCGTCGGCGCGGTGGCAGACGATCAGCACATCGCTCTCCTCCGCCAGTTGCAGCACCGTCTCGACCCTTGGGAAGGCGGCGTCGGGCTTGGGGCGCGGTCCCCACCAGGCAATCTGGCAGCCAAACGGCTTCAGTCGCTCCGCCACCGCAAGGCCGATGGCCCCAAGGCCGGTGATCCCAACCTTCAAGGTCTTGAGGGAGCGGGTGGCCGGCGAATGCTTGCCGGGAACCCAGCGGCCCGCCCGCACCAGTCGGTCGCCCGCCGCCAGCTTGCGCGCCTCGGCGATCATCAGCCCAACGGCATGATCGGCCACATCCTCATAGTTGGCATGGGGCGAGTGGGTGACCCCCACGCCTCGCCCTCGAAGCCCCTTGACGTCGATCTCCTCGAACCCTGTCCCCAGCACCGCGACGAGGCCGAGGTGCGGCAGGGCGGCGATCTCCGGTGGCACGGGATTGCTGCCGAGGGCGACGAAGGCCCGCGCCTTCTGCGCCTCGCCGCCGGCGAAGGCGGCCAGATCGGAAACCGGCACATCCAGCACGGCGTAGGCGGAGCTCAGCACGCCGCGCAGTGCGCCAAGCCCCGGCGCCAGCAGGATCGTGGGCTTTTGGGCGTCGCTCATGGTGCGGTTTCCTGTGCCATCAGGATCGGCCTGTAACGCGCGCTGGCGAGATCGGAAAGGGCGGCGGCCTCGGCGAGGGTGAACCACTGAAGCGCTGTGTGCTCGTCGTTGGCCAGATGCGGCGCTCCCTCGAAAGCGTCCACCCGGAACACCTGAAAATGCACCGGCTCTCCCGCCTCCTCGGTGAAATCGATCAGGGCGATGCGGCGAAAGAGGGTGGGGATGATCCCGATCTCTTCGGCGAGTTCGCGCGCCAGCGCCTGTTCTGGCGTTTCACCCGCCTCCAGATGTCCGCCGATCAGATCCCAGGTATCGGGGCAGATGCGCCGATGCGGCGCGCGGCGACCCAGCAGCACCCGCCCATCCCGAACGATCATCGCCCCAGCCACCAGAATCGTCACGCGCAAGTCCTCGCTCCGTAACCCGAGCGAGGGTGAGGCGATTCCGCGCAGACGCTAGGCGATAGGCGCGGCGCTCGGTGAGGGGAAGGATCCATCGTCATGAACGCCCTCGGCGAATTCCTCGATCATGCGGGCGCAAAAGGCGGGAAGATCGTCGGGCTTTCGGGAGGTGACGAGGCCGTTGTCGACCACCACCTCCTGATCCACCCAGAGGGCGCCCGCATTCCGAAGGTCGGCTTCCAAGGAGGGCCAGGACGTCATCCTGCGCCCCTCCACCGCCTCGGCGTTGATGAGGGTCCATGGGCCATGGCAGATGGCGGCGATGGGCTTATTCGCCTCGGCGAAGCTGCGGACGAACGCCACCGCCTGATCGACGGTGCGCAGCTTGTCCGGATTGGCGACGCCGCCCGGCAACACCAAAGCGTCGTAGTCGGTGGCGTCGACGCTGGAAAGCTCCCGATCCACAGACGTCATGCGCCCCTTTTGATCGTGCTCCATGCCTTGGATCTCTCCAGCCTTCAAAGAGATGATTTCCACCTGGGCGCCGGCGGCCTTCAAAGCCTCCACGGGCTTTTCAAGCTCCGACTGCTCAAAGCCGTCCGTGGCGAGCACCGCGACCTTCCGGCCGTCTAATCTTTGACCCGTCATGGAGATTCTCCGTTGTGTTGTGGAGAAAACCCCTGGCGCAAAGGGCGGTTCAGTTTGGCGGCAAAGAAAAAGGGCCCGGCCGAAGCCGAGCCCTTGATCATCACGCTGTTAGGGACTTCCGAACCTACTGGTTCGGCACCGGTGCGGCCGCCGTGGGGGCGCCCATTCCAGCTTGTCCGGCGAAGTTGATGGTGATGGTCGCGCGGCGGTTCAGAGGCTCGCGCACGCCGTCCG
>CAXTHJ010000066.1:0-16290 GCA_964243985.1 uncultured Caulobacteraceae bacterium | reverse complement strand
GCAGGTCGCACTCGCCGCCCTGGTCGCAGATCGGGCAATCCAGCGGGTGGTTGATGAGCAGGAACTCCATCACCCCTTCGCGGGCTTTCTTCACCATCGGCGAGTTGGTGAAGATCTCCTGGTTCTCGGCGGCGGGAAGCGCGCAGGAGGCCTGGGGCTTGGGCGGCCCCGGCTTCACTTCGACGAGGCACATGCGGCAGTTGCCGGCGACCGACAGCCGCTCGTGATAGCAGAAACGCGGGATCTCCTCCCCAGCCAGCTCCGCCACTTGCAGCACCGACATGCCGGGCTCGAACTCAACCTCGACGCCGTTGACCTTAGCTTTAGGCATTGAAGTGCCTTTCAAACGCGCTCAACTTAGTTTGAAGAGTAGCTCTCGCGTTTTCGACACGCTTGGCCAGTTTGCCGTAGTGAGCCACTTGTTCTGAAGTCATAACCAATATCTGCTTTTGAACTTCAGGTTCAGCATCTTTGATAGCTAAACCAGCGTTCTTAAATATAGCTATTGAACGACGATCCTCTTCGCTCAGCCGAATGAAATCGCCAAGCATCAGAAAACCTTCCTTGAGCATATCTCGGCCTGCTTTATCTTGGCAGTTCAATATGCTCCAAAGCATTACCTTCTCTATATGCTCGCGTGGCGCGGGCAATCCAGATTCGTCAGCCACAATTTCCGGCTGATTCTGAATAGCTGAAGTGTAGAGGAGAAAAATAGCGCGATCGATCTCTGGATTATCTCCAGCTCGAAACTCTTTCTTTTCCAAAACACCGAACACAGTTTCTACTCCGCCGCGATCAGGGCGGCGCCCTGCACGTGGGGTTTGCCGGTGCGATAGCTCGAAATCCGATCCTCGATCTCGTGCCGGAAGTGGCGGATCAGGCCCTGGATCGGCCAGGCGGCGGCGTCGCCGAGCGCGCAGATGGTGTGGCCCTCCACCTGGGTGGTGACCTCCAGCAGCATGTCGATCTCTCGCATCTCGGCCTGGCCGTTGGCCATGCGCTCCATCACCCGCCACATCCAGCCGGTGCCCTCGCGGCAGGGGGTGCACTGGCCGCAGCTCTCGTGCTTGTAGAAGTAGCTGAGGCGCGAGATCGCCTTGATCAGGTCGGTGGACTTGTCCATCACGATCACGGCGGCGGTGCCGAGGCCGGACTTCAGCTCTTTCAGCGAATCGAAATCCATCAGGGCGGTTTCGCACTGTTCGGCCGGGATCAGCGGCACGGAGGAGCCGCCGGGGATGATGGCCTTCAGGTTCCCCCAGCCGCCTCTGATCCCGCCGCAGTGATCCTCGATCAGCTGCTTCAGCGGGATCGACATCACCTCTTCCACATTGCACGGATTGTTCACGTGGCCCGAGATGCACATCAGCTTGGTGCCGGTGTTGTTGGGCCGCCCGAAACCGGCGAACCAGTCCGCTCCGCGCCGGATGATGGTGCCGACCACCGCGATGGATTCCACATTGTTGACGGTGGAGGGGCAGCCATAGACCCCCGCGCCGGCCGGGAACGGCGGCTTCAGGCGCGGCTGGCCTTTTTTGCCTTCGAGGCTCTCTAGGAGCGCCGTCTCTTCACCGCAAATATAGGCGCCGGCGCCGTGGTGGACGTAGAGATCGAAATCCCAGCCGTTCTTGTTGTCCTTGCCGATCAGCTTGGCCTCGTAAGCCTGCTTGACCGCCGCCTCCAGCCGTTCGCGCTCCAGCACATATTCGCCGCGGATATAGACGTAGCAGACGTGCGCCTGCATGGCGAAGGACGCCAGAAGGCAACCCTCGACCAGGAGGTGCGGATCGTGGCGCATGATCTCCCGATCCTTACAGGTGCCGGGCTCGCTCTCGTCCGCATTGACGATCAGGTAGTGGGGACGGTCGGGATGCACGACCTTGGGCATGAAGGTCCACTTCAGCCCGGTGGCGAAACCGGCGCCGCCCCGACCGCGCAGGCCGGAGTTCTTGATCTGCGCCGTCACCCAGTCGCGCCCGAAGGCGATCATGTCCGACGTCGCGTTCCACGCGCCGCGCTGCTTCGCGCCCTCAAGCCCCCAATCGTGGAAGCCGTAGAGGTTGGTGAAGATGCGGTCCTTGTCTTCCAGAATCCCGGGCATCAGGCGGCGGGCTCCTTCGCCGGCGGGTTGGGCAGCGCGATGATCGTCTCGGCCGCCGATCCGTCGTAGAGTTTAGGATCAGTCAGGGTCTCGGCGCCCCCGATGGGCTCGGAGGTGTGGCGGCCCACGTAGGAGCCGCGCTCGGGCTTCTTGCCGGCGCGGAAATCGTCGATGATCTGGCTCATGGTCTCGGCGGTCAGGTCTTCATAGAAGTAGTCGTTGATCTGGGCCATGGGGGCGTTCACGCAGGCGCCGAGGCACTCCACCTCCTGCCAGGTGAAGAGACCGTCGGGGGACAGGTGGTCCTTCAGCCCGATCTTGGCCTTGCAGGCGTCCATGATCTCGCCCGCGCCGCGCAGCATGCAGGGGGTGGTGCCGCAGACCTGGATCAGGGCGGCTTTGCCCACCGGCTCCAGCTGGAACATGGTGTAGAAGGTGGCCACCTCATAGACGCGGATGGTCGGCATCTTCAGAAGCTCGCCAATGGCGCGGATGGCGGGTTCAGACACCCAGCCCTCCTGCTTCTGCGCCAGCCAGAGCAGCGGGATCACCGCCGATTGCTGGCGGCCCTCAGGATATTTGGCGATCCACCAGTCGGCCAGCGCCAGCGTATCCTTGGAGAAGGCGAAGCTGTCGGGCTGCTGTTGCGATAGGCGGCGGACTGACATTCGGCGTGGGGCTCTTTAGCGAAGCAAATCGTTAGCGAAGCAGGTCTTTGCGGCACGAAGCGACGGCCCGGCCCGTTTGGGCGTTAAAACCGTCGATCCAGGCCCGGACCTGCGCCTCCGTGTAACCTTGTTGATCGAGGGTGAGAAGGTGTTGATCGGCCTGCCGGGTTAATTCTGTGGCCTGCCGTGCCGTTTGGCCGCCGTCGAGCAAATCCAAGGCGTCAAGGGCGGTTTCGATGCGCCGCGTGTTAGCGGAAAGGCGCTCGCGGGCGGTGATCAGCTTGGCCTTGGCGTCGGCGCTGCGGTCGGCGTCGGCGGCGTTCAGGGCGGCGGCGGCGAAGCTGAACTCGTTACCGCCTTCCACCAGGGTGGAACAGACCCGGATCTCCTCGGTGAACAGGGCCGACTTCTTATAGCTGTCCACCTGCACGGCGGCGACCCACGCTTCGGTAACGGCGGCCAGCAAGGCCAGGACGGTGATGGTATTGGAGGCCGTGAGCCACGCCGGCGGGCTGAGCGCAGCCATCAAGCTTAGGCTCCGCGCGGCCTGAACGCGGCGCGCAGGAAGGACGCCTCCCGATGAGCGCGGCGATGCTCCTTCAGGAGCCAGGCGGTGGGCGGAAACAACGCGAGAGCGATGCGGCTGGCGAGCGCGAACACCCCGCCCCAGAAGACGCCGGTCAGCTGCGCCAGGATGCGGTTCTCGCCCTGCTCCACATGGCCAAGGGCGATGGCGCCGCGCACCACGACCACGCCAAATAAGGCGGCGCCGAGAATCAGAAACCGCCCGGCCATGAACCGCGCACCGCCCACCGCCCGTCGCCGGCGAGGCGATGTGGCGAAGGTGAAGACGAGGCCCAGGGTGAGGAGCACGCCGCACCACGTCAGTTGCGCCTCGGTCATGTCCCAAGCGCCGATGACGGGCGCGAGGGTCAACGATCCACTTCCCCGAACACGATGTCGAGAGAGCCGAGGGTGGCCGCCACGTCGGCGATCATGTGGCCGCGGGTCATCCAGTCCATGGCCTGCAGGTGGGGAAAGCCCGGCGCCCGGATCTTGCAACGGTAGGGCTTATTGGTGCCGTCGGCCACGAGGTAGACGCCGAACTCGCCCTTGGGCGCCTCCACATGGGCGTAGACTTCGCCGGCCGGCACATGGAAGCCTTCGGTGTAGAGCTTGAAGTGATGGATCAGGGCCTCCATCGAGCGCTTCATCTCGCCCCGGCGGGGCGGCGCCACCTTGCCGTCCTCGGTCAGCACCGGGCCGGGGGTTTTCACAAGTCGATCAAGGCATTGCTGCATGATCCTTGTGGACTGCTTCATCTCCTCCACGCGGCAGAGATAACGGTCGTAGCAGTCGCCGTTCAAGCCCACCGGCACCTCGAACTCCAGCTCGTCGTAGATCTCGTAGGGCTGGCTTTTGCGCAGATCCCACGCAACGCCGGAGCCCCGGATCATCACACCGGAGAAGCCCCAAGCGTATGCCTCTTCCTTGGTCACCACGCCGATATCGACGTTGCGCTGCTTGAAGATGCGGTTGCCGGTGACCAGCCGCTCGATGTCGTTGAGAAGCTTGGGGAAGGCCTTCACCCAGTCGATCATGTCTTCGATCAGCTCGGGCGGCAGGTCCTGGTGCACGCCGCCAGGGCGGAAGTAGTTGGCGTGCAGGCGCGCGCCGGACGCCCGCTCGTAGAACACCATCAGCTTCTCGCGCTCCTCAAAGCCCCAGAGCGGCGGGGTCAACGCGCCCACGTCCATGGCCTGAGTTGTCACGTTCAGGAGGTGGGAGAGGATGCGGCCGACCTCGCAGAAGAGCACGCGGATGATCTGCCCCCGCAGCGGCACGTCCACCCCCACCAGCTTCTCGATGGCCAGGCAGAAGGCGTGCTCCTGGTTCATGGGCGCCACGTAGTCGAGGCGGTCGAAATAGGGGATGTTCTGGAGGTATGTGCGCGCCTCCATCAGCTTCTCGGTGCCCCGGTGCAGGAGGCCGATGTGCGGATCCACCCGGTCCACGATCTCGCCATCGAGTTCCAGCACCAGCCGCAAGACCCCGTGCGCCGCCGGGTGTTGCGGGCCGAAGTTCAGGTTAAACTTGCGGATCTTGGTCTCGGTGGCCGCGCCTTCGATGATGTTGGTCTCAACCGGCAAGTCGGCTTTGACGGCGAGCTTGGAGGGTTCGCCCATCAGTGACTCTCCTCAAGAACGTGGGGCGTGGATCTGGTGATGATGCGTTCCTCGACCACGGGCGCAGGCTCTTCAATCACGCGGCGGGCTTTGACGACGGGCGCCACACCCTCTTCCTCGTCGTGCTCCTCGCTGATGCCGCGCGCCACGAGCAGGCCGGCGGCCAGGGCCAGCAAACCAAAGCCGGAGATGACAAAGGTCGACGCTTCCCAGGTATGGGTCAGCGCCGCCAGGGACAGGGGAATGGCCAAAAGCACGCTGGCGGCGCCCAGAAGCGCGCTCCGAATCTCCACCGGCTCCAGCCGCCTAAGCGCCGCGCCCACGGCCAGGGTGACGACGCCAATCATGATGGCGATGCCGAGCCCCTCCCCCGCTTCCGGCGTGATCACCGGCGCGTGGCTGAACCAGCCCGTCAGCCTGATGCCGATGGTCATCAGGAAGGCGGTCGAGAAGGTCACCAGGAAGAAGGCGGCGGCGGAGCGCAGCGCTTGGGTGGTATACATGGTCAAGCCCCTCCAGGCTTATCCGCCTTCTCATCGGCTTTCTCGTCGCCGGGCAGAATGTATGTGGTGCCCTGCCCCGGCAGCGCATAGCGCGCACCTTCCCAGGGGGAGAGGAAGTCGAAGCTGCGGTACTCGGCGGGGAGCTTGACCGGCTCATAGATCACCCGCTTCAAGGCCTCATCCCAGCGCACCTCCACATAGCCCGTCATGGGGAAGTCTTTGCGGAGCGGATAGCCGTGGAAGCCGTAGTCGGTGAGGATGCGGCGAAGGTCAGGATGCCCGTCGAAGAAGACGCCGTACATGTCGAACGCCTCCCGCTCGAACCAGTCGGCGGCGGGATAGACCGGCACGACAGACGGGACTGGCGTGTCCTCGTCGGTCTGCACCTTCAGGCGCACCCGGCGGTTCTTGGAGGTGGAGAGTAGGTGGTAGACCACGTCGAACCGCTTGGCCCGGTCGGGATAGTCGACACCGCAGATGTCGATCATCTGGTTGAAGCGATAGTCCGGGTGGTCGCGCATCAGGATCAAGACGTCGACGATGCGGTGAGCGTCGACCAGCAAAGTCAGCTCACCGTAAGCGACATGGGCGGCGCTCACCGCGCCAATGCTGTTGGCGACGACGGAGCGGCCGAGGGCCTGCAGGTCTTCCGCGGTGGCGACGCTCATCGGTCGATGGTCCCGGTGCGGCGGATTTTCTTCTGCAGTTGCAGCAGACCGTAGATCAGCGCTTCCGCCGTCGGGGGGCAGCCGGGCACATAGACGTCCACCGGCACGATCCGGTCGCAGCCGCGCACCACGCTGTAGCTATAGTGATAATAGCCGCCGCCATTGGCGCAGGAGCCCATGCTGATCACATAACGAGGCTCGGGCATCTGATCGTAGACCTTGCGCAGCGCCGGAGCCATCTTGTTGGTCAATGTGCCGGCGACGATCATCAGATCGCTCTGGCGGGGAGAGGCTCTGGGGGCGGCGCCGAACCGCTCCATGTCGTAGCGGGGCATGGAGGCCTGCATCATCTCCACCGCGCAGCAGGCGAGGCCGAAGGTCATCCACATAAGCGAACCGGTGCGCGCCCAGGTGATCACGTCGTCCAGCGCGGCCGTCACATAGCCCTTGTCGGCCAGGACGCCGGAGAGCTTGTCGAAATAAGGGTCGATGGCGGGGTTATAACCCTCGACTCCGGAGCGCGCCGCGGCGCCGGCCGGAACCAGGCTGACGCCGGTCGCGGGGCTCATGATGCCCTCAGCGCCGGTGGTCGTGGTGATCACTCCCATTCCAGGGCGCCCTTCTTCCATTCGTAGATGAAGCCAACGGTGAGGATGCCCAGGAACCCCATCATCGACCAGAAGGCGAACACTTGGGCGGGATGGGGCAGCTTCATCAGCGTGACCGCCCAGGGGAACAGGAACGCCACCTCCAGGTCGAAGATGATGAACAGGATCGATACCAGATAGAACCGCACGTCGAACTTCATCCGCGCGTCCTCGAAGGCGTTGAAGCCGCATTCGTAGGCGGAGACCTTCTCCGGGTCCGGCCGGCTCGGCGCCATCAGCGCGGCGGCCAGGATGAACACCACGCTCAGCACCGCGGCGATGCCAAGGAAGATCACGATCGGCAGATATTGCAGCAGGAATGCGGTCATCGCGCCTCTAGGGGAAGTTCGAGGATTACGAAATCCTGTTGTAGACCATGCCCCGCGCCGCTTCAAACAAGGTGAGCGAATAAAACGTATCCGGTGCGGCGCCTGCGCCGTCAGCCCATGCTTGACGATTAGGACGGACCCGCCTATTCAGCCCCCTCCCCGTTTCGGCGGCGGAAATGCGCGGGAGTAGCTCAGTTGGTTAGAGTACCGGCCTGTCACGCCGGGGGTCGCGGGTTCAAGTCCCGTCTCTCGCGCCATTTTCCAAACTAGATCGAACGGCTAAGGCCTCCGCTGAAATCCAACCCCGACGAACTTCGAACTCGTTTTCGGGATCTCGACGCCTTGCGTTGATAAGCCGGTGGTGGGCGGCGAGGGACTCGAACCCCCGACCCTCTGGATGTAAACCAGATGCTCTAACCAACTGAGCTAGCCGCCCGAAACGATGGCGCGCGGGATAACATGAGTTGCGTCGCTTAGGCGAGGCCCTCCGCAAACGGGCACGAACTTAGTTCAAGGCGCCCTTCAGCCCTTCGCCTACGCGAAACCGCACGGTTTTGGACGCCAGACGCTTCACCTGTTCACCGGTGCGGGGATTGCGCGCCACGCCGGGCTTCCTGTCCACCGGCGTGAAGCTGCCGAAACCGACGATGCGGACCTCCGTTCCGGCCTTTACCGAGGTGGTTACGCAGTCGATGAACGCCTCCAAGGCGTCCTTGGCTTGAGTTTTGTTGAGTCCAGATTTTTCCGCAATGGCGGAGACCAGTTCAGCCTTGGTCATGGAGTTCTCCCAACCGGTTGGGCGCCGCGACGATTTGACCGCCGACGGTCAGCCTGCCGACATTAGGACTCCGAAAATCATCGCCGTCAAAAGCAAAGGCGGCGCGATTGCACGCGCCGCCCAGCTTTTTCCCGAGGGGTTCAGCTCAGTGAGTCATCACCGTGTCGATCTCGCCATCAACGCTCGGCAGGACGGGTTTCACCTCGTCGTCCTCGCTCCACTCGATGGGAGTGAGCGGCCCGATGAGGGCGTGGGCCAGGACTTCGTCGGCGGTGGAGATCGGGATGATGGTGAGACCCGATTTCACGTTCTCCGGCACGTCGGCCAGGTCCTTCTCGTTCTCCTTGGGGATCAGCACCGTCTTCACGCCCGAGCGGAGCGCGGCCAGGAGCTTTTCCTTCAGGCCGCCGATGGCGGTGACCCGGCCGCGCAGGGTGATCTCGCCGGTCATGGCCAGGTCCTTCCTGATCGGCACGCCGGTCAGCACCGAGACAATGGCCGTGACCATGGCCGCGCCGGCGCTCGGCCCGTCCTTGGGCGTGGCGCCGTCCGGCACGTGGACGTGGACATCGGTCTTCTCGAACACCGAGGGATGGATGCCGAACGCAGGAGCGCGTGAGCGCACATACGAGTTGGCCGCCGAGATCGACTCCTTCATCACGTCCTTCAGGTTGCCGGTGACGGTCATCCGACCCTTGCCCGGCATCTTCACCGCTTCGATGGTGAGGATGTCGCCGCCGAACTCGGTCCAGGCCAGGCCGGTGACGATGCCCTTCTGGTCCACTTCGTCGGTCTCGCCGTAACGGTACTTCTGCACGCCCGCGTATTTGGCCAAGCGCTCGCTATCCACGGTGATGGTGGCGACCTTCTCCCGCATCAGGTCGCGCACGGTTTTGCGCGCCAGATTGCCAAGTTCGCGTTCCAGCGACCGCACCCCGGCTTCCCGCGTGTAGTAGCGGATCAGGCCCCGGATGCTGTCATCGGGAACGATGAACTCTTCCGCCTTCAGGCCGTGGTTCTCCATCAACTTTGGCAGCACGTGGCGCCGGGCGATCTCCACCTTTTCGTCCTCGGTGTAGCCGGGGATGCGGATGATCTCCATCCGGTCCATTAGGGGCTGCGGCATGTTCAGGCTGTTGGCGGTGGTGACGAACATCACCTGCGATAGGTCATAGTCCACCTCCAGATAGTGGTCGGCGAAGGTGTTGTTCTGTTCTGGGTCCAGCACTTCGAGCAGGGCCGACGATGGGTCTCCGCGCCAATCGGCGCCGAGCTTGTCGATCTCGTCCAAGAGGAAGAAGGGGTTGGTGGCCTTGGCCTTCTTCATGGACTGGATCACCTTGCCGGGCATCGAGCCGATGTAGGTGCGCCTGTGACCGCGGATCTCCGCCTCGTCCCGCACGCCGCCGAGGGACAGGCGCACGAATTCGCGCCCCGTGGCCTTGGCGATGGACTTGCCCAGCGAAGTCTTGCCGACGCCGGGTGGTCCGACCAGGCAGAGGATCGGGCCCTTCAGGTTGCCCACCCGCGACTGCACGGCCAGGTATTCCAAGATGCGTTCCTTGACCTTGTCGAGACCGAAGTGGTCGGTGTCGAGAATGTCTTCGGCGAGGCCCAGGTCGATCGGCTTGTTCTTGGCCTTGCCCCAGGGGAGCGACAGCAGCCAGTCGAGGTAGTTTCTCACCACCGTCGATTCCGCCGACATCGGGCTCATGTTACGGAGCTTCTTCATTTCCGCGTCGGCCTTGGTGCGGGCCTCCTTGGAGAACTTGGTCTTGCGGATGCGCTTTTCCAGCTCCAGCAGTTCGTCGCGCTGATCGTCGGGATCGCCGAGCTCGCGCTGGATCGCCTTCATCTGCTCGTTGAGGTAATACTCGCGCTGGGTCTTCTCCATTTGGCGCTTCACGCGCGAACGGATCTTCTTCTCGACCTGCAGGACGCTGATCTCGCCTTCCATCAGGGCGTAGACCTTCTCCAAACGCTTGGCGACGTCGAAGATTTCCAGCAGTTGCTGCTTCTCGGCGATCTTGATGGCCAGGTGCGCGGCGATGCTGTCGGCCAATTTGCCGGGCTCGGTGATCTGCGGGATCGAGGACAGGGCTTCGGGCGGCACCTTCTTGTTGAGCTTGACGTAGTTCTCGAACTGTTCGGCCACGGCCCGGCTCAGCGCCTCGGCCTCGGCGGCGTCCTCGCCATCCTCTTCAAGATCGGCGGCTTCCGCTTCAAAATATTCGGTCTGGCCGGTGAATTTCAGCAAGGCCGCGCGGGTCTTGCCTTCCACTAGCACCTTCACCGTACCGTCTGGCAGTTTCAGCAGCTGCAGTACGGTGGCGATGACGCCGACGTCGTAGATGGCCGAGGGCGAAGGGTCATCGTCCGAAGAATTCTTCTGGGTGGCCAGCAAGATTTGCTTGTCGCCCTGCATCACTTCTTCGAGGGCGCGCACGGACTTCTCGCGGCCGACGAACAGCGGCACCACCATGTGCGGAAACACCACGATGTCCCGCAGCGGCAGCACCGGAAGGGTTCTAATATCCGACATTCTATTCTCCTCAGTCCGCACTCGACCGCGCCGGACCATTCCGCAGCCGGTTCGCCCCCATCATGGCCGGCGAAGCTGCAAGACCCGAGGCGACCCGTTACGGCGAAGACTCAGACCCTTGTCGTTAAAATTTAATGTGGCCTTTTGTGCGCCGCATTCAAGCGTAAGCGGAAAAGGAGCGGCGCTTAGGCGCAGGGAAGCGGCTAAGGTGGGTCTCCGCCCTTCGGTCCGCGTCAGTGTGCAGCATTTTTCGCCGGGTTGGCCGGACCTATTCGTCCAGGAATCGCCACGTGTCTGCGCCATCGAAGCGGCGAACCCGCGCCTTGGCCAGCACCCCCGGCTCGAGCATCCGCGCGTTTACGCCCATGCGGTCGTGGGTCTTGTCGACGGGAGACCAGTGCGTAACGCAGCCGCAGACCTTACAGCGGTGGAACTCGACCATTTCGTCATTCCACTTGTAGATGTCCGTAGCCCCGTCGGGCGCCGTTAGCCGCACCTTTGTCGGTGAGAAGTAGGCGCAAAGCATGCCGTACCGCCGACAGATCGAGCAATTACAGTTCGTGACGTCAGTGAGCTCTGCGTCGATCTCTAGATGAACCGCGCCGCAGTGGCAGGACGAGTGGAGCAAAGGCGGCTCCTTCAAGAAGGACGAGCCGGCCTTTAAGCCGCCCCGCCCTGCTTCTTCTCAGTGTAGATCATCAGCGGCTGGGCGCGGCCTTCGACCACCTCGGCGTTGACCACCACTTCCTCGACGCCCTGGTAGCTCGGCATCTCGAACATGGTCTCGAGAAGTATGCTTTCCAGGATCGAGCGCAGGCCTCGCGCGCCGGTCTTGCGCAAGATCGCCTTCCTCGCCACCGCCTTCAGGGCGTCGTCGGTGAAGGTCAGGCCCACGTTCTCCATGTCGAATAGGCGCTGGTATTGTTTGACGAAGGCGTTCTTCGGCTCGGTGAGGATCTGCACCAGGGCGGTCTCATCCAGGTCCTCCAGCGTCGCCAGGACGGGCAGGCGACCGATGAATTCGGGGATCAGACCAAAGCGGAGGAGGTCGTCGGGCTCCACGCCGCGCAGGATCTCGCCCGTTCGCCGCTCGTCCGGGTCCACCACCTTGGCTCCGAAGCCGATGCCGGCCCCCGCGCCGCGTGCGGAGATGATCTTCTCCAGGCCTGAAAACGCGCCGCCGCAGATGAAGAGGATGTTGGTGGTGTCCACCTGCAGGAATTCCTGCTGCGGGTGCTTGCGCCCGCCCTGCGGCGGTACGGAGGCGACGGTGCCTTCCATGATCTTCAAAAGCGCCTGCTGCACGCCTTCGCCGGAGACGTCGCGGGTAATGGACGGATTGTCGCTCTTCCTGGAAATCTTGTCGATCTCGTCGATGTAGACGATGCCGCGCTGCGCCCGCTCCACATTGTAGTCGGCGGCCTGCAGCAGTTTCAGGACGATGTTCTCCACATCTTCGCCCACGTAACCGGCTTCGGTCAGGGTGGTGGCGTCGGCCATGGTGAAGGGCACGTCGATGATTCGCGCGAGGGTCTGCGCCAGGAGTGTCTTGCCCGAGCCCGTGGGCCCGATCAGCAGGATATTGGACTTGGCCAGTTCCACGTCGTTGTTCTTGGCCGCGTGGTTCAGGCGCTTGTAGTGGTTATGCACCGCGACGGAGAGCACCTTCTTGGCGTGAATCTGACCGATCACGTAATCGTCAAGAACATCGCGTATCTCTTTAGGCGTCGGCACCCCGTCCTTGGACTTGACGAAGGCGATCTTGTGCTCTTCGCGGATGATGTCCATGCACAGTTCGACGCACTCATCGCAGATGAACACGGTGGGTCCGGCGATAAGCTTGCGCACTTCATGCTGGCTCTTCCCGCAGAAAGAACAGTAGAGGGTGCTCTTGGTGTCGCCGCTGGCGGCTTTGGTCATCGCTCGTTCTCACTCTTGGCGCGCCGCTCCTTGGAACGAAGCGCCCATTCGCCGGTTCAACACCCGCCGGCAAGGCGGGACAAACCAACCGCCACGCGCAAACTCTATGCCGCGAGGCTTACGGAAACCCTGACGGGCTTCAATCTTCTATTCGACCACAGTCATAAGGACCCGATCAAGCCCCGTCTCCGGCGCCGCTCTTGCTACAGGGCCAAGATGGACGGGAGTTGCGGATATGGGAATGCCCATAATAGAACACCATAGGAGTAAGAGTGCACGTTTGACACGGTCTGGACCTATCGTCGCATTCGATTTCGACGGCACCTTGACCGTGTCGGACACGTTCCTGGCGTTTTTGCGCTGGCGAGAAGGCAACGTCGGCTATCACGCGGGCATGGCCAAGCTGGCCCCCGCCGCCTCCGCCTTCCTCATCAATCGCAAGGTGGACCGGCTGAAGTCCGCCGCTTTGCGCGTCTTCCTGCGCGGGCTGCCCATGGAAGTCCTGGAGGACGAAGCGCGGGAGTTCGCCACGACCGCCGCCCCCATCATGCTACGCCCGGACGCCATGAAGGTCTGGCGCCGGCATCGCAACGACGGCGCGCGCATGGTGATCGTCACCGCCTCCCCAGAACCCATCATCGCACCCTTCGCCCGGGGGCTTGGCGCAGACATGCTGATCGGCACCCTGCTCACCGTGGATAAGGACGATCGCCTTACCGGCGGGATCAAGGGCCGCAACTGCCGAGGGCCCGAAAAAGTGAAGCGGCTGCGGGAAATCTTCGGCGAGGATGTGCGCCTCGCCGCCGCCTACGGCGACACTGACGGCGACGACGACATGCTCAACATCGCCGACGAGAAGTTCATGCGCCTGTTCGTGGGCGATCCGGTGAAGGGGCGCGGGCCGGTTTAGCCTCATCAGTTGCCCTCGGGCATCATCTGAGATGACGACCCCAGAGCCCAGCAGCTCCAACCATTCCGCTAGCTGGGTCCACGGGCACGCTGCGCGTCCCGAGGATGACGAGTTAAATTAAGACGCCGACGGCGGATCGCCTTCGCGCTGTTCCTGCACGATGTCGATCAAGCCCCAGGCCAGCGCATCCTCCGGGTCCATGAAGTGGTCACGGTCCAGCGTCCGCTCCACCACCTCGTAGGGCTGACCGGTGTGCTTGACGTAGATCTCGTTCAGCCGACGCTTGGTCTTGATGATGTCCTCGGCGTGGCGCTCGATGTCGGAGACCTTGCCTTGGAACCCGCCCGAGGGCTGGTGCACCATGATCCGCGCATTGGGCAGCGCCACCCGGCGACCCTTTTCCCCGGCGGTAAGGATGAGCGAACCCGCCGACGCCGCCATGCCCATGCATAGGGTGGAGACCGGGCATTTCACGTACTGCATGGTGTCATAGATCGCCAGCGCCGAGGTCACCACGCCGCCGGGCGAATTGATGTAGATGGCGATCTCCTTTTTGGGGTTCTCGGATTCCAGAAAGAGAAGCTGAGCGCAGATCAGGCTCGACATGCCGTCCTCGAACGGCCCCGTGAGGAAGATGATCCGCTCTTTCAAAAGGCGGGAGAAGATGTCGTAGGCGCGCTCGCCCCGGCTGGTCTGTTCGACCACCATCGGCACGAGACTCATCGCCGTTTCCATGACGTCGTGCATTGAGGAGCCTTCTTAAATCGGTTGCAGGCGCGGGTCTTCGGCCGCCGCCCCGTAAGGCAGGGATATCAGGGCGTTCGCGGCGAGTTGCAAGGTGGGAGCGGCTTACGCCGCGCCGCCGTAGCCTTCCGGCAGGTCGTCTTCCTCGAACAGCTTATCCTTGGAGACCGGTTCGTCGGTCACCTTGGCCTTGGAAAGGATCAGGTCCACCACCTTCTCTTCGTAGATCGGGGCGCGGAGCTGGGCTTGCAGGTCCTCCCGCTGGCGGTACATCTCGAACACCTGTTGGGCCTGGGCGCCATAGCGACGCGCCTCTTGCACCAGGGCGTTGTCGAGCTCCTGCTGGGTGACGCTGATGTCGCTGTGGCGGCCAATCTCGGCCAGGACGAGGCCCAGGCGCACCCGACGCTCGGCGATCTTTTTGTATTCGGCGCGCAGCTCCTCGTCCGACTTGGCCTTGTCCTCCTCGGAAAGCTCGCCCCGCTCCTTCTCCGCCTCCACCTGCTGCCAGATCGCGTTGAATTCGCTTTCCACCATGCGCGGCGGCAGGGGGAAGTCGTGCTGTTGGTCCAGCACGTCGAGCAGCGCGCGCTTGGCCTTGAAGCGGGAGGCCTGGGCGTACTGCTGCTCAAGCTGGGTCTTCACCGCCGCTTTCAGGGCGGCGAAGTCGTCCAGACCGAGCTGCTTGGCGAACGCGTCGTCCAGCGTTGCATCCTTGGGCGCCTTGATCTCCTTCACCTGCGTTTCGAACTCGGCCGCCTTGCCGCGGAGGTGCTCCGCGCCGTAATCGTCCGGGAAGGTGACGCCAATGGTGATGGTTGCGCCCACCTTGGCGCCCTTCAGCTGGTCCTCGAAGCCGGGGATGAAGCGGCCCTGGCCGATGACGATCTCGGCGGCATCCATGGAGCCGCCTTCAAAAATCTCGCCGTCTATGCGGCCGACGAAATCGGTCACCACCATGTCGCCCTCGGCGGCCTTCACCGCCTTGCCCGTCTTGGTCTCGTAGGAGACGTTCTGATTGGCGATCTCGGCGACCTGTTCGTCGATCTCGGCCTCGGTGGGCTCGTGCACCGGGCGGGACACGGTGATGCTCTCAAGCTCCACCGGGGTAAACTCCGGCATCACCTCGACGGAGAGGTCGAACGCCAGATCGCTCTCGCCGGCCAGCACCTTTTCGATATCGGAAGACAGCTCGACGTTGGGGGAAGCGGCGGCGCGGAGGTTATTGTCGTTTAGCGCCTGATCCCGGCCTTCGGTCACCGCCTGGTCGATGATCTCGCCCATCAGGGACTTACCGTACATCTTCTTCACATGCAGGGCGGGCACCTTGCCGGGGCGAAAGCCCTTGATGTTCATCTGCGGCCGGATCTCGGCGATCTTGGCTTCCAGCTTTTGCGACAGGTCGGCGGCGGTCACCGTCACGCCGTACACCTTGGAAAGGCCTTCGCCTGACTTTTCAACGATCTGCATAGACATTCTGATCACCCGCGGTCGCCGGATGGCCGTCGCGTCGGTCGCGTCCGGCCAGGGCGTTTTCTGAAAACATGAACGCCGCCCGGAAGCCCAAAGGCGTTCCTGCGGGCGGCGCGCGGCGTCTTATGTCACGAGAGCGGCGCCGGGTGAAGAAAAAACCGGCCACACGACTAGAGCGGCTGGTTTACTTAAGGCGCTATCACAGCCGGCGCGGGACCGGCGCGGCGCGCCTCCAGCAAGCGCTTGAGCAACCGGCGCGCGGCGAAGGAGCCAAACCCGGCTTGAGCGCCGACGACGCCGCCCAGCATCTTGACCAGGGCGTCGGCCACACGGGCGTCCCGGCCTGGGATCAGGAGCTGTCCGGCCTCGAGACCGATCGCCACCAGAGCCACGAACAAGCTCACCGTCAACCAACGGCGTGGAAAGGCCAAAGCCACCACCAGACCCATGATGAAATAGGCGCCGAACCGCTCCTGGTTAGCCGAGGCCAGATGGGGACGCATGCCGATGGGGCAAAGGGTGGCGTAGGCGATGCCGCCGACGAGGAATAGGGCCAGAAGGACCATCCCCGGCGACGGCCTGGAGATCCGCCGCTCGCGGCCAAAGGGGAGTTTGGGTTCGTCGAGCGTGGCCATAACCGCGGCGTCCTTCACGATCCACGGTGGGAGGCCGCAGAATGGGACGGAGTTTAGCCCAGCAGGCTTAAATAATTGTGCGACCCGCCTCATTCCTAAGTAAAAACCCCGCCGGATGGCTCCGGCAGGGCTCTTTATTTAAGTCATGTTTGGGAAGCGAAGCGGGTCAGAGGACCCAGCCGCTCC
>CAXTHJ010000065.1:0-16651 GCA_964243985.1 uncultured Caulobacteraceae bacterium | reverse complement strand
AGCTTGCGGGGCCGGACGGGCGGGGAGGGCGCCGAATGTCGCCGCCACCTGGCGGATCACTTCGTCCGGCTTCACATCGCCAACCACGTCGATTTCCAACGCTGCGAAAGCGAGGACGGGCTTCAGAACGGCAGTCAGATCGGTCGGCTTGGCGGCCTTTACATCCGCCTGATCGGGGGTCGCCCAGCGAAGATCTCCAGAGTGTTGCAACAGGCCGAGGTCGCGGCCGAGCACCCCTTGGGGCGTTGAATCCAGTTGATCCAGCTGGGTGGAGAGAGCTCCGCGGATGCGCTCGAACGCCGCAGGGTTGAAGCCGGGATCGGACACATAGGCGGCCAGCACCTGAAGCTGGGTGTCGAGGTCGGCGGGGCGCGTCTCGCCGCCAAGAACAAAGGCGTTGTCGCCGACGGCGAACTGAGCGCCAAACTGCTTGGACGCCAGAACCTCCTCCATCTCTTCCAGGCTGATCTTGCCAAGGCCGCCGAGGATCAGCGCCTGCTGCGCCCATAAGGCCGTCTTGCGATCCTTGGGCAGATCGAGCCGACCGTCGCCCAACCGCACGTTCACCAGCACTTCATCCTTGCGGAAATTGGTGGGCTTGATGCTCAAGCGAACGCCGTTTTTGAAGGTGATGAAGGTGACGCCGAGGTCGGAAACCTCCCGGCGGTTCGTCACGGCCCCCGGTGCGCCGAAGTTGACGTAGGGCCAGGTCTTGGCGCTCTGTGCGGCGGCGGTTGTGAGCTTATCGCCTTGCGCTTCCGCGAAAACGCCGGCCAAAGTCTCCTGGCCGCCCTCGATGGGATCGGGCGTCACCATGCTCAACACAGGGCCTTGGCCGCTGAAGGCGGCGTTCAGCGCGCGCGAGACGTCCGCGGCGGTCAAGCTCTTCACCTCCGCGTTAAACCGCTCCAGATCCTGTGCGGGACTGGTGAACACCTCATGCTCATCGACGCTGCGAACCAGTTCCTGCGCGATATCGGGGGTGCGGCGGGTGGCTGCGCCGGCGACGGCGGTTTGCAGCCGGGTGCGAAGCTCGACGATCTCCCGATCGACCTGCGCCTGGGTCACACCGAACTGCAGCGCTTGGCGCTCCAGGTGGACGGCGGCGGTGAGACCGCCTTTCCAGGCGCCGGGTTTCGGCAGGATGAATAGGCTGGCCACGCGGCCGGTGCGAAATTCGTTGTTCAGGCTTGCGCCGGCGGAGATGAAGGGCGGCGCATCGCTTTGGGCGGCCCGTTCCAGACGTCGGTCCAAGACAGCGATGGCTATTTCCTCGATCTCGTCGTGCCGGCTCTTGGCCTCGCTGTCCGGGGCGGGATCGAACGGCTTGATCCAGGAAAGGGAAATGGAGGCGTGGGCGCCCGGCTGAACGATCAACTGGCTTTGCCCGTCCCGCTTGGCCACCTTGCCGTAGGCGGGGTCGGTCGTTTCTGCGCCGACCGGCTTCCAGTCCGAGAATTTGGCGCGGATGGCCGTCTCCATGGCGGCGGGATCGACGTCGCCCACCACGATCAAGGTGGCGCGGTCTGGGCGATAGTTGGCGGCGTAGTAGTTGCGGATCAGGGAGACGGGCGCGGTTTTCAAGGTATCCACCTGGCCGATGGGGAGGCGGTGAGGCGCAAGCTGGCCGGGAAATTCGAACTCCAGGCGCTTCTTCATGGCCTCGTAATCCGGCGTGTCGCTGACCCGCTCTTCGGAGAGAACGACGCCTCGCTCGGTGTCCATCGACCCCTGCGCCAGGGTTAGCTCCGACGCGGTCTCCCGCATGAGCATCAGGCCAAGATCAAGGGTTGAGGGATCGCCCTCGGGCAGGTCCAGCATGAAGACAGTTTGCGTGAACTGAGTCTGGGCGTTGGTGTCGGGACCGAAAGCCAGGCCGTGCCGCTCCAGGAGTTTGATCATCTCGTCCTTGGGCACGTGGGTCGAGCCCTTGAACGCCATGTGCTCCAGGAAGTGGGCGAGGCCCTGCTGATCGTCCCGCTCCTCCAGGGAGCCCGACCCTATGCGCAAACGCAACGAGGTCTGGTGCGCGGGCGTATTATTCCTGACTATGACGTAGCGCATCCCGTTGGGAAGCTGGCCGAAGCGCGCGGCCGGATCGGGCTTGATGTCGCTCTCAGTCTGCGCCCAGACGCGATCGCTTGCTGCTGCGGGAACGAGGGTTTCAGCCGCTGCGATGGACGAGAGGCAGGCGCCGGCGCAGGCGATCAGCGCCAGTCGGAAAAGCGGGGTCATAGAGGCCTTGAGGTGAGCGAGCGTTTCCCTGACCTATAGCCGCATAGGGGCGAAATTAAATCGCAACCTTTTTTCCACTCTTCGTCCGCAACGGGAGAAGAGTGAAAGCCGCTCACCCGCCGGACTTTTGCACCACGAAGGTGGCGGTGTTGCCGATGGCGGTGGAGATGCCGACGGCGGAGCTGACGCTGCCGCCAGTGACGATGGCGTTGGTCTGCACGCCGCCAGCATTGGTCTGCGCGGCGGATCCCTTGACGACGCCGTTGCAGGCGGAGCAGGCGTAACCGGAGACCGCGTTGCCGACCCCCGTGGCTGACGCCAGCCCGTCGCCGCCCGCGCCGCCTGTGAGGCTCGCCGTGGCCGTGACGAGACCGAGGTTGTTCTGCTGGGCGCTCACGGAGGTGGAAGGCCCGTTGTTGGAGACGATGGCCGAATTGGCGACCCCGTAAGCGCTGGAGCTGGCCGCGCCCGACCAGCTGTCAATATTGACCAACGATGTCGCCGTCACCGGCTTGGTGGAGAGCTGGTCGGACGCAAGGGCGGCCGGATTACTGTCGCTGGTCACGTTGATGTTGTTGGCAGTAGCTGTGGCGGCGGCGGCCAAGTCGTTCCCGGACCCTTGGGTCACCGCCAGATTAGCCTGTGTGGAATAGCCGTCGGCATCCTGCGACACCGCCTGGTTGGTGGAGGAATTGGAAGCGTCGGTAGTCACGTTGTTGGCGACGGCGGTGGCGGTGTAGCTGGCCTCGCCCGCGGCGGCGATCTGAGCGTTCGTCTCCGCATCCGTCGTGCCATAGTGGGTCTGACTGGTGGTGGTGTTGACCGAGCCGTTCACCGCCTCCCATCCTTGGGTATTGCCGATGGCGGTGCTGTCGATAGAGACGGTGTCGGTATATCCGCCGGTGTAGGCGTAACTGGCCGCCTTCACGCCGTGATAGGCGTCGATGGTTTGCGTCACCGAGCCGGTGGTTGCGGCGCAGCACGTGCCCCCAGTGCCGGTGTTGCCGGTGGCCGATGTAGTCACGTAGAGGCCCGGCCCGCTGGAGTCCGCCACAGAGACGTTGGCCTGGGCGTTCACCTCGGCGTTCAGCTCTTGCGTGGCCTGATAGTTCATCGCAGCTCCCGACCCGACGCCGACCGCGCTGTTGGCGACGGCGGTGGTGGTTGCGCTCGCTCCGTTGTACGCCTCGACCACGGTCAGGCTCTGCTGGGCGAAGATGTCGCCGAGCTGGACCTGATTGATCGTGGTCTGGTTGGAGTCCTGCGCAAAAGCGCCGGACGCGGGGAAGCTAGTAGCGGCCGCGGATAGCAGGATCGCGGTTAGCATCCCAACGGGAAGGATCGTCGCGGGTGTGGCCATTGTTGCGGTCCAGATTGTTGTAGGCGGGGGTGAAGCCGCCGGTGACGCCGGAAGTGCCTAAGGGGTCTGCTCCGATACAGGCGCCGGGGCCCGGCGCGCCGTAGAGGTTGGCCACCATCTCCACCACCGCCTTTTCGATCACCGAGCGGACGGCGAGCTGGACCGGCTCCAGCGCCCCTTCGCCGGCGGAGACATTGATGACGTTGGTGCCGAAGAATTGGAAGTAGCCGGCGCCAAGCTGGCGGCCGTAGATCTGCTTTTGCGAGGAGATGACGTCCACCACCTCTTCGGTCTTGGTCTCCACCAGGCGCAGGTCCAGAGCCACGTTCATGACGTAGATCTGCCCGGTGGCTTCGCCGGTGCCCTTGGTGGCGGTCTGCTTGCCCCCCGCGACATCCAGCCCCACGGAGCGGATGTTGTAGTTCAGCTCGGTGATGCCGCCGACGATGTAGAAGTCCGAGCCGGGGATCTGGCCCGCCAGGATCTTGCGGTAGGGACCGCCCGCGGCGCCGGCAGGGCCCGGCTGCGGCTGGTCGGAGATCAGCTTGTTGTTGGCGTACTTCAGCTCCATCTCGGCGACGGAGGTGTCGTATCGCTCGACGATCGGCACGCCGGCCTTGGCCAGGGCGGAGATAGCCATCAGCGAGGCGCCCTGGGTGATCTCCCGCCCGCCGTTGTCCTCCGCCTTGCCGGTATAGTCGGCGATGCGGCCGACGGCGATGCGGGGGGCGTGGACGCCGTAATGCTGGGCGTAGTTGGCCAGGCAGACCAGGGCGGCGGAGTAGGGGGTGCGGTTGTCGGTCACCGGCGCGTCGCCGATCGGATGGGCGTAGAGACCGCTCGGCCCCGCCACCGGAGAAATGCAGCCTGACAGGCCAATGGAGACGGCGCTGAGCATCGCCGCCGCGCGAAACGCGGGGCGCGATGCCGAGGCTCGAAGGGCGCCGATGGACATAGGGTTCCGCCACATAAGGTTACTGGGACCCATCGAGATTGACCTTCCCGTTCAGGACGGTGCTGGCCGAAACCGCGCCGTTGTTGGTCTGTGTCGCATTGACGATGACGGTGTTGTTGTCGCCGTTCACCACCACGCTGAGATTATTGCCGATGGCGGTAGCCGATCCGGCGGCCGCCGCACCTGAGCCGGATGACCCTGCGCCTGAGGTCGCGCTGGCTGCGCCCAAGGTAGCGAGATTAGAGAAGATCGAGCCTGACGCCGATTGCATCACCCCATTGACGATCGTCATGTTGCCGTTGGCGTCCCGGGTCGAGACGTCCACGGGACTCTCGAAGGCGCCGGCGCTTTTGCTAAAACCGGAGAGGGAACTGGAAGCGGACTGGGCTAAAGCCCCACCGGCGGATGCCGACAACAGGGCGAGGGCCGTCGCTAGGGCGAGATGCCTGTGTCGCATCCGGCTGATGTCCTTCCCCATTTCATCCCCGCAGCGGCGAAGCCTTGACGGCGTGGCGCCAGTTTGCGCCATGAACGGCGCAAGCCGACGGACTCGAAAAATCACTCGACCCCGACGCCACAATGAGCGGATGTGGTCACTCAAGCGTTAACGCTACGGCGGTCGGAGGCTTAAGCCGCCGATTTGTTGGGGCGAATCGATCTAAAGGTTGGCGGAGGAGGCGGTGTGGATCAGGAGCAGGCGATCGTTAAAGAGCCGCCCCCCCGCGGGCCGTGGTCCGACCTTGCGGCCGCCGAGCCGCCGAAAGAGCCCTTGTCCAAAGCGCCCTGGCCACCGCTTCTGATCGCTGCGACGCTGATCGGTATCTACGCTTGGCAAACATATACCGGAGAAGCGGAGGCCTGCACTGAAGGGTTCGCTCGTGCCGATTGTATTCATTACGGATTTTCGCCTCACCAGCTCGACCTTCAGCAATGGGGGGGACTTGTCACCGCGCTGTTCATGCACGGCAGTTGGGCGCACGTTTTGTTCAACAGCGTTTTTATGATCGCGTTCGGCGCGCCAGTGGCCAAACTATTCGGGCTGAGCGTGAAGGGCGTTCTGGCTTTCTTCGCTTTTTTTGTGATCTGCGGCGTCTTGGGCAACCTGGGGTTCGCGGTGGTAAACCCTCATAGTCCGACCCTCGTGGTGGGGGCGTCCGGCTCCATCGCCGGGTTCATGGGGGCGGCGTCGCGACTTTTGGACCGCAGGACCTCCGACGGTGGTTTCAATGGACTGGCGCCGTTCAATAGCCGTACCGTGGTGGCGATGGCGGCGGCGTGGGTCGTGATCAACCTCGTGGTCGGCCTGTTCGGCGTCGATATCGGTTTCGGCGCAGCGGGCCAGCCCGTCGCCTGGGAAGCGCACCTGTTCGGGTACGCGGCCGGGCTCTTGCTGATCGCTCCCGCCGCGCGGATGCTCGGCGCATTTCGACTGACAAGACCCGTCATCTAAAGGAGCAGCGGTATGACCACCATCCTGAACGTGCTTTGGCTGATCTTCGGCGGCTGGATTTCCGGCCTGCTCTGGACGCTGGCGGGCTGCATCCTCGCCGTCACCATCATCGGCTTGCCTTGGGCGCCGGCGGCGTTCCGCATGGCGTCCTTCTCGTTCTGGCCTTTCGGGCGCCACATCGTAGACAAGCCCGAGGGACGCGATCTCAGCCTGCTGCTCAACATCATCTGGGTGGTGTTCGCCGGCTGGTGGCTGGCGCTGCATCATCTTATTTTGGCGGTGATGCTGGCGGTGACCATTATCGGCATCCCCTTCGCCCTGCAGCACCTCAAGCTGGCGCTCATCTCCCTGACGCCGGTGGGCAAGGATGTGGTGGAGGTTTAAGCGGGCGTTAAGGCTCAGATTGGCTGCTCGATGGATTTGGCGAGCGGCGTGAAAAGCTTCGGCCCCGTCTCGGTCATGTGCCAGCAGTCCTCCAGCCGCACGCCGAATTCTCCGGGAATGTAGATCCCCGGCTCATCCGAAAAGCACATCCCCGCTTCCAGAGGCGAGTCGTCGCTGTGGACCAGATAGGGCGGTTCGTGGCCGTCGAGACCGATGCCGTGGCCGGTGCGGTGGGATAGGCCGGGGAGCTTATAGCCCGGCCCCCAGCCTTCTTTCTCGTAATAGGCTCGCACCGCGTCGTCGATCGCGCCCACGGGCACGCCGATCTTGGCTGTCTGGAGCGCGATCTCCTGGCCCCGCTTCACCGTGGACCAAACCTTCCGCTGGCGGGCGCTGGGCTGGCCGAAGATGAAGGTGCGGGAGATGTCGGACTGATAGCCATGAACCGTGCAGCCGCAGTCCATCAGGATGACCGAGCCCTCTCGAACCGCCTGCGGTTGGCGCGAGCCGTGGGGGAAGGCGGAAGCCTCGTTCAGGAGCACCAGGGCGAACTCCGGTGCGCCGCCGAGGGCCGTCGTGGCGTCATCCATCATCCCGGCGATGTCGCGGGAGGTCATGCCCGGCTGGAACTTGCCGTTGACATAAGCGAGGGCGGAGATGGTCACGTTGTTGGCGATCTGCATCAAAGCCAGTTCCGCCGGCGACTTGATCAGCCGGCAGGCGCGGACCACCGGATCGCCGGAGACGATCTCATAGCCGTTCGACGCCTTCTGCACCCCGTCGATGATGAAGAACCGCGTGGTTGACTCCACCGCCACCGGGCCGGATGTCACGCCTCGGTCCTTCAGCGCCTGCACGATTCGCGCGAACGGACTTTCATGCTCGTTCCACGGCCGAACGTCGCCGCCGGTTTGCAGAGTCTCCCGCACCGAGGGCTCCTCAAACGCCGGGGTGACGATCACCACCTCGCCCTTGGCCGGGATCACCGCCGCCGTGGTCCGCTCGGATCGGTTCCATTGGATGCCGGTGAAGTAGTCCAGGGAGGAGCCGGACTCCATAATGAGGGCGCCGATCTTCCGCTCGGTGAGCAACCGTTGCAACTTTCCGATCCGCGTCAGCCGCTCGTCCACTGAGATCGGTTTCGCGGTCCCGGTCATGGAGTTCAGGCCCGCGAGCGCTGACGTAGCGGCCCGCAATGGGTCCGCGGCTGTGAACCCCGCCAGGGCCACGCTGGACCCCATCAGCGAGCGTCTTGATAACATGCCTGCCTCCTCAATCTTGGCCTGATCTAAGCGGATAAAAGTGCGGCCGGCAGGGGAAAACGGGCCTCTCATCAAAACAGCGCCAGTTGATCGCCCGTGCGAGGCGGCTGCGCGAAGAGGTCGAGGCGAAGGTTGGATCGGCTTTCGGCCAATCCAAGTCTTGCGCGCGCCTGCTCGAAGCGCTGCCGGATCAGCTCGGCGATCGGCCCCTCGCCCTTCATGCGGGTCTTCCAGCGGGCGTCGTAATCCTTCCCGCCGCGCATCTGACGGACCAGCGACATGACCTTACGCGCGCGCTCCGGCCGTTCCGCCTCCAGCCATTCACGAAACAGGTCTTTGATCTCTAAAGGCAGGCGCAGCACCGTATAGCCCGCCCCCCTGGCGCCGGCGGCCGCTGCGGCTTTCAACACTGCTTCCAGCTCGTGGTCGTTCAGGCCAGGAATCACGGGGGCGAACACGACGGCGGTGGGGATCCCCGCTTTGCTCAGTTGCGAAATGGCGTCAATGCGGCGTTGGGGTGTGGCGGCTCGGGGCTCCATCGCCCGGGCCAAGGCGCGGTCCAGCGTTGTCACCGACACCGCCGCCCGCGCCAGACTCTTCGCCGCCATCGGCCCGAGGATATCGAGATCGCGGCAGATCAACGCCGACTTGGTGATGATGCTGAAGGGGTGGTTGAACCGCGCCAGCACCTGCAAAATCGAGCGGGTAATATTCGCGTGGCGTTCGGCCGGTTGATAGGGATCTGTGTTGCCGCCTACGTGGATCACCTTTGGCTCGTAGCGCGGATTGGAAAGCTCGCTTTCCAGGATCAGCGCCGCGTCCGGCTTGAAGAATAGCCGGGTCTCAAAATCGATGCCCGGAGACAGACCCATGTAGGCGTGCGATGGCCGGGCGTAGCAATAGATGCAGCCGTGACTGCAGCCGATGTAGGGATTGATGGACTGATCAAAGCCGATGTCGGGGCTATCATTCCGGCTGATCAGCGTTTTCGACTTCAGCGCGGTGAGCGTGTCGTCAATTCGGGGCAGGGCGACGTCATCCTCGCACCACCCGTCATCGAAATCGTTCCGCTCAGCCGCCTCAAAGCGGCCTGTTCGGTTCGATTTGGCGCCGCGCCCCCTGACGGCGCCTGTGACTGGGGGGATCATGTTGGGCCCCGAATAAGGACGGCGCTTTTCGCCGGCTCCAGGACTACGATCGTCGATAGAACAAATCAAGAACAAAGTGAATTGGGTTAATCTATGCCGGCCCACTGATGGTTAAGGTATGGACGGCGTCGGTGGTGACGGCGACTGCGTGATGGGAGCGGCTTCGATGGTCGGCGGCGTGGATGGTGCGTCGAACGCGGCGGCGGCCTGGTCCCAGGCGGCCAGCACCATCTTCGATCCGGCGGCTGTGGCGTCCAAGGTGGGCGACGGCTGGCTGAAAAGCTGACGGTAGATCCAGTAGTTGGACATCACGCGCTGAACAAAATCCCGCGTTTCCGCGCCTGCGAGACTTTCGATCAAGAGCAGGCTGTCGGCGTCCGGCATGGCGGCGACGAGCTTGTTGATGCCCTTAGGTCCGGCGTTGTAGGCGGCGACGGTGCGCAGGATGTCGCCCTGGGTCTGCGCCAGCAGCCGCGCCACATAATCCTGGCCCAGCCGCATATTAGTGCCGGGGTCCAGCAGCAGGGAGCTATCGATCGAGGCCGCCGAGACACCCGCGTTATAAGCCGCTGTGGCGGTCGTCATTTGCATCAGGCCGTATGCGCCGGCGGAACTCGCGGCGGCGGGATTGAAATGGCTCTCCTGGCGGATGATGGCGTAGACCAGCGCCCGTTCCAGCGTGTAGCCGCCCACTGGATTAAGGTCAGGCGTGGAAAAGTCGGAGAGATCGAAGCGGCGGCTGCGCCGGCTGGCGACCGCGCCGGAACCCCCAAGGGGTGAGCCCACCGCGTCGGCGAAGGCGCGCCATTTTTTGCGGGCGGCGTCCGATTTGGCGGAGAAGAGGGCGATGCGAAGCTCCTCGCTGGCCTCTGCCCGTTGCCCGATCTGCATATAGGCGGCGGCGCGCTTGGCGCGCTTGTCGCTTTTGGCGAACTTGGCGACGGCGCTGTCCGACAGCGAGGGCGCCGTTTCGTAAGGGATGGGGATGGTTTCGGCCACCTCTTCGCCGCCGATGTCATAACCCTCGGCCTTCACGGCGGGCTCCAGACCCAGTTGCCGCTCGGCGATCAGGCCGTAGAAGGTATAGGGCGCGCGGGCAGCGAGGCGCAGGTATTCGATCGCCTTGCCGGGCTCCCCCGCCGCCACCGATGACCGCGCCGCCCAGAACGCGGCCCCGGATCGCACCCACTCGTTCTGCGCCGAATCGCGGGAGAGGGCGGCGAACCGCTCCACCGCCACCGGATAATACCCGAGCCGATAGGCCGCCATGCCGCCTACCCACCGCTCGCCGGACTTGGTGGCGAGCATGAAGGCAGTGGTGACGTCACCGTCGTTATAGAAGGCTTCCCGCGCCGCCTGCATTTTAGGATCAAGGGAAAATTTGGGTGTGGACAGGCCCCCGCCCGCAATCGGCGCCATCGACGCGCCCGTCCGCCCGTCGCCACTCGCGGCGATAGGCTTCAACACCGAGCCAGGATTTCGCTTTTTGGCCAGGGTGTAGACTTTGTCAGCGTCCGGCTGGTCCCGGTATTTGCCGAGCCAGGCCTTCAGCTCACCAAACTCGGCGTGATAGTCCGGCTGCATCAGCTTGATGTAGGTGAGACGACCGATTAGGCAGGGATCGCTCACATGGCGCCTGACCTCATCGAGCGCGTCGAACTGACCTTGGCGCAAGGCGGCGAAAGCCACGGCGTAGGCGTCGGCGTCACTGCGGGACAGGACTTTCGGCTCTGATTGGGCGAAGGCGGCGGAGCCCGCCCCGAGCGCCGCGATGAACGCGATGAGGAGTTTGCGCATCCCGTCTCCTACCTTAATCGCTCGTGCTCTGCCTCTAAGCTTCGCCGCGCAGGCGATCAAGTTTGGCGGTGAGCGTCAAAAGGTCCGCCCAGGCCTTCTTCTTGGCCAGGGGCTGGCGCAGTAGGAAGGCGGGATGCAGGGTCGGCAAAGCGGGGAGGGTGATCGCGCCGTCTTCCGAAGTCCATTCGCTCCAACGGCCATGCAGGCTGAGGATGCCTTCATTGGTGTTCAGCATCGATTTAGCTGAGGCGCCGCCGGCTAGGACTAGCACCTCGGGCTTCACCAGGGCGATGGCGCGCTCGACGAACGGGCGACAGGCCGCCTGCTCGGCCGGCGTCGGCGTGCGGTTGCCGGGAGGGCGCCAGAACACGGTGTTGGTGATGAAGACATCGTCCAAAAGCCCCGCCGCCGTCAGCATTCGGTCCAAGAGCATGCCGGCGCGGCCGACGAAGGGCTGGCCAAGGCGGTCCTCGTCCGCGCCGGGGCCCTCGCCGACGATCATCACCGGCGCATCGGATCGGCCCCGGGCGAAAACGGCGCGGCTGGCGCCTTGAGTTTTCAGCGTGCAGCCGTCGAAGGCGGCGATGGCGGTTTCGAGCGCTGTGAGATCGGCGGCGCCTTCAGCCAATCGTCTTACGTCGAGGGCGGCTGACATCACGTCGGCGGCAGGGGCGTCAGAGCTCGGCGTGCTTGCTTGGCCGGAAACCCGAGACGTCCCAGGGGACTTGGGCGACGCGACACGAGGCGGCTGGGCTTTCAGGCGGTCTTGAGGCGCCTCCGCATAGGCGACATCCACCCCAGCTTCCATCCAGAACGACAGGAAGCTGACGAGTTCGGGATCGACCGAGGGGCTGGGCGAAGCGCTCACACCCCTTAGATATCTGCTCGGCGGGGTTTTGTCCGCTCGATTAAGGCCAAATAGGCTTGACCGCCCTTACGTGAGCTTCGGATAAGCGTTGAAAAGGTAGTGGGGCAGGAGGCGCGTGTGGCCGAAGAGATCGTCGATGAGATGGGCCGTGACGCGCCGGATGAGCCGCGCGAGGCGATGGAATACGACGTCGTCATCGTCGGCGGCGGTCCCGCGGGCCTCTCCGCCGCGATCCGCCTGAAGCAGCTGGCCGCCGAGGCCGGGAACGAGATCAATGTCGCGGTGCTGGAAAAGGGCTCCGAGGTCGGCGCCCACATCCTCTCCGGCGCGGTGATCGATCCCAAAGGGCTGGCCGAGCTGTTTCCGAACTGGCAGGCCATGGGCGCGCCGCTGGAGACGGCGGTGACGCGGGACAAGATCTTGTTCCTCGGGCCCCAGGGGTCGGTGGACCTGTCCTGGCTACCCATGCCGGGGTTCATGAAGAACCACGGCTGCTACATCGCCTCCCTCGCCAACCTTAGCCGCTGGCTGGCGGAGCAGGCGGAGGGCCTGGGCGTCGAGGTCTATCCCGGCATGGCCGCCTCCGACATCGTGTTTGACGAGGCGGGCGCGGTGAAGGGCGTAATCGCCGGCGTGTTCGGCGTCGGCAAGGACGGGGCGAAGAAGGCCGACTACCAGCCCGGCATCGAACTGCACGGCAAGTATGTGATGTTCGGCGAAGGCTGCCGCGGCTCCCTCACCAAGATCGTGCAGGCCCGCTACAATCTGAACGAAGGCCGCGATCCGCAGAAGTACGGCATCGGCCTGAAGGAGATCTGGCAGGTGCCGGCCGACAATTTCGAGGCGGGGCTGGTGCAGCACACCCTCGGCTGGCCGCTCAGCGACGACACCGGCGGCGGATCGTGGATGTACCATTTCGGCGACAACTACGTCTCGATCGGCTTGGTGGTCGATCTCAGCTACAAGAACCCGTATCTCTCGCCGTTCGATGAGTTCCAGCGCTTCAAGACCCATCCGGAGGTGTCCAAGTTTCTGGAGGGCGGCAAGCGCATCGCCTATGGCGCGCGGGCCATCGTCAAGGGCGGGGTGCAGTCGCTGCCCAAGCTCGCCTTCCCCGGCGGCGTCCTAATCGGCGATAGCGCCGGCTTCGTGAATCAGGCGCGAATCAAGGGCAGCCACAATGCCATAAAGACCGGCATGCTGGGCGCCGAGGCCATCTTCACCGCCATCGCCGCCGGGCGTTCGGGCGACGAGGTGGCCGAGTACGAGGCGGCTTACAAGTCGTCTTGGGTGGCTAAGGAGCTGAAGCTGGTGCGCAACAACAAGCCTCTGGGCTCGAAGTTCGGCACGACGCTGGGTTCGATCCTGCTCGGCGGCATCGACCTGACCATCAACAACTGGACCGGCGGCTGGTCGCCGTTCGGCACCCTGCACCACAAGAAGTCCGACGCCGCCTCCACCGGTCTTGCCAAAGACTACAAGGAACTCAAATATCCCAAGCCAGATGGGGTGTTCAGCTTCGACAAGCTCTCCTCGGTGTTCATCTCAAACACCAACCATGAGGAGGACCAGCCGGCGCATCTGAAGCTGAAGGACGCCTCCATCCCCATCGCCGTGAACCTGCCCAAATACGGCGAGCCGGCGCGGCTTTACTGCCCAGCGGCGGTTTATGAGGTGGTCTACAACGACGCTGGCCAGGACCCGCGATTCCAGATCAACGCCCAAAACTGCGTCCACTGCAAAACCTGCGATATCAAGGACCCGTCGCAGAACATCGTCTGGACCACGCCGGAAGGGGGCGGGGGCCCGAACTATCCAAACATGTAGGCGTTAAGCTTGCGGGGGCCGACAAAACCGAAGATCATCCGGCCCATGGCATATCCGCGCACAGCATTCAGAACCGTCGCGTTGGCTGCATTGGGTGCGGCATCGCTCAGCGCCTGCGCGACCGCCCCGACGTTGCCGAGTCTACGTTCGGCTCAAGCGGTTGAGGCGCCGGAGCATGATCTCGGCGACGCCTCGATCTATGGTCTCTACCTTGCGGGCGAGGCGGCGGTCGACCGGGGATCGAGCCGGGACGCCGCCTTCTATTTCGCCAAGGCCAGCGCACTGGACCCCAGCGCCGAGGCGATCCGCAGCCGCGCCTTCACCTCCGCGCTGGTAGCGGGGGAGGTGGTTTCCGCCGCCCATATCGCTGCCAATATTAGAGATGGCTCCGACACCGTGGGAGGTCTCGCCCGCCTGACCCGCGCGGCGGACGCGCTCGCTGACGGGCGAGGCGAAGATGCGGTGAAATTGCTGTCTGGCCCGATCGCCGCCCCTCATGTGGGGGCGGCGGCCTTGCTGAAGCCGTGGGCCGCGGCGGAGGCGGGGGACTGGACCACCGCGGAAGCGTCGCCCACAGCGGTCGCCGGGAACCCTGTGCTGTCCACAGTCGCCGTCATTGGCAAGGCCGAACTGTTGGAGCGGGAAGGCAAGCTGGTTCAGGCGGAGCAGGTTTTCAAACCGCGCGCCATTGGGAAAAATGGGCTGGTGATCATCGGTTATGGGGGATTTCTGGAACGGCGCGGGCGCTATGCCGACGCCGTCGCTCTCTACACCAAAGCTCTGGCCGTTAGCCCCAATGATCTCGCCCTCGCCCGCGCCAAGGCTCGAGCCCTCCAGCAAAAATCGCCGCCACCCTTGCCGACGCTTCGGGAAGGCGCGGCGGAAGCCTTGATTGCGCCGGCGGTGTTTATGATGGCGCAACATCAGGGAGATTCCGGCCTGGCCTATTTGCGGTTGGCTCTGCACCTCGATCCCGGTCTTGACGAGGCCTGGGTTCTAGTCGGCGACGCCATGGCGAGCGCGGGCGATCCGGATGCTGCGCGGGAAGCCTATAGCCATGTCAAACCGGGCTCGGAGCAATATGCGACGGCGCGGGGCGATCAGGCGCTGGCGATGCAGAAGGCCGGTGACAAAAAGGGTGCGCTGGCCTTTGCTGAGGAGACGATAAAAGCCGATCCCGAAAATCCTCGTCTCCTGACGCTCTACGCCGACCTCTTGAGCGACGATGAGCGATATGACGAGGCGGCGGCCACCTTGAACAAGGCGATCGAGGGTACGGGGGAGGCCAATGCCGGCTGGACCCTGTTCTATCTGCGCGGCGCATCCGAGGAGCGGGCTGGGCGCTGGCCGGCGGCTGAGGCCGATCTGAAGCGGGCCTTGAAGCTGGACCCTGACGAGCCGGAAGTGATGAATTACCTCGGGTATGCCTGGGTGGATCGGGGCGAGCATCTGCCTGAGGCTGTGGCGCTTTTAGAGAAGGCGGAGGCTCTGCAGCCGGATTCGGGCGCCATCGTCGATTCCCTCGGCTGGGCGCGCTATCGCACTCACGACTACGCCAGCGCCATCATCGACCTGGAGCGGGCCATCCAGCTCGACCCGTCTGATCCCGAGGTGAACGATCACCTCGGCGACGTCTATTGGCGGATCGGGCGGCGGCTGGAGGCGCAATATCAATGGCGGCGGGTGTTGTCGCTGAAGCCCGACGACAAGATGCGTGCCGCGGTGGAGATAAAGCTGAAGGAAGGCCTGCCGCCGCTGCAGACGGCCAGGGCTGCGTCGGCGCCGACGTCTGGAATGACGCACCCATGAGGCTCAGCGCCTTCGCGCCGGCCAAGATCAATCTCTTTCTTCACGTCGGACCGGCTGGGGCGGATGGTTACCACCCCCTATGCAGCCTGATGACCTTCGCCGATGTGGGCGATCGCCTTTCGATCTCCGCGGCGGATCATCCGTGTTTTGAGATCGACGGCCCTTTCTCCGCCGGC
This sequence comes from uncultured Caulobacteraceae bacterium, assembly GCA_964243985.1. Lineage (GTDB taxonomy): Bacteria > Pseudomonadota > Alphaproteobacteria > Caulobacterales > Caulobacteraceae > CAIOYC01. The sequence goes on along the minus strand of CAXTHJ010000065.1, from coordinate 1,380 downwards.
TTGCAGGACGATGCATCGGATAACTTGGTCATGCGGGCCACGCGCGCTTTGTTGGCGAAAGCGCAGGGGCCGCAGCCGCCGTTTCGACTGCTCCTCACCAAGGCGCTGCCGGTGGCGGCGGGGCTTGGCGGCGGGTCGAGCGACGCGGGAGCGGCGTTGAAGCTGGTCCGCAACGCCTTGCAGCTTGTCGTCAGCGACGATGAACTGCGTGATCTCGCTTCGGAACTGGGTGCGGACGGGGCGGCCTGCTTCACAGCCGAACCCATGATCGCCGAGAGGCGCGGCGAAATGCTGTCGCCATCGCCAAAAACGCCCTTGCTGGCCGCGGTTCTGGTCAATCCTGGCGTGGCTTGCCCCACAGGCGCCGTTTATCGCGCCTATGACGCGACGGGCCTTGCGCGCGCGGACCGGCCGCCGCTGCCGGATCGGTTTGAGAACGCCCAGGAGATAGCGGCTTTCCTGTCCTTTTGCCGCAACGATCTTGAGGCGCCCGCTGCGTCGCTGGTTCCGGAGGTGGGGGAAGCGCTGGACCTCATCCGATCGGAGCCCGAAACCCTGTTGGGGCGCCTTTCCGGATCGGGCGCGACCTGCTTCGCCCTTTGCGCAGGCGATATCGAAGCGGAAGGGTTGGCGGCGCGGATTTCCGCCCTTCGCCCCGGTTGGTGGGTTCGGCGTTGCCGCCTTGGCGGCCCTTGGCCGGATTAGAGACGCCGGCCTTGTCAACCGGACGATTGTTCAAACGAAAAGGGCGGAGCCGAAGCCCCGCCCCCCGCCAGAGCCGATTTGAAGCTCAGTGTTCGTGCAGCGCTTCGCCGTGGAGGGCCATGTCGAGGCCTTCCAGTTCGCCCTCTTCGGATACCCGAAGGCCGGTGGTGAATTTGCACACCATCAGGATCACGAAGGTCATCACGCCGGACCAGACGATAGTGGCGAGGCACCCCTCGGCTTGGATCAGCACCTGGCCGATACCGGCTTTGGACAGGGTGTTGATGGAGGCGTCGGCGAAGACGCCCGTCAACAGAGCGCCGATCAAGCCGCCCACGCCGTGCACGCCGAAGGCGTCCAGGCTGTCGTCGTACTTGAAGATGCGCTTCAGCCAGACGGCGGAGGTATAGCAGCCCGCGCCGGCGATGATGCCGATCCAGAGCCCGCCGGTGGGATTGACGAAGCCGGACGCAGGCGTGATCGCCACAAGGCCCGCCACGGCGCCCGAGGCCATGCCGAGCATGGTGGGCTTCTTGGAGACGATCCACTCGACGGTCATCCAGGAAAGCGCCGCCGCCGCGGTCGCGATCTGTGTGGCCGCCATTGCCGCTCCCGCCTGCGCGCCGGAAGTCAGCGCCGACCCGGCATTGAAGCCGAACCAGCCCACCCACAAAA
>CAXTHJ010000064.1:0-16656 GCA_964243985.1 uncultured Caulobacteraceae bacterium | reverse complement strand
GTGATCGGGCTTGCGGACGCCGATACGGTATCCCTGTCGAACCTGCAGCGTCAGGTGCTCTACACCACAGAAGGCGTGGGACGGCTGAAGGTGGACGCTGCGGCGGACGCGCTGAAGGCGCTGAACCCCAACGTACAGGTCCACGGGCAAGGGATGATGCTGGACGCGGCCAACGCCGAAGACGCCATCGCTGGCTACGACCTCGTGCTGGACGGAACTGACAATTTCGAGACCCGCTTCGCCGTCAACACGGCCTGCGTCCGCGGGGGCAAGCCGCTGGTCTCCGGCGCCATCGCCCGCTGGACCGGGCAAGTGGGGGTGTTCATGGGACGCCCTTGCTACCGGTGCCTGGTGCCGGACATCCCGCCCGATGCGGAGACCTGTCAGGCGGTGGGCGTGGTGGGCGCCCTGGCGGGGGTGATCGGGTCGATGATGGCGCTGGAAGCGATCAAACACATCGCCGGGGCTGGGGAGATGCTTGCGGGACGCCTCCTGATCTACGACGCCCTCGCCGCCGAGACCCGCACGGTGAAGCTTACAGCCGATCCCGATTGCGCCGTCTGTCGCATGTATCCGCCTAGCTAAGCTTTAAAATGTTGTCACCCCGGCTGTAGCGCAGCGGAAAGCCGCGACCTAGAAACGAGGGAAGGTTCCTGGCGCCGGATCGGCTATGCGAGCCAATGATGACAAGGATGGGATAGCCACAAAAACCGCTCAACCCAGCGGCGTTGCGCGTTCCTCACCGAACGGGCCCACCTCTTCGGCGCGGCCGGCGGGGTCGGGGTGGATGATCACGTCCACCGTCGGGAAAAGCGCCATCAGCCGGGCCTCCACCGCATCCACCAGGTGGTGCGCGGCGTCCAGGGTCTGATCGGGATCCAGGTCCACGTGCATCTGCACATGCATCCGCGAGCCCGAGGCGCGGGTCCTCATGTCGTGAACACCGAGGATGTGAGGGTCGCTCAACACGCAATCGACGATCTGCTGCCGCTCATACGGGCTAAGCTCGTGATCCATCAGGTGATCGCCGGATTCGCGGAAGACTTTGATCGCCCCCCAGAGGAGCCAGAGCGCCACGAACAGGCCCGCCGCCGCGTCCCACCGCGCATTCCCCGTCCAGCGGGCGATGCCGAGGCCGATCAGGGCGGCGATGTTGGAGGCAAGGTCGGCGGCGTAGTGGGCCCGGTCTCCGGACACCGCCACCGAGCGCGCCCGTTTCAAGATGTAGGTCTGTCCGCTCACCAGGGCGAGGGTGCAGACGGTGGAGACGAGCATGATGATCAGCGCCCACCCCTCGCCGGTCACCTTCGTGGGGTGGAGCAGATGCATCACCGCCTCCCGCCCGATCAGGGCGGCGGATGCGAACACCAGGCCCGCCTGCAGCAACGCCGAGAACGCCTCCGCCTTGCCGTGGCCGAAGCGGTGCTCGGCGTCCGGCGGCGCAGCGGCGATCCGCACGGCGACGAAGGTGGCCAGCGCCGCCAGCACGTCCAAAGCTGAATCCGCCAAAGACGCCAGCAGCGCCACCGATCCGCCGCCGAGCCAGCCGTAGAGCTTGATCGCCGTCAGGAAACTGGCCGTCGCCACCGAAATGGCGGTGATCAGGAAGGTCAGCTTCATGGTCTCGGCTTGGGTCAGACTCTGGGCTTCGGCCATGCGATCTTCATACCTCGGCAACTTTGGCTTGGGGCTTCATTAAGCACTGCGGGCGCAAGAGTCGCTACACGCAACACACCGCCCCGCAGCCCCGTCGGAGAAGCGAATGCCGGCCGCCCGCGCGCGCTCTCAGAGCGCCGCCCTGTCCAAACTCGGCCTCGGCGCCGCCCGCTTCGGAACCGACTGCGGCGCGCCGGGCGGACGCGGTCGCCTGTCCGAAGCCGAAGCCATGGCCGCTGTGGCCCTGGCCGTCGAAGCGGGCGTGCGCCTGATAGACACCAGCGTTCAATATGGCGAGTCCGAAGCGGTGCTCGGACGTGTTTTGCCGCAAACGCCCCCCTGCCCGCCCCCGTTCCGCATCGTCACCAAGACCGCGCCCATCGCTCAAGGCGTTCAGATGGTGGAGATCGTCGCCCGCGCCTCGCTCCTGCGGATGCGGGTCGAGCGCGCCGCCGCCCTGATGGTCCACACCGCCGCCGATTTGCTCGGTGCCGATGGGCCGCAGCTTTGGGCGCGGATGAACCACCTGAAGGACGAGGGCCTCTACGAAGCGGTGGGGATTTCCGCTCGCGCCGCCGACGATCCGGTGGGCCTCGCCCGGCGCTTCAAGCCCGACATGATGCAGGTTCCCGTCAGCCTTCTGGATCAACGCCTCGTGGCCGACGGAACGCTCTCGACCTTGGCGGAGATGGGCGTCGAGGTGCAGCTGCGCTCGGTGTTTCAGCAGGGCTTGCTGTTCCTGCCCAGGGAGGGCTTGCCGGCCAACCTCGCCGACGCCGGACGCCGCCTCTCGCGCATCCGCCGCACCATCATGGAGGCGGGCGCCGATCCCCTGCAGGCCGCCCTCGCCTTCGCTTTGAACCGCCCGGAAGCCTCCGCCGTGATCGTCAGCGTCGCCTCGGCGGCGGAACTGCGCGCCGTGCTCGCCGCCGCCGCCGCGCCTTCGCCGACGCTGGACTGGGATGCGCTGAGGCTGGACGATCCGGCCGCGCTGAACCCGCAGATCTGGGCGGCGGCTTAGCACAACCTTAACCGCCCTGATCGGTCGGCTCGAACCTGAGCGTACCCGCCTGCCGCGTCTGGCCGCCGGTATCGGTGGGATGGTTCACGCCGTCCAACACCGGAACCTCCGGAAAGTCGAACGGGCTTACGCCCTCTAAGCAAGCGACGTTCACGCCATACTGCTGCTGATTCGAGCGGCGCTGATGGTGCGTGTAAATCCCGCATTTGGAGCAGAAGAAGTGCTGCGCCTTCCCCGTATTGAACCTGTAGCTGTTGAGGTTTTCCTCGCCGGACAAGAAGGTTATCCCGCCGAGATCGACGGAAGCCGCCACAGCACCCCTCATCCTGCAGTAAGAACAAGTGCAGCGCCGAACGGTCTTAAAGCCGTCCATCAGCTTCGCCTTGAAGCGTACGGCGCCGCAATGGCATTGGCCGCTTCGCGCGTTGGAGTCTTGTTCCATCTGAAGCTCCCGCAAGATCGCGCGTCGATCATGCACGACCTCGACGGTGAGAACAGATAGATAAAGCGGATCAACCCGTTGGCCCCGCCGAAGCCGCCTTCAGCGCGGCGTTGGCGATGGTGAGTTTGGCGAAGGACCAGCCGCCGGAGGTCTGTTCGATCTCGTCGATGACGGATTTGGCGCGCTCCACCGCCGTTTTGCGGGGCTCAACCCAGCCGTTGATGGCGACGGCCACATCCGGGGCGGGGCGCTTGGCGAGGGCCATGACGGCGCGGGCGCGGGCGGTCTGTTCGGCCACCATGTCGAGGATCAATTCGCGAGTCGCCTGCCGCTCGTAAGGGTCGCTGCCGGAGATGGAGGCGGCCGCCGCCCGCAGCCGGTCGAAGCCGAACGCCTCGCCAACGGCATGGTAGAGCCGGGCCGCCGACGGCACGTCCCACTTGGCGGCCTTGGCCAGGTCGGCGATGTCGGTGGTGGCGGTGAGGGGGCGAAGGGCCGCCACCGTTTCCGCCAGATCGCGCGGCGCGCCGGCGTCGATGAAGGTCTTGGCGCGGGCGTCGACGATCTGCTGTTCGAAGGGGGAGAGAAGGCTTGCGCCGTCGGCCATCAGGGCGTCGGCGGCGGGACGATAGACGTCGATCAGCGTCTTGACCCCGCTCTTTTCACCTTTGGGGCCGTTGTCGGTCATGGCGTGGCGGGTGAGCCAGAAGGTCTGGCCGCGCAGCACCTGGGCGATCTCCTGGTAAAGCAGAAGCTGCGCCGCCGCGGGGGCCTTGAGATCGAGGGCGCTCACCGCTTTCCAGTTCTCGTCCAGGCGGAACACCTGCCGCGCCGCCTCGAACGCGATCACCAGCGCTTCGGCCGTACAGCCGGTGGCGGTCTTCAGGCGGGAAGGGAAGGTCGGGCCGACCATGTCCACCATCGTATTGGCCAGCACCGTGGCGATGATCTCGCGGCGGAGGCGATGGCGCTTCATCTCCTTCTCGAACGGCGCCATGCCGCTCGGGAAATATTGCACCAGGGTCTTCTCGAAATAGGGATCGTCCGGCGCCGTCGAGGCGACGATCTCGGCGGACAGCTCCAGCTTGCCGTAGGCGGTGATGACCGCCAGTTCCGGGCGGGTGAGGCCTTTGCCCGCAGCGCGAAGGTCGGCGAGGGCGGCGGTGCGAGGCAGGCCCTCCACCTTGCGGTCCAGGCGCCCTGCGGCCTCAAGCTCCAGCATGAAGCGGCTTTGGGCGTCGAGGTCCTCCGCCGCGCTGGCCTCCTGCAGGGACAGGGCCAGGGTCTGGGCGTAGTTATGAGAGAGGACGTGGGCGCCGACCTCGTCGGTCATGGAGAAGAGCAATGGATCGCGGTCGATGGGCTTCAAGGCGCCGGCGCGCTCGGCTTGGCCGGTGAGGATCTTGATGTTCACCTCGTGGTCGGAGGTGTCGACGCCGGCCGAATTGTCGATCGCGTCGGTGTCGATGCGGCCGCCGTTCCGGGCGAAGGCGATGCGGCCGGCCTGGGTGACGCCGAGATTGGCGCCCTCGCCCACCACCTGCACGCGGAGCTCGCCCGCATCCACCCGCACAGCGTCGTTGGCCTTGTCGCCCACGTCGGCGTGGCTTTCGGTGGGCGCTTTGATGTAGGTGCCGATGCCCCCGAGGTAGAGCAGCTCCGCCTTGGCCTTCAGGATCGCCTTGATCAGGTCGGTGGGCGCCAGCTCCTGCTCGGTGATCTCCAAAAGGGTGCGGATTTCGGGCGTGAGCGCGATAGTCTTGGCGGTGCGGGGGAAGACGCCGCCACCCTTTGAGATCAGGCCCTCGTTGTAATCCGCCCACGATGAGCGGGGCAGGGCGAACATCCGCTCGCGCTCAGTCCATGATGTCGCCGGATCGGGTGTGGGGTCGATGAAGATGTGGCGGTGGTCGAAGGCGGCGACCAGCTTCATGGCTTTGGACAGCAGGGCGCCGTTGCCGAACACGTCGCCGGACATGTCGCCGACGCCGATGCAGGTGAAGGCTTGCGTCTGGATATTCTTGCCGAGCTCGCGGAAGTGGCGCTTCACCGCCTCCCACGCGCCCCGCGCGGTGATACCCATGACCTTGTGGTCGTAGCCGGCCGACCCGCCCGAGGCGAAGGCGTCGCCGAGCCAGAAGCCGTAGTCGGCGGCGACGCCGTTGGCGATGTCGGAGAAGGTGGCGGTGCCCTTGTCGGCGGCGACCACGAGATAGATGTCGTCCTCGTCGTGGGCGATCACCGCTTCGGGACGGATCACCTTGCCCTTGGCGTCGATGTTGTCGGTGATGTCGAGCAGGCCGTAGAGGAAGGTCTTATAGGCGGCAACGGCTTCGGCGCGGGTCTCATCGGCGGAGGCGCCGCGGATGAGCTGCTTTGGATAAAAGCCGCCCTTGGCGCCCACCGGCACGATGACCGCGTTCTTCACCTGTTGAGCCTTCACCAGGCCCAAGACCTCGGTGCGGAAGTCGTCGCGGCGGTCGGACCATCGCAGGCCGCCCCGCGCCACCGGCCCGAAGCGCAGATGCACCCCCTCCACCCGCGGCGAGCAGATGAAGATTTCGCGGTACGGTTTGGGCGCCGGCAGATCGAGCAGGTCGCGGGATTTGAGCTTGAACGAGATGTACGGCTTGGGCTGCCCGTCCGCGCCGGTCTGATAGTAATTTGTTCGCACCATCGCTTGCACCAGGAAGGCGAGGCGGCGCAGCACCCGGTCGGTGTCCAGGCTCTCGACGGCCTGCAACGCTTCCATGATCTCACCGAACACGCGCTCGGCCTGCACCGTGCGGGCGGCGACGTCGCCGAGGATCGCCGGATCGAACTTGATGCGGAACAGGTCCAGGATCAGCCGCGCCACGCCCGGGTAGGCGCTTAGCGCTGCGGACTGGATCGCCTGCGACGGATCGAGGCCGCTCTGCTGGCGGTAGCGGGCGAAGGCGCGCATCAGGGCGGCCTCCCGCCAGGACGCGCCAAGCTCCATCACCAGCCGATTGAAGCCGTCGTTCTCCGCCCGCCCGTCCCAGACGGCGGTGAAGGCGGCCTCGAACGGCTCCTTGATGTCGGCGAAGACGAGGTTCTCGCCCCGCGCATCCTCAAGCTCGAATTCGTGGACCCAGACGGTCTCCCTCTTGTCGTCCGCATTGCGCCGCCTGATGGCGAAACCGTCCTCGGTCAGGGCCTTCAGGCTCATATTCTCCAGGATCGGCAGCACGTCGGCCAGGGGCACGGCCTCGTCCGCGTGATAGATCTTGAAGCGGAAGGTGAGCTTGGAATCGCCCTCGTTGCGATAGGCGCGGATGCGGAGGGGCGATCCGGCGCTGAGGGGCTCAATGGCCTGCAGATCGGTCAGGGCCTCGGCGGCGGCGTAGCGATCACGGTAGCCTGCGGGGAAGGCGGCGGCGTAGCGGTTGAGGATGTCCGCCACTTGTGCGCCCGGCACGCCGCCGTCGCGGATCAGGGCCTCGAAGCGGTCGCCCCAGGTGCGTACCTCGTTGGCGATCTCGGCCTCCAGCCACTGCACGTCGGGCTGGCGGTGCGCGCCGGGGGTTACGCCCACCACGAAATGCACGCGGGCCAGGGGCTCGGCGGAGAAGTTCGGATAGTAGGCGGAGATGCGCCCGCCCCAGGCGGCGGCGATCATTCTGCCCGCCACTTCCCGCACGTTGGAATCGTAACGGTCGCGGGGCACGTAGAGCAGGACCGAGACGAAGCGGTCGAAGCTGTCCTGGCGGGCGAACAGTCGCACGCGAGGCCGATCATAGAGATGCAGGATGCCCATGGCCGTGTCGTAAAGTTCCCCCTCGTCGATCTGGAACAGCTCGTCGCGGGGGTAAGTCTCGATGATGTTATGCAGGCGCTTGGCGGTATGGGCGGAGGGGTTCTCGCCGAGGCGTCCCAAGACGTGCAGGGCCTTCTTGCGGACCAGCGGCGTGTCGTCCACCCGCGCCTCGTAGGCGTCGAGGGTGAACAGGCCCACGAAGCGCACCTCGCCGATGGCCGCGCCTGACGCATCGTACCGCTTGATGCCGATGTAATCCATGTAGGCGCGGCGGTGGACGCGGGAGCGAAGGTTGGACTTGGCCACCGCCAAAGGCGCGGCGTGCTCCAGATAGAGCTTTAGGTGCGAAGTCAGCACCGCGGGCTCGGACGCCCGGCGGAGCACCGAGCGATCCTTGTTCCGAAGAACGCCCAGGCTGTCCTTGGCCTTGAACACAGGCTCTTCCGCCGCGTAATCGCCCGCCGCCGTGCGGGGATAGTCGTAAGTGCGGGCCCCTAGGAACACGAAGCGGTCGGCGGTCAGCCAGTCGATGAAGGCGAGGTATTCTTCGAGATCATAAGCGCCAACCGGCGCGGCGGAGGCGGCCAGTTCCGTGGCGGCGCGTTTCATCAGCGCGGTCATGGCGTCAAAGTCGGTGACGGCGACGCGCACGTCTTCCAGGGTGGCCTGCAAGCCGTCGATCAGAGCGGCCCGGCGGTCCTCGCCCACCGACGCCAGCACCACCAGGATCATGGAGGTTTCGCGACCGCTTAAGCTCACCACCGGGTGGAACATGGCGCGCACGTCGAGCCCAGCGTCGGCCAGTTCACCCATGACGCTGTCCACCAGAAAGGGACGGTCCTCCTGCACGATTTGCAGGAGATCGAGCTTCAGGTCGCGCCCTGCGGGGCCTTTGGCCCGGATCAGGCGGATCTGCGGCTCGGGCGCCGTCAGGCTCTCAGCGAAGCGCCAGAACTCGGCGAGGTTCAGGGCGAGGGCGTCCAGGGAGACGCCCGGCAACTCCTCCGCGCGCCAGTCGGCGGCGATCTGGCGGGCGAACGCGTCCTGTAAGGGGGACAAAGTTTTTCGTTTAAGAGCTTTTGAGAACGCTTCGATCACAGACATCGGCGATGCGGGGTTCAAAATATCGCCGTCCATCGGATTTCCCGCAATTTCGACCCTAAGTCGGCCTTGTTGGGCCCAAACCTAGCGCGCTTAAGCGACGGATCAACCACGCCGAGCAGAAAGAGCGCCGATTTGGCTCCAAACGCCATACTGAAAACGGCGCCCTACACAAAGGGCCACCCAATACGAAACGCCGCCGACGGCGAGGGCCATCGGCGGCGCGGGCTCGTCGCGGGGGAACGACGGAACCGCTTTCTAGGGGCGCGGATCTAGTAAATGGGGCCCGCGCCCTGGTGTCTAAAGCGAGAGGGGACCGCTTCGACCCCACAGAGATAGGGCGGCCCGCAGAGATTTCATCCCCCCGGTCTTCACGCTTACGTTACGGCGTGGCCAAGGCTTCCGGAGGGGCGGGGAGCGCAGCCGCCGCGGGCTTGGTGGGCGGAATGATCGGCTGGCTTTCCGGCTCCCCGTCGCCCGACAACAAGACCGCGATCCAGCGCGAGCCCTGGAACTGCGACAGGACGATGATCGCCGTCACCGTCAGGGGCGTGGAGAGGAACATGCCCGGCAGCCCCCAAATCGCCCCCCAGAAGGCGAGGCTGAGCAGCACCACCACCGGATCGATGTTCAGACTGTCGCGCTGCATGCGCGGCTGCAGCACGTTGCCGATCACAAACATGATCAGCTCCAGCCCCACCAGCAGCTCCAGCGACTGGGTGTAGGTCGGAAATTGCACCAGGGCGAACAAGGGCGGCAGGACGGTGCCGATGGCGCCGCCGATCACCGGGATGTAGCTGGCGATGAAGATGAAGAAGGCCCAGAACACCGAGTTGGGTAGGCCCAACACCGCCATCAGCGCCCAGGCCGGAACGGCGATCATCAAGGCGCCGACGGTCTGGATCCACAGATACCGCTGCACCCCGTCGCGGATGCGGATGAAGACGGCGGTGGCGTGGTCCCGGTCGTGGTGGTCCGGGAACAGGGAATTGACCTTCTTCTGGAACCCCTGCCGCGAAGCGATCAAAAAACCGAGGTAGATCAGGACCCCGAACGCCCCCATGCCGAAGGTCTGCAGATAGCGCGCCACGTCGCCGAGATAGCGGGTCGGGTTCAGCTGATTGATCATCTCGGCGGCCGTTGGCGGCACCTTGATGTGGAAGGCGCCCGCCACCCCGGCGATCACCCCCTGAAGCTTGGGCGCATCGCCGATCAGTTCGGACCCGAACGCCGCCGCGTTGTCCACCACCGTATAGACGCTGAGACCGAACATCACCGTCGACAGCAGGATCGCCACCGGCAGCGCCGACCATTCCGGCAGCACGGGCACATGGCGCGCGATAAAGCGGGCGAATCCGTCCACCATCACCAGCAGAAACAGGGCTAAAACCAGGGGCGTCAGGATGGGCCCGGCCCACAGCAAGGCCGCTCCGGTGACGATCACCGTCACCACCACCATGGCGTTGCGCGCAACTCCTGAACTGGTGACCATCGGCTCCATCCCGCGCCCTATTGTTGCAGCACGCTCATAATCGACTGTCTCCGCACCGGGGTTGTGGGTCAATGGCGGAACGACGCATCGTGTCGTCTTGCGGATATAAGGATATCTTTATAGGGTGCCGCCGCCGAGCCTCGCGGAAGGGTCGGATGCCCCACCAAACGGAGCCTGCAGTGACCCGATCCTCCTACATCTTCACCAGTGAAAGCGTTTCGGAGGGCCACCCCGACAAGGTCGCGGACCGCATTTCGGACACCGTGGTCGACGCCTTCCTCACCGCCGATCCCTACGCCCGCGTGGCCTGTGAGACCCTCGTCACCACCCAGCGAATCGTCCTGGCGGGCGAAGTGCGCGGTCCGGCCGGCGTCGTCGAAGGGCTGGAGGAGAAGGTCCGCGCGGCGGTGAAGGACATCGGCTACGAGCAGGAGGGCTTTCACTGGCGGACGGCAGACTTCGCCTGTCATCTTCATGCGCAGTCTGCAGACATCGCCGTGGGCGTGGACGCCGCCGGCAACAAGGACGAGGGCGCCGGCGACCAGGGCATCATGTTCGGCTACGCCACCAACGAGACGCCGGAGCTGATGCCGGCCACCCTGCAATACAGCCACAACATCCTGCGCCGCCTGGCCGAAGTGCGCCACGCCTCAACAACTTCGGGCTTGCAGCCCGACGCCAAGAGCCAGGTTACGCTGCTCTATGAAAACGGCCGCCCGGTGCGCGCCACCTCCATCGTGCTCTCCACCCAGCACGACAAGGGCCTTAGCGCCGCCGACGTAGCGGAGATCGTCCGCCCCTATATCCTGGAGGTGCTGCCCGACGGTTTCGTCACCGACGAAACGGAATGGCACATCAACCCCACCGGCATCTTCGAGATCGGCGGCCCGGACGGGGACGCGGGCGTCACGGGCCGCAAGATCATCGTCGACACCTACGGCGGCGCGGCCCCCCACGGCGGCGGCGCCTTTTCGGGCAAGGACCCCACCAAGGTGGACCGCTCGGCCGCCTATATCAGCCGCTATCTGGCCAAGAACGTGGTTGCGGCGGGCCTGGCGGACAAATGCACCATCCAGATCGGCTACGCCATCGGCGTCTCCAAGCCGCTCAGCTTCTACGTAGACCTGCACGAGAACGGTCGCATCGACCCGGCCAAGCTGGAGACCGCCCTCCCCGAAATGGTCGGCGGCGCCACCCCCCGCGCTATCCGCGAACACCTGAAGCTCAACCGCCCCATCTACGCCCGCAGCGCCTCCTATGGCCATTTCGGCCGCACCCCGGACGCGGACGGCGGTTTCTCGTGGGAGAAGACGGATCTGGTGGATGAGCTGAAGGGGCTGGCTTAAGCCTTGACGGCGGCCATGATCGCCAACGGCCGCTCTTCGTTGTCCTGGAAGACCGCCATCCATTCCTCCGTCCCGTCCTCGTGGCGGTGGATCATGTGCGGGGCGTTGATGAAGGCGACGCCTCGGGCGCTGAGCGCCTCATGCGCCGTGCGCACATCCACGACGCGGAAATAGACGATCGACTCCGCCGCGCCGCCGTCGCCCTCCGACAGGAACAGCCGCACCCCGCCGCAATCAAAGAAGGCGAGGTTGCCGAACGAATAGAGGTGCGGCAGGCCCAGCACGTCGCCGTACCAGGCCTTGGCGGCGGCGATGTCCTTCACCGTGCGGGCGATCTGGCCGATGGGGCCGAGGGTCAGGGGGCTTGCATGGGGAGCTCCTTGGCGAAAAGGTGGCTGTCGCGCCGCACGCCGTCCCAGCGGCGAAGCTCGGCGCGGCTGGAGAAGCCGAGCTTCTGCAGGGCGTTGTCGACGAGGTATTTGACGGCGTCGGTGCTGACCCCTGGCGCTTGGCGATCTCGGGATTGCTGAGGCCATGACGCACCGCCTCCACCACGCGCCACTCGGCGGGGGTGAGGACATCCGCATGGGGCGGGCGGCCACGGTCGTTTTGGCGGGTCATGCCCAAAGTCTGCGGGTCATGCCAAGAGCCTAGCGTCTCGCGCGCGCAATTTCCCTACCCGGCGCGAGCGTTTGCGCGCGAACGCGTCGTTCACCGTTTGTTTACTGCTTTGGCCCGCTTTCGCTATATAAGCGCGAAAGGCGGAAGATAGCGGCTGCATGTCCCAAGCGATTCGCATCATCGGCCTTGATCCGGGCCTGCGCCGCACCGGCTGGGGCGTGATCGTGTGCGAGGGGGCGCGGCTGAAGTGGATCGCCCACGGCGTCGTCGCCCCGCCCGAGACCGGCGCCTTCGCCGACCGCCTACTCCATCTGTTCGAGGCCCTGACCGAGGTGATCGCCGCCCATGCGCCGGACGAAGCGGCGGTGGAGGAGGTGTTCGTCAACATGAATCCGTCCTCGACCCTCAAGCTCGGCCACGCCCGCGCCGCCGCCATGATCGTTCCCGCCCGGGCCGGGCTCCCCGTGGCCGAATACGCCGCCCGCCAGGTGAAGAAGGCGGTGGTCGGCGCCGGCGCGGCGGACAAGACCCAGATCGCCTTCATGATCCGGCGCCTGCTCCCCACCGCCGGGGAGGTTACCGCCGACGCCGCCGACGCCCTCGCCGTGGCGGTGACCCATGCCCATCTGCGGGTCCAGGCGGCGCGTAGTCTTGGCGCCCGGATCTTGGCCATTAGGGGCGCGGCGTGATCGGCAGAGTCCAATGATCGGAAGACTGCGCGGGCTGGTAGCCGAGATCGAAACCGAGGACGCGCTGATTGACGTCATGGGCGTCGGCTACCTGGTCCGCTGCGGCGCACGCACCCTCTCGCGTCTGCCGGCCGTGGGGGATGAGGCGGTGCTGCATATCGAGAGCCAGTATTCCCAGGACGCCGGGACCCGCCTCTACGGCTTCCTGACGCGGGAGGAGCGAAGCGTGTTCCACCTGCTGCAATCCATCCAAGGGGTCGGACCCAAGGCGGCCCTCGGCGTCCTGGACGTGCTGCCCCCCTCTGACCTCGCCGCCGCCGTCGCCCGGGAAGACAAGGCGGCGGTGGCCCGCGCCAACGGTGTCGGACCCAAGCTCGCTATCCGCATCGTCACCGAGCTGAAAGGCAAGCCGCTGGGCGCTGGGCTGGCGGCGGGCGGAACGACGTTAACAGCGCCCGTCATGCCGGCCATACCTTCGATTTCCGGCGAAGCCACCTCAGCCCTGATGGGCCTCGGCATCGCAGAACCCCTCGCCCGGCGCGCGGTGGAGCATGGCCTCGCGGTCAAGGGTCCAGACGTTGATTTATCAACATTGATCAAGACGGCCCTGCAGGAGGTTGGGCGTTGACGCGCCTTGTCTCCGGCGATCCCGCCGCATTCGAGGCCTCCGACCGCGCTATGCGCCCGCAGACCCTGGACGAATTTGTCGGCCAGGCGCCAGTGAAGGCCAATCTGAAGGTGTTCATCGACGCGGCACGGGGCCGGGGCGAAGCTTTGGACCATGTGCTGCTGTTCGGCCCGCCGGGCCTCGGCAAGACCACGCTGGCGCAGATCGTCGCCCGGGAGCTTGGGGTGAACTTCCGCGCCACCTCCGGGCCGATCCTCGGCAAGCCGGGGGATCTCGCCGCCATCCTCACCAACCTGGAAGCCAACGACGTGCTCTTCATCGACGAAGTGCACCGCCTGCCCCCCGTGGTGGAGGAGATCCTCTATCCGGCCATGGAGGACCACGTGCTGGATCTGATGATCGGCGAAGGGCCGTCGGCGCGATCCATCCGGATCGACCTGCAGCCCTTCACCTTGGTGGCCGCCACCACCCGCGCGGGCCTTCTGGCCACGCCGCTGCGCGACCGTTTCGGCATCCCGCTGCGGCTGGAATTCTACACGCCCGAAGAACTGCGCTCGGTGTTGCAGCACGCGGCGCGCCGGATGGGCCTCGCCCTCTCCGAAGGCGGCGCCGCCGAGATCGCCACCCGGGCCCGCGGCACCCCGCGCGTGGCCGGCCGCCTGCTCCGCCGGGTGCGCGACTTCGCCGAGGCGGAGGGCGCCGAGATCATCGACCGTCCCTGCGCCGCCCGCAGCCTCTCGCGCCTTGAAGTCGATGAAGTAGGCCTTGATGCCCTGGATCGCCGCTACCTCCGCGCCCTGATCGAGACCTACGGCGGCGGCCCGGTGGGCGCTGAAACCCTGGCCGCCGCCCTGGCCGAAGCCCGCGACGCCATCGAGGACGTGATCGAGCCCTATCTCCTACAACAGGGCTATGTGCTGAGAACGCCGCGCGGCCGGGTGGCGGGGGACAAGGCCTATCTGCACTTGGGGCTGAAACAGCTTTCACGGAAGCCAGAGCAGACCGGGCTGTTCGAGGAATAACAAATCCGTGGTAGACCTTGAACCTACATCAGGATCGGCCGTTGCTTTTTTGTTCCTGCGAGGTACGGTTCCGAATCCCGGAGGACGCCATGGCTGACGATCTGATCTTCTACACCAACCCCATGTCACGCGGGCAGATCGTGCGCTGGATGCTGGAAGAGGTAGGCGCGCCCTACACCACCGAAGTGCTCGATTACGCCACCACCCTGAAGGGGCCGGAGTACCTAGCCATCAACCCTATGGGCAAGGTGCCGGCCATCAAGCACAAGGGCCAGGTGGTGACCGAGTGCGCCGCCATCTGCGCCTATCTGGCCGACGCCTTTCCAGAGGCTGGCCTCGCGCCGCCGGTGTCGAGCCCCGACCGCGCGCCCTATTACCGCTGGCTGTTCTTCGGCGCGGGCCCGGTGGAGGCGGCCACCGCTAACAAGAGCGCCGGCTTCATCCCCAACGAGCAGCAGCAGCGCATGTTCGGCTATGGCGCCTACGAGAAGACTGTCGATGCGTTGGAAGGCGCGGTGGGCGCGGGCGATTACCTCGCCGGCGGCAAGTTCAGCGCGGCGGACCTCTACGTCGGCTCCCAGATCAGCTTCGGCCTGCGCTTTGGCGCCCTGGAGCCGCGTCCGGCCTTCGCGGCCTACGTCGCCAAGCTCACCGCCCGCCCCGCCTATGTGCGCGGCCAGGAGATCGACAACGCTCTGATCGCGGAGATGCAGAAGGGGTGACTTCACCGTCGCCTGAGGCCACCACCCCCTCCGCTGGCTGGTTCGAGGGTCGCGAACACGTCCTGCCCGTCCGCGTCTATTACGAGGACACAGACTTCACCGGCGTGGTCTATCACGCCAACCATGTGCGGTATTTCGAGCGGGGGCGGTCGGATTTCCTGCGGCTCTCCGGGATCGGCCATGCGGAGCTCTTGGACCGGGAAGACCCGGCGGCCTTCGTCGTCACCCGGCTGGTGATCGACTATAAGCGGCCGGCGCGGATTGATGACGCGCTGCTGGTGCGCACCACCTACGATGTGTTCCGGGGCGCCAAGCTGGAGGTCTCACAGACCATCCTTAGAGGCGCGGAGGTGATCGCCATGGCGCAGGTCCACGCCGGCTGCATTTCGCTCGATGGCCGCCCCCGGCGCCCGCCCCGTGTGTTGATCGACAAGCTCTCGGGCTTTCTGAAGCCTGCGCCATAGTTTCGTCCTTCCGGTTTTGTTACGCATGAACGTCCACCGGAGCCACTCATGCCAGACGCCAGCACCCTGACTCCCGACAATTTCGGCGTGATCGCCACCTTCCTGCGCGCCGACTGGGTGGTGAAGGCGGTGATGGTGGGGCTGCTGTTCGCCTCGCTGGCGTCGTGGGGCATCATCATCGACAAGGCGTTCCGCTACGCCGCCCTGAACCGCCAGGCCGACCGGTTCGAGGATCAGGTGGGCTCTGGACGCTCCCTGGAAGAGGTGGCGCAGGCCACCGGCGAATCCAAGCAGGCGCTGCCGCTGATGCTGCAGACGGCGCTCCGTGAATGGAAGGACGCCCGCGCCAAGGGGGCGTTATCGGACACCCAAACTGCGCTTTTGATCCAGCGCATCGACCGGGGCCTGGACAGCATCATCGCGCGGGAGACCCGGCGGGTGGAGGAGGGGCTCGGGACCCTCGCCATCGTCGCCACCGCCTCGCCGTTCATCGGCCTGTTCGGCACCGTCTGGGGCATCATGACCGCCTTCCAGGCCATCGCCATCCAGAAGAACACCAATTTGTCGGTGGTGGCGCCGGCCATCGCCCAGGCCCTGTTCGCCACCGCCATCGGCCTTGCCGCCGCTATCCCCGCCTACATCGCCTACAACAAGTATTCGGTGGATGCGTCCAAGTTCACCGCGAGGCTGGAGGCCTTCGCCGACGATCTGGCGGCGGCGGTGACGCGGCGGCTGGGAGGGTCTTGAACTGTGGCCTTAAAAAATCCGCTCATCCCCGCGCAGGCGGGGACCCAGCCAAGTCATTCGCTCCGCCCAGTCTATCTGTCGAGCCCAGTCCATCTGGGTCCCCGCCTTCGCGGGGATGAGCGGTGTGGGGTGGGCGATAGCGGAATGGAGGCCCTGTAATGGCCCTTTCCATGCACGACGCCCTATCCACCGGCGGACGAGGCCGCAGACGCCGCAGAGGCCGCCGCGCGGCCTTGTCAGAGATCAACGTCACCCCGCTGGTGGACGTGATGCTGGTCTTGCTGATCATCTTCATGATCTCCGCGCCGCTGCTCACCGCGGGCGTGCCGCTGGAGTTGCCCAAGACCGACGCCGCCGCCGTCAATGACAGCCAGCCGCCCCTGACCGTCTCGATCCAGAAGACCGGCGCGATCTTCATCCAGGACAAGCCGATCGGCTTCGATGATCTCGGCCTCCGGCTGAAGGCCATGGCCGGCGACGGCCTCGACAAGCCGATCTACGTCCGCGCCGACGGCGCCGCGCCCTATGCGACGGTGGCGCAGGTGATGGCGCGCCTGTCCACCTCGGGCTTCACCAAGATCAACCTGATCACCGATACGGGCGGCCCGACCGATAAGCACGCGACCGAACCGTCCGCCGCCTCCGCCGTTCACGAGACGCCCTAACCGTCGATGCGGAGCAGCCGCTTTCCCTCGTTTGCGGTCTCGGCGATCCTACACCTCGCCCTGTTCGTGGCCGCCTACATCACTTGGCCGCTCTGGTCCAAAAAGATCGAGTTCAGCCAGGACGCGGTGCCCATCACCATCGTGACCAGCGCGCCGGCAGCCGACATCCGCCCCGCCGAAAAGGCCGAGCAGCAACAGACCGCCGTCGCGCCCGAGCCGGAACCGACCCCTACGCCCGAGCCGCCAGCCCCTGAACCGGCGC
>CAXTHJ010000063.1:0-17021 GCA_964243985.1 uncultured Caulobacteraceae bacterium | reverse complement strand
AGCCCCAGGTGTCTTTCGTGCGCTCCCGCACCACCTTGCCCCGATCAAGAATGATGGGCCGAAAGCCCATCTGCGCCAGGATCAGCCCAGCGAAGAGGCCGCAGGGGCCAGCGCCGATGACGATGGGCCGTGAAGGGAGACCTTCCGGCGCGCGGGCGACGAACCTGTAATTCGTATCCGGCGCTAGGCGCACGCGCCGATCATCGCCAAGTCGCGCCAGCACCGCCGCCTCGTCCCGCACCTCCACGTCCACCGAATAGACCATGAGGATGGCGGATTTCTTGCGCGCATCGTGGGCGCGACGCGCGATGGCGAAAGAGATCACGTCCGTCTTGGAGAGCTTCACGAGGTCGAGGACGGCATCGAGGATCGCCTCGGCGGGATGGCCTAGAGGCAACCTGATGTCCGTGATCCGCAGCATGGCGGACAGCCTACCCCATCGCGGCGAGCTTTTCAGGCGCCTGAGCTTGCGCGGCATGCGCCTCGGCCACGATCTCGAAAGAGCGCGCGCGCGCGGCGAAGTCGAAGATTTGCGAGGTGACCATGATCTCGTCCGCGTTCGTGCGGGCGACAAAGGCGGCGAGGCCCGCCCGCACGGTCTCCAGCGATCCCACAACCGAGCGGGACAAGGTCTGCTGCAGCATGAAGCGGGCGGAGGGATCGATCAGCGCCTCGATATTATCCACCGGCGGCGGCAACGGGCCAGGCCGCCCGGTGCGGAGGTTGATGAAGGCCTGCTGCATCGAGGTGAACAGGCGCAGGGCCTCCGCATCCGTCTCGGCGCCGACCACGTTCAGGCCCAGCATGACGTGGGGCTTGTTTAGATATTCGGACGGTTTGAACTGGCTGCGATAGGCTGAAATCGCCGCCTCCATATCCGCCGGCGCGAAATGCGAGGCGAAGGCGTAAGGCAGGCCGAGCGCCGCCGCCAGCTGCGCGCCATAGGTGCTGGAGCCGAGGATCCACACCGGCACGTCCTGTCCTGCGCCCGGCACCGCCTGCACCATCTGGCCGGGCTGGGCCGGCTTGAAGTAGGCCATCAGCTCGATCACGTCCCGCGGAAAGCCGTCCACGTCCCCGGAAAGCCCCCGGCGGAGCGCCCGCGCCGTGTTCTGGTCCGTGCCCGGCGCGCGGCCGAGGCCGAGGTCGATCCGGCAGGGATAGAGAGCGTTCAGGGTGCCGAACTGCTCGGCGATCACCAGCGGCGCATGGTTCGGCAGCATGATCCCGCCCGCGCCGACGCGGATGGTGGAGGTGCCGCCCGCCACGTGGCCAATCACGACGGCGGTGGCGGCGCTGGCCACGCCGGTCATGTTGTGGTGCTCCGCCAGCCAGAACCGGCGATAACCCAGCCGCTCGGCATGCTGGGCCAGGCTTCGGCTGTTGGCCAGGGCCTGGGCGATATCGCTCCCCTGCACGACGGGGGAGAGATCGAGAAGGGAAAGCGCGGTCATGGTCTCTATATAGGCGACCTGCGGCCGGCGGCCAGGATGGGGCGATCTGACAAAAAAAGTGATGGGCCGGGCGCGACGCACCCCTTGCCATGCGACGGATTTGCGACTAACTGTCACCCATATGCTCAAATGAAGCATAAGCCGCCGGCCGGGGTGCAGACGCTCCGGCTTTTATAAGGCTCCAGAAATGCTCAAGTTGAGCATATCGGAGGGATTGTCATGCTAGACTTCGCCGTGCGCCTCAAGCCAACACCGCCCGCCTTCCTGTTCACGCCGCAAGTCGAGGCCGAAACCCGCCCGATCTGGGAGCGGGTCTCCGCGCGGGTGACGCCCCTGGAGTGGCGAATGCACGCCCCCCTGATCGCCGAGATCAACCGGATCAAGCGCGAGCGGAACGCGGTGATCCTCGCGCACAACTATATGACGCCGGAGATCTTCCACGGCGTCGGCGACTACGTGGGCGATAGCCTCGGCCTCGCCCGCGAAGCCCAGCGCGCGGAGGCCGACATCATCGTCCAGGCCGGCGTGAAGTTCATGGCCGAGACCTCGAAGGTGCTCTCCCCCGACAAGCGCGTGCTGATCCCGGACCTGCACGCCGGCTGCTCGCTCGCCTCCTCCATCACCGCCGCCGACGTGCGCCTGATGCGCCAACGCTATCCGAACGCGCCGGTGGTCGCCTATGTGAACACCACAGCCGAGGTGAAGGCGGAGGTGGATGTCTGCTGCACCTCCGCCAACGCGGTGCAGGTGGTGGAGTGGGCGGCGCGGGAGTGGGGCAGCGACCGCGTGCTGCTGATCCCCGACGAGTTCCTGGCCCGCAACGTCGCCCGCCAGACCAGCGTCAAGATCGTCGCCTGGCGCGGCCGTTGCGAGGTGCACGAGCGCTTCACCGCCGAGGACATCCTGGAGCTCCGCGCCGCCTATCCGGACGCCGAGGTGCTGGCCCACCCCGAATGCCCCACCGAAGTGATCGAGGTCTCCCACTTCACCGGCTCCACCGCCGCCATGACCGACTATGTGGCTAGGAACAAACCCAAGCAGGTGGTGCTGATCACCGAATGTTCCATGGCCGACAACGTGGCCTGCGAGGCGCCGGAGACGGAGTTCATCCGCCCCTGCAACCTCTGCCCGCACATGAAGATGATCACCCTGCAGAACATCTACGACGCCCTGGTTCACGATCGTTACGAAGTGACGGTCGATCCCGCCGTGGCGGAGCGCGCGCGGGCCTCGGTGCAGCGGATGATCGACATGCCGCCTTTGGCCGTCCCCGCCCGCTACGATCTCGTGAAGGCCCGCCACCATGTGGACGTGGAGCTGATCTGATGCCCGCCGCAAAAGCGCGGATGGAGGTGATCGTCGCCGACATCACCACCCTCGACGTGGACGCCATCGTCAACGCCGCCAATCAGTCCCTCGCCGGCGGCGGGGGCGTGGACGGCGCGATCCACCGGGCGGCGGGCGCTAAGGACTTGCGCGCCGCCTGCGAAAAGCTCGGCGGCTGCCCCACCGGCGAAGCGAAGATCACCCCCGGCTTCAAGCTGAAGGCGCGCCACATCATCCACGCCGTCGGCCCCCGTTGGCGCGACGGCGAACACGGCGAGCCGGACAAGCTCGCCTCCGCCTATCGCCGGTCTCTAGAGGTGGCTGCGGAGAATGGGGTGAAGAGCATCGCCTTCCCGGCCATCTCCACGGGAATATACGGCTTTCCGGCGGATCGGGCGGCGAAGATCGCCGTTTCAACCACGGCGGATTTCCTGAGTGGACACGAGGCGCCCCAGCAAGTGACCTTCTGCTGCTTTAGCGAGCCTTCCGCCGATCTTCACCGCAGCGCCCTTCAGGAGATCGCGGCATGACCGACCGCCAAACCTTCGACGGCGTGCTGATCGTCGGCGCAGGGCTCGCCGGGCTGTCGGCGGCGATCTCCGCTGCTGAGACGGGCCGCAACGCGCTGGTGCTGTCTGCTACAACGCTGGGCGAAGGCTGCTCTTCGTCCTGGGCGCAGGGCGGTATGGCGGCGGCGCTTTCGCCCGACGACGATCCGGCGCTGCACGCCAAGGACACCATCGCCGCCGGGGCCGGACTGGTCGATCCTGCTATGGCCCAGCTCCTGGCCGAGGAAGGCCCCGCCGCCGTCCGTCGCCTCGCCGCCCTCGGCGCGCCCTTCGACCGC
The DNA here is from genome assembly GCA_964243985.1 of uncultured Caulobacteraceae bacterium. Taxonomy (GTDB): domain Bacteria; phylum Pseudomonadota; class Alphaproteobacteria; order Caulobacterales; family Caulobacteraceae; genus CAIOYC01. Next base: position 13,394 of record CAXTHJ010000063.1, on the reverse strand, counting down.
GACCGTGAAGGCCGCTTCGTGCAGAGCCTCGAGGCCGCTCACAGCCGCGCCCGCGTGGCCCGCGTCGGCGGCGACGGAGCCGGGCGGGCCATCATGCTGGCGGTGATCGCCGCCGTACGAGACCATCCTCTGATCGATCTTCGCGAAGGGGTCGAGGCGCGCGCCCTGCTGCAGGACGCCGCCGGCCGCGTGCGCGGCGTGCTGGCGGACCAGGGCGGGTCGCTAACGGAGATTCTTGCGCCTGCCGTGGTGCTGGCCACCGGCGGCCTTGGCGGTCTCTACGCCGTCACCACCAATCCGCCGGAGGTGCGTGGGCAAGGCCTCGCCCTCGCCGCCGTTGCAGGCGCCCAGATCGGCGATCCGGAGTTCGTGCAGTTCCACCCCACCGCCATCGACATCGCCCGCGACCCCGCGCCGTTGGCGACCGAGGCGTTGCGCGGCGAGGGCGCGGTGCTGGCGGATGCGAAGGGCGAGCCCTTCATGATCCGCTATGACTCTCGCGGCGATCTCGCGCCCCGCGACGTGGTGGCGCGGGCCATTCATCGGCAGCTGGCGCAAGGTCAAGGCGCCTTCCTCGACGCCCGCGCCGCCATCGGCGCCCACTTCCCGGCCGAGTTCCCAGCGGTGTTCGCCGCCTGCCTGAGCGCCGGGATCGACCCGCGCGAGCAGCCGATCCCCGTCGCGCCGGCCGCCCACTATCACATGGGCGGGATCGTCACCGACGCTGACGGCCGCACCAGTCTGCCCGGCCTGTTCGCGGCGGGGGAATGCGCCTCCACCGGCGTCCACGGCGCCAACCGGCTGGCGTCAAACTCGCTGCTGGAGGCGGCGGTGTTCGGGGCGCGGGCCGGTCGCGCCGCTGCAAGCCTGGTTGATCCGGGAACGGCGCCTGTAGCTGTGGAGGCCATGGCTCGATTGCCGGACGAAGCCCTTCAATCCCTTCGCACCGCCATGAGCCGAGACGCTGGCGTCGTACGGACTGAAGCGGGCCTGAACCGTCTGCTGAGGGAGATCGAAATCCTGCGACATCGGCATGGCGAGGCCGCAGAATTGGTCTGCGCCAAGCTGGTCGCTTCGGCCGCCGTCACACGCCGGGAAAGCCGGGGCGGCCATTTCCGCGAGGACTATCCCCAAGCCTGCTCCGCCAAACGCACCTTCGTCACCATGCCTTCAGCCTTCAAGACGGCCTTCGCTGTTGCGGCGGAGTGAGCATGAACGTCCAACCCCTACCCGATCTCCTGATCGAGCCCATCGTGCGCATGGCCCTGGCGGAGGACCTCGGCCGCGCGGGTGACGTCACCGCCGCCTTGATCGACGCCGACGCGCGGCTGAACGTGGTGTTCGGCGCGCGTAAGGACGGCCGTATCGCCGGGCTCGCCTGCGCCCGCCTCGCCCTTCACGCCCTGGACCCGACCGCCCGTTTCGAGGTCTTGGTGCAGGATGGGGAAGATGCCGCCCCCGGCAGGCCCGTCGCCCGCGTGGAGGCCAACGCCCGCGCCATGCTGTCTGCCGAGCGTACCGCATTGAACCTGCTGGGCCATCTCTCGGGCGTGGCGACCCTTACCCGCGCCTATGTGCAGGCGGTTGAGGGTACGAAGGCGATCATCGTCGATACGCGCAAGACCACGCCCGGCCTGCGGGCTTTAGAGAAATACGCCGTCCGTTGCGGCGGGGGGGTGAACCACCGCTTCGGCCTCGACGACGCCATCCTGATCAAGGACAACCATGTGGCGGCCGCCGGCGGCGTCGCCCGAGCCCTCACCCGCGCCAAGGCGCTGGCCGGGCACCTGACGCCGATCGAGGTGGAGGTGGACTCTCTGGCGCAGCTTCAAGAGGCTCTGCCCTTCGCACCTGCGGTCATCATGCTGGACAATTTCGCTGTGGACGATCTGCGGCGAGCTGTGGATATCGTCGGCGGGCGTGTGCGGCTGGAGGCGTCGGGCGGCATCAGTCTCGACACCGTCCGCGCCGTCGCCGAGACCGGCGTGGACGCCATCTCCGTTGGCGCGTTGACCCACTCCGCACCCTCGCTGGATATAGGGCTCGACGCGATATCGTAAGCGTCGCAACGACGTTCAGCCCGGCGCCGCGTCCGACGCAAGCCGAACGGGCGAAAGCTTAGGTTTAGCGAAGAAGGCTTTAAGCCGGCGTCGCAGCGGTTGCGGTGGGCTTGCCGTCTTCCACCGCAGCAGCGGCCGGTTTGGCCGGAGCGGACGCTGATACGGGCGCCGCCTTGGCGGGTTCCGCTGGCGCAACGCCCTTGGCGGCGCTCTCCACCACGGCCGCCGCATGTTCCACCACCGCCGAAGCAGAGGCGATGAACTGCGCCGGCGTCGTGCTCGACGCACCGGGCGAGAGGGCGAGGCTGGCGAACATGGGCCGGGACGGCGCAAGGGCGTCGGACGGCTGAGGCTCGCCATGGAACATGGATGGCGCGCCGTTATGACCGCCGAAGCGATAGAAGACGTGAGCGCCGATCTGCGCCACCTTCAACAGGCTGGCGCTCCAGGAGCCGGTTCCCGCTACGTGGAAGTGGGTGGCGTCGCCGACTTCGGCCATCACCTGGCCGTCCAAAGCCTCGGCCGCCACGCTTTCGGCCCGACGCCACGCGGCGTTCTCCATCGGATGATGGGTCTGACCGTCGCAGGCGAAGGAGAACTGACAGCCGCCGGTTTTGGCGCCCTGGAACACTACGCCGCAGACGGACTTGGGGAAGGCCGGGTGACGCACGCGGTTCAGGATCACCTGCGCCACGGCCTTCTGACCGGATTGGGGCTCGCCGCGGGATTCGTAATAGACGGCTTGGGTCAGGCATTCGAGATCGCGGGACTGATCCAGCGCGCCGCGCATATGGAAGGGCTGGGCGGCGGCGGCGAGGGTCGGGCGAACGAACGCGGCCTTCATCACCACAGCCTGCTGCAGGGGTTGCGGTGCAAGCGACGCCAGCATCGGCGCGGGGCCCCGGGCGGCTTGCCGCGCCTGCAGGCGGTCCACCAGAGCGGCCACTTGGCGGTCGCGCAGATCGGTGTCTTCAGAGGCCGAAGGGTCGTGCTGCTTGGCGATGGCGAGAACGGCGGCATCCTTGTCCCCCGTCGCGGCGTTCAAGGCAGTGTCGGAAAAACCACCCGACGCCGCGCCGGCCAGCCTTTGGATTTGAGCGTGTACGACCGTGGCTCGCGCCAGGCCGCCGGCAAGGTAAGCGCCGCCGATCGCCAGGCCCACTGTGGAGCCAAGCGCAGCCGCACCTACCAGCGCGCGCACGTGTTCGCGCGCCTGCGGTTTGATAAACAAAACTTTCTTTCCTCTGCGGCGAGGGCGAAGAGCCCCCCGACAGGTCTGTCGCCAGCATCTGCTTGACGACGTTAGAAGCGGTCAGATGCATTTGCATGGCCGCAAACGCCTGTTAACGGGTGCATTGTGGCTTAATTGTGTCACTGAGGGCGTTAGCGTTGTGCACTGCAGCAAAAACTAAAGACCTATTGGGGCCCCAATTCCTTTATAGCCAAGGATTATATCTACGGCTCAGCCGGTTGAGAGGTCGATATGGCCGCACCGTAGAATAACAAACGGGGGTGGACCGAATTGAAATCAGGCGGCAAAACACTCTCGCCAAAGACAAGATCCTCTTTTCCTCAGCCCAATCCGGCGAATCACATCCTCATGCGTAAGACCTTGCTCGCCGCCGTCGCGTCGGCTCCGTTGTGGCTTCTGGCCAGCCAGTCGCCTGCAACGGCCCAGACCACGATCGGCAACAGCACCTCCACGCCGCAGACCACGGCCGCGGACGGCGACATTACGATCAGCACCGGAGGCACGATCACGCCGAACGCGGCCAACACCGCTGGCGTGACCCTGAACAGCAACAACAACGTCACCAACGACGGCAACATCACCTATAAGGACATCAACAACGCTGTCGGCATCGCCATTGTTGGAGGCAACACCGGCACGGTCGCCAACGCCGGGACCATCACGCTCAACGAAAGCTACACCACCCAGGATTCCAACAAGGACGGCGTCAACGAGCCGCCGTTCGCCAGCGCCACGTCCTCGGGGCGCTATGGCATCCGCCTGACGGGCGCTGCGCCGTTCGTGGGCAGCGTGGTCAACAGCGCTGCGATCGTCATCCAGGGCGACGCGTCCTACGGCATCTCTCTCGAAGCGCCGCTGACTGGGACTTTGAACAATTCCGGCACGATCACCCTGGCCGGCGACAACGGCGCGGGTCTGCAGGAGACTGCGGGCGTCAGCGGCGACATCGTCATCTCCGGCGCCATCACCGCCAGCGGAGTGAATACCAATGGCGCGCTGCTCTCCGGCCCTGTTGGCGGACGGGTCGGCCTTTATTCAGCGATCACGACCACTGACTACGGCACCACGGCGCGGACGACCAGCACCTCTCTTCTCAGCACCATACAAGGCACCGCGAACACCTCCATCAACGAGGTCAATCCCAACGCGGGCTCGGCCGTGGTGGTTTCCGGCAGCGTCGCCAACGGCGTCTTCCTGTCTGGCCCGCCTGCGAACACCAACAGCAGCGACGCCACCACCGACGTCGATGGCGACGGCACGGTCGACAGTGCGCAGACCTCCGGCTCGATCATCACCTATGGTTCGGCGCCGGCGCTGGTGATCGGCGGGGCCAGCGCCATCACCATCGGCGGCTTCGTGTCCAATCCGGTGCTGCCGACCGGCGGCACGGCCATCAATTACAACGGCTACGGCGTCATCATCGGCGGCACGATCAACGGAGCCGGCGTCTACGACACCGTACCGGCGACGGGCCTGCAGATCGGCGGCTTAGGCGGCACGACCACGATCGCCAATGGCGTCCTGGTCACAGGGTCGGTCCAGGCGACAGCTTTCGCGGCTAACGCCTTGGCGATTCACATCGGCGCAGGCGCGACCGTGCCCGCCCTGGTCAACGACGGCACGATCGCGGCGTCGGTCTCCGCGCCCAACACCACCACCAGCGCCATCCCCGTTTATAATGGCGCGGCCACCGCCATTCAGATCGACGCGGCGTCAGGCGCCCTCGCCGGCGGCCAGGTGACCTCGCTGGTCAACAATGGCACCATCTCCGCCTTGGTGACCGCGCCCACCGGCGGCATTGTCAGCGCCACTGGCGTGGTCGACCGGGGCGGCGGGATCACGTCGGTGACCAATACCGGCACGATCAACGCCGCACTGACCTCGTCGACCACCGGCGTAAGCGTCGCCGGCGCGGGCGTCGTGCTGGCCAACGGCAACACAAGCCAGAACACCAGCGGCACGATCGCCCTAGACCTGTCCGCCAACACCACCGGGACGACCTTGACCCAGTCTCAGGCGCCGACCCGGATCGTGGCCACCACCACGACCAACTCCGTCTCCACTTCGGTCCTCACCACTCAGGCGCCCACCACCATTACGCAGAGCACGGTCGCCGTGGTGACCACCGCCACCAACGGCGACACCACCACGGTCACGACCATCCCCGCCTCGCCCGTCATCGATGGCGACATCTATCTGGGCAACGGCGTCAACACCGTGAACATCTTAGCGGGCACGGTGACCGGCGCCCTCAGCATGGGATCGGGCGCGACCGGGTCCGTCACCATCGACAACGGCGCAATCTATGGGGGCGCCTTCACCTACACCGGCAACGCCTTGGCGCTGAACGTCAACAACGGCAGCTTCGTCAACACCAGCGCCAGCGCGAGCCCCGTGGCGGGCAGCAACGTGCCCTACAAGCTGTCGAGCTTGAACGTCGGGGCCGCCGGCATTCTCTATTTCGGCGTCGATCCGGCGAACAACCGCGCCGCCCAGTTCCTGGTTTCGGGCACGGCGACGATCGCGGCGGGCGCACAGCTCGGCCTGACCTTCATCTCCAACGCCACCTCGGCTCAGACCTTCACCCTGATCCAGGCCGGCACGCTTAATATCGGATCGACCACCGCCTTGACCGGACCGGTGCCTTATATCTTCGATGCCACCATCACGCCCAATGTGGCGGCCGGAACGGTGACCTTGACCGTAGCGCCCAAGACGGCGGCGGAGCTCGGGCTGAACCCGTCGCAGACCGCGGCCCTGCCGGCCACCTATCAGGCGCTGACGCAGGATCCGGCGGTGCAGGCGCAGTTCCTGAACCAGTACACCAAGAGCGGCTTCCTCGGCCTCTACAACCAGATCCTGCCGGATTATGCGGGCGGCACGTTCCAGGCGGCCAACGCCGCGTCGCTGGCCATCGGACGGGCGACCTCGGAATCCAACGACATCGAAAACCCCACCGGTTCCCGCGGCGCCTGGATGCAGGAGATCTTCATCGGCGTGAACCAGGGCGCGGGGCTGACGGACGGCTTCCGCGGCGGCGGCGTCGGTTTCGTGGGCGGGGTGGAGACCGGCGGCAGCGGCCTTGGCGCCTTTGGCGTCACCTCGGCCTTCGTCACCACCAGCATCGCCGATCCGCACCTGCCGGGCGACAGCCAGACCGCCATGTCGGAACTGGAGCTTGGCGGCTACTGGCAAGGGGAATTTAACGGCCTGACCGCCGACGCGCGGGCCGGGGCGGGCTATACCTGGATGGCCGGCCGGCGCGAGCTGGTGGAGACCAACACCACCGGCGACATCACCCTAGACCGCAAGGTGAAGTCCAGCTGGGACGGCTACACCCTCTCGGGTCGGCTGGGCCTTTCCTATAAGTGGTCGTTCAACCAGCACATCCTCGGCGGCGGCTGGTTCCTGCAGCCGCAGGCGCACCTGGACTATTTCCGCCTGGCGGAAAGCGCCTATCACGACAACGAAGCCGAAGGGGGACCGGCCCTGGCCATGGCATTTGAGAGCCGCACCGGCCAGGAGACCAGCGGCACGGCCAGCATCACCATCGGCCGAAAGCTTGGGACCGGCCTCGTCTGGCGTCCGCAGGTGGAGTTGGGCATTCGCGATGTGTTCAGCGGCGACGCTGGCGACACCACCGCGCGCTTCCTCGGCACCACGGGTCAGCCGGCCGGCCCATCCTTCACCCTCACGCCGGCCGACATCAATGGCGCGGCCGGCATCGCCCGGTTCAAGATCAAGGCTTCCAGCGAATATTACGAACTGGGCGTGGAGGCTGGCGGCGAGGTGATGTCCAGCCGCTATCAGGAAGGCGACGTGAAGGCCTCCATCCGGGTGCTGTTCTAAGCCCTCGCCGTCCCCACGGCGCTTGCGGCCTGGCCCGGTTCTCGCCAGACTGACAGCCGGACCGAGGTGGGGCGCATATCATGGTGATCGTCGACGAGTTGCGCGGGCTGAACCGCGAGCAGCGCTCGGCCTTCATCGCCAGCCTGCTGGGCTGGACCCTGGACGCTTTCGACTTCTTCCTGCTGACTTTCGTGGTGAAGGAGGTGGCGCACGACTTCCATGTGGAGGGCTCCGCCGTCCTCCTCAGCCTGACGCTGACCCTGGCTGCACGGCCGTTTGGCGCCCTCTTCTTCGGCTGGTTGGCGGACAAGTACGGGCGCAAGCCCGTGCTGCAGATCGACGTGGCGCTTTACGCCTTCTTCGCCCTGGTCTCCGCCTTCTCGCCCAATCTGATCTTCCTGCTGGTGATGCGCACCCTGTTCGGGTTCGCCATGGGCGGGGAATGGGGCATCGGCGCCTCCCTCGTCATGGAGAGCGTTCCGGCCAAGAGCCGGGGCGTGATCTCGGGGCTCTTGCAGGAGGGTTACGCCCTCGGCCAACTGATCGGGGCTCTGGTGTTCTGGTTCATCTATCCGCACTTCGCGCAGTGGTTCCCCTTCGTGTCGAGCTGGCGCGTCCTCTTCCTCCTTGGCGTGGCGCCGGCCGTCCTGGTGCTCTACATGCGCCGCCACGTGAAGGAGTCTCCCGCCTGGGAGGCCTCGCGGGGGCAGGCGAAAGCGAAGACCAACGCCCTGGCCGCGATCGCCCAGCATTGGAAGCGGGCGCTCTACGTCGTCATCCTGATGACCGCCTTCAACTTCTTCAGCCACGGCACCCAGGACAACTACACCACCTTTCTGCGGGTCCAGCACGGCTTCACGCCGCAGATGTCTGGGATGCTGACGGCGGTGATGAATATCGGCGCCATCCTTGGCGGCGCGGCCTTCGGCGCCTGGTCGGAGAAGATCGGCCGCCGCCACGCCATCGTCATCGCCGCTCTAATCGCCCTGCCGATCATTCCGCTATGGGCCTTCGCCGGGACGCCGCTCCTCCTCGGTCTCGGCGGGTTCCTGATGCAGATTTCGGTGCAGGGCGCCTGGGGCATCGTCCCCGTCCACCTGAACGAGCTATCGCCGCCGGAAGCGCGCGGCACCTTTCCCGGCGCGGCTTACCAATTCGGGAACTTGCTGGCCTCCGGTAACGCCTATTACCAGGGCCGCATCGCCGAGACCTACAAGACGACGACCGGCGCGCAGAACTACGGCTTGGCGTTAGCGGTGGTGGCGGGGACGGTGGCTGTCGTGATCGCCATTCTGACCTGGTTCGGTCCGGAGGCGAAGGGCAAGGCGTTTGGGGCGGAAGAGGCGGAACCCGCGCCTTAAGCCAGAAGATCTTGGTAGCCCTTATGCCGCTGGATAAAGGCGGCGGCGTAGGGGCAAGACGGGACGACCTTCAAGCCTTGTTCGCGGATAAGGTCGAGCGCGCCGCTCATCAACCGCCCCGCTGTGCCCTTGCCGCGCAGCGCCGCCGGCGCTTCCACATGCGGGATGATCAGGGCGCCGCCGGACCGGCGATAGTCGGCGAAGGCGATCTCGCCCTCCTCTTCCAGCTCGAAGCGGCTTTTGACTGGATTGTCGCGGACAGTGGTCATGACGGGCTCTCCAACTTCAACGCTCAGAATTCGAGTTCTATCCTTATCCGCTCATCCCCGCGAAGGCGGGGACCCAGATGAGGCATCCGCTCCACCCAGACTATCTGTTGAACCAAGTCCGTCTGGGTTCCCAGCTTCGCGGGAATGAGCGGGTGGAGGGAGATTCACCGCCGAAGCGTAACCTCCACCCCGGCCGCCTCCGCGCCCTCCAGCGCCAGGGGCTTCTCAATCCGCACGCAGGCGGAAAGCGTCAGGGGATCAGCGAGGCAGGCGCGCGCCAGATCTTCCGCGAAGGTCTCCACCAAATCCACGTGCCCGCCGGTGGCCAGGGCTCGCGCGCTGGCGGCCAGGGTCTCGTAGTTCACCGTATCGCGGATGGAGCGGATGTCCCTCGGCCCCAGCACCAGCTCGATGTCAATGGTGAGCGGCTGGGTGCGGCCCCGCTCGTGGGGATGCACCCCGATCTCCGCCTCCACGTGCAGGCCGCGCACGAACACTTTCAACTTGGCGGGATCAGCCATCGATGATGTCCGGCGTTCTCCAGCCAAGGTGCTGGCCATTGTCCACGGCGATCATCTGGCCTGTCACGGACCGGGCGTTTGCAAGATAGAGGACCGCGTCTGTGACGTCGGAAAGCTCGGTCTTGCGCTGAAGCGGCACGCCCGCCACCTCCGCATCGAAGGTCGCCTGGCTCTGATGGATGGAGGGCAAGGTCGGGCCCGGGCCGACGCCGTTCACCCGGATGCGGGGCGCCAGCGCCTGCGCCATAGTCTGCGTGGCTGTGTAGAGCGCCGACTTTGACAGGGTGTAGCTCAGGAACTGCGGATTGGGCCGCAGCACGCGCTGGTCGATGATGTTGACGACGGAAGGATCGGCCTCGGCGACCAGACCGGCGGCGGCCTTGGCGAAGGCCTGCGTCAGCAGGAGCGGCGCCAGGAGGTTTGGCGCCATATGGCCCCGGAAGCTTTCCACCGTCACCGTATCGATGCTGTCATCGCCAAAGTTCGAGGCGCTGTTGACCAGCAGCGTCAAAGCCCCGATCGCGGCGGAAGCCTTGCCGATCAGGCTGGAGGTCTCGTCGGCGTTTGAAAGGTCGGCGTAGACGACGGCGGCCCGCCCGCCCTTGGCTGCGATGTCAGCGACCAGCGTCTCGGCTTCGGCCTCATCGCCCCGATGATGGATGGCGACGGCGTATCCCGCCTCCGCCAGCGCCAGCGAGATCGCCCGCCCCACCCGCTTGGCGCCGCCGGTGACAAGCGCCCCAGAGATAGGGGCGCCGCCGCGCTGGGGCGCGCTCATGGGCGGCTCAATCGACCCGGTGGAACTCGAAGAAGTTGATCGCACAGATGGCGATGACGAAGATGAAGATGGGCAGAAGGGCCGCCATGGGTCGCGTCTCCGAAAAGCTGTCTTCGCTTTAGCCGCGCCGCTCCGCCGCCACAAGAGCGTGGCGGGCCGACGTACAAATCCCTAAGGATTACGGCATGACTTGGTTGCGTCGCATCGAGCCGCTTCTGCGGCCCTTCTTCCACATCCTGGTGCGGTTCACCCGCGGCAAAACTCTCGGCGTGCGGGGACTGGCAATCGATGGCGAAGGGCGGGTGCTGCTGATCGAGCACACCTACATCAAGGGTTGGTACATGCCGGGCGGCGGCGTGGAGCGCGGGGAAACGGCGGAAGAGGCCCTGGCGCGGGAAATGCTGGAGGAAGCGGGTGTCGTGGTGATCGGCCGGCCCACCCTGCTGTCCGTCCATGACAACCGTCGCATTTTCCCGGGCGATCACGTCCTGATCTACCGCATCGATCAGTGGCGACAAGTGGAGGCGACCCAGCGCGGGGAGATCGCCCGGCGGGGCTTCTTCGCGCCAGACGCGCTCCCCGATGAGACCACCCGGGCCACCCGCAATCGGATCAAGGAAGCTTTGGACGGCGCCGAAATCGACCCGATGTGGTGAAGCCTCGCCCGCTCACCAAACGCCGATCTTCTCAGCTTCGTGGTGGGAGATCGGGTGGTGGGCCTTCTTGTGGTCTTCCTCCGCCAGGAAGCGCGCGGCCTCCAGCGCGGCCATGCAGCCCATGCCGGCGGCGGTGACGGCCTGGCGATAGACGTCGTCGGTGACGTCGCCGCAGGCATAGACCCCGTCGATCTCCGTGGAGGCCGTGCCCGGCTTCACCTTCAGATAGCCCGAGGCGTGGGTGTGCAGTTGGCCCTTGAACAGCTCCGAAGCCGGCGCGTGGCCGATGGCGATGAACAGGCCGTCGATGAGCAGGTCGGTCTTCTCGTGGGTCTTCAGGTTCTTCAGCCGCACGGCGGTGACGCCCTTGGGGTTATGCTCGCCCAACACCTGCGCCACTTCGGAATGCCAGACCACCTCGATCTTCGGGTGAGCGAACAGGCGCTCCTGCAGGATCTTCTCAGCGCGAAGCTCACCCTTGCGGTGGATCAGCGTGACCTTGGAAGCAAAGCTGGTCAGGAACAGCGCCTCCTCCACCGCCGTATTCCCGCCGCCGACCACCGCCACTTGCTTGCCGCGATAGAAGAAGCCGTCGCAGGTGGCGCAGGCGGAGACGCCGAAGCCACGGAACGCCTGCTCCGACTCAATCCCCAGCCACTTCGCTTCCGCGCCCGTGGCGACGATCACCGTCTCGGCGATGAACACGGCCCCTGAATCGCAAACCAGGCGGAACGGGCGCTTGGAGAGATCGACCTCGGTCACGATGTCGTTGATGAACTCGGTCCCCACATGCTCGGCCTGCGCCTTCATCTGCTCCATCAGCCAGGGACCCTGGATCACGTCAGCGAAGCCCGGATAGTTCTCCACATCCGTGGTGATGGTCAGCTGCCCGCCGGGGGAGATGCCCGAAATCAAAACCGGTTGCAGCAGGGCGCGCGCGGCGTAGATGGCGGCGGTGTAGCCGGCGGGACCGGAGCCGACGATGGCGACGCGGACGGAACGGGGTTGGGACATATTTGCAGACTCGCGAAAGACTACATCTATGTAGCGACGGCGCGCACCGAACGAAACCTTAACCGGGCTACCAGGCTGCGCCGTTGCGCGAAGATGGAACGGCTGGTAGCGGTTTCAGCGAAGACGGCGTCGCGGCCGAAGTCAGAGAAGTTCGCCATGCCCGCCTATCCGTCAACCCGCAGAAAGCACACCGTCCGCCCCTTTCTGTGGGACCTGCTGACTTTCGATAAGCTGATGACGGGGCCTGTGACCCACCTGATCTATTGGGCCGGGCTGGCGCTGATCTCGCTTGTGGGCTTCTCGATCATGGGGGGCGCTATCGGTCTCGGCATCCGTGATGGGACCATCGCCGGGGTGGCTGTCGCCTTCGCCACCTTGGTCGCAGGGGTGCTGGTGACCGGCGCGCTGATCCTGATCTGGCGCGGGGTCAGCGAGTTTTACCTGGCGGTGTTTCGCATCGCTGAGGATCTGCGCGCCATCCGCATCGCCACCGAACAGGGCGGAACGGTCCACATCACCTCCGAACTTGCGCCGCTCGCAGAAGAGCCGCCCACGGGCCGTCTCGACCTCTAGCCGCCGCCCTAACGCCCTCCGAGCGCGGCGACGAAGGCGGCGGCGGCCTGTTTCGGCCGGCCCTGATCGTCGAACAGGAGCGGCAAGTCGACGCCCGGGGGGTTGGGCGTCCTCTGCAGCCAGGAATCGTGGTCCCTGAGGCCCCATAGGGTGATGGCGAACCGCTGTTGCGGCGGGAGGGTCATGAAAGCCTCCACCGTCTCGTGCACTAGCCGCGCCTGCTTCAGCGATCGGTCGCCATCACTGCTTGCATCGAACCGTCGGACGCGGGTGGAGACGTCCAGCTCCGAGACGTGGATCGGCAGGCCGAGCGAGGCCAGATCCCGCATGGCCGTCGTCACCATGCCGGGCGCGAGGTCGATGCCGAGATGCGTCTGGGTGCCGAGTCCCTGCAGCGGCGCGCCGGCCTTCAGGAGCGATTCGGCCAGCCGCAGGAAGCCCCGCCGCTTGCTCGGCTTGCTCTCGAGGTTGTAGTCGTTGAGGAACAGGATCGCCTGATCGTCCGCCGCCCGCGCCAAGTGGAACGCCTCGGGGATATAGGCCATGCCGAGGTTGCGGCTCCAAAGGCACTGGCGATAGCCTCCCGTGTCGTCGTCGTTCACCGCCTCGTTCACCACGTCCCAGCTCACCGCCCGGCCGCGATAACGACCCGCCACGGCGGCGATGTAGTTGCGATAAACGCTCTCGAACGCCGCGCGATTTCCGTCGATCCGCTCGAACGCAGCGGGCTTTTGCGCGTACCAGATCAGGGTGTGGGCGTGGAGGCGCAGGCCGTGCTGGGCGGCGAAATCTGCGATAGCGTCGGCGCGGCTGAAATCGAACCCGCCGTCGTCTTTCAGTATGCTCTCCATCTTCATCTCCCACTCTGGGGTGATCTGGGAGACGTTGGCGTCGATCAAGGCGACCAGGGCGGGATCGGCCGCGCCGCCGCTCATGAAACAGGTTCCTACCGGGAAGGGCGCGACCATCTTCAACGGCGCGATCGCGGCGGTAGGCGCCGGCGCCTGGGCGTGGCCCTTGCAGCTGGCGAGCGCGGCCGAAGCCGGCAGGGCGGCGATGAG
>CAXTHJ010000062.1:0-17385 GCA_964243985.1 uncultured Caulobacteraceae bacterium | reverse complement strand
CTCGGCCAGCTGGCGGCGATGCACGGCCAGGGCCGGGTTCTCAGCCCCTACGCCGCCCGCCGCCCGCCGGGCGAACAGCGTCACCAGGAGCGCCGCCCCTCCCGCCAAAGCCGCCGCCGCGATCCAGAACCAAAGCATGAGTTTTCAGACGCCCTTCGCCGGCTGCTTTAGCGAGGTGACGCCGGATCGCAAAGGACTCAGGCGGGCGGGGCCGAAAGCTGGCTGCTCAACGGATCGCTCCAGGGGCGAGATTCGAAGAACTGCTGCTGCTGGCGCCAGATGCCCTTCAGGGATTGCAGGTCGGTCTGCGAGCGGACGTGGGACTCGCTCATCAAGGCACCCCAGGCCCCCATCTTCGGCGCCACCAGGTCCAGGTGCGAGCCGCAGAACAGATGGTCGTAGGCGTCCAGCTGCGCCTCCGAAAATCGCGCCGCTTCGCCGCCAAGGGCGTGGAACAGGGGCGACGCCGTATCCCAGCGCCACCAGCCGGGCGCCATCATGCGGGGCTGGAACAGGCTTCCCGCCTCGAACCGCTTGGCGGTGATGGCCTCGACGCGCGCCTTCAACTCGGCTGGGCGCGGGAACCAGAGGTGGGAGGTGTGCAGGCGCGGCAGGGTGAGAGTGTCTGAGTAAGGATCAGCGAATCCGGGCAGATACCGTCCGGCCATCAAGGCGTCGCCAAAGTCCCAGTCGGAGACGTTTTCCCAGAAGACCAGGTCGGGATCGAGGATCACCGTCAGCCGGTCTTCCCCAAGGACGAACTTTTCGATCAAGGCCCAGTGATGTTCACCTTCCTCCAGCTGCACCACCTCGCACCCCGCCGCCCGGGCAGCGGCATGGATCGGTTGGCGCAGTTCCAGGGTGGAGGCGTTCTCCACCACCGTCACCTCGGCGTCCGGAAATCCGGTGCGCAGCGTCTGGAAGGTCAGCGTCGAGCCATAGAGCTGGTCGGCCGAGCGGCACCAGGTGACGATGTAGATCTTGATCGGCGTTGCGGCTGTCACGACCGAGACCCTTTGCAATCTGAACCGCCACAGCGGCCTCCCAGCCTCATCACCCGCCAGGGCGTTCGTCGCAAGAGACATTGATCGCGACGGTGCAGCGGGCGCGCTGTCGGAACGCCTGGGCCACAGGGGCATTAGGACGGACGTGTCGCATGACTGCACAATCGGACCGACGCAAAATTCGCAACTGCTCCCTAAAATATGGAGCGAGAGTGAGGCCATGAAAGCTATAGTTTTCGGGATCTGTGTCGTTTTCGGTGGTTTCGTTTCGCCGCGTCACCACCAGCGTCTTGCCGAGATCATCGACTGGTGCACGTACAGCAGCCAACAGAGCGCAGTCTAGACGGCCGATTCGTCTTACAGACTCCGAAATCGCGGCCGGGTCAGGAAGAGTTCGGATCCGCTGTGTTCCATTCACCCTATCCTGCTGACCACCCACTCCGGCGTTCCCCGGCGTGGTGTCGTCAGCCCGTCATAAGAAATCCCGAAGGTAGGCGCAAAGCGGCGCATCGGCGGGCGGCATGGGATAGTCGCTAAGCCGCATGGGTTTCACCCAGGCCAAGGCCGCATGCTCGCGCTGCCGGACAAATCCCTCCCAGCGGCGGCAGAGATAAAGCGGCATCAGGAGGTGGAACGCCTCGTAGCCATGCGAGGCGAACACGAAGGGCGCGAGGCAGTCGGCCTTCACCTGGATGCCCAGCTCCTCGTCCAGCTCGCGGATCAGGCAGGCCTCCGGCGTTTCGCCGGCCTCCAGCTTGCCGCCGGGGAATTCCCACAGACCGGCCAGCGACTTGCCCTCCGGCCGCTGACAGATCAGCACCCGCCCGTCCGCATCCACCAGGGCGGCGGCGGCCACCAGCAAGAGGTTCACTTAAGACAGCCGCTGAAGAGGACCATCAGCTTGCTAAGGAAAAGGCGGTCTGCGAGCGTTCGTCAAAGTCGCTGGCGCGGGCAATGGCGACCAGTTCGTGTGACGGGGTTCCGTTCTTCATGCGATGTTCGGCCACCACGATGTCGCCTGGCTGAAAGCTCCAGACCTCATCTTCGGGAATGGGCGCGTCGCTGAGCCGGTACGTGGTTTCGCTAAGCCGCCGGGCAGGCACGGGCCGCCACACATCCGTTCCTTCATCGAGAAGGCGGACAAAAACGTCGACCTCAGTAGATGAAGCCATCGCCGCCGACATGGATCACCTCTCCCGACGCATCGTCGATTACGACGGAACGGCCCGTCGTCGGATGAATATAGCGTGTAGCGGTCCCACCTGTCTCTAAATTCAAGACGGGGTGGTGTTCGCTAGAGGCGAGGGCCTCGACGATCTGGGCGTCTGTCCATCCGCGTTGCGCCATCTGGCGGAGCAGCTTGGCGGGAGCCTTAACTACCTTGGCGGCCTCAGCTGCGGTAATCGCCGTTGATGGTGATGTAGCCGTGGGTGAGGTCACAGGTCCACATGCTGGCGGAGGCGGGGCCGGCGCCCACGTCCACGGCGATCTCCAGCTCGGCGCGCTTCATATAGGCGCTCATGGCCACTTCTGAGTAGTCGGGCGAGACCGCTCCGTCCTTGGCGGCCCAGAGGTCGCCGAAGCGGATGGCGATCTTCTCGCGCACGATCGGCTCGTCGGCCCGGCCCACGGCCATGACGATGCGGCCCCAGTTGGCGTCCTCCCCGGCGATGGCGGTCTTGACCAGGGGGCTTTCGCAGATGGTGCGGGCGATCTTGCGGGCCGAGGTGTCGGTGACGGCGCCGTTCACCGTCACCTTGACGAACTTGGAGGCGCCTTCCCCGTCCCGCACCAGTTGCTGGGCGAGGTTCAGGAGCACGCCTTCCAGCGCTGCCTTGAAACCGCCCAGGCGCGAATCGGCGAAGTCGGTGACCGGCGCGTTCCCCGCCTTGCCGGTGGCGAAGACGAGGCAGGTGTCGTTGGTGGAGCGGTCGCCGTCTACCGTCACCGCGTTCATAGTGCGGACCGTGGCGGGGGTCAGGATCGCTTGCAGAACGTCCGGCGCGATAGCGGCGTCGGTGGCGACGAAGGCCAGCATGGTGGCCATGTCCGGCGCGATCATGCCCGAGCCCTTGCAGATGCCGGCGATGCGCACCGGCTGGCCGTCGATCTCGGTCGTGGCCGCGGCGCCCTTGGGGAAGGTGTCGGTGGTCATGATCGCGCCCGCCGCGGCCGCCCAGGCGTCGCTCTTAACCTCCACCAGCACGTCTTGCAGCACGTTCAGGATCTTGCCGTACTGGAGCAGCACGCCGATCACGCCGGTGGAGGCCATCAGCACTTCCGACGTGGCGCAGCCGAGCTCTGAGGACACCGCCTCCATGGTCGCGCGCACCGCGCCGGCGCCTGCTTCGCCAGTGAAGGCGTTGGCGCATCCGGCGTTGACCACCAGCGCCCGGGCCTGCCCGCCCGACGCCTTCAGCGCATCCCGGCACCAGTCCACCGGGGCCGAGCCGACACCGTGGCGGGTGAAGACGCCGGCTGCCGTCGTGCCGGGAGCGAAGCGCATGATCAGCAGGTCGTTGCGCTTGTGCTTGTAGAAGCCCGCGCGGCCGATGCCGATGGCGACCCCGGCGACATCGATCTTCGGGAACGGGACCGCGAGGGGCGAGATGGCGATGCCCGGCTTTCCCGGCGCAGCGGTCATTTCTTGGCCTTTGCAGGCGGCGAAGGCGGCGGTGCGGACTCCGGCGCAGCCACCGGGGCGCCGCCCTCGGTCGGCGACGGCGCGCCTTTCGGGAACGATCCCGGCGGGGCGGAGGCCGGTTCCGGCGCGCCGCCGCCTGGAGGGGCGGAGATCAGCATCTGCACCCGCGTCCCGTTGCGAAGCTTGTTCAGAAGGGTGCGGATTTCGTCATAGGTGAGGAAGCGCACGATCTGCGGCCGCGCCTCCTCGATGGTGATCGGTTTTTCGGGGCGGCGATCCTCCACGTGAACCAGGGCGAAGCCGCTGTCGATCTTGAACGGCCCCACCGTCTCGCCAACCTTGGCGGTCTTCAGCGCGGCGCCGTAGGCTTCGGGCATGGCGTCAACGGTGAAATAGCCGAGGTCGCCGCCGTTGAAGCGCGTGGCCGCGTCAGTGGAGCGCTGCATGGCCAGGGCGTCGAAATTGGCGCCGGCGGTCAGGAGCTTCTTGATCGCCTCCGCATCCTCCGGCGTGGCCACCACGATCTGGCGGGCGCGGATCTCCTCGGAGGTGTGGGAGAGGCGCTGCTGCTCGGAATAGAGGGCGTGGATGGCGTTGTCGTTCACCGCCTTGTCCACCACGCTTTCCACCAGCACATCGCCCAAGAGCTTGTCGTGGGCGGCGAGCAGGCGGCGGCGCACCACCGGGTCCTTGTCCAGGCCCTGGCGCGAGGCTTCGGCGGCGAGGAGTTTCTGATCCACGACCTGATCCAGAGTGCGGCGGAACGGGTCAGAGGCGGTGTCGAGCGGCTCGCCCTCGCCGATCAGGCCCTGGGCGACCGCTTCGCGCTTCACGTCGGAGGTCCAGATGGTCTCGCTGCCGACCTTCGCGACGGCGACGTCTCCGGCTTCAGGCTTCTTGGCCTGGAACACCGAACCGTTCTTGCCGCAGGCGGAAAGCGCGAGCCCTATCGCCGCCAAGCCCACAATCACTCTGGAGGTCTTATAGAGCTTCACCGCGCGTCATCCCGATCGAACCTCCCTCCCCCTTGCGGGGAGGGATCGAGGGTGGGGGTGTTAGCGCCGACGACGGCCGATGTGGCGCTTGCACCCCCTCACCCTGCCCTCTCCCCGCAAGAGGGAGAGGGTTCAAGGCGCAACCCGTCGCGTTGACAGGCCAAGGGGCGGTGCTTAAGTCTCGCGCGCACGCAAGTCGAGCGGTTTTTCGAGCGCGGGCGGCGGGCGCATGCCTGCTTCCAGGCCCTGGTTTCGCAAAGGCTTCGCCCCTATTTTGGGCGCTGTTCTCAGCCGGTCTCTTCGGCCGCGAGACCGCCCTATCGTCCGGACCTCTTAATGCTCGCCCTCGCTCAAAAGTTTTTCGGCTCCTCCAACGAACGCAAGGTCAAGGGGATGCGCGGCCGCGTCCTGAAGATCAACGCGCTGGAGCCGCAGTTTGAAGCGCTCACGGACGCCGAACTGCAAGCCAAGACGGCTGAATTCAAGACCAAGTTAGAAGGCGGAGCCACCCTCGACAGCATCCTGGAGGAAGCCTTCGCGACCGTACGCGAAGCCGCCAAGCGGGTGCTCGGTCAGCGCCACTACGACGTGCAGCTCGTGGGCGGCATGGTGCTGCACAACGGCGGTATCGCAGAGATGCGCACCGGCGAGGGCAAGACGCTGGTGGGCACCCTGCCTGTTTATCTGAACGCCCTGAACGGCAAGGGCGTGCACGTCATCACCGTCAACGACTACCTCGCCAGCCGCGACGCGGAATGGATGGGGCAGGTCTATAACTTCCTCGGCCTGTCGGTCGGCGTGATCGTCAATGGCCTGAGCCAGGGCGAGCGCCAGCGAGCCTACAATTCCGACATCACCTACGGCACCAACAACGAGTTCGGGTTCGATTACCTGCGGGACAACCTGGTCTACGACGCGCGGGAGATGGTGCAGCGGGGCCACGTCTTCGTCATCGTCGACGAGGTGGACTCCATCCTGATCGATGAGGCGCGGACCCCCCTGATCATCTCCGGGCCGACCGAAGATCGCTCCGACCTCTACCGCACCATCGACGCCATCGTGAAGACGATGATCCAGGACGCCGACACCTACGACTACGACGAAAAGCAGAAGCAGGTGATCCTGAACGAGCACGGCAACGACGTGATCGAGGACATGCTGCAGACCGCGGGGCACCTGGAGGCGGATTCGGCAGGCCTCTACGATCCGGCCAACATCTCCATCGTCCACCACGTCAATCAGGCGCTCCGCGCCAACGTCATCTACACGCGGGACAAGGACTATATCGTCAAGGCCGGCGAGGTGATGCTGATCGACGAGTTCACCGGCCGCATGATGCATGGCCGCCGCCTGTCGGAAGGTCTGCACCAGGCCATCGAGGCCAAAGAGGGTGTGGAGATCCAGCCGGAGAACCAGACCCTCGCCTCCGTCACCATCCAGAATTACTTCCGCCTTTACGAGAAGCTTTCCGGCATGACCGGCACAGCCTCCACCGAGGCGGCCGAGTTCGGCGACATCTACAAGATGGACGTCTCTGAGATCCCCACCAACAAGCCGATCCAGCGCATCGACGACGACGATGAGGTCTATCGCACCGAGGCGGAAAAGAACCAGTCCATCGCCAAACTGATCCTGGATTGTCACCAGCGCGGCCAGCCGATCCTGGTGGGCACCGTCTCCATCGAGAAGTCCGAGCGCCTGTCGGAACTCTTGGACGCCTACGAATACGAGGTGGAGGGCGAGAAGAAGAAGGGCATCCCCCACAACGTCCTGAACGCCCGCTACCATGAGCAGGAGGCGGGCATCGTCGCCGACGCCGGCACGCCCGGCGCGGTGACCATCGCCACAAACATGGCCGGGCGGGGCACCGACATCCAGCTCGGCGGCAATGTGGAAATGAAGACCGCCAAGTGGCGCCAGGAGCAAAAGGCCATGGGCCTGGAGCCCACGCCAGAGGAGGCCAAGGCCTATCAGGCCCAGGTCACCGCCGAAATCGCCGGGTCAAAGGCCGCTGCGCTTGCGGCGGGCGGCCTGTTCGTGCTCGGCACCGAGCGGCACGAAAGCCGGCGGATCGACAACCAGCTGCGCGGCCGCACCGGCCGTCAGGGCGACCCCGGCCACTCGAAGTTCTTCCTCTCCTGCGAGGACGACCTTCTCCGCATCTTCGCGGGCGATCGTCTGGACGCGATCATGCGCACCTTTGGCGTGGCGGAGGGCGAGGCGATCACCCACAAGTGGCTGAACTCCGCCATCGCCACCGCCCAGAAGAAGGTGGAGGCGCGCAACTACGAAATCCGTAAGAACCTCCTGAAGTACGACGACGTGGTCAACGACCAGCGCAAGGCCGTGTTCGAGCAGCGCCAGGAGTTCCTGGCCGCCACCGACCTTGGCGAGATCGTCGGCGAAATGCGCCGCGACACCATCTCCGACCTGGTCGCCCGCCACCTGCCGCCCAAGCAGTACGCCGAGCAGTGGGATACAGTGGGCCTGCACGAGCGCCTAGTCTATTTCCTCGACATGGACCTGCCGGTGCAGGCCTGGGGCGCCGAGGAAGGCGTCACCCAGGAGGATATCGAGCGCAAGATCGTGGAGGCCGCTGACGCCCGCGCCGCCGAGCGCGAAACGGAAATTGGCGCCGAGCAGATGCGGGGCCTTGAGAAGAATTTCCTGCTGCAGATGATCGACATGGTGTGGCGCGAGCACCTTCAGCACCTGGATCACCTTCGCCAAGTGATCGGGCTTCGTGGCTACGCCCAGCGCGATCCCTTGAACGAATACAAGACCGAGGCCTTCTCCCTGTTCGAAAAGTTGCTGGTGGATCTACGCCAGGCCGTCACCCGCTGGGTGATGACGGTCAAGTTCCAGTGGCAGCCGGACGATTTCGGCCCACCCCCTTCACCCGATATGTTCGAAGTCCACCTCGATCCCACCACTGGCCAGAACGAGCGCACCGGCGCCGCGCTCGGCTCCGAAGGCGGCTTCCTGAACCCCGAGATCGCCGCAAAATTACCGGCGTCGGACCTCCCCGCAGGCTGGGAGCGCACGTCGCGCAACGCCCAATGCCCCTGCGGCTCGGGCAAGAAGTTCAAGCATTGCCACGGGGCTTTGATTTAGCGCTTCGACCCCGGCCTAGCGCCTGGTCAAGGCGCGAGCGCTCAAGCCGGCGCGCACGGCTGTCCAGAGCACCGGGGCTACGATGGCGAAGGTGAGGCTGACGGCCATGACGCTGTTTCCGGAAGGTTTTACACAGCCGTGACGGCTTCTGCATGAACGGCGGCTGACCGAAATCGTTCAGAATTTTGTCGTCGACGATGTCAGAAATCGTGACGCGCGTTTGAAGCCCTCGCCCGGCTAGGTCCCGGTTCTTCGGAGCGCGATCTCGTCCAGCGCGGCCCTTTCACGCTTGGCGACCACCTTTGAGGCCGCCGCCGCCTGGGCTTCGGCCACCATTTCCACCTTCTTCAGTTCGGTAAAGGCGTCAGCGAGGGCGTCGCGGCAGCCCTGCTCCTCCATCTGCACGACTTTCAGGTCGGCCGTGGCCTTGGCGCGGCGGAGCTTCCAACCGTCGCGAAAGCCGATCAGATACCAGCCGGCTTCGGCGTCTTTGCGGGCGTGGGCTGTCTCGGCCTCGGCCTCGGCGTCCAGGCGCACGATCGTCGCCTCCGCCACCACCTTGGCCTCCATGACGGCCCCGAGACGCTTCCTCAGCGTCTCGATCTCGAATTCGCGGACCCGGATCAGGGAGTGCGCCCAACTCATGCGGCGATCCCGCCGGACATCATGGGCAGCGGCATGGGCACGTCGGCGAGAACGGCGCCGAGACGGGCGAAGCTTTCCAGGAGCGGCGTCGCCTCGTCCTTGTCCTGGGTGAGGAAGTCCTCCAGCGCGGGATTGAGGGCGATGGCCCGGTCCACCTGGGGGTCGGAGCCCCGTCGGTAGGCGCCGATGCGGATCAGCTCCTCCATGTTGGCGTAGGAGGAGAGCGCCTGGCGGGCCGCCCGCACGATATCTCGCTCGGGCAAAAGCTGGCAGGCGGGCATGGTGCGGCTGATGGACTTCAGGACGTTGATGGCCGGAAAGCGCCCCCGCTCGGCGATGGCGCGCTCCATCACGATGTGGCCGTCGAGGATGCCGCGCACGGCGTCGGCGATGGGCTCGTTGTGGTCGTCCCCGTCCACCAGCACCGTGAACATGGCGGTGATGGCGCCGGCCGTCGTGCCGTCCGGCCGCACCGGGCCGGGGCCGGCGCGCTCCAGGAGCTTCGGCAGCTCGGTGAAGACGGTGGGGGTGTAGCCCTTGGTGGTGGGTGGCTCTCCGGCGGCGAGGCCGATCTCGCGCTGGGCCATGGCGAAGCGGGTGACGCTGTCCATCAGGCACAGCACATCCTGATCCTGGTCGCGCAGATATTCTGCAATGGCCATGGTCAGATAGGCGGCCTGGCGGCGCTTCAAGGCCGGCTCGTCGGAGGTGGCGACCACCACCACGGCGCGGGCGAGGCCCTGTTCGCCAAGGGTCTCCTCCACGAACTCCCGCACTTCCCGGCCCCGTTCGCCGATCAGGCCCACCACCACCGCGTCGCAGGACGCCTCCCGCGCTAGCATGGAGAGGAGCACGCTTTTGCCGACGCCGGAGCCGGCGAACACGCCCAGGCGCTGGCCCCGGCAACAGGTGGTGAAAACGTCCATAGCGCGGACGCCCAGATCGAGGCGCTCTCCCACCCTGCCGCGCGCATGGGCGGGCGGCGGCGGGGCGCGGAGGGGATAGCCGACCGGCCCTTGCGGCAACGGTCCCTTGCCGTCGATGGGCTGACCGAAGGCGTCGATGATGCGGCCGCGCCACGCTAGGGTCGGACGAACGGATGCGCCTTCCGGCATGATCTGGATCTCGGCCCCGGGCGCGACGCCTTCCACCGGGCCGAAGGGCATCAGGAGCGCGCGGGTCTCGCGGAAGCCCACCACTTCGGCGGGGAGCGGCGGCAGGGCGCCTGAGCGGATGATGCCGGCCCTTGCGCCTACCGAAAGGCGGCTCAGCCCCCCGCGCGCCTCGATCAGCAACCCGTTCACCGCCGCCACCCGCGCGGAGACGGTGAGCGGGTCAATGCGGTTCACGGCGGCGATCAGGTTGTGCAAGCGGCGGCCCCTCAGGTCCCGCCGACCATGCCGCCCACGGCGTTAACCATGGGTGAAGCGTGGCGTTTAGTTCTTGAGGGTCTCCTGGAAGAAGGCGACCACGTCCCGGTCGAACTGGGCGTGGAACGCCGCGCGATCAAACCCCGCTTCGCTTTTGCAGATAAAGGGGGCCGCGGTGGCGAGCGCGTCCGTACAGGGCGCCAGGAAGTCGAAGTGATCGGCGTGAGGGACCACGTGATAGGCGGGCGGCCTCGGCAAGCCCACCCGCACCGCCTCGGCGTAGAAGGGATTGGGCAGCACGCGATCATCCTCGGCGCGCCACAGATCGATTTTGGCGGTGACGTGTTGCAGACCGGCCGCCCCGAACGCATAGCCGATCGCCGGGGCGGCCACGACCACGGCCTTCAATCGAGGATCGTGTATCCAATGCATGGCGGCTAAAGCGTCGGCTGACACCGGGTGGCTCGTCACTAGGGCGCAGTCGAAGAACTTGGGATGCTCAGCGCAGTGCGGCGCGACGAGCGCCAGGTTTGGCTCGCCGCCGGCGGCGACCAGCACCGTGAACCCGCCTGACGAGAAGCCGAACGCCCCCACCCGGTTCGGGTCGATGAAGCGATGCTCGCTCCAGCTCTTCAGCATGTAGTCGGTCAGGACGTGCAGCTGGCGCGGGCGCTCGGCCATGTCCGTCGCGCGGCTCTGATCCTTGTAGTTGTCACCGGTGTGGGTCAGCGTCGCCACCACGAAGCCTGCTTTGGCCAGGGCCAGCGCCGTATCGTAATGGCCCGCATAGGAGCCGCCGTTGCCGTGGGAGATCACCACCAGGGGCAGGCGGGCGCCGCTGATCGGCCCGTCCTTGGCCACCGTCTGGGTGTAGAGCTCCAGCGGCTCGGGCATGGCGGCTGCGTCCGTGGGATACCAAACGCCGACCTCGATCCGCGGGCGGTCGCCGTCGGCGATGCTGAGGTGCTGGAAGCCGACGCTCCGGGCCGGTTCGGCCGCGACGGGCGTAATGGCCGGGAGGCAGAGGAGGAGGCCCGCCAGCAACAGCACGCCTGCTCGGTTTAGCCAGATCATGAAAGTCTCCGCGTTCCTGTGGATCAGAGCACGCCTGAGCGGTTCAGGCGAGAGCGCCCGCTGCTTTCACCCGGCGCATGACGATGACGCGGGTGGTGAGGTACTGGATGGCGAAAAGGCCGAGCTTGGAGGACAGCGGGAAAACGCCCAAAAACCAGGCCCAAACCTTAGGATCGCCGTTCGCCACCAAGGCAAGGTTGATCGCCGCCGTGGTGAACATCATCACGGCCCAGATGTAACCGAACACGGTGGTCACATCGCTGGACCATGCCAAGGCCTTGGGCGGCATGTAGCGGTTCAGCCAGCCGCGTTTCAGCATTACCGCGCCGATGGCGCAGTAGATCAAGGTGGGCTTGAACATCAGGAAACGCGGATCGTGGGTCATAAGCGACGCGCCGCCGAACACGACGACGAGGCCAAGGCTCATCCACTGCATGGCGTCGGCCTTGCGACCCCGCGCCGTCAGCCAACCGATCTGAACAAGGCCCGCGAAGATGGCGACGCAGATGGAGAGGGTCACGTCGTGGGTGAAGCTGAGCAGCCCGGCGAACAAGAGGCTGGAGAGCAGGTCCGTGGCCAATTCCCGCCCGGCCACGATAAGGCCGGAGGGACCGGGCTTGTCGGCGGGGGTGATGGTCGAAACGTCTGACGTGATGGCGGTCATGGAAGCCTCCTGTTGCGATGAGGCTCAGACACACCGTTTTAGGATCGCCCGCCACACCGCCTGCGCTAACCGGCCAGCGGGTTCGTGATTTGCCGATCGGTCTGCGCCAATGGGCGAATGGGCGGGCCGCTATTTCGCCGCTTCTTCAGCCACATAGGCCGGGCTCAGGGTCTTCATCGCCGTGGCGACAGGTAGGAGCGTCGGATAGAACTGCACGAAGGTGGTGTCCGCCGCCGCATGCGCCTGATGGCAGGCATAGCAGCTGGCGGCATAGGGGATCTGCGCCGCAGGCTTGTCTCCGTCGAAGCCGAAGAAGGCCCAGCCGCCCTTGAAGCGGGCCTGATCCTTCACGTGCGCCTCCACCCCCATCACCTCGGCGGTCTGGAACTGGCCGTGCTTGTTGATGGAGCCCTTGGTGGCGCCGCCCGGTTCTCCAGGATCAAGACGGTCTTGTCGGGCCAGACGCCGGTCTTCTTGAACGCCTCGTAGGCGGCGCGGGGGGCGAAGATGTTGCCGAACATATCCATGCCCGCCGTGGCGGGGCCGGGATTGTAGCTCATGTTCAGCCCCGAACTCAGGAACACCCACTCGCGGTAGTCGGTCGGGAACAGCAGGCGCCCGTTCGCGTCGTATTGCGGCGTTCCCGGCGCGACAGTTGTGGGGTCAGCCGAACCGGCCACCGCACCGGCCACGGCCAAGACGACTGTCAGGGCGGCGCAGACGCTAAACGTGGCGAGCGGCTTCATGCGGGTCTTCCTGCAATAAGGGGGCGGCGAAGCGGTGACGGTATGCGGTGGGGGTAACGCCGAAGCGGCGCTCGAACGCGCGGCGGAAGGCGTCGTCGCTCTGGAAGCCGACGGCATGGGCGATCCGCGCAACCGAGTCGCGGCCGGCGGCCAGGTGCAGGCGCGCCTCATCCAGTCGAAGGGTCTCCAGATGGGCGCCCGGGGTGACGCCGAACGCGGTCTTGAACCGCCGGCTGAACTGGCGGGCGCTGAGACCCGCCCGCGTCGCCATCGTCTCCACGGTCCAGGCTGCGCCGAGGTCGCCGGTGATCGAGGCTACGAGGTCGGCGAATCGATCGCCGGCGCGGGTCTGGAAGCGCAGGGGCTCGGAATACTGAAGCTGGCCGCCCGGTCGCTTCACGTAGACCACCATCTGGCGGGCGACGTTCAAGGCATGGGCGGGGCCGCAATCCTCCTCGATCAGCGACAAGGCCAGATCAATGCCCGCGGTCATGCCGGCGGAGGTGTAGAAGGGGCCGTCCTTGATGAAGATAGCGTCAGGCTCGAGCTTGATCGCCGGAAAGCGCTGCGCCAGCGCCTTGGCATGTCCCCAGTGGGTGGTGGCGCGCCTACCGTCTAACAGCCCCGCCGCCGCCAGCCCGTAGAGGCCGGTGCAGACGGACACCATGCGCCGCGTCTCGCCGGCGCGGCTTTTCAGCCAGGCGGCGATGGGCGCCAGAACGGTGTCATCACGCAAACCCGCTCCGCCAGGCACAACGATGGTGTCGAACGGCGGCGCTTGACCGAGCGCGACATCCGGTAAGAGCCGCAAGCCGGACGTCGCATTGAACGGCGCGTTGTCCAATCCGACCACGATGGTCTCGTAAGGGGTGGGATCAACATGATTGTTGGCGAGGCTGAAGGCGTCGAGCACGCCCACAAGGTCCAGCGCGGCCACGCCGTCGAAGCCGACCAACCCGATCCTTTTTTGCACCCAAGCTGACTGCATGACTCAGCATAGCTCAGCCCGGCTCCTGTCGATCAGGACATTCTTCCGACAGTTTGGGACACCGTCTTAGAACGGCGGAAGCAGCACCGCCCGCGCCGCTTCCGCATCCAGTTTGATCTGCACCAGCATGTCGTCCCAGCTGTCGAAGTTCTGGTCGCCGCGCAGATAACTGATCAGGTAGGTCTCAAGCGTTTCGCCGTAGATGTCCTCGTCGAAATCGAACAGGTGGACTTCCAGCCGCTCGTCCGTCCCGTTCACGATCGGGCGGGGCCCCACGTATGAAACGCCCGCCACCTCGCGCCCATCGGCAAGCCGCGTGCGGGTGGCGTAGATGCCGAACTTAGGCCGGAGGTACTCGCCCAGCAGGATGTTGGCCGTGGGAAAGCCGATGGTGCGGCCGAGCTTGTCGCCGTGCTCCACCACCCCTTCGATGGCGAACGGCCGGCCGAGGATGGCCGCGGCCTTCTCCGGTTCGCCGTCGCGCAGGGCCTGGCGGATCATGGAGGAGGAGAACTTCTCGTCATGAACGCCGCCGACCGGAGCGGCGATGGAAACGCTGAAGCCATAGCGGGCGCCATAGGCTTTCAGCCGCTCGGGGTCGCCGACGCCGCCCGCGCCGAAGGACAGGTCGAAGCCGGCGGCCACATGCCGGGCGCCGAGGCTCTCGGCCAGAACGAAGCGGGCGAAGTCCTCGTCCGAGCGGGTGGCCATCTCCTCGTCGAAGGGCAGGATGTAGAACCGATCCACCCCAAGCTCGTCCAGGGCATGGGCCTGCTGGTCGGTGGTCATCAGGCGGAACGGATCGGTTTCGCGCCCGAAGTACCGGCGAGGATGCGGCTCGAAGCTGATGGCGCCAAGGGGGACGTGCAGGGCGGCGGCGGCCTTGGCGGCTTCCGCGATCACCTGCCGGTGCCCGCGATGCACGCCGTCGAACGCGCCAAGCGCCACCGCCGCCCCCTTCAGCTCGGGGTCGAGGTCGCGCCAGCCTTCGATGACGTGCAGAGCCAAATCAGACGGCTCCGATGGGCGCAACAGACCGGCGCGGAACCATCACGATCGCTTCGCCGTCGATCACGATCTTGCCCTTCACCTGACACTCGGTTTTCAGGATCACATGGGCCTTAATTGGGTCAATGGCGATGACGGTGACGCGCGTCAGCACCGTGTCTCCGACCCGCACCGGCCGCTTAAATGCGAGGTTCTGCGACAGATAGATGGCCCCCGGCCCCGGCAGCTCCATGCCAAGGACCGCGGAAATGTAGGCCGCGCCGAGCATCCCGTGCGCGATGCGCCCCTTGAACGGCGTCGCCGATGCGTAGGCCTCGTCCAGATGCACCGGGTTGCGGTCGCCTGAGACGGCGGCGAAGGCTTCGATATCCCCCTCTTCCACCGTGTGCTGGCGCTCCGATCCCCGGCCGACGGTCAGGTCTTCCAGGAAAAGGCCGGTCGCGCTCATATCGTGGCTCCCAAGTGCAGCGCTGTCATAGCCTCACCAAACCAGCGCCGCCAAGGCATAGGCGGCGTGAGCCTGATCTTTCGCAAGCCGCGCGGACAATCGGTCGGCGTCGAGACGGCCGTGCTCGTCCGACGCCTCCACAGTATGGATGCCGTCGGCCACGAACAGGCAATCAAGGCCTTGTCGATTGGCCCCAAGGACGTCGGTCGGGATGCCATCGCCAATGCAGAGGATGCGTGCAGGATCGAGGGGCTTTCCGGCGAGCCGATCCGCCTCCGCCCGCGTCTGTTCGTAAATTGCCGGATGAGGTTTGCCAGCCATGACCACTTGCCCGCCTAACTCAACGTAGAGGGACGCGAGCGCGCCGCCGCAGTAGATCAGCTTGGCCCCCCGCTGCACCACCTGATCGGGATTGGCGCAGATCATGGGGAGGTTCCGCCTTGCCGCCACGATAAGGGCCTCCCGGTAATCGTCCGGCGTCTCCACATCGTCGTCCACCAAGCCAGTGCAACTGATGAAGGCTGCGGCGTCCGGTCCGGCGAAGCTTAAATCGAGGCCATCGTAAAGGGTCCCGTCCCGCTCCGGCCCGATGGCCCAGGCCGGCCCCGGCGCGCGCTCGGCCAGCAAGGCGCGCGTGGCGTCTCCGGAGGTGACGAAGGCCGACCATGCCGCATCCGGCACAAGAAGCGCCCGCAGCTGATCCACCACGTCCGACGATGGCCGCGGAGAGTTGGAGATCAGCACCACCGGCCCCCGCTCCCCCTGAAACCGCTCCAATGCGGCGCAGGCGGCAGCAAAGCTCTCGACGCCATTGTGGATCACGCCCCACACGTCGCAGAACACCGCGTCGTAGTGATCAGCGACCTCGGACAGGCCAGTCAGGATGTGGGGAGCGGACATGGCGCGGGGGTAAAGGCGAGGGGACGGAGCGTCAATGCGCGGCGCCTTTAATGGCGTTCCCGACGCGCGATCAATCTTGTCTGGTCGAAGGATCGAAGGGTTGCGGCTATGAGCCGACCCCTCTAAACCCGCCGCTTAGCCCTATCCCCTATGCCGCCTGAGCGCGCACCGACGCGCGCGGCCGTTCGCGCGAGATCGCCATGCCCGCCCGCAGAGACATCCAGTCCATCCTGATCATCGGCGCGGGGCCCATCGTGATCGGCCAGGCGTGCGAGTTCGACTATTCGGGCGTGCAGGCGTGCAAGGCGCTGCGGGCCGAGGGCTATCGGATCATCCTGGTCAACTCCAACCCCGCCACGATCATGACCGACCCGGACCTGGCCGACGCCACCTACATCGAGCCGATCACGCCGGCCTTCGTCGAGAAGATCATCGCGAAAGAGCGGCCGGACGCCCTGCTCCCCACCATGGGCGGCCAGACGGCGCTGAACACGGCGCTGGCGCTGGACGCCTCGGGCGTGCTGGCGAAGTACGGCGTAGAGATGATTGGCGCGAAGGCCGAGGTGATCGACAAGGCGGAGGACCGGCAGAAATTCCGCGACGCCATGGACAAGCTCGGCCTGGAGAGTCCCAAATCGCGTGCGGTGCATCTGTTGGAAGAGGCCGCTGACGCCATCGCCTTCGTGGGCCTGCCGGCGGTGATCCGCCCCTCCTTCACCCTCGCGGGCACCGGGGGGGGGATCGCCTTCAACATGGAGGAGGTGCGCGAGATCGTGGCCAATGGCCTGGACCTCTCCCCCACCACCGAGGTGCTGATCGAGGAGAGCGTGCTCGGCTGGAAGGAGTATGAGATGGAGGTGGTGCGCGACAAGGCGGACAACTGCATCATCGTCTGCGCCATCGAGAACATCGACCCGATGGGGGTGCATACGGGGGACTCGATCACCGTCGCCCCGGCGCTGACGCTGACCGACAAGGAATACCAGCGGATGCGCGCCGCCTCCATCGCCGTCTTGCGCGAGATCGGGGTGGAGACCGGCGGGTCCAACGTGCAGTTCGCGGTCAATCCAGCCGACGGGCGCATGGTGGTGATCGAGATGAACCCGCGGGTGTCGCGCTCCTCCGCCCTCGCCTCCAAGGCCACCGGCTTCCCCATCGCCAAGATCGCCGCCAAGCTGGCGGTGGGCTACACCCTCGACGAACTCGACAACGACATCACCGGCGCCACGCCCGCCGCCTTCGAGCCCAGCATCGACTACGTGGTCACCAAGATCCCCCGCTTCGCCTTTGAGAAGTATCCTGGGGCGGAGGCGACGCTCACCACCAGTATGAAGTCCGTGGGCGAGGTGATGGCCATCGGGCGGACCTTCAAGGAGAGCGTGCAGAAAGCGTTGCGGGGGCTTGAAACCGGCCTCACCGGATTTGACGAGGTGGCGATCCCGGGGGCGGACGACGAGGACCCCTCGGTCGCCAAGGCGGCGGTGGTGCGGCGGCTGGGGATCGCCACGCCGGATCGGTTGTTGGCCATCGCCCAGGCGTTTCGGCACGGATTGTCGGTGGAGGAGATCGTCGCGTCGTGCAGCTATGAGCCGTGGTTCCTGCGCCAGATCGAGGAGATCGTGCTGACCGAAAGGGCGCTGTCCCTCTCCCTCGAAGGGAGAGGGATCAAGGGTGAGGGTGAACGCGCCGCCTTTGCCGGTCTATTCTCCGGAGGCGCCTCCAGTGCTTTTCCAGAAAACACAGCGGGTTGGCGCCCCCCCCCCCCCCAGACCCCCCCGGAGGGGC
>CAXTHJ010000061.1:17171-17523 GCA_964243985.1 uncultured Caulobacteraceae bacterium | reverse complement strand
GCCTTCAGGGCGGCGGCCAGCTCCGGCGCGCGCTCGGGGTGGGCGGCGATGCCGACTTCAATCTCCTTCAGGTCGCGGGCGAGGCGGGCGAGGGTGCTCGAGGCGTCCTCCGCCACCTGTTGCTCGCGGGCGTAGTCGGCGGCGATACGGGCGCGATCGGCCTTGAGACGCTCTACCTCGGCCCTGGCCTGGGCTTCCTCCCGCTCGATACGGTCCCGCTCGATCATCAGCCGCTGCAGCACGGCGGCGGCCACCGCTTCTTCATCGCGCAGGGGTTTCAGCGCCTCGGCGGCGTCGGCGGCCAGCGTGGTGGCTTTGGCGGCCGCCTGCGTCGCCGCAGCGACCGCGCTTT
>CAXTHJ010000061.1:0-17161 GCA_964243985.1 uncultured Caulobacteraceae bacterium | reverse complement strand
CAGCGCCTCGGCCGCCTCACGCCAGCGGGCGTAGAGCACCGCACCCTGCAGCGCCCGGATTTCGGCGGCGATGCGCTTATACTTCTCCGCCTGCCGCGCCTCCCGCTTCAGGCGGCCAAGCCCGGACTCCAGCTCACCCATCACGTCATCCAGGCGGGCGAGGTTGGCGTCGGCCGCCTTCAGGCGTAGGTCCGCTTCGTGACGGCGACTGTGCAGGCCGGAGACGCCGGCGGCTTCCTCCAGAATACGACGGCGGTTGGACGGCTTGGCGGCGATTAGTTCGGAGATCTGACCCTGCCGCACTAGAGACGGCGAGTTGGCGCCGGTGGAGGCGTCGGCGAACAGAAGCTGCACGTCCCGCGCCCGCGTCTCGACGCCGTTGACGCGATAGGTGGAGCCCTGGCCCCGGTCGATGCGGCGGGTCACCTCCAGCACCGGATGATCGTTGAACTGAGCCGGGGCGGTGCGGTCGGCGTTGTCGATCTGCAGCAGGACTTCGGCGTGGTTGCGGGAGGGCCGATTGGCGGCGCCGCCGAAGATCACGTCGTCCATACCGTCACCGCGCATGGCCTTGGCCGAGGTGGCGCCCATCACCCAGCGAAGCGCTTCGAGAAGGTTGGATTTGCCGCAGCCGTTCGGGCCCACGACCCCGGTCAGCCCCGGCTCTATGCGGAACTCCGTCGCATCGACGAAGGACTTGAAGCCCGAGAGGCGC
The DNA here is from genome assembly GCA_964243985.1 of uncultured Caulobacteraceae bacterium. Taxonomy (GTDB): domain Bacteria; phylum Pseudomonadota; class Alphaproteobacteria; order Caulobacterales; family Caulobacteraceae; genus CAIOYC01. The sequence goes on along the minus strand of CAXTHJ010000061.1, from coordinate 16,446 downwards.
AGGCGCTGGAAATGCAAAGCGCCGCCTTCGCCGTTACTTCTTCAGGTCGGGCTGGATGGCGGCGTCCAGTTGCGCGAGGGAGATTTCGCCCGATCCGATCGTCTTGCCGTCGACGATGATGGTGGGCGTGCCCTCAATGTGATCGACGGTGATGGCTGTTTGCACCCGGTCCGAAATGGCCTTCAAAGCGGCAGGATCGGAGACGCACTTGGCGAATTGATCCTCGTTCATGCCGGCGGACTGAGCGACCTTGAGCAGGGGACCGCGCATGTCCTGGGTGGCGAACATCTCGGTCTGGCCGCGGAAGGCGGCCTCCACCACGCTCATGTATTTGGCCGGACCGGCGCAGCGGGCGAGGGCGAAGGCGGCGGCGGCGTATTGCTCGGGCGAGGTCAGGAACTCGCGGAACTCATACCGCACAAGGCCGGTGTCGATGTACTTCGCCTTGAACGCCGGGAAGACCTCCCGGTCGAACGCGGCGCAGTGGCTGCAGGAGGCGGAGGCGTATTCCACCACCTTCACCTTGGCCGCCGGGTTGCCGAAGGCGACGCCGGCGTCGGTCAGCACGGCCGCCGCGCTGGTCGCCCCGCTCCCGTCCGCGCTGGCCGCTCCCGACTTATGACCACAGGCGGCCAGGAGGCTCAGCGCCGCAAACGCAACCGCGACGGTTCGAAAGGATGACAGCATAAAGGCCTCGACAGACGGTCGTTAAGGTAAGCCCGATTCCGGGTGGCTGCGCCAGTCGCCCTCCGACCGGAGATCAGGCTTTGCGGCGCTTTTGCACAGCCTTGCCCTTTGTCGGCGCCAAAAGCGGCGCAATCGCGGCGTCAAGGTCTTTCAGGGTTTTTTCGCCGGACTCCAATTTCTTGCCGTTGACGATAAGGGTCGGCGTGGAGTCGATTTTCTCCACATTGATGGCGTTCTGCACCCGGGTGTTGAGGTCGGCGATGCCGGCGGGATCGTCCAGGCACGCCTTCACCTGATCTTGCGTCAGGCCGCCGACCTTTGCGCCGGACATCAGAAAGTCGAGACCCGATTTCGCCGTCGTCTGCGCCTTAAAGAGGGCGTTGACCACGTCGAAATATCTGCTCTCCCCAGCGCAGCGGGCCACGATGAACCCGGCCGCGGAGAGTTGCTCGGGCGAGGTCGGGAATTCGCGAAAGATGTAGAGCACCTTACCGGTGTCCACGTATTTCACCTTGAACGCCGGGAAGACCTCGGCGGCGAACTTGGCGCAGTGAGGGCAGGTGTCTGAGGCGTATTCGACCAGGGTCACCGGCGCCTTGGGATCGCCCATCTTCCACTCCGGCGCCGTCATGCGCGGGGCGGGCATGGGGATGGCAGGCGCCGGCGACGCCGGGGTCGCCTGCGTGGAGGCTGTGGGCGCAGGGGTCTGGGCGGCCGCCGGCGTCGTGAGGCTTAAGGCGCCAAGAACGACGGCGAGGCGGGGCAGGGAAAACGACATGGCGGCGTCCTGGTGATTTGAGGACGAGCTTGGGGCGTTTCGACGGGATTTTGTCAACTCCCTCAGCCCATTCGACGTCTGAAGATGCAGCGGTTCAATCGTTCCGCATCACAGCGCGGCCAAGCTTCAACAGAGCGGCCTTTAAGTCGTTATCCGGCGCGTCCGCCACGCTGGCGGCCAGTTCGGCTTCCTTGGCGGCGTCGAGGGGGCCGGAGCCGCGTCGGCGCTTCGGTTTCGTGGATTCAAGCCTCGGCTTCACCGGCCCCTGCACGATGCGCAAGCGCGTCACCGTTCCGCGCCCCAGAACGATGTTCACCCGCGCCAGTATATCCTCCGCCTGGTGCTGGATCAGGGCCGCGGCGGGACCGTCCACCTTCAGCTCCAGGATCGAGCCTGCATCCCCGCGCAGCTTGATCAGCTTCACCGGCTCGGTGAAGCGGGCAAGGCGCTTATCGGCTATGATCTCGGGCCATCGGGCGGCGAGCACGCCGGGACCCTGGCCGAACTTCTCCTCCAGCCCCTTCAGCATCTTGGCGAGAGCGCGTCCGGCGGCGCATTCCTCCTCTATACCGTTTCCGATGACCGCCGTCCCGTCTCAGAACGCCGATCTGCGCCGCGCCTTGCTCGCTTGGTACGATGCCGGTGCGCGGCCCTTGCCGTGGCGGATCGGGCCAGCGGATCGCCGCGCTGGCTTCATCCCCGATCCCTACCGCGTCTGGCTGTCGGAGATCATGCTGCAGCAGACCACTACGCCCCACGCCGCACCTTACTTCCAAAAATTCACCGCACGCTGGCCGACGGTGACGGACCTCGCGGCGGAAGAGGATGGCGAGGTGATGAGCGCCTGGGCCGGCCTCGGTTACTACGCCCGCGCGCGCAACCTTTTGGCCTGCGCGCGGGCAGTGGCGGGGGAACATGGCGGCGTCTTTCCGGATACGGAGGAGGGGCTGCGCGTCCTGCCAGGCGTCGGCGCCTATACGGCGGCGGCGGTTGCCGCCATTGCCTTCGACCGGGCGGCCAATGTGGTGGACGGCAATGTGGAGCGGGTGATGAGCCGCCTCTACGCCTTCGAAACCCCGCTGCCGGACGCCAAGCCTGAGCTGAAACGGCTGGCTGGGACGCTGGTGGGAGCGAACCGGCCGGGCGATTGGGCGCAGGCGCTGATGGACCTCGGCGCGACGGTCTGCATGCCCAAGACCCCGCTGTGCGACCGCTGCCCGGTCTCTTCGTTTTGCCTGGCGTTCGCGCGGGGCGATCCGGCGAGCTTTCCGCGCAAGACGAAGAAGGCGGAACGGCCCCGGCGCTATGGCGTCGCCTATGTGCTGACGCGGGGGGATGAGGTGGCGCTGGTGCGCCGCCCGCCTCAAGGCTTGCTCGGCGGAATGTTGGCCCTGCCCACCAGCGCCTGGGGCTCCGCCGCGCTGTCTGAAATCGAGGTCCGTAAGGCCGCCCCCACAAGTGCCGACTGGCGCTCGGCCGGAGAGATCGAACACGTCTTCACCCACTTCGCCCTCACCCTGAGGGTGCTGCGGGCGGATAGCGCCAACGAACTGGAGGGCGCGATATGGACGCCGCTGGACCGGCTCGGCGGCCTGCCGAGCGTGTTCCTGAAGGCGCTACGGGCGGCGATCAACGGCTTGCTGTAACCTCCGAGGCGCGCGTCCTGCGTATAGCTTCAACCGTAAAAGAGCCATGCTTCGGCGATAAGACCGCCTCATGATCAAATACCTCGCCTTACTCCTCGCCGGTTTCCTGATGGTCGCGACGGCGCCGGTCGCCAACGCCGCGCCGCCACTGAAACCCGCGCTGGAGACTGCTGTATTCTCGGGCGGGTGCTTCTGGTGCATGGAGCATGACATGAAGGGCATCCCCGGCGTCGTCGCCGTGGAGAGCGGTTACACCGGCGGCCACGTGGATCATCCGACCTATGATGATGTGACATCGGAGACCAGCGGCCACTACGAATCGGTGAAGGTGACGTTCGATCCTTCCAAGATCGACTACGGCTTTCTGCTCTACAAATACTGGAAGCTGGTGGATCCTACAGACGGCGGCGGGCAGTTCTGCGACCGGGGACCGTCCTATCGCCCCGCCATCTTCGTCGCCAACGAGGCGCAGCGGAAGACTGCCGAACAGTCGAAGATCGAGGCGCAGAAGCAGCTGAAGCACGGCGCGATCATCGTGCCGATCCTGCCGCTGAAGGCCTTCTGGCCGGCCGAAGAGTACCACCGCAACTTCGCCGAACGGAACGCCGGCCACTACAACGCTTATCGCGAAGGCTGCGGCCGGGATGCGCGGCTGAAGGCGGTTTGGGGCTGAGAGGGAGGCTGCTGTCACACCTGTCATCCCGGAAAGTCCGCAGGGCTTATCCGGGACCCAGAAACGCTTGGTGATCTAGGTCCCGGTGCTCCGAAGTTCATCCTCGAGCGAAGGTTCGCTTTGACCCGGGGGGTTCGGCCGGGATGACAGTTAAAGAGGCTCGGCAGTAAGACGCAGCCTACGCCATCCCCGCCCGCACCTTGACCCGCAGCGTATCGATCGACGCCAACCCCCGGTCGGTCTTCATGTGCCAGAAGGTCCAGCCGTTGCAGGCGGGGGCTTGGTCCATAAGCGCGCCGAGCTTGTGGATCGAGCCGGAGAGATCGCCCGCCACGAGGCTCCCGTCAGCCCGCACGCGGGCTTCGCGCTTGCCCTTGGGGCAATAGAGCCGGTCGCCGGGACGTAGCAGGCCCGCTTCGATGATCGTGCCGAAGGGGATGCGTGGTTCGGATTTCTTGGAGCCTTGTACGTCCAGCAGCGCCACGTCGGTCGGGATCACCGCCTGTATGCGGGCTTCGGCCAGACGGGCGTAGGTCTCGTCCCGCTCGATGCCGATGTAATGGCGGCCGAGTCGTTTGGCCGCAGCCCCCGTGGTGCCGGTGCCGAAGAAGGGATCGAGCACGATGTCGCCGGGTTTAGTGGAAGCGAGCAACACGCGGTGCAACAAGGCTTCCGGTTTCTGAGTCGGATGCGCCTTATGGCCGTCGTCGCCCTTCAGCCTTTCCTCGCCGGTGCAGAGCGGCAGCGTCCAGTCCGAGCGCATCTGCAGATCATCGTTGGCCACCTTCAGGGCGTCGTAGTTGAAGGTGTAGCGCTTCTGGCCCCGCGACTTGGCGGCCCAGATCAGGGTCTCGTGAGCGTTGGCGAAGCGCGTGCCCTTGAAGTTCGGCATGGGATTGGATTTGCGCCACACCACGTCGTTCAGGAGCCAGAAGCCCAGGTCCTGCAAGGCCGATCCCACGCGAAACACGTTGTGATAGCTGCCGATCACCCAGAGCGCGCCGTCGTCCTTCAGGACGCGGCGGCAGGCGGTTAGCCAGGCGCGGGTGAAGCGGTCGTAGTCTTCGAACGAAGCGAACCGGTCCCAATCGTCGTCGACCGCGTCGACCTTGGAGTTGTCCGGCCGGTGCAGGTCGCCGCCGAGCTGCAGGTTGTAGGGCGGATCGGCGAACACCAGGTCCACGGACTTTTCCGGAAGCGCGTTCAGCGCCTCGATGCAGTCACCGATGATGATCCTGTCCGTCTCGATGACCATGTGCCCCTCCGTCCGAGGAGAAGGCTTGGCGGTGGATGGTTAAGGGGGGGTTAGGTTAACCATGTTGGTCGGAGGATCTCTAAAAGCTAGTCATCCTCGGGGCAGCGGAGCCGAGCCCGAGGACCCAGCAAGCGGAACGCTATCGGCTGCTGGGTTCTCGGATCAACCTTCGGTCGTCCGAGACTTGGACGAGTCATTCATCCCCCATCACTCCGCGATTGGCCTTGTCCAGCTCCTCCGCATACCGGCGGGTCACGAAGCGTTCGGTAAGGAGGCCGATCACCTTGCCTGCAGCCTCGTTCTCGATCACGGCCAGGGTTTCGGCCTCGGCGCGATCGAAGGCGGCGATGGCTTGTTTGGCGTTCCAGTCGGGCAGGAGGGCGACGTCGCGGGCGTGGACCAATCCGGCGACTGGTGTCTCGGCCGCCTTCTCGTCAAGCTTGGCGTTGAAGAGTTCGGCGGTTGCGACGAGCCCGGCGTAGCGCTCCTGATCGTCCAAAAGGACCACCGTCGTGGTCGAGCCCAGAGGATAGCGGCGGCGAAACTCGGCCACCGTGGCGCTGTCTGGAATGGTGCGCGGATCGCGTCGCATGAGTTTGCCCACGGTGAGGGAGCGCACCCAGCCGATATCGGCGGCGCTCCTGATGGTCTCGCCCCTAAGATGCAGCCGCCAGGTGGAGAAGGAGTAGCCGAAGGTCTCGCGCACCACGAGGCTGGTGAGCACGCAGGCGGCCAGCACCGGCGCGGTGACGCCGAAATCGCCGGTGGTCTCCAGCACTAGGAAGGACATGGTGAGCGGCCCACCCACCACCGCCACGGCGAAGACGCCCATGCCGGTGAGGACGCAAGCCGTAGGGTCGATGTTCCAGCCGCGCAGGGCGTGGTGACAGGCTACGCCGCCGAGCTTGCCGAGGAGTGAGCCCACGAAGAGAGAGGCGAAGAAGAGCCCGCCCCGAAAGCCCGATCCCAGGGAAATCAACGCCGCCAACAGCTTAATGGCGATCAGGAAGGCCAGGGCCTTCATGGTCATTTCCAGGGGCAGGTCCAGCTTCATCGCGCCATGCCCGGCCGCCAGCACCTGGGGCGTGATCAGGGCGAGACCGCCCACCAAAAGGCCGCCCACCGCCGGCCGCGCCCAGGCGGGCAGGGGCGTCGCCCGAAAGCCCCGGTCAATCAGGTCTGTGGCGCGCATGACGCCGACGCCAAGGGCCGCCGCCACAAGGCCTATCCCCATCAGCGGAATGTAATGCAGGGGTTCCACTGCCAGCACCGGGACCACGTGCAGGGCGTAGGGTGCGCCGCCGAGGGCCGTGGCGGTCAGCACCGCACAGACGGCGGCCGCCGTGATGGAGGCCACATTGGCAACCGAATAGACGCCGACGATAAGCTCGAAGGCGTAAAAGGCGCCGGTAAGCGGCGCGCCGAACGCCGCCGCGATCGCTCCGGCCGCGCCGCACCCGACCATGATGCGCAAATCATTTCTTCTGAGCCGCAGCAGGATGCCCAGGCGCGAGGCTAACCCCGACCCGATCTGTGTGTAGCCAGCCTCCAGCCCCACCGAGGCGCCGCAGCCGTTGGAGATCAGCGTCTGCAGGCTCACCATCAGGCTGTCGCGCAGGGACATGCGGCCCCCGCGAAGGGCGTTGGCCTCCACCGGGTCCACCGCCACGCGGGCGTTGCTGCGCCGCCGCCAAAGCTCCATCAGGCCGATAGCGAGGCCGCCGATCACCGGCGTGGTCAGCGCCGTCCAGGGGGTGACGTGGTCCACGGCGCTGAGGCGCTGATCCAGCGCGATGCGGTAGAAGAAGACATGGGCCAACTGCGCCGCCTGACTGATCAGGGTCACCGCTGCGCCGGCGCCGCAGCCCACCAAGGCGGCGATGAAGACCAGGAGGAGTTCGGAGGAGCGGACCGAGGCGCGAACCTGAGCGGCGAGGCCTCGCGCCTGGTGCGGCCTTGGCAGGCGGATGGTCAATCCCTCGCCGAAGCGGTTTTTAGGACTGTCCGGTTCGGCGGGGCTCACGCCCCCATATCGGCCATCTGCTCGATCAGCGCCAGTTTCCCGGCCAGCGCCAGCTTGATCGGCGCCCACCCCTGCCGATGGATCGGCGATGGCCCTAGGGCCTTCAGCGCCTCGATGTGCTTGGGCGCGCCGTATCCCTTGTGGGCGGCGAAATGATAGCCGGGGTATTGGGTGTCCAGCTGCCGCATCAGTCGGTCCCGCGCGACCTTGGCCAGGATCGAGGCGGCGGCGATGGAAAGGCACTGACCGTCCCCCTGCACCACGGTGCGGACGTCGCAGGGCAGCTTGAAGCGGTAGTTGCCATCCACCAGGGCGATGATTGGTGAGACGTGCAGGGCTTCCACCGCGCGGCACATGGCGAGGCCGGTGGCGTGAAGGATATTCAACTCGCCGATCTCCTCCACGCTGGCGAAAGCGACGCCCCAGGCCACAGCGGCGACCTTGATTTCGATCTCCAGCGCCTCGCGGGCGGCGGCGGTCAATTTCTTGGAGTCGTTCACGCCCTTGGGGATGCGCCTGGGATTGAGGATCACCGCCGCCGCACAGACCGGGCCCGCCCAAGGACCACGCCCCGCCTCGTCCACGCCGCAGACGTGGCCGGGATAGAGCTTTTCCATCTTGAAGGTCGGGCCGGTCGCCGGTGTCGGCGCAGCCGCCTTGGCCGATGGCTTGGACGTCGAACGGGCGATTCGCGGGCTCACGCCCTGAATCTACCGCCCAACGCCTGAAAGCGAAAGCAGGTGTGAGCGTGGTCATTCACCATCCCCACCGCCTGCATGAAGGCGTAGACGATCACCGGGCCGACGAATTTGAACCCGCGCTGCTTCAACGCCTCGGACAAAGCCTTTGATTCCGGCGTCGCCGCGGGCGTGCTCTTCCAATCGGCGCGTTGGTTCTGGATCGGCGCGCCCCCGACGAAGCTCCAGATGAAGGCGGAGAAGTCTTCGCCGTCATCCTGCATGGCCAGATAGCCTTTAGCGTTGCCGATGGTGGCTAGGATCTTGGAGCGCGAGCGGACGATGCCGGGATCAGCAAGCAAACGCTCCACATCGGCATCGGTGAACTTCGCCACCACCTCCGGATCTAAGCCCTTTAATGCCGTGCGAAACGCCTCCCGCTTACGCAGGATGGTGATCCAGGCGAGACCGGCCTGAAAGCCGTCCAGCACAAGCTTTGCCCAGAGCGCCTTGCTGTCATGCTCCGGCACACCCCATTCCTCATCATGATAGGTGACATAAAGCGGGTCTTGCCCCGGCCACTGACAACGGGGTTTGGAGAGGTCGAGGGTCATGAGCGCAGGCTAAGGGCCTGCGCGGCGGATCGCCAGCTATTGGTTGGTGTAAGGATAGCCGAAGTGGCCTGAGCCGCTCGGTCCAGGGCCGCTGTAGGCGGCGGGGAGCTTACCACTACGGATGTCTTCAGCCACCTGCTGGAAGGCGCGACCCGCGTCATACCAAGTGTCAGCGCCGCGCTCTTCGCGAATCTCGGTCTCGAAATACTGTTCTCGGATCGGGCGCTGAGCGCCGTCCGCGTAGGTGACGGCGCCGGAAATGCGCGCGCCGCCGATGCCGACGCTGCGGAAGGAGAGACCGACAGTGCGGCCCAGCTGCTCGAACGTCGGCCGATTGGGGACGGCGTCTTCGATTACCAGGTCTACCCGGACCGGGCGGGCGGTATGAGAATGGGCGATGGCGCCCTGCACCTCGTCATGCAGGTCCTTGCTGATGTCCTGCAGCTCCCGCTCGCCATAGTCGTTGGCCTTCAGCTGCAGGGTTGGGCCGATGGCCACGGTCACATAGCTGCCGGGAGACGTCTGCATGGGCGGCTGGGCCGAAGCGACAGCCGCAAATCCCAGGGCGGCGAGAGCGGTCGTCAGAACGAGATGATGGCGCATTGCGGTCTCCAAGTCCTCTCTAACTCTTAAGCTACGATTGCTGCGGCTCGTGGGCGACCGCGGCGAATACAGGGCCAAGCCAGGCGGGCAGTTCGAGGGTTATAGGCCAGCCTTCACACGTCAACGCGCCATCGGCCCGGTCGATCCTCAGCAGCGCCAAAGCTCGTCCGTCCGCGCCGCTACGCATCTCGCCGGCGCGGCGCTCGCCCTGCAGGATCGGCGCGCCGAAAGGCAGGGGCGGCCCTTCAAAGGACACTGGCGCCAAGCGGGTCTTCACCACGCCTCGCCGGTGCATTCGCGAGGTGGTCTCCTGGCCGACAAAACAGCCCTTCTTGAAGTCGATACCGTGCAGGAGGTCGAAGTTCAGCTCGATAGGGTAGTCGTTCTCCACGGCGTCCCGTATCGGGTCGGGCGCGCCGAGGCGCAGCCGGTGGGCGAGATAGGCCTCTTCGTTTGAGGTTTCAGGCGCGTGATCGGCGTGGCCGCGCCACCCGAGATCGGGCAGGCGCGGGTCGGCGCGCCATCCTCCTGCAAGGACCGCAGGTTCATCGCCCCAGGCTGCAACCACCTGCGCCTCCAGCGCCGCGATCTGGACCTTGGCGCGCAGGCGGTAGAGGTTGAGTTTGGCGATGAGGCCGTCGCGCGCTTCCGCCGCCACGTCCAGGACGGCGCCCTCATCGTCGCCAGAGACGAAAAGATCGTTCAACAGCCGGCCCTGCGGGGTCAGAAGCGCGCCGTAGCGCATCTCACCGGGCTTGAGCGTCCCCACGTCCTGAGTGATTAACCCCTGCAGGAAACTCCGCCAATCCGGGCCCATCACGGCGATCAGTGCGCGGGAGGAGAGATGGGCGATCTTAGCCGTCATTCCGGCGATATGGGCGTGCTCTGGGCCGTGCGCCAGCGCCAAAACGGTCTATAAGGCGAAGATGGCCGAGCCGCCCTTTCCAATCCTGTTCATAACCGCGACCCGGATCGGCGATGCGGTGCTGTCGTCAGGCCTGATCCGGCGGTTGAAGGACGAGATTCCGAAGGCCCGGTTCACCATTGTCGCGGGCCCACTCGCTGCGCCTTTGTTTCGCGACACGCCGGACCTCGACCGCCTGATCCCCATGCCCAAAGCCAAGTCAGGGATGCACTGGTTCATCCTTTGGCGACAGGTGAGGGGGCGCAAGTGGGGCTTGATCCTGGACATGCGGGGGTCCGGAATCTCACGGTTCCTGCGCGCCCGCCGCCGGGCGGTCCGCCGCTCGCCTCCCGCCGCCCTTGGCCCTATCCACAAGGTGATCGAGGCCGCGCGAGTCCTGAAGGTCGAGGACGATCCCCCGCCGCCGTTCTTTTTCACCAGGCCGGAGACCGAGGCGCAGGCGGACCTTCTGATCGGATCGGGTCGCCCTATCCTCGCCTTGGCGCCCGCCGCCAACTGGGTCGGCAAGACCTGGCCGGCGGAGCGGTTCGCGGTGTTGGCGGCCGAACTGCTCGGCCCGCGCGGACCCATGCCCGGCGGTCGGCTGATGATCCTCGGCGGACCGGAAGATCGTTGGACCTGTGAGGTGGTCAGCCGGTCCATCCCGCGTGAACGCATGATCGACCTTGTGGGCAAGATCGACCTTCTCACCGCCTACGCCTGTCTGAAGCGCGCGCGTCTGTTCGTGGGAAACGACTCGGGACTCATGCATCTTTCAGCCGCCGCCGGAGCGCCGACGCTGGGACTGTTCGGTCCATCGGACGACCGTCTCTACGGGTCCTGGGGGCCGAAGGCTCGCGCCGTGCGAGGGCCGCGTGAATTCGAGGCTTTCGTCAAGATCGACCCGACCCTCTCCAACCAGGTCTGCCACATGCTGGACCTGCCGATCGACTGGGTCGGCAAGGCGGCGCGGCGGCTCTATGCCGAGAGTGAGGCCGATCCCATCCTATCTGCTGCGGAGCTTGAACCATGAGTGCGACCTTCGACCTGATCGTGCGTGGCGGCGAGGTGATCAACCACGCTGGGCGCGGCCTCGCGGACGTAGGCGTCAAGGACGGCAAGATCGTTGAGGTCGGCGATCTCGCCCACGTCTCAGCGGGGGAGACCTTTAATGCGATGGGGCTGACCGTGATGCCTGGGGTGATCGACACCCAGGTCCACTTCCGCGAACCGGGGCTGGAGTGGAAGGAAGACCTGCAGACCGGTGCAAACGGGGCGGTGCTGGGCGGCGTTACCGCAGTGTTCGAGATGCCCAACACCGAGCCCACCACCACCGATCCTGACGCGCTGGCCGACAAGCTGGCGCGGGCGGCGGGACGGATGAGCTGCGACCATGCCTTCTACGTCGGCGGCACACACGAGAACGCCAAGTTCCTGGGCGAACTGGAGCGGCTCCCCGGCTGCTGCGGCGTCAAGGTGTTCATGGGCGCGTCCACCGGCACCTTGCTGGTGCAGGACGACGAGGGCGTGGCCAATGTGCTGCGCCACATCAACCGCCGCGCCGCCTTCCATTCGGAGGACGAGTACCGGCTGGCCGAGCGGCGGCCGCTGGCCCGCACCGGGGACTGGACCAGCCACCCCGAGGTTCGCGATCCCCAGTCGGCGCTGCAGTCCACCCATCGGCTGGTGAAGCTGGCCACCGAGCTTGGCAAACGCATCCACGTGCTGCACGTGACCACGGCGGCGGAGATGGCCTACCTGGCCGACCACAAGGATGTGGCCACGGTGGAGGCGACGCCCCAGCACCTCACTCTGATCGGCCCCGAAGCCTATGAGCGGCTGAAGGGCTTCGCCCAGATGAATCCGCCGATCCGGGGCATGGAGGAACAGCCAGGCCTCTGGGCCGCGATCCAGCAGGGCATCGTGGACGTGCTCGGCTCCGACCACGCGCCCCACACGCGGGAGGAGAAGGCGAGGCCCTATCCGGCATCCCCTTCGGGAATGCCCGGGGTGCAGACGCTCCTGCCGATCATGCTCACCCACGTGGCTAATGGTCGGCTGACGCTCGAACGGCTGGTGGACCTCACCAGTCACGGCGCTCAGCGGGTATTCAACATCGCCAACAAGGGTCGCATGGCGGAGGGCTATGACGCCGACCTCACCATCGTCGATCTGAAAGCCAAGCGCACCATCACCCACGCTCAGATGGCTACACGATCTGGCTGGACACCCTTCGACGGCTTCGAGACAACGGGCTGGCCTATGGCCACCATCATCCGGGGCCAAGTTGTGATGCGAGACGACGAGATCGTCTCGCCTGGGAGCGGCAAGCCAGTGCGGTTCCTGGAGACGCTAGCGTAGGCCGAGGATGGCGCCTCAAAACGCTCCAGCGGTCATCCCGGACCCGAAGGGCGGCGATAGCCAATGCCTGCAGGGCTTACCCAGGACCCAGCAAGCAGAACGCGCAGCGCTGATAGGCGCCGGCTTTTCGGTGCGCTACGGACGTGATGACAAGGGTGGGCTGCGCTTCGGCGCAGTCGCGGCGTTGGTTTTTCTCGTCGGCCCGGCCGTGGCTGTCGCCCAAGCCGTACGGGAGATGGCCATGCCGGGCATGGCGGCATCTGCGCCCTCGGCCGGGCCATCAACCGCTCCGATGCCAGCGATGACTACGGGCGCCATGCCCGGCATGACCATGAGCGCCATGAAGGGCGACCTCGGCGCCTATCCCATGACGCGAGACGCCTCGGGTACAGCCTGGCAACCGGAGTCCTCGCCCATGGAAGGGCTGATGAAGGATTTCAGCGCGTGGAGCGCCATGCTGCACGGCGACGCCACGGCGGTCTACGACAGCCAGGGTGGCCCGCGCGGCGGCGACAAGGGGTTCGTGGAATCCATGCTGATGGGCATGGCGCAGCGGCCGCTGAACGGCGGCACGCTCACTCTCCGCAGCATGTTCTCGCTGGACCCGTTCATGGGCAAGGGCGGCTACCCGCTGCTGCTGGCCACCGGCGAGACGGCGGACGGCAAGACGGCGCTGGTGGATCGCCAACATCCGCACGATTTCGTCATGGAGCTGGCCGGCGTCTACAGCCACCCCATCGACAAGCGGTCCTCCGCCTTCCTCTACGTCGGCTGGCCGGGCGAGCCGGCGCTGGGCCCCATCACCTTCATGCACCGCTTTTCCGGCGAGGCGAACCCGGAGGCGCCGATCGACCACCATTGGCTGGATTCCACCCACATCACTTTCGGCGTTGTCACCGCCGGCTACGTCTGGGGTCCCTTGAAGCTGGAGGCGTCCGACTTCACCGGCCGGGAGCCGAACCAGCATCGGTGGGATTTCGATCATCCGCGCTTCGACAGCTGGTCTGTGCGCGCCACCCTGAACCCGACGCGCGATCTTTCAATGCAAGTCAGCTACGGTGATCTGAAAAGCCCCGAACAGCTCGAGCCTAACATGGACCAGCGGCGCACCACCGCCTCGGTCACCTACAACTTGCCGCTGAAAGGCGGGAAATGGCAGAGCCTGGTCGCCTGGGGTCGGGACCAGAACCTGCCTGGCCATACTCTCGACGCCTATCTGGCCGAAACTGCCGCTTCGTTCGGCCGTCACACCTTGTTCGGCCGGGTGGAATGGGCGGAAAAAGACGAGCTGCTCGACAACGATCCCGCCAACGATCTTTATCGGCGCGTGTTCGACGTCTCCAAGGTGAGCGTCGGCTACTTCTACACCCTCGCCATCCGAGGCGGCGTGGCGGCGGATGTGGGCGGACTGGTCAGCAAATACGGCCTGCCGTCGTCGTTGACGCCCTACTATGGCGGCGATCCGACCTCGTTCATGCTGTTCACCCGTTTCAAGCTCATGTGAACCGAACCGCCTGAACGAAAAAGCCCGCGCGGATTGCTCCGCGCGGGCCTATGCGCCGATCAGGACTTCAGCCTATCTGACGTTGCCGGGCAAGGTGCAGGCCACGCCGGCCGACTTGGCTTGGCCGCAGGTCAACAGCTCGTTCACCGATCCGCCGGGCGCCATGGACATCACCCAGCCCGGCAGGCCGTCCGAACACGCCGTCTCGACAAAGTTGTCGCCGCTGGCCGTCACGCCGAGCCAGTGAGCGCCTGAGACTTTGCAGGTGCTCTTGCCTTTGGACGTCAAGGCTTGGGTGTACTTCGGATAGATCGCCGCTGGATCGGTCAACTTGCAGCTTTGGCCAAGGCCGCCGACCGCGACGCAGTCGTAAAATTTGCCTGCGCTGTTGTTGGCCGGGAAGACGCCCACCGCGCCGTCCGCCCGGTTTGTGCATTGCAGTTCGACCACTTCGCTGTTGGTCTTCGTGTCCATGCCGATGAAGCGATATTGACTCACATCACACTGGAAGCCCCCCGCTTTCGCCAGACGGGTATAGGTGCCGGCTTCGGCTGTCTGCGTCTTTGTGGCGTCGGTCAACTTGCAGGAGTTGGCCACATTGGCGCAGTTGATGGCGGCATGGAACTGGCCCGAGGGCAAAGCTTCCAGGACGTAACCGTTTCCGTCCTGGCAGGCCACCTCATAGGCGTTGTCGCCTGATTGCAACTGGCCGATCGCCCTGGACTTGGTCATCTGGCAGGTCTTGCCCGACTTGGCCAACAGGTCTCCGGCGGCCGCATTCGCCGCAGCGTCCATTTGAGCCTGGGTGGTGAACTTGCAAGCCAAGGCGCCGCTCACCGTATCGCAGCCTATGGTCTTCGGCGATTGGTTCGCAGCGGTTTGCAGAATGAAGCCGGGCGCAGCGCCGCAACCTATCTCGTAGAAGTTTTCTCCCGTCGGTTTGCTGCCGAGATAGCGGGCGTCGGAGATCGTGCATTGCGAGCTGACCTTGGCCACGAGCGGCTGCAGCCCCCGTTTCGGATCGGCGTTTTGCGGCAAGCGGCAGCTCAGGTTTACGTTGCCGATCATGGCGACGCAGTCGTAGAATTTCGGCGTTCCGCCCACGGGTGCGATCAAGGCGTATCCAAGACCTTCCTGGCAAGCCACCTCATAGATCGACTGTTTGATCTCTTTACCTTTGTCGTCCTTGGTGGTCGAGGCGCCGAGGTAACCGGCGTTGGTGATCGTGCAGGCCAGCCCCGCAGATTGTGCGACGGCGGGGGCTTCCTTCATGCCTTGGGTGATTTGGTCTTTGGTGAAAGGTGCGGGCTTATCGGCGGCGAGGGCCGTCACCGGCGCGCCAAACGCCAAGGCGGCGAAAACAGCCGCGAACGCGAGGGCGATACGTTTCATGGGGGCGAACTCTCCTGGCGGTCTCTTTGTGCGCCTTGGCGCTTGGACAATTTTGGGACATAGGCCGCGCGCTGGCGGAGGGTCAAGCTTAGGCTTTACACTGAGCGGCCTCGGGTGACGGTATCGTGAGCCAATATGCTTTAACGGCGATAAGCGCGTGGCGCAAAGCGGGCGGTGGGCGACATGAGCGGTCTGAACATTCGCCCGGCGGTCGCGAGCGACGCGATGAATATCCATCGCTTCATCGGCGAGTTGGCGGAGTATGAAAAGCTGACGCATGAAGCGGTGGCGACCGTCATCGATATCGAAGACGCCCTATTCGGGCCGGTTCCGCGCGCTCATTGCGATATTGCCGAAAACGACGGGGACGCCGTTGGTTTCGCGCTATGGTTTTATAATTTTTCCACGTTTACGGGGCGTGCGGGGATCTATCTGGAAGACCTCTATGTGCGGCCTGACGCTCGGGGCATCGGCGCAGGCAAGCTGCTGCTGGCGGGGCTGGCGAAGCGCTGTGTGGACGAGAAGCTCGGCCGGCTGGACTGGGCGGTGCTGGATTGGAACGCACCCTCCATCGCCTTCTACGACAGCCTCGGCGCGGAAGCGAAAACCGACTGGATCACGCGGCGTTTGACCGGCGAGGCGCTGGAAAGACTGGCGGCCTACCGCCCCGTCTGACCCCGGTGACGCAGCATGGCGTCGGCGAGGACGCAGGCCATCATGGCTTCCGCCACCGGCGCGGCGCGGATGCCGACGCAAGGGTCGTGGCGGCCGGTGGTGCGGATGTCGACCTCCTCACCCTCGGTGTTGATGGACTGGCGCGGCGTCAGGATTGAGGAGGTGGGCTTCAAGGCCATTCGAGCCACGACCGGCTGGCCGGTGGAGATGCCGCCGAGCACGCCGCCCGCGTGGTTGGACAAGAACCTTGGTCCGTCATTGCCCATGCGGATTTCATCAGCGTTCTCCTCACCTGAGAGCGTCGCGGCCTCGAACCCGGCCCCGATCTCCACCCCCTTCACCGCGTTGATGGACATGAGCGCGGCGGCCAGCTCCGCATCGAGCTTGCCATAGATCGGCGCGCCCCAGCCGGCGGGCACGCCTTCGGCCACTACTTCCACCACTGCGCCCACCGACGATCCGGCTTTGCGGGCGGCGTCCAAGTGCGCTTCCCAAGCCTTGGCGGCCTCTGCGTCGGGGCACCAGAAGGAATTGTTCTCCGTCTCCGCCCACTCCCAGGAGGCGCGGTCGATCTTAAGGGCTCCGATCTGCACCAGGGCGGCGCGGATGGTCACGCCTTGACCCAGCACCTTGCGCGCCACCGCCCCCGCCGCG
>CAXTHJ010000060.1:0-17564 GCA_964243985.1 uncultured Caulobacteraceae bacterium | reverse complement strand
AGGCGATCGGCCGCCGCCGCACCGTCGCCTTGTCCACGTCAGGCTTCCTGATCGTGCCGGAGGTGGTATCCCGGTCCGACATGATCGCACTGATCCCGCGCCGGATCGCAGAAGGCTGGTCGGATCGGGTGCAGGTGCTGGAACCGCCGCTCACCATACCTGGATTCGTCATCGCCAGTATCTGGCACGAACGGACGACTACCCACCCGGCACAGAGCTGGCTGCGCGACCGACTCGCCGCGTTGGCATGATGCTGTATCCCGATGTACCGTAGGTCCAAGCTTACTTTCCCAAAACACTATCCCAATCGGGAAAGCTGATAGTGTCGGCTACGGCGGTCATCGCCACCCGCTCTCCCAATACCGATCCGTCTGTTCACCACTAACTACGGTCATTCGCCGTGGCGCCACTGACGTCAGAGAAGGGTCGAGAGCGGTCTCGAGCATGGCGCCTGAAGGCAGGCCATCGCTTCAAGAGAGACAAAATGACTCTAGTGGTTAGGATGCATGCAACGTGCATCAAGTTGCTGAGCGATGGAAACTCCGCCGATTACGACCCCACGGGCGAGGGTGACTCCAGGTGTGACCATCGCATTACCAATCGTGATCGCCCGCAATGGAGACCAGGTTCCGTCCTGATTGCTGCGGAAATCCTGGCACCGCAACTGCGACGGCGTCATCGCCGACCCTTGCGGCAGGGCGTCCGCGTTCACGCTCACAAGAGCCGAGCCTAAACAAAGGGCGGAGGCAATAATCCTGATCATGGTCATAACCGTAACCACCTGCCCGATAGCTAACAACACCAAAGACGGCTTGCGGTGGAAATGGAGACATCCTTTGCGTATACTCGACTGCATGAACAAACCGCACGCCCTTGAAGATGAACCCTGTGGCTGATGTTAACATTCGTCTCGCCGCAGGCGGCGAACGTAACGATCTTGAGGCTCTGCAATGGCGGGCGTCCCGCATCCCTTGGCTGACGACACGTTCAGGCCGACACGGCTCGGGCGAAGGCCTCGGACGTCGACGTCTTCCCAGCCAGCAGCAGGAGCTGTTGGTAGTGGCGCTCGATCTTGGTGCTGGTGCGCGCGATGGCGATGGCGAGCGGCGCGTAGTGGTCCGGCCCGGTGACGACGATCTGGGCGATCGTTTTACCGAACGCGGCGTCGCCGACGGTAAAATCGATCGTGCGCTTGGACTGGATCTCGAGCGTCCGGCTCTCTCCGATCGCATCGACGCCCAGCACAATAATGTCATCGAGCGCGTGCTCCTCGTAGGTCCGTTGGAATTTGACCTTCGTGGCCGTGCAACCGGGCATGCCACGCGGCTCCGTCTCCGCCAGCATCGAGAGGAAATAGTAGGCGCCAACCTTGGCCTCCAGCTGGCCGCCGCCGGGGCTTCCCTCGCCTGCGTTCACGTTCCGGGGCACGCTGCCGTTCCGGCGATCTGCGCCTCATAGCTGGCCGTGAGGATCACCCCACGCGCCACGTCGCGGTCGACCGCGACCGGCTTGCCCCGAAGCTCGGGGTTATCCCGTGTTTCGACCTGGGCGTAGAACGCGTCCATGTCGACGTGGATGATCTTTCGCGACTCCGCGACCATGGCGCAGGCTATCACTGTTAGAACATAAACAGAACCGGCCGCTGTCATGCTCAAGATTCTATTGGATGGGACCGGGCTCGGTTGAGACGGCGCGCAACAGCTCGACAGTATCATTGACGGTGCTGGCGATCTTGCATCCATTGAGCCCTAGCAGACCGAGCTTCGGGCGCGCCACCAGCTCGTGGAGCGGTCCCTCGGTGAAGAACAGGTCGCAGTATGCCAGGGAGGCGGCGGCGTGACAGAAATCGTGCCAGTCGTTGGGCTTGAAGCAGCGCTTCTTCTCCACCCGGAGCATGGCGTGCGACGCCGTCTCGATATGCAGGGTCCTGACGGTCTTGACCGCACCGCCCTTTCTGAACGCATGCAGCAAGGTGTTTCTGGCGAGGTTCAGCATCAGCGCGCTGTGGCCCTTGTGCGGCGGCGGGACGCCCAGGCCCGCTTTTCCCCCGATGGCCGTCAGAACATCTGCGGTCAGCTCGCCGACCGCATCGATCCCGCCCCTCAGCTCGATGTGGAGCTTGGGTCGGCGTAGCGGATGCAAAAGCCGCGGGGGCCTCAGACCTGCTAGTTAGAAATCGTCGAGCAGTCCGGAACGCGCTCTTAGGGACATTGGCCAAAGCGCAGAAAGTGGCCCTTCAGCCGACTGCCCATTGGCGTCCGCCGTCGATCGCAGCATAGTGGGCGAAGCACCGCTTTGGCGCTAGAGAGGTAGGCTGATGATGAAATCCCAGATGCGTTTGTCTAAGAAATTTTCGGCGGTGCCTGGTTGAGGCTTCAATTTTAGCATCTCGATGAGGTCGGCGTTCGAGAGGAGTACGAAAAAGCTTTCCTGCCTCTCGCATACCAACGGCAGACAGCCACGACCAGGCTGCCTACCTGCAAAATAGACCACCCTGGAAGTGTTTAGCAGTGGTCTGACAAAGACCGCCCGAATGCAGAATTCATAACACAGTGCCGCATCGTTATGCCGACCACCACTTACGGGGCGAAGGCGATTAATCGATAGAGCTGCTCTCAGCCAGGTGCTTTGACAAGTTGCGTGGCAAGATGGAGAAGAGCTGGAACAAACCCAAATAAGCTGGGAAAAGCAGCGGCGAGTGCAGTCAGGCCGGCGACGGGAATACCCATTATCAGAGTATTTCGATTAACATGTTGAGATGAAGTGCAGTTCAATTTCTTCGGAGTAATGAAGAAATACTTACTTATATTGGAGATATATTGTAAATATATTATAAATATACTTGGCGGTGAGAGAGGGATTCGAACCCTCGTTACGGTTTCCCGTAAACACGCTTTCCAAGCGTGCGCCTTCAACCACTCGGCCACCTCACCGCGCTTTCCGCAGGTGGGCGGCCGGTCCGCCCAGGTCGGGGTGACGAGGGAGGCCGGCCGCGCGCGACGCGATGAGGCGGCGCGGGGGTTGGAGCCCCCAAAAGCGGAAGGCGCGCAATATACTAAGGCGCCCCCTCCCGGCAAGCGCCGCGTAACGAAGACCGGCTCCCCCGCCAAGGTTGGCCGAAAGCCGCCGCGATCCTATCTCTTGGCCAATCCGTTTACGCCCTGTTTGAAAAAGGATCGATCATGCTGTTCGCCAAAAAGTCATTGGACATCCCGACCTCGGATCAGGCGCTGAAGGGGCGGCCCGATCCGATCCCCACCGCAAGCGTGCATTTCGTCAGCGGCCATGCGCTGAAAGATCCCTACCCCGAGGGTTTGGAGATCGCCGATTTTGCTATGGGTTGTTACTGGGGGGTGGAGCGGATCTTCTGGAAGGTTCCGGGGGTATGGGTGACGGCCGTGGGCAACGAGGGCGGTCCGACGGCGAATCCGACTTACGAGGAAGTCTGCTCGGGCCGCACCGGCCATGCGGAGACGGTGCGGGTGGTGTTCGATCCCAAGGCGGTCTCCTACGAGCAACTCTTGAAGGTGTTCTGGGAGAGCCACGATCCGACCCAGGGCATGCGTCAGGGCGGGGATGTGGGCACGCAGTATCGTTCGGCCATCTTCACCCATGGCGAGGTCCAGGCAAAGGCGGCGGCGGCGTCCAAGGTCGCGTTCGAGGCGGCGTTGAAGGCCAAAGGCTATGGCGCGGTGACCACGCAGATCGAGCCGGCCGGCCCGTTCTATTTCGCCGAGGGCTATCACCAGCAGTACCTGGCCAAGAATCCCGGCGGCTATTGCGGCATCGGTGGCACGGGCGTGGTCTGTCCGATCGGGATAGGCGTAGAGGCGTAGAGCCTCCCGGGCCTAGAAGGCGGCGAGCCGGGCGTCCAATCCGTCTCGCACGCCCGGCCAATCCTCGCCGGTAATGGAGAAGGCGACGGTGTCGCGAAGATGCCCGGTCCAGGTGACCTTGTGCCGGCGTAGCACCCCTTCGCGAACGGCGCCGAGCTTGGCTACGGCGGCCTGGCTGCGAAGATTGCGAAGGTCGACCATGATCTCAACCCGGTGCGCCGGTTCGCCGAACAGGCCGCCGTCAAAGGCGTGGGTCAGCATCAGCCGCTTGGCCTCCGGGTTCACCGCGACGCCGCGAGCATCCGGATGCAGGAAGGTGGCGCCGATCTCCACGCCCCGATCCGCGGGCTTGAGGTTCAGGAAGCTGGACGTGCCCACCACGCGCCCGTCCGACAGCCGGCGGATGGCGAAGTTCTGCGCCGTTCCGGCCGCGTCGCTCGCCATAAAATCGGACCACCAGCTTTCGAAATGTTCGCTAAATCCCGCGCGGGAGAAAACCTGCCAGGCGTCCAGATCGCCATCCAGGGCGGCCCGAAGCTGTTCTTTCAGGACCGGGGCATAGGGCTCGAGACGAACAAAACGGCCGAGCAAGGGGCGCGGGGGCTGGATCATCGGCCTAAATTAGCAAGCTTCGCCACTGGGTGCACCGAGCTTTTGATTGCTCCGCCGCAGGGCTGCGCTAAAAGCGTCCGCAATATTGGAAAAACAGGTACGCTCCGGAGGATCGCCCATGGACTTCACCCTTTCAGACGAACAGCGCCACTATCTCGATCGGGTCACGGCCTTCTTCAATGAGCACATCGTGCCCGCCGTGCCTGTCTACGACCAGGAGATGGACGTCATCGGCCCGGCGCGCTGGAAGGTGGTCCAGGTGCTGGAAGAATTGAAGGCGAAAGCGAAAGCGGCGGGTCTGTGGAACTTCTTCATGCCGCCCCACTCCGGCCAGACCCATGTGGACGACAGTTTCCAGTTCGAAGGCATCCAGCTCACCAACCTGGAATACGCCATGATCGCCGAACAGCTCGGCAAGATCGGTTTCGCCTCCGAGGTGTTCAACTGCTCGGCGCCGGACACCGGCAACATGGAAGTGCTGTTGCGCTACGGCACGCTGGCGCAGAAGGAGAAGTGGCTGCGGCCGTTGATGAACGGCGAGATCCGCTCCGCCTTTTTGATGACCGAGCCGGACGTGGCCTCCTCCGACGCCACCAACATCCAGACCCGTATCGAACGCGACGGCGACGACTACGTCATCAACGGGCGCAAGTGGTGGTCCTCGGGCGTTGGAGATCCGCGCTGCAAGGTGGCCATCGTCATGGGCCGCACCAATCCTGAGAATGAACGCCACGCCCAGCAGTCTCAGGTGCTAGTGCCGCTAGACGCGCCGGGTGTGGAGATCGTGCGCATGCTGCCGGTGTTCGGCTATGACGACGCGCCGCACGGGCACGCCGAGGTCCTGCTCAAGAACGTGCGGGTGAAGGTGGAGGACGCGCTGCTGCTTGGCGAGGGTCGCGGGTTCGAGATCGCGCAGGGGCGCCTCGGGCCCGGCCGCATCCACCACTGCATGCGCACCATCGGCGTCGCCGAAGTGGCGTTGGAGAAGATGGTCAAGCGGCTGCAGTCCCGCAAAGCCTTCGGCAAATACATCTCTGACCATTCAGTGTGGGAAGAGCGCGTGGCGGAGGCCCGCATCAATATCGAGATGTGCCGCCTCCTGTGCCTCAAGGCCGCCGACATGATGGACAAGGCCGGCAACAAGTCGGCGAGGCTGGAGATCGCCATGATCAAGGTCGCGGCCCCCAAGATCGCCTGCAAGATCATCGACGACGCCATCCAGGCCCACGGCGGCGGCGGCGTCACCACCGACTTCGGCCTCGCATCCGCCTACGCCCATCAACGGACTCTCCGTCTGGCCGACGGCCCGGATGAGGTGCACGCCCGCACCATCGCCCGCATGGAGTACGGCAAGTACGGCGATCAGGTGGTGAAACTGCGCCACGATGCTGAAGAGAAGCTCCTGGTGGCGGGGATACGTTAAAGGCGATCTGCGGCCCATCTCGGCATTCGGGATGGGTCGCGCGTTGCAATAATCCGGTCTCGCCGGTTTGCCGAATGACCCTGATGGTTAATTGTCAGCTCTGGCGGTGCGGGGGCGTGCGTGGCGGAAGGTTTGCTTGGGGGACTGCTCGGCGGCGAGGATGAAGCCGCCGAAACGGAAACGGGCGCCGAGGCCCGCGCGAGCGCCGAGGCGTTCGCCGCCGCGGTCGCCGCTGATCAGGCCAAGTTCGACCCTGGCGTCGCCGAAGATACTCGCGCCTTTCTCAAGGAACAGGCCCTTCTCCTTAAAGCGCAACGTGAGGAAGTGACTGAGCAGCGGGCGCTGCGCCTCTCCCACCTGAAAAGCCAGTCGCGGGAAGGTAAGCTCCGCCGCTTTGGCCAGCGCATCCGCAACGGCATGCAGGTGCTCACCGCCCTGGTCTTCATCGCCATCGGCGCCGGCCTCATCGTCATGCTCTACGACGCCTTCAACGCCCGCTCGGTTGTGGTGGAGCCCTTCGACACCCCGCCGGCGCTGCTGGCGCGGGGGCTTTCCGGCAAGGTGGTGGCCGGCGGCTTGCTGGACGAGCTGACCCGGCTGCAGGCGGCCACCCGCGCCACCACGGCCAAGCGCCACCTCTCCAACGCCTGGACCGGCGACATCAAGGTGGAGGTGCCCGAGACCGGCCTGTCGCTGGGCGACATCGACCGCATGCTGAAGGCCCGCTTCGGCCACGACCTGCACATCGGCGGCGATCTGGTGCAGACCGACACGGGCGAGCTGGCCCTGACCGTGCGCGGCGACAACCTCGTGCCCAAGGTGTTCACCGGCGCCGCCGGCGATCTCGACAAGCTGACCACCCAGGCCGCCGAATACATCTACGGCCGTTCACAGCCGGCGCTGTTCACGGTTTATGTGTCCAACGCCGGTTGCAACGCCGAGGCTGTGGCGTTCGCCAAGGCCGCCTATGCGACGACCAGCGCTGAGGATCGGCCGTACCTTTTGAATCAATGGGCCAACGCGCTCGGGGACACCGGTGCGCCACCGCAGGCCACTCTGCCGCTCTTCCACGAAGCCCTGAAGCAAAAGCCGGACTACTGGACCGCCTACAACAACGTGATGAACGCGCAGTGGCTGATGGGCGACGAGGAGGGGACGTGGCGCACCGGCGAAGCCATGCGCAAGGCCGCCGGCGGCCGTCCCGGTCGCGCGCCCGAGCTTTACTACCAGAACTGGGATACTCTGACCTGGAACCTGCAGGCTTGGCGGGCGGGGGCAGTCGCAGACGCGGCGGCAAACCAGGGCGTCGGAACCGGTGTCGCCGCCGAGGGGCCCGCCATCGCCGATATCGACTTGCGCCTGCACGACGTCGCCGACGCTGAGTTCCAGCTGCAGACCGCCCAGGGCGACGTCAAGGACCCGACCATCGCCGCCATCACCCACTTCATCCACGGCCGCATCGCCACCGAGGCCGGCGACGGCCCGCGCGCCGCGACGGAGATGGAGGCCTTCGCCGCCGCATACGCCGATCCGATCGTCTCCAGCAACTATCCCGGCTACCTCTGCTGGGTCGCCCCGGCGGAGGCGCTGGGCGGCCATGCGGACAAGGCCGACGCGGCGCTGAAGGCCGGCGGCCGCTACGTCGACTGCTATCGCTTCAAGGGCGACATCCTGGACCGGCGCGGCGACTGGGCGGGGGCGCAGGCAGCCTATGCGGCGGCCGTCGCCCTCGCCCCCGACCTGCCGGCGGGTTTCTACTCTTGGGGCGTCGCCCTGGCGCGCCACGGCGACCTCGCCGGCGCCGTCGCCAAGCTCATCGCCGCCAACCAGCGCGGCCCGCACTGGGCCGATCCGCTGAAAGCCTGGGGCGACGTGCTCGCTCGCCAGGGACAATGGAAGGCGGCCCTCGTCAAATACGACGCCGCCCTGAAATACGCCCCCGCCTGGGCCGAGCTGCACCGGGCGCGGGATGCGGTTGCGCGGCGCGGGTGAGCGACGGCCGCTTTCCACAGCCGGTGGCGACGGGTTAGTCTTTACCCATGAAAGTCCTGGTGGTCGAAGACGATGCTGAGACGGCCGCCTATGTGGCGCGGGGGCTGAAGGAACAGGGGCATGGGGTCGACGTGGCCGCCGACGGCCGCGACGGCTTGTTCCTGGCGCTGGATCAGACCTTCGACGTGGTGATCATGGACCGGATGCTGCCGGGCATGGACGGGCTGAACCTGGTCAAATCGCTGCGGGCCGGCGGCGTGGAGACCCCGGTGATCTTCCTGACGGCGCTCGGCGGCGTGGGAGATCGGGTGGAGGGGCTGGAAGCCGGCGCCGACGATTATCTGGTCAAGCCCTTCTCCTTCTCCGAACTCAATGCGCGGGTGAACGCCCTGGCGCGCCGGCCGCCCTATCGCGCCGAGGCGGCCAACCTGCAGGTCGGCGCCCTGGAGCTCAGCCGCCTTCAGCGGACGGTGAAGCTCGGCGACCGGTCCATCGACCTGAAGCCCAAGGAGTTCGCTCTGCTGGAATACCTGATGCAGAATTCCGGCAAGGTGGTCACCCGCACCATGCTCCTGGAGCACGTCTGGGATTTCCACTTCGACCCCAAGACCACCATCGTCGAGACCCACATCAGCCGCATCCGCGCCAAGATCGAGGCCGAGCGGGGGGCGGGCGGGATCAGCGGGCCGCAGATCCTGACAGTGCGCGGCGCGGGCTACATGCTTGCGGCAGATTAGCGTTCCCCCATCGTTTCAATCGACGCGGGCGCGGGTCGCGGCGGCTCTTGTGCTGCTGTTTATCGCTGCGTTCGGATCGTCCGGCCTCGCCACCTGGGCGGCGCTTTCGGAACCGGTGGACAAAGGCATCGAGGCTCGGCTGCGGCACGAGATGGCGGTGGCGGAGAAGCTCTACAATCCCGCCGACTTGGCGGCGTCGGGTCGGGCGATCCAGGCGCGGGAGCGACGCCCCTCCGGGTTCGAGTTCAGGCTGGCGGACGCCCACGGCCGCCGCACCGCCGGCGATCTGCCGGATGGCACGACCTACGCCCCCGGCCTGGATACAGTGGAGACGCCGCCCCGCGCCATTCCCAACGCCTACACCGACGACAGCGATCAGGCGGACGAGGACGTGGGCCAGCGCATCCGCGTGCTCAGTGTCGCCATGCCCGACGGCGCGCTGCTGACGCTGGGCGAGGATCTCGGCCGCACCCGCCAGCTGAAGTCCCTGTTCCTGCGCACCTTCATCCTCACCTCGGGCGCGGCCTTGATGATCGCGCTGGCGGTGGGTCTCAGCTACGTCTCCCGTATCCTCGGCCGCATCGAGGCCATCGCCAAGACTGCCGACGCCGTCTCGG
The DNA here is from genome assembly GCA_964243985.1 of uncultured Caulobacteraceae bacterium. Taxonomy (GTDB): domain Bacteria; phylum Pseudomonadota; class Alphaproteobacteria; order Caulobacterales; family Caulobacteraceae; genus CAIOYC01. The sequence continues at coordinate 8,347 of CAXTHJ010000060.1, read as the reverse complement.
GTGAAGACATGGGGGTGCGCGCGCCGATCCGGAATCTGGCGCGAAGCGACGACATCGACCGGCTGGCCTTGTCCGTGAACCAGATGCTGGACCGCATCGCCGGCCTTCTGCAAAGCGTGCGACAAGTGTCCGACGACGTGGCGCACGATCTTAGAACCCCTCTAGCCCATCTGAAGCAGCGGATCGAGATCGCCTTGTCCGGCCCCCCGTCGGTGAATGTCTATCGCGCGGCGCTGGAAGGCGCTTCGGACAAGATCGACGAGGTGCTCGCGACCTTCGAGGCGCTGCTGTCCATCGCCCAGCTCGAAGCGGGATCGCAAGCCGAGGCGTTGCAATCCATCGATCTGGCGGAGGTCGCCGCCGATGTGGTGGAGGCCTATCGCCCCTCCGCCGAGGACGAGGGCCACCAGCTTCTGCTGCACGCCCCGCAGCCCGTCCTGGTACGAGGCCAGCGGGCGCTGATCACGCAGATGCTGGCCAACCTGGTGGCCAACGCCCTGATCCACACTCCTGGCGGCACGATGGTGGAGATCACCGCCGAGCGCCTGGGCGAGGTGGTGCGCCTGTGCGTTTCCGACGATGGTCCGGGCGTGCCGGACGCGGTGCGCGACCAGATCTTCCGGCGCTTCTTTCGGGTGGAACAAAGTCGCACCACCCCGGGTTCAGGTCTGGGTCTCAGCTTGGCGGCTGCGGTGGCCTCGGTGCACGGTGCGCGCATCGTGGGCGAAGACGCCGAGCCGGGCCTGAGGATCATCGTGGACTTCCCTTCACCTTCTGAACACCTTAACTGACCACCCTTAGAGACCCGCTCGCCTACCCAAGCGGACGAACCAAGGATCTGACATGGCGATCACGGCCGACGACGTCTTGACCATCATCTCCGACGAAGTGCCGATCGACCGGGCGTTGCTCGATCCCAAGGCCACGCTGGAGTCGCTCAATATCGCCTCCCTCGACATGATCAGCGTGATGTTCGCGCTGGAGGACAAGTTCGGCCTGGTGATCGAGCAGGACGATGTGAAAGACGCCAAGACCCTACAGGATTTCCTCGATGTGGTGATCGCCAAGTCCGAGAAGGCTTGATCGCATCGTCATGTCCCCCCGCATCGCCATTACCGGCATGGGCAGCGTTTCCGCCCTCGGCCAAGGGGTGGAGCCCACCTGGGAGGCGCTGATCGCGGGCAAGGGGGGCGTGCGCCAGCTTTCCCGTAAGTTCGCCGACAACCCCGCCTATGCCTATGAGGGGCCTGCCGCCTTCATCGAAAAGCTTGATACCTCGGCGCTTGAAGCCCGATACGGCGCCCGCGTCCTCGCCCACGTTGATCCCTTTTCCGCCTACGCCTCGGTGGCGACGTTCGAGGCGGTGGAGCAGGCGGGCCTTTTGGATCATCCGGCGCTGGGCGACCGCACGGTCATCGTCTATGGCGTCGGCTCGGGCGGCAACGCCACCATTGAGGAGGGCTATGGACGCCTGTTCGATAAGAAGGCGTCCACCGTCCACCCCCTGACCATTCCCAAGATGATGGTCTCGGCGGCGCCCAGCCACCTCTCGATGATGCTGGGTGTCCGCGGCATGGCTTTCGCCATCGCCTCGGCCTGCGCCTCCTCCGGCCACGCGATCTCGGAAGGGATGCACATGGTGCGCGCCGGGCGGGCGGAGATCGCCATCGTCGGCGGCGGCGAGGCGCCCATCACCTACGGCGGTTGGGCCAGCTGGAAGGCGGTGAAGGCCATGTCGTCCACCGCCTGCCGCCCCTTCTCCATCGGCCGCGACGGCATGGTGCTGGGCGAAGGCGCCGCGACGCTCATCCTGGAGCGATGGGAGCACGCTAAGGCGCGGAGCGCCAAGATCCTCGGCGAACTGATCGGCTCCGGCTCCTCCTCCGACGCCTTCCACATCACCCAGCCGCAGGGGGAGGGGGCGGTCACGGCGATCCGCGCCGCCCATGCCGACAGCGGCGTCCCGATCGAGACGCCGGTCCTGATCTCCAGCCACGGCACCGGCACGGAAATGAACGACAAGACCGAGGCGGCGGCCCTCAACACCGTCTATGGCGACAAGATCAAGGGCGACCTCGTGATCGCCACCAAGTCGGCGCACGGCCACCTGTTCGGCGGGGCGGGAGCGATCGAGTTCATGCTCGGCATCCTCTCGATCCAGCGCGGGCTGGCGCCGGCGATCCTGAACTACCTCGGACCGGACCCTGAGTGCGACGTGCCGCTGGTATTGGGCGACGCCCGTGCCATCGACTATGAGGTGCTGGTCTCCAACTCCTTCGCCTTTGGCGGATTGAACTCCGTCCTTATGGCCAAAAAGGTCTGACCGGCGGGCTGCGACGGCGAGCCGCAGGGCCGACGCGTTTATCTCAATGTTACGAGGCCGAAAGGAGAAGCCGCAACGCCAATCTGCGCGTTAGGGCTTTGATACTGTTTAACGAATTGATTTCGATCCACAAATCAGCGGCTAGCGTTGCAACCTGCCGGCTCTGCTTCAGTAATAATGGCGTCGATACGGCGTCAAAAACATATTTGCGCCACGTTGTTTGCTGGAAAGACAAGTTGACGTAAACTTAGCTAGAGCCACTTTCTCTACGTGTAAGTGGGACGCGTGGGCGTCGGAGCGTCCAGGTCATGAATTTCTCAATCTCCTGCGATTTTGACGGCACGATCACGCTGGCGGACACCGTCAACGCGCTGCTGACAGAATTCGCAGAGCCGGATTGGCTGAAGATTGAAGAGGACTGGTGCGCCGGTAAGTTCGGCTCCCGCGAATGCCTGGCGGAGCAGACCAAGCTCCTGCGCATTCAACCCGACAAGCTCGACCGTTATCTGGATGCCGTTGCTGTCGATCCCGATGTGAAGGGCTTTTTCGACGACTGCCTGATCCAGAGCGTTCCGGTGACGGTTGTGTCAGACGGTTATGACTGGGCCATTCGCCGCGTTCTTAGCCGCATCGGCGTGCGCGGCGTGCCGATCGTCGCCAACCGGCTGGTCCATACCGGTGACGACCGCTGGGCGGTTCTATTCCCTCACGCGGCGCAGAACTGCGGCTCCGGCGTCTGCAAGTGCGCGGCCGCCAACGCCAAAACGCAAATGGTGCATATCGGCGACGGACGCTCGGACGTCTGCGTCTCCGACCTCGCCGACGTGGTGTTCGCCAAAGGCCATCTTTTGAAGACCCGCAACGAGCAGGGCCTGGACAGCGTAGCGTTTGAGCGGTTCAGCGAAATCCGCGCCATGCTGCCGGAACTTGCCAGACTGACGCCGGCGCCCGCGCCCATGTTGGCGCAACGCTCCGCCTGAACGCTCCGTTCGGTCGAACGCGTCGATGCCAAATGCGAATCTCTCTCAAACTGAACCGACTTCGTTCGAGGACGTGACGTGAGCCCTCTGGTCTGGATCCTGTTCTTCATGACCGTGACCCTGGATGTCTGGGGCCAGACTGCATTCAAGCTAGGCCTTGATCGTATTCCCAAGCACCTCAGCGGCCTGCCGTTCTGGACCGGCGTGGCGACCAATCCGTGGGTGATCGGGGGCTTTCTCGGCTATTGCGTGGAGGCCGCCTGCTGGATGTATGTCATGGGCCATGCGCCCATGTCGGTGGTGGGTCCGATGGCGGCGACCTCCTACGTGGGGGCGGTGGTCTCGGGCAAGCTGTTCCTGGGGGAAGTGGCGGGACGGCGGCGCTGGATCGGCGCCGGCCTCGTCACCATCGGCGCCGCCTTGGTGGGGACCAGCGTATGAACCTGCGCGTGATGATGAGCTGGGCCGCTTTCCTGGTGGTGGAGACCGCCACGCAGGTGACCTTCAAGATCGGGGGTTCCGGCCTCGACGCCAGTCACGGCCTCTGGGCGCTGATCGCGCATGCCGCCTTCTCCCCCTGGGTGGCTGGCGGATTTGTGCTCTATTTCGGCTGCTTCCTGCTTTGGATGAGTATATTGAAGGAGGCCGATCTCGGCCGCGCTTTTCCCATGACGGCGCTGATCTATCTTTGCACCCTCGGCGCGGCGATCTTCCTGTTTCACGAGGTTCTGACCCCGCTGCGGATCGTCGGCATCCTCGCCATTATTATCGGCGTGGTGGTGCTGGTTTCCGACGAGAACTCTCCTGAGACCGTGGTGGAAAGCCCGGTTCATGGCTGAGGGGCGCCGTCCCGGGGCGCCTGCTGCACCGCAGCTTGCACGTTGACTTGGCCGCTGCGAGTGAGATTAACGAAAATTAACGGGCGCCTGCCTGCCGCCCGTGCATGGTCTCAGGCAAGGTTTTCCGGAGATGGCGATCTATGAAGACGTTTTGGCTCTGCGCTGCAGCGGTTGGCGCGCTTTCCTTGGCCACGGCATCGGCGGATGCGCAATCCGCGCTCTCTGAAGCGACCCTCCAACCGAATTACGGCGCCTGGGGATTTGACACATCCGGCGAAAACAAAAGCATCAAGCCGGGCGATGATTTTGGCGCGTTCGCCAACGGAACCTATATCGACAACCTGAAGATCCCTGCTGACCAGACCCGCTACGGGTCTTTCAGCATGCTCCATGACCTTTCCGAGGCGCGCGTCCACATCATCCTAGACGAGGCGGCGGCCAAGACTCACGAGGTCGAGCCGCACACCCTCAATGGCAAGATCGGCGCGGCCTACAAGGCCTTTGTCGATGAGGCGCGGGTGGAAAGCCTAGGCGCTAAACCCGTGGAGCACGATCTTGCAGAAGTGCGCGCGGTGAAGACCCGCAGTGAACTGGCCTATATCATGGGTAAGGGCGCGGGCGGGGTGCAGGCCTCGCTGTTCGGCGTCGGCATCGAGCCGGACGACAAGGATCCGAACCGCTATCTGATCAGCATAGGTCAGGATGGCTTGGGTCTGCCCGATCGCGACTACTATCTGACGGCGCAGTTCGCGGCCAAGAAAATCGCCTACCAGGCCTACGTGTCCAAGATGCTCGGCCTGATCGGCTGGGAGAACCCGGACGCCGCCGCCAAGGCCGTGGTGGATTACGAAACGCGGATCGCCCAGGCCAGCTGGTCCAAGGCACAGATGCGTGACCCCGACGCGGTCTACAATCCCACCACTGTCGTGGAGCTGCAGCAGGCGGCGCCGGGGTTCGACTGGTCGGCGCTGATGAAGGGGGCGAAGCTCGGCGACGAGACTCACGTCCTGATCGACGCCAAGTCCGCCTTCCCCAAGCTCGCCGCCATCTATGAGCAAACCCCCATCGAGACCTTGAAGGCGTGGGAGGCGTTTCGTATCGCCGACTCGTCCGCCGGTTACTTCCTAAGGCGTTTGTCGACGCGCGCTTTGATTTCCGCGGCAAGACCCTAACGGGGCAGGAGATCAACCGTCCTCGCTGGAAACGCGGCGTGCAAACTGCCAGCACCGAACTCGGTGAAGCCATCGGTGAAATCTACACCGCCCGGTATTTCCCGCCGGAGTCCAAGGCCAAGATGGAGGCCTTGATCGCCAACCTGAGGGTCGCCTTAGGCCACCGGATCGAAAAGCTCGAATGGATGGGTCCGGAGACCAAGACCGAAGCCCTGAAGAAGCTCGCCAACTACGATGTGCAGGTGGGTTATCCGAAGAAGTGGCGGGACTATTCCGGGCTGACCATTCGCGCCGACGACCTGTTCGGCAATGTGGAACGATCTCACGCGTTCGAGTGGGCCTATCAGCGCGCCCGACTGCACAAGCCGGTGGACAAGGACGAGTGGCTGATGACCCCGCAGACGGTCAACGCCTACAATCAGCCGGACTTTAACGAGGTGGTGTTCCCCGCTGCTATCCTGCAGCCGCCCTTTTTCAACCCGAAGGCCGATCCGGCGGTGAACTACGGCGCCATCGGCGCGGTGATCGGTCACGAGATGACCCACGGCTTCGACGACCAGGGCCGCAAGTACGACGACAAGGGGACCCTCCGCGATTGGTGGACGCCGGAGGATGGCAAGAACTTTGACGCCCGCGCGGATAAGCTCGGCGCCTCTTACGAGAAGATCGACATCCTTCCCGGCGCGCATATCAACGGCAAGCTGACCATGGGCGAGAATATCGCCGACCTCGGCGGTATTCTGACGTCGCTTGACGCCTATCACGAGAGTTTGCACGGCCAGCCCGCACCGGTGATCGACGGCCTGACCGGAGATCAACGCTTCTTCCTCGGGTTCGCGCAGATCTGGCGGGGCAAGATCCGCGAAGACGCCCTGCGTCAGCAGATGGTGTCCGACCCGCACGCGCCGGAAAAGGCCCGGATCGACGGCGTGGTGCCCAACGTGGACGCCTGGTATAAGGCCTTCGAAGTGCAGCCTGGCGATAAGCTTTATCGCACCCCAGCGGAGCGGACCCGCATCTGGTAGCGCTGAACACGCGGTAAAAGGGCGGGCTTCGGCTCGCCCTTATGTTTGCGGACAATTTATTTTATCATTTTTGGCAAAAAGGCAATGCTGCGCACAATAACGCTTAAGCCCGCCGCGGGGATAATCGCGGCGGGCTTGCTTTTTTTGATTAAGTGGGCGTTTCCTCCCCGAAACGCCGAGGGCGTGAGCGTTCTTTGGCGCTCATCATCCCCGCAGTTATGACAAGACGGCAAACTTCGACTTAAGTCAACGGGCACAAAGACTTTCAGGGCCAAAAATGGCATTTTTCCGTCGTTATTTTGACGTAATGGTCAATAATAACGCGATTGTTACTGAATCACCAGGGAAATGCTTCCGATCAGGGGTTGGGACTGTGAAGGTGGTCTGCTGCGCGGCACGAAGGAAACGGCCGGCGTGGAGGAGAGGCGGCCCTCTTTGGCAAGCTGGCTCGCCAGTTCCGTAATGTCGAAACTCACCTTCCGCCGACCCATAGCCATACCCGGCCCCATGGCCGAAAAGAAATTCAGCGATCCGACAAAATATTGCTGAGCCAAGTTCCCAGGGCGCGGCGCCTCCAGATAAACGGAGTAAATCACCCCCGGCTGGATGGTGGTGGAGAGATCGCTGATCACCAGGAAGGTGTGCTGCCCCGGCTTGGGCGCCGCCGTGACTGGCGTGGGGGAAGGCGGCGCCACCGATGCTCGAGGCGGCGGTGCGCTCATCATCATGGCCGGCGCCCCAGGCAAGGTCCTTTTCAGAAGGCGGGGCGCGGTGGCGACCAGAGGCTGCACCGCCCGGGCGGCGGCTTGGGGAGCGGCGCCGGCCTGAGCCAACTCTACGCGCACGGCTCCGCCGCCCAGCGCGACTTCCTGTGAGGCGTGGGTCACCACGGGTGCGGCCTTGGGCGACGGAGGCAAGGTTGGGGGCGGGACTCGCAGCAGCATCCGCTTTTGGGTGTGCGATGCGTCGATCTGACCGGGCTGCGTCTTCAAGGTTTGTTGGGTCGAGGCGCCCGGCGAGGGCGGTGGTACGGACGATGGAACGGAGCCGCCTCCAAGCGCCGGAGCCGCCGCCAAGGCCGGCGCCTTTATGCCCCCTGCAAGCTCGTCGTAGCTGTAGCCCACCGCCGCCGTATCCAGGAAGGACGACACCACGTAATCGATCTCCACGCCGTTCGGATCGGCGAAGGGGAAGGGCTTGGACAGGAAGGCCGGGTCGGTCGGGTTGGCGTTCCCCGCCGCGTTCCAGCTAGCCCAGATGCGGTCGATATTGCAGTGGTGCAGCCAAAAGATGGGATCATTAGCGGCCCAGGGCACCAGGCCCATGCCGCTGGTGGAATCCCCCACGGACACGTGGACCGTGCCGTGCAGCCCGTTGTCCAGCCCCTGGCAAAAGCCGGCGTCCGCGCCGTTGGCGGAATAGGTCTGCTCGGAGAGGATCGTAAGGTTCAGGCTGTCCTGATCGGCGATCGGCTGTCCGGCGTTCACGCCCGGATTGCGCGCGGCGCGATAGAGGGCGCCGTAGGTGGCGTCGCCCTGCATCCGAAACTGCGGCGGGATCGCAAACTCGCCGGGGTTGGTGTAGTCCCAGTAGGGGAGCGTGAAATCGGATCTGCCCGACACCGTACGGATGATGTTCTCGAAGGCCCAGACGAACATCCGGTGCCAGGGCAGGAAGAAATCCTCGTCCTCATTAGCGCCGTGGGCCTGGCACCCGTCCCACATCTTCTGCGCCAGACTGCGGGCGGCGGAGGGCACGGCACCGTAAATGCGCGCCATCTCCGAGGTCTTGCCGGACGCGTCGAGCGCGCCCTTCACCCAATGGGAATACCATTGGAAGTCCCAGTTCAGCGGATCACCTTCGGGCCGCGCCATCATGGCGGCCACCGCGCCGGCGTAGATATCCAGCATGGCCGCGCCCTTATCGGAAGCTACGTCATAGCGCACGCGGGCGGCGGGCGCGCCTCCGCCGCCCGTCTCGTCGGCCTGACGACGGCGGCGGCCACGGC
>CAXTHJ010000059.1:0-18053 GCA_964243985.1 uncultured Caulobacteraceae bacterium | reverse complement strand
CCCCCACCCTTGACCCCTCCCCGCAAGGGGGAGGGGAACAGTGAACACCCTCCTGCGCCGCAAATCCTTCGACGCCCTGGCGCGGACGGATGATGAGCACCGCCTGCGCCCGACCCTCAGCTGGCCGCACCTGATCGCGCTTGGCGTCGGCGCCATTGTCGGCACCGGCATCTACACCTTGATCGGCGTCGGCGCAGGGCTGGCGGGGCCGGCCGTGATCCTCTCCTTCGTGATCGCCGGCGTGGTCTGCGTCTGCGCCGCCCTGGCCTACGCCGAGATGGCGACCATGATCCCGGCGGCGGGCAGCGCCTACACCTATACCTACACGGTGCTGGGCGAGAGCCTGGCCTGGATCGTCGGCTGGAGCTTGATCCTGGAATACACCGTCGTCTGCAGCGCCGTGGCGGTGGGCTGGTCCGGCCATGTGGCGGAGTTCCTGCCTTTCGTGCCGCATCAGCTTCTGGCTGGGCCGGAGGGCGGCGGGATCATCAACCTGCCCGCCATCGTCATCTGTTTCCTGGTCGCCGGCATCCTGATCATCGGCACCAAGGAGAGCGCCACCGTCAACGTTGTGCTGGTGGTGATCAAAATCGTGGCTCTGACCGCCTTCGTCATCATCGCCGGACGAGCGTTTGATCCCAGCCACTTCCATCCCTTCATGCCGTTTGGCTTCTCCGGGCACGGCCCGGACGGGGGCAAGATCGGGGTGATGGCGGCGGCGTCGATCATCTTCTTCGCCTTCTACGGCTTCGACACCATCTCCACCGCGGCGGAGGAGACGATCAACCCCGGCCGCGATCTCACCATCGGCATCATCGGCTCCATGGTGCTCTGCATCGTCATCTACATGGCCGTGGCGGCCGCCGCGATCGGCGCCGTGGCGCCCGCCGTGTTCGCCAAGAGCGCTGCGCCGCTCGTTTTGGTGCTGGACACCTTGAAGGAGCCGCTGACGGCGCGACTGGTGGCGGGGGCGGCGGTGGTGGCGTTGCCCACAGTGATCCTAGCCTTCATGTATGGCCAGAGCCGCATCTTCTTCGTGATGGCGCGGGACGGGCTCCTGCCCCGAAGCCTGTCGAAGGTCTCGGCGCGGACCGGCTCGCCCACCACCATGACCATCGTCACCGCAGTGATCGCCGCCGCAATCGCCGGCTTTTTGCCGCTGAACCAAATCGCGGCGCTGGCCAACGCCGGCACCCTCTGCGCCTTCATCGCCGTGGCCGTCTGCATGATGGTGATGCGGCGGCGGGAGCCCGACCGTCCCCGCGTGTTCAAGACCCCGCTGTGGTGGCTGGTGGGTCCGCTGGGGGTGGTCGGGTGCCTGTACCTCTTCACCAGCCTGCCGAGCATCACCATCATGCTGTTCTTCGGCTGGAACGCGCTGGGTCTGCTGGTCTACTTCTTGTTCGCACGGCGCAATAGTGAGTTGGCGAAGATCTGACGTCCTTCTCCGCTTTTGGGAGAAGGACTTAGGCCCGAAAACTCAGCACGGCTCGTGCACCCTTATGCTCCGCATCGAACACGATCTTGGAGTTGAGGTTTCTCGCCATGGCGGAGATCACCGTGCGGCCAAGGCCCGTGCCTTGCGCCGGCTCTGAGGGGGCGAAGCCGGGCCCGTCGTCCTCCACCACCAGGCGATAATCGTCCTCGCCATCCCGGCCGAACAGCACCCGCACCTCTCCGGCCTCGCCGCCCGGATAGGCATATTTGCAAGCGTTGGTCACCAGTTCCGCCACCACCACGCCGAGCGAAACCGCGGCGTCGGTCGGCAGGCGGATAGGTTCGGACTGAAGGGACAAGGTCTGGCGTCCGTCGGCGGCGAGGGATTGGGAAAGCTCAGTCACCAGCCCTTCGAGGTAATCCTGCATGTCCACCGACTGCACGTCCTCGGAGGTGTAGAGGCGGCGGTGAACCTGCATGATGGCGTCGATGCGGGCCTGGGTGTCGCGCAGCGCCTCGGCCGCCGGGCCGCCCTTCACTGCGGACATCTGCATATGCACCAGGGAGGAGACGAGTTGCAGGCTGTTGGCCACCCGATGGTTCACCTCCCGCAGCAGAACCGCCTGGTGAGCGACGATGGCTTCCAGCCGGGCGTTGGCGGCGCGGAGGGCCTCGGTGGCGGCGTCCCGTTCGCTTCGGAGCCGCACCTGTTCCTCGGCCTGTCGCAGCGCGCTGGTGAGAAGGTCGATGAAGTCGTCCGAGCCCGTCTTCACCACGTAGTCGATGGCGCCTTCCTTCAGAGCGGCGACGGCGATGCGGCTTTCGTCCGAGCCGGTGACGTAGACCACCGGCGGGGTGGTGTGCAGATTCTTCAGATGTCCGAGCGTCACCAGCCCGTCCTGCCCCGGCATATAGTGGTCGATGGCGATCAGGTCGAAGGGCGAGGCTTGCGCCATCGCCAGCCCATCCGGGCCAGAGTGGGCGGTCTCCACGCTATAGCCGCGCCGCTCCAGCCCCTTTTTCACCAAATAGCAAAGGGCCTTGTCGTCATCGATGTAGAGAAGCTTCGATCGCGCCGGAGCTTCCTCCAGAGCGATGGTCACGCCTGGACCTCGGGAACTTGGATCACCGACAGGAACAGGCCAAGCTGACGGATGGCGTCGGCGAAGCTTTCGTAGTTCACCGGCTTGGTGATGTAGACGTTGCAGCCGAGATCGTAGCAGCGCTGGATCTCCACCTTGTCGTCCGTGGTGGTCAGCACCACTACCGGCGTCCGCTTCAGCTTCGGCTCGCTCTTGATCTTCGCCAGGATGTCGATGCCACTCATGTCCGGCAGGTTGAGGTCCAGCAAGACCAGGGCCGGACCGTTCAAGAGCGGGCCGTCCACGCCCTTGAACAGGAATTCCAAGGCCGAGGTCCCGTCCAGGAAATGCCGGATCTCGTTGGAGATTCCGGCGCGCCGGATATTGCGCTCGATAAGACGGGCGTGGCCTTCATCATCCTCCACCATGACGATGTTGACGGGTTGTTGTTCGGCGATGTTGCTCATGACGCTTCAATACCTAAACGCGGAGGAAAAGAGAGATGGAATGTCGCGCCCTGGTCAAGCTCTGAGGTGCAGGTGATGGTCCCGCCCAGACGATACATCAAGGCCCTCACATGCGCGAGGCCGATCCCCTCCCCCGCCTGGTCCTGGGCGCCGGAGCGGCGGAAGAGCTCGAACACGCGCTCATGATCCTGGGGAGCGATCCCCCGGCCGTTGTCCTGGATCTCATAGACCAGGAGGCCGCCCTCCCGCCGTCCGCGAACGGTGATTAAACCAGGGCGATTGGGAGACAGGTACTTCACCGCATTGTCGATCAGGTTGCCGAACACCTGTTCAACGGCGAGGCGGTCGCAGATCAGGTCCGGCAAATCGCCCTCAACCACAGCATCGGCGCCGCGCTCGATCAGCCGATGGCGGACGTTGTCGATCAACCCCACCGCCACCGCGTTCATGTCAAGCGTTTCGGGGGTCAGGGTGCGGCGGCCCTCGCGGGACAGGCGCAGGATGGCGTTGATGAGCCCGTCCATCTTACGGGTGGAGGAGCGGATGAAGCCGATCGCCTCGGGCATCTCCACCTCGACGGACTCCTTCATGTCCCTCGGCAGGTGCTCGGGGTCGTGTTCCAGCATCCAGTCGACCATGCGCTTGAGGGGCTTTAGCGCCAGCTCCAACTCGCTGGTGAAGCCCATGACGTTGACTAGGGGCGAGCGAAGGTCGTGGGAGACGATATAGGCGAAGCGCTGGATCTCCTCATTGGCGCGGGAGAGCTCCACCGTGCGCCCTTTCACCCGCGCCTCAAGATCGGCGTTGAGACCCTGCAGTTCCATCTGAGCCTGATCCAGCTCATCGGCGTACCGGCGCATCAGGAGAAGGGAGCCGAGGGAGAGGAGGGCCAGGAGGGCGCCGCCGATCAGCACCACCGCCAAGAGAATGCCGGCGTTGTCCTGTTCTCGGGCCGTCCGCAGCTTCAAAAGGCGGGCTTCCTCGTCCAGCATGGACTGCGTCAGCGTCCGCACCTGATGCAGCGCCGCGCGGTCGCGATCTTCCTTGAACGCCTCGACGGCGGCCTCGATCTGGCCGGCGGCGGCCAGGGACATCATGCGCTTGGCCAGAGCGTCCCGCTGCTCCACCAGGGCGCGCAGGGCCACCACATTGCGGCGCTGGATAGGATTATCGAAGGTGTCGAGGGCGATGCCGTTCAGCTGCGGCATGATCTGAGCCACGACCCTGTTGTAGCCGTCGCGATAAGTGGCGTTGGGCGACAGCAGATACCCACGCCGAGCCGTCTCCGCCCGCTCCGTCAGGGCGGCGAAATGGTTGACGTGCGTTTGCACAATATAGGTGTGTTCGGTCCAGCGGCTGTAGTCCCGCGCCCTGTTCACCAGCCACGTCGCCACCCCGGCCATGATCGCCAGGGCGAGGAGGCCGGCGGACAAGACCACAAGGATCGAGCGACGAAACGACTTGCCGGCATCGGCCTTGACCGCATCGCCCTTGCCCGGCGGATCGGCCCTATGCGCCGTTTCGTTCGTCATGCCTGATCCGACCGCGTGAACCAGAGCCATATCGCCGCGATTGCAAAGACGCCAGCTTGACCCTCAACAAATGTGACTTCACTGAATCTCAGTCCTTAGCGCTGACCTTATATCTCATTCGACTGTTCTGTTGAAATCATGTCTTTGCATTTCTGCATTTATGAAGCTTATCGCAACATTAATTAGTAAGCCCTAATATTAGCACGCCGGTTCCTATCGCATGACGAATAATTCATCATTGCTTATGTAAATTCAGCGGAACATGTTCAAATGTTACGGGTTATCCGTGCGAACGAAGATCACTTGGCCCAGAAGGGCGACAACGATGCAACAGCGGCGAACAGTTCTGGTGGTTGAGGATGATCCCATCATCCGCGAAATCATGCACGACGTGCTTGAGGATGAGGGCTTCCATGCAATCTGCGCGGAAACCACCCAGGAAGCGATCCAGACCATGGGAGACAACGAAGGCGACAACATCACCGCCCTCTTTGCCGATATCGACCTGGGAGACCGGGGCGGCGGCTATGATGTGGCGCGGTTCGCCCGGCAGGTGAAGCCCGGCATCAGGGTCATCTACACCTCGGGCGGCGCGCGGGAGGACTTCAGCAAGGAGCGGGTGGAAAACGCCGAGTTCGTGCAGAAACCCTATTCCCCCGACCGCGTCTGCCAGATGCTGAAACGGAACCCCGGCGACTGATCCTAGACGATCAGCGAAGCTGTGCGGGAATATCCAGGTCGCAAGCGGAGAAATCCGCGCCCTTCTCCGTCCGCGCCTTATCCACGATGGCCTTGAACACCGGCGTCTTTGTGTCGAGCACATAGACCTTGGGCCGATCTGTGGGCGGCAGGTCCGATCCCAGGCGCACGGTCAGCATCTTGTCCTGGGGATCGGCCGGCGGCTCGCCAAGCTTTATGGCCCGCACCACCTCTTGGCCGAGCACCACCCGGCCCCAGCCGGTGTATTTCTTCTCCAAGGAGGGATAGGGCCCGCGCATGAAGAAGAACTGGCTATTGGCCGAGTCCGGTTCTCCCGTGCGCGCCATGCCCATCACGCCGGAGCAAAACAGCGGCCAGGCGATTACTTTGTTATCCGCCGTCATTGTCATCAGATCGTCCGGCTGTCCCGTCACCGGCAAAGCGCCGATGAAGCCCACCACCCCGTCGTTCGGCTGCGCCACCTGGACAAAGGGCATTGCCGCATCCCGGCGGAAGGTGAACTCGGCCTTCAGGTTCGGCAGTTTGGAGTCGCCGTCCCCCTTGTTGGTGGGGTCGCCGGTCTGGTCCATGAAGTCCTCGATCACCCGGAAAAAGGTCTGGCCGTCATAGAAGTGCTGCTTAGCCAGGGTCTTGATCTGAACCACGTGGTTCGGCGCCGCGAAGGGGTAAAGCTCGACGATGATGCGGCCCTTGTTGGTGTCCACCACCAGCATGTTGTCGGGGTCCACGGGGCGGAAATCCGCCGCCGTCGGTGTGGTGGAGGGCGGAGGCGGCGGAACGGCGACCGGCTTTGCCGCCGTGGCCGATGCGCCCTGCCCCAGCAACGCGGCGACAGGGCTCGCCACCAGAGCAACGGCCAAGGCGGCAGCGAAACGACGTTTCATCGAAAAAACTTCCTCACTTCAGGTCCCTTTACGCGCCTTGACCTTAGTCAGCACGCATTCGGCCACCCCTTTTGGAACGAAGGGGGAGATGTCTCCCCCCAGATGGGCGATCTCCTTCACCAGCCGGGAAGCGATCGCCTGATGCCGGGGATCCGCCATCAGAAATACGGTTTCGATTTGGCGATTGAGCTGCTGGTTCATCGCCGTCATCTGGAATTCGTACTCGAAATCGGCCACGGCCCGCAGCCCGCGCACGATGATGGAGGCGCCCACTTCCTCGGCGAAGTGCATGAGTAGGCTTTCGAACGGCAGGGCCACGATCTCCGCGGTGTGGCGCAGGTGCTCGGTCTCCCCCATCACCATCTCCACCCGTTCTTCCAGGGTGAACAGAGGGCCCTTGCCGTTATTGATGGCAATGCCGATCACCAGCTTATCCACCAGCTTCACTGCCCGGCCGATGATGTCCAGATGCCCGTTGGTGATGGGATCGAAAGTGCCGGGGTAGAGACCTACGCGCTGCATGATCCGACCCCGCTCCCCGATCGCCCAACGATAGGCGCCGTGTTCACTTTGCCGCCATGGCGAAGCTCAATACCCACTTGCACGGGCGTCGTCTCGCTCAAAAATGACGGCCTTGGCGATCAGGCGTCCGGAGCAAGATCATCTGCGCTCTCCTCGTCGTCATCACCGCCGGGCTCCGCTAGCCGCTCCACCGAGACCACGTGCTCGCCTTCGCCAGTGCGGAAGACGATGACGCCTTGAGTGTTCCTGGCCGCGACGCGGATGCGGGCGACGGGGACGCGGATCAGTTGGCCGCTATCGGTCACCAGCAGAAGCTCGTCCCCCTGCTCCACTGGGAAGGCGGCGACGAGGCGGCCGCCCTTGCGGGTGAGATCCTGGGCCAGCAGCCCCTGCCCGCCCCGGCCGGTTCGGCGGAAATCGTAGGCGGAGGAGCGTTTGCCGACGCCTTCGGAGGAGAGGGTGAGGAGCGTTTGCTCGGCGGCGCCCAGCTCGGCGTAGCGTTCGGGGGTGAGCTGAGTATCGGCCACCGCCTCTTCACCATCCTCGGCGTCCACCGGCGCGTCAGCGTCTTCCGCCTCCTCGCCCATGGCCCTAAGTGCGGCACGGGACTGCTTCAGGTAGGCGACCCGCTCGTCCGGTGTCGCCGCCACCGAGCGGAGGATGGCCATGGAGATGACCTCATTTCCCTCGGTCAGGCGAATGCCGCGCACGCCGGTGGAATCGCGGCTGGCGAACACGCGCACGTCCCCCACGGGGAAGCGAATGGCCCGGCCGCCCGAAGAGGTCAGGAGCACATCATCTTCATCCGTGCAGATGGAGACGCCGATGATGGCGTCGCCGTCATCGAGCTTCATAGCGATCTTGCCGGCGCGGTTCACATTGACGAAATCGGAGAGCTTGTTGCGCCGAACGCCCCCGGACCTGGTGGCGAACATCACGTCCAGCCGCTCCCAGCTCGCCTCGTCTTCTGGCAGGGGCAGGATAGAGGTGATGCTCTCCCCCTGCTCGATCGGCAGCAGGTTCACGAACGCCTTGCCCCGCGCGTTGGGATCGCCCAGCGGCAGGCGCCAGACCTTCAGCTTGTAGGCCTTGCCGCCGGAGGAGAAGAACAGCACTGGAGTATGGGTTGAAGCGGAGAAGACGCGGGTGACGGCATCGTCATCCTTGGTGCGCATGCCGCCGCGGCCCTTGCCGCCGTGGCGCTGGGTGCGATAGGCGGAAAGCTGGGTGCGCTTCACATAGCCGCCGTGGGTGACGGTGACGACCATGTCCTCGCGCGGGATCAGGTCCTCGTCCTCCATGTCCGCCTCGCCCTCGACGATTTCGGAGCGGCGGGGGACGGCGAAGTTTTCACGGACCTCGACCAGTTCCTCGCGGACGATGGCCATGACGCGCTCGCGAGAGCCGAGGATTTCCAGGTGGCCGGCGATCAGCTTGGCCAGGTCCTGGGCTTCGGCGAAGATCTCATCGCGGCCGAGGCCGGTGAGGCGGGCCAATGTGAGCGCCAGGATGGCGCGGGCCTGTTCATCGGAAAGGCGCACGCGGTCGCCATCCACCACCACGGTGCGGGGGTCCTGGATCAGGGCGATCAGGGCGGTCATGTCGCCCGCCGGCCAGTCCCGCGCCTGAAGCCGCTCGCGGGCTTCCTGCGGATTGGCGGAGGAGCGGATGATGTGGATCACCTCGTCGATGTTCGCCACAGCGATGGCGAGGCCGACCAGCACGTGGCCGCGGTTCCTCGCCTTGTTCAGCTCGAACTTGGTGCGGCGGACCACCACCTCCTCGCGGTGGGCGAGGAAGATGTCGAGCATCTGCCTGAGGCCCATCTGCAGCGGACGGCCGTGGTCCAGCGCCAGCATGTTGACCCCAAACGAGGTCTGCAGCGGCGTATAGCGGTGGAGCTGATTGAGGATTACGTCGGCCGGGGCGTCACGCTTCAGCTCGATCACCACCCGCATGCCGTCGCGGTCGCTTTCGTCGCGAAGGTCGGAGATGCCCTCGATGCGCTTTTCGCGGACCAGTTCCGCCAAACGCTCCAGCATGGCCGCCTTGTTCACCTGATAGGGGATCTCGGTGATGACGATGGCTTCGCGGTCTTTGCGGAGGGTCTCGACGGAGGAGACGCCGCGCATGATCACCGAGCCCCGCCCGGTCATCAGCGCCTGGCGCGCGCCGGTGCGGCCGATGATCTGGCCGCCGGTGGGGAAGTCCGGCCCGGGCACGATCTCTAGCAGTTCCTCCAGTGTCACCTCTGGATTATCGATCATGGCGAGGCACGCATCGACCACTTCGCCCAAATTGTGCGGCGGGATGTTGGTGGCCATGCCGACGGCGATGCCGCCCGAGCCGTTGACCAGCAGATTGGGGATGCGAGAGGGCAGCACCACCGGCTCCTTTTCGGAGTCGTCATAGTTGCCCTGGAAATCGACCGTGTCCTTGTCGAGGTCGGCGAGCAGCGCCTCGGCCGCTTTGGTCATGCGGCTTTCGGTGTAGCGCATCGCCGCCGGCGGATCGTTATCCACCGAACCGAAGTTGCCCTGCCCGTCGATCAGGACGAGGCCCATGGAGAAGGGCTGCGCCATCCGCACCATGGCGTCGTAGACCGACTGATCGCCGTGGGGGTGATACTTGCCGATCACGTCGCCGACGGTGCGAGCCGATTTGCGGTAGGCGGCGCTGGAGGTGAACCCGTTCTCGTACATGGAGAAGAGGATGCGGCGGTGAACCGGCTTCAGCCCGTCTCGCGCATCGGGCAGCGCGCGGGAGACGATCACGCTCATCGCATAGTCGAGGTAGGAGCGTTTCAGCTCGTCCTCGATGGCGATGGGAGAGATAATGCCGCCGGAGATGGGCGGGGGGCTGGTGGTGGCGTCGTCGCTCAAGAGAACCTGGGGTTTGGGCGCTTCGAACGAAGCGTTGTCGGGAGGCGCGTCAGAACGCGGGAATCGGCGGCGGCGCCGGTGTCTTTCATTAGCATCCGGGCGCGCCAAACGCAAAGAAACCGCGTGATTTAGCTCAGGATTTCGTCGTTTGCCGCCCTTATCGGAGCGGCTTAGAAGGCGGCGGCTAAACGATCGGCGTTGCGGGGCGAAATAGAGGCTAGGCGCCCCGCGAAAGCCGGCGTTCTGGGAACCGCCTGGCGGGGAAAGATCACCGCCGCCGAATGCTCGATCCTCGCTTGTATCGCCGTCGATAGGGCCGTGCGTGGGTCTGCGGCCCGCATGTCAGCGAGATCGACGTAGAGGCCCGTCGCATGGGCGATCTGCGCCGCAACATGACGGCCGTAGTGGCGCGCATCCGCCAAGCGCGTGTCGATCAGGAGGTCGCATTCGGCTAGGGCGTGCTGGGTGCAGGCGAGCCAGAGATAGTAGACCAAGAAGTAAGCCTCCTCCTGGGCCATGGCCTCGATAATGCGCCGGTGGCGGGCCTTCGGGAAAAGGCCCATCGGCGTAAGGCGGCGAAGGTTCAGCCGCTCCACCAGCGGTGCGAACAGAGGATGGCCGGCGTTTTTCTCCAACACCGTCAACCACATGGAAAAGAAAGCATGGTTGCCCTTGTTCGCCTCCGCCGCATAGGAGGCCCAGATTGCCGCCGGCTCCCGGTCGATATGGATGTTAAAGGCGTCGAACCGGCGCTTCATCCAGCCAAGCCTCAGCCCTGTTCGGTTGAAGCCCATAACGGCGCTTTGACCCCGGGCTTCAGCATGGCCGATGAGGCCCGAGATGTAGCGCTCAAGCCGGGGATGTGCTTCGCCCGGCTGCAGCACGAAACGGTCGTAGGCGAGGCTCCTATGATAGTGCTTGACGCCTCGCCCCTCCACCAGGGGCGCGAATTCAGCGAAATAGGGCTCGGCCAGGGCTGGGTGGTGGTTGGCGCTGATCTGCTCGGGCGTGTCCCGGTCGATGCGCGCGTGGGTCAGCTTGGCGAGGCCGTGATGCAGGGGCTCATAGAAGCAGCAGGTGTTGGGCGTGGCGCGGAACCGGGACCAGAGGTAGGTGGAGCCGCTCCGCCACATGCCATGCAGGAACACCGACCTGCCCAGCCGGTGGTCGCCGATTCGGTTTAGCGATGCAAAGGACCTGTGTTCGCCGAAAAGCGGCTCCGCCCCGTCGTACATGACAGCCCGACCTGTGATAAACTAACAGGCCGTATTCTCGCCGTGAGTTTTGCCCGCCGATGTCCTTTCGATGTCATCGGGACGCGTTTTCATTGCACATGTTGCAACGCGACAAACCTTCCGTAATCTGACGGTCGCGCTGCTACGCAGGCGTCACAATCAATCGATCCGAGAGCGATCGATTTGAGGGCGATCGATCGTCAAAAGGGAATGTCGTCGTCGAGGTCGGCGGCGAAGCTCTCCTTGGGACCGGAACCCTGCTGCGCTCGGCCGCCAAAGCCGCCGCCGGCGCGACCGCCGAGCATGGTCAGCTCGCCGCGGAATTTCTGCAGCACAATCTCAGTGGAATATTTCTCCACCCCCTGGGCGTCGGCCCATTTGCGGGTCTGAAGCGAGCCTTCGATGTAGATGGTGGAGCCCTTCTTCAGATAGTTCTCCGCCACCTTCACGAGATTATCGTTGAAGATCACCACCTGGTGCCACTCGGTCTTCTCCTTGCGCTCGCCGGAGTTCTTGTCGCGCCAAGTCTCGGAGGTGGCGATGCGGAGGTTGGCGACGCGGTCCCCGGAGTTGAGCGTGCGAATCTCCGGGTCCTTGCCGAGATTGCCCACTAGGATGACTTTATTGACGCTGCCGGCCATGGGCTGGTCTCCTCGCTAAGGCCGCGCCCCGGCGCCGCCATCATTCATTAATGTTCTATTTACGTTCTCATCACCCGACGAGAGTCAAGCCTTAATGGCGCACGGCGCCCGGCTGCGCCAGCCGCCCGTCGTCAGTACGCACCAGGGCCAGATAGCTAGACCCGTTCAACGTGTCGGCGGTGAAGATGCCTTCCTGCTCAACGAAGAGGAACTTGGATTGATAGGCGCCGGTGACGGTCAGCTGATTGCCGCCGAGGCTCAGGAACTTCAGCCGCATGGCCTCCAGCGCGCCGGCGCAGACCTCCAGGCTCGGCACGTTCTGCTCCAGCACGTTGAACTTAGGCTTGGCGCCCTTGGGCGTCACATATTGGTAGCAGACGCCCACATCCCCCGGCGGCCTTGGAGAGTGATCGCAGGCGGACAACGGGAGGGCGAAGAGCGCGGAGCCGGCGAGGAACGCGGCGAAGATCGGCCGGATTTTCATCGGTCCTTGCTACACCAAGGGTCACCCCGGCGGTAGGGCGCAATCCTGATTTTGCGACACCAGGGGATGGAAGCTGCGGTTGTCGGAGGACATCTCCACCCGGCCGGGCACGAGGCGCAGGGTCTGTTGCCCCCATCGGCCGTAAAGCGCCTCGCCGGCCCGCTCGCAGCGGCCGTCGAACAGGGTGCGGATACATTGGTTCAGGGAGACGCCCGCCCCCGCGCCGCGCCAGCCGTCAGGGGTATAGCGCAGGCAGTCTCCCGGAGCAGCGGGCGGCGGCGCGGCCTGGGCTTGCTCGACCTTCTGCGGCTCATCGGCGTCCGCTTGCGCTGGGGGCGCGGCCTGCACCGGCGGGGCCAGGGTGCCGCTGGCGGCGGTCACCGCGCCGGTGGCGGGATCGAGCCCAACGTCCAGGGCCTGGGCGGATACGCCGTTCTTCTTGGCGCAATCGGCCACCGTCTCCATGCCGGTGAACTGGCCGCCGACGAAGCAGCGCAGGGGCTTGGTGGACGAGGTGCTGCTGTCCGCCGCGCCCGGCTGGATCTGCAGCCCTGCCGCGGCGGCTTGAAGGGAAGCCGGCGTCGCGTCCTGATGGTGATGGCCGCGAAGGAGAAAGGCGCCGAGAAGGATCGCCAGCAACAGGGCGGCGCCGCCCCCGATAGCGGCCACGACCCGGCGATCTTGCAGAGCGTTCTTCACGCCCCTTCGCTAAGCCGGACGGGCGCCAGACGCAAGTCGCGCCCTCTGATTGCGCGAAATCCGGGAGCTTAGCCGGAGCCGGTAAGGCGCTCCAAGGCCAGCGTGTAATTGGCCGTGCGCGAATTGATGTAGGCCAGATCGGCGGCGGATGCCGCGCTGGTGGTCGCGGTCGAGCTGGAGCTCGGGTTGGATAGGCTCTGATAGGCGTTCTGGATCTTGGCCGACGCCAGGTTCAAGGCCGTCACAGCCTGCTTGGCCGAGGTCGCGGAGTTCAGGTTCAGCAGGCCGGTGAGGTTCAGCCCCAGGGTCACCTTGGCGGCGTGGCTGGCGGTGGAGGTCTGGCCGACGTCAGTGCTGAGCGTGCCAGGGGAAAGGCCGAGGCCGCCCAGGGCGTCCGACCCGGCGGGGCCGGAGAGAAGCTGCACCGACTGGGTGCTGTTGGCAGGCACGATCTTCAGCTGGGTGTCGCCGCTGACCGTTGGCGTCGTCGCCGTCACCGTAAAGCCGGAGGCGCGGGAGATCTTGGTAGCCAGGGTCTGCAGGGTGTCGTTGGCGGCGATGGTCACCTGCTGCGCGGCGCCGGACCCGCTCTTGACATAAAAGCTGTCCCCGGTCCGAAGGCTGGTGTTGTCCACCAGCAGCGTCGAGGTGTTGTAGTTGATCGAGCTCGGCAAGCCGAGCTGGTCCAGCACCGAGGCGCCGGTGGAGGCTACGGCGACGGAGGTGGGCGCGGCCTTGTCGTCCATACCCTGGAACTGTTGCGACCAGGTCACTCCGCCGCTGGTGGGGTCGACCTCGGCCACATAGCCGGCGGTGGTGTTGGTGAGGCCGCTGCCGGCCGGGGCGGTGGTGGCCACCTGCCCCGCCAGATAAACCTGCCCGCCCGAGAGGGTCATGGCGCTGGCGGTCAGATCGCCGGACGTGGCCACATAGCTGAGGCTGTCCGACGACGATGGGGTGAGGTTCGCGCCAAGGGTGGCGACGAAGCCCGACCTGCCGCTCTGATAGGCGCTGGTGACGGTTCCGGCTGACAGGGCGCTGTTGCGGGTGGAGCCCGCCACCACCACCGACCCGTCGGTGTTGACGCCGACGCCCACCACATTGCCCCCCTGCAGCGATCCAAGGTCCCGCACCGCGCCCGCTACAGGCGCGCCGGCGGAGGGGATGGTGAACTGGCGAACCACGGCGTCCCCGCTCTCCGAGCCCGCGATGTAGATCGAGCTGCCGGAAACAGCGATGCCAGCCGGCTTGTCCGTGCCGGCGGTGCCGAACTGGGTGGTGGAGGCGAGCTGGCCGGTAGGGCTGTAACTGCGAAGATAGCCGTCCTGGCCGCCGACCTCCACGCCGCCGTCGGGCATCCGGCTTTGGGTCGTGCCGGTGACATAGACCGAGCCGTCGGCGCCGAACGCTACCCCCGTCGCGGAGTCTCCCGCGTTTGAGGCCTGAGTCGAGGTCCACTGTTCGCTGCCGAGGGCGGCGGAGTATTCGCTGACGAAGCTGTTGGTGGAGCTGGCGTTCTCGCCGGTGTTGTTGGCGTCCAGCTCGCCGGTGACCGATCCGGCCACGGCCACGCTCGATCCGTCCTGGGAGACGGCGATGGCGTAGCCTGTGGCGCTGTTGGCCGCGCCGAGGGTGCGGGTGTAGGTCAGGTTCCCGGAAGAATCGTACTTCATCAAGGCCACGTCCTGCGTGCCGTTGAGGGTCTGTCCGTCAGCCGTGGTCGCATCCACATTGGCCACCACGTAGAGCGAGCCGTCCGGTCCGGTGGCGCTGGCGAGCGCCGAGGAGACGGCCGACTGCATGGCGTTGTTGACCACCAGCGAGGTCGAAGGGTCGCTCGTGCTGGTGTCGAACTTCAGAAGATTCTGGGTCTGGTCGCCGGTGACCGCCGCCGTGGTCGAGGTCGCGGCGGTGGAGGCCGTGCCGGACGACGAGGTGAGATAGACGGCGGGCGCGGTGGCGGGCGCGGTGAAGCTGACCGCCTCGGTGGTGGTGCCGAGGATCTGCAGGGCGTAGCTGTCCGGCGGCGTGGAGAGGGTGACGCTCTTGCCGTTCACCGTGGTGGTCTGCGGCACGCCCGGGGTGTCCACGGTCTTGAACCGCGTCTTCACCCCGGCGGTGGACAGCTGGCTGTTCAGGTAGTTCACCACATTGCCCATCGTGCGGGGCGTCGAACCCATGTCGTCGAGATTGAAGTTGATCGTTTTCACCACGCCGTGGGTGTCGGTGAGGTTCATGGCGAAGGCGACGTCCCCCGCGAACGATGGCACAGGATCATTGGCGGCGCCGGTGAAAACCGTGCCGGTGGTGTAGTCGTTGGTGGAGACCGGCGCGCCGGCCTTGGTCTGGTCGCTGGATGTCAACGTGCCTTCGGAGACGTCCAATCCCTTGAAGCTGGTCTGGCCGAGGAATGTCGAGAGCTGGCTCATTCCCTTGGTGAAAGCGGCCTGGTACGAGGCCAGCTGGCTGGCGGTGACCCCTGTGGCGCTGGCGTTGGTCGCGAGGCCCTGCAGCGCCGTGACCCCCTGGTAGAGGGCGAACAGGTTCTTGTAGTCGGCGCTCTCCGTCCCGCCGGAAGAGGTGAGCTGGGCCGCCGACGGATTGAAGAAGGTCGAGCCGTTCAGCACCGACTTCACCAGCGCGCTCTGTTGCGGCGCGGTGGAGGTGGACTGCCACGGCGGCGTTGGCGCGGCGGTGCTGGAGGAGGTGTTTCCAGAGCCGGTGGCTGCGGCACCGATTCCCGCCTTGGCGTCATAATAGTTGAGCAGCAGGTCGGCGGAGATCGAGATCGCCACGGCGGACACCAGACGCAGGAAACCAGGCCGCAGTATCCCCCCGCCAAGCTGACGGGAGGTTAACACGCGTCTTTCCCCCTCAGTCATCCCCGAGGCGGCCCCCGGGTCGGAGCAAAGCTCCGCCCGAGGATAAACTCCGCCGAGCCCGCGGACCCAGCAAGCTAAACGCCTGGATCCATACCCTCACCAACTCACGTGTGAAGCGCGGAGGACGCGAAGCTGTGCGCCCCTGTCTCCCTGCGGGTTTCGCAGCCGATCGATTCGAGCCCGCAAGGGGAGAAGGATAGCTAACCCCGGATCAGTCCCGACGTCACCAGCGCCTTCACCACCGCTGACCGGCGCGCCGCCCACTCCTCCTTCAGGATCGACATCAGGGCCACATCCCGAAACTCGCCGTGCTTGTAGGCATGGCGGCGCAGATACCCTTCGCGCTTGAAGCCCGCCCAAGCCTGGGCCTTCAGCGCGGTCTCATTCTCCGCCCGCACCTCGGACCAAACCTTCTGCAGGCCGTACTCCCCGAATGCCTGATCGAGGCCCAGCGCCTGAGCCGCGCGGCCCGCACCCCGGCCCCGGGCCTCCGCATCGCCGATGTACCAGCCCCATTTGGCCCGCCGCTGAGCGCTCACCAGCCCTTCCAGCGTCAGAGACCCGGACGGCGCTCCGTCCCGCAGGATGATCCAGCCCTTGCGGTCCGGATCGACCATGAAGGCGTCGAACCATTCCTGGTGATGCGCCCGCGTCGGCGGAACGGAGTACATCCAGCGATCCACCTCCGGCTCGCTGCGCCATTGGAACAGGCGGTCCACATCATCGGCTTCCACGTCGCGTAGGCTGATCGGCATGAATCACTCGGTACGGCGGCGGCGAGAAAGTCTTAACGCCCTTTAGCCATCTTCCTAGGGCCTGTTTGCGCCATTCTCTTGTGAGCGGCGAGGCAGGCCGGATTTTTTACGCAAGGTCGCCATGAAACCGTTCGCCATCGCAGGCCGCCCCATCGGCCCGGCGCACCCGCCCCTGGTGATCGCCGAGCTGTCCGGCAACCACAACGGCAGCCTGAACCGCGCCATGGCCCTCATCGACGCCGCCGCTGACGCGGGCGCCGAGGCGGTGAAGCTGCAGACCTACACCCCCGACACCATTACCCTGGATCACGACGGGCCGGGCTTCCGCATCGAGGGCGGTCTCTGGGCCGGGCGCACCCTGCATGACCTCTACGCCGAAGCCTTCACCCCCTTTGAATGGCACGCCCCCTTGTTCGAACACGCGCGCAAACGAGGGTTGATCGTCTTCTCCTCTCCCTTCGACGATACGGCGATCGATCTGCTGGAGGGGCTGGACGCCCCCGCCTACAAGATCGCCTCTTTCGAAGCCATCGACCTGCCTCTGATCCAGCGGGCGGCGGCCAGCGGCAAACCGCTGATCATCTCCACCGGCATGACGAGCCCGGAGGAGATCGCCGAGGCGGTCGCGGCGGCGCGAGGAGCCGGCGACGGCGGCCTGGCGCTCCTGCATTGTGTCAGCGCCTATCCCGCGCGGTATGAGGACGCAAACCTTGGAGCTATGCCCCGCCTCGCCGCGGACTACGACTGCGTCGCCGGCCTCTCGGATCACACCCCGGGAACCTCCACCGCTGTCGCCGCCATCGCGCTGGGCGCCTGCATCATCGAAAAGCACTTCACACTCGCCCGCGCCGACGGCGGACCGGACGCCGCCTTCAGCCTGGAGCCCGATGAGCTGAAACGGCTGGTGGAGGATTGCCGCAACGCCTGGAGCGCGCTCGGGAACGGCGACCTCGTCCGCGGCCCGGATGAAGTGGCGAACAAGCAGTTTCGCCGCTCGCTCTATGTGATGCGGGATGTGGCCAAGGGGACGGTGCTCACCGCCGCGGACGTCCGCTCCATCCGCCCAGGCTTCGGCCTTCCGCCTAAGCGCCTGCCGGAGGTCTTGGGCCGCGCCGCCGCCCGCGACCTGAAGCGGGGCGAGCCGGCGGCTTGGGATATGCTCAGGTAGCCGAGACTGGCGTCGCTTCACCGCCGCGCACAGGCTGAACCGCCCGCCGCTTCGCCCCGGCCGCCAGCCGGAGCCGCCGGTCGGAGAGGGAGATCAACCCGCCCAGCGCCATCAGGATCGGACCCCCAAAGATGAAGCGGGCCCAGGGGTTCCAGTAAGCGCGGATCAGCCACGTCGCCTTCCCAGCAGAAGATGGGGCGCCCGCCCGCCGCTCGCCCACCACCACGTAGAGGTCGCTGGCGCCGTGCCGCTGGATCGCCACCTGCGAGGTGGTCTGGCGGTTGGCGGGGTAGAAGCGGCGCTCGGGCGTCACGTCGGGCGAGACGACGCCGTTCGGGCCAGTGACGGAGAGCACCGCCCGCTCGGCGGCGTAGTTGGGCCCCTCGTTTGGGGCGACGGACTTCAAGGTCAGGACGTATTGGCCGACGTGCAGGCCCTGGCCGACGGCTAGGGCCTCGGCGGCGTCGATGCGGCCAGCGGTCTCGAACGCGGCGCCGAGCACGAAGACGCCGAGGCCCGCATGGGCGAGCGTCATGCCCCACTGGCCGCGCGGCAGACCACCGAGGCGGCGCAGGGTCTCGCCCACCGGCGCTGCGCCCGCCCTGACCCGGGTCACCAGTTCGCTCAGGCTGCCGACGATCAGCCACGTCCCAAGGGCGAGAC
>CAXTHJ010000058.1:0-18362 GCA_964243985.1 uncultured Caulobacteraceae bacterium | reverse complement strand
GGCCAAGAGCGCGTTGCGCTGCGCGTCGATCTGGGCGGCGATGCGCTGCTGGTCGGCGCGGAGGGAGTCGGCCAAGGCGGCGAGCCGGGTGTGTTCGCTGGAGAGGCCGGTCTGAATCCCTCCGACCCGCGCCGACAGATCTTCACTGGCGAACTCCAGCTTCTCCACCTGCTCGGCCAGGACGTCGGCGGCGATCTGCGCCGCTTCCCCGGCTTCCCCCGCTGCGGTGGCGAGGTCGGTGGCGCGCGCGGCCAGCGCGGCTTCCGCCTCCTGGATCTGAGCGGCGGCGAGGTCGGAGGCTTCGACCACGAGGCGGGATTGGGCGGCGATGGCGCCGGTCACCGCCTGCACCTGGGCGTCCAGGGTTTCGGCGAGGCCGGTCATCTCCTCCCGTTCGCGGGCGAGGCCCTGGGTCAGGTCGTGGGCGCGGCGTTCGGCGTCGCCGGTGGCCTCCACCAGCCGATCGCTTTCCTCGGATAGGGCGCGGCGGAGGCTGAGAAGCTGCTGCTCGGCGGCGGCGGCGGCGACGCTCACCCGCTCCACTTCCAGGCGCACGGCGACAGCGGCGCCCCCGGCCTGGTCGGCGGCCAGGGCGGCGGGAATGGCGATGTCGTCCGCGAGATCGCGCGCCCGCCGCGTTTCCATGGAGAGCTTGGCCGCTTGGCGGACCGCATAGGCCGCGAGTAGGATAAAGAGGGCCGGAAGGAGACAGAGCCCCCCGAAGGCCACGATGGGGAAGGGCCGGTACTCGAACGGCCCGAACGGATTCTGATACCCCGAGGCGAAAGCCGCCATGGCCCCGGCCCACAGCATGGCGGCGGGCACGGCGATCCAATAGGCGGAGCGGGCCCAGCCCGGCATGACGGGCGTCGCCTTGGCGGGCTTTTCGACCCGGGCCTTGAGCTGCGCGACCGAACCGTCTGTTTGGCGTTTAGAGGCGACGGGGTTCGCCGTTTCGGGGGAAGGCGCCAGCGCCTCGCGGAATTGCACGCCGGCGTTGGTCGGACGCGCCTCTTCGGGCGTTGCAACGAAGGGTTCGGTCACGGCCGGCGCGAACAGGGCCTCGGCCGCGTCATCCGCCGGGGGCACCGGCTTGAGGTCCGGCGCGTCGAACACGAGGGGGGTAAGCTTCGCCTTGTTGGTTTTCGGCATCGTTTACGCCATCGGGAGCGGCGGCCCAGTCAATCGTCAAGACGAGCCCCGCCCGAACTCGCCCATCGCGGGAAAGCTACAGCGTGCGCCGCGTCGCGCAAAGCGGTGAATCGACCGGCGGTGAGTTTAAGATGTGGTGAATCGCCCCGGCTAAGGTTCTCGACACCGCCGGCCGCCGCCTCTACAGCCGCTGCATGGAGCTTCACGCCCTATGACCGTGATCGTCACCGGAGCTGCGGGGTTCATCGGCTGCTTCACCGCCGAGCGTCTGGCATCGCGTGGCGAGACCGTGATCGGCGTCGACAACTTCAACGATTACTATGACGTGGCGCTGAAGGACCTTCGGGCCGCGCGGCTGACGGCCTATGCGAACTTCCGCATGGTGCGGATGGACATCGCCGACGCCGACGCCTTCGCCGCCCTGGTGCGGGAGAGCGGGGCGGATCGGGTGGTGCATCTGGCGGCTCAGGCGGGCGTGAGGTATTCGCTGGAGAACCCCTTCGCCTACGAGCGCTCAAATCTGGCAGGGCACCTTTCGGTGCTTGAGGCATGCCGCCACGCGCCTCAGGAGATCAAGCATCTGGTCTACGCCTCCTCCAGCTCGATCTACGGCGACCGGGCCATCGACGGGCCGTTCAAGGAGAGCGATCCTGTGGACGCGCCGGTCTCCCTCTACGCCGCCACCAAGCGCTCGGGAGAGCTGATCAGCGCCAGCTACAGCAAGCTCTATGGTTTGAAGCAGTCGGGTCTTCGGTTTTTCACTGTCTACGGGCCGATGGGGCGCCCGGACATGGCCTACTTTGGCTTCACCGGGAAAATCCTCTCGGGCCAACCCATCGAGGTCTACGGCGAGGGACAAATGGCGCGGGACTTCACCTATATCGACGACATTGTGGACGGGATGGTGGCCGTCCTGGACCATCCACCCGCCGAGGGTGAAGCGCGGCTCTACAACATCGGCGACAGCCGCCCCGTGCCGCTGATGCGGATGATCGAAGTCTTGGAAGAGGCGTTGGGCGTAACCGCGGATAAGATCTTCCGCCCGATGCAGCCCGGCGACGTCACCGCCACCTACGCCGACATCTCCCGCCTCAACGCGCTCACCGGCTACCAGCCCAGGGTGACTCTGGAGGAGGGCATCCCGAAATTCGTGGACTGGTATCGGCGCTGGCGAGCCGTTTGACTAAAGCTGCGCGGCGGTTGAGATCAGAAGTGAGCGGAGCCAGGCCAGGGCCGCCGAATCTTGGTCCTTGCGCCACAATAGGCAGATTTCACCGTTGCGGGCAGGATAGGGCGGGTCCTGCATCTTCAGGCCGAAGGGCTGGAAGGCCATCGCCAATCGCCGGGGCACGAAGGCCACCATGTCCGTGCGGCTGACAATGGCCAGGGCGGAGTGTGAGTCGGGCACCGTCAACGCCACGAGACGCTGCTTGCCCTGAGCGTTCAGGGCCTCCTGCACCGAACCGTCGTCCCAGATCACTCGCCGCTCCAGCCCGTTGTCCATCACCGTGCCGTCCACCACCTGCGCGTCCTCGGCCATGGCGATGATGATGTGCGGCAAGGCGCAGAGCACCTCCATGGAGAGGGGCTTGTCGGCGGCGGGGTGATCGGCCCGCATCACCCAGACCAGCCGTTCCTCGAACAGCGGCGTCCTGACGAAACGGTCCGGCGCGCGGGTGTACCCGCCGATGGCTGCGTCGGCGCGGCCGGCGTCAAGGGCGTCCGCCAGGTCGGAGCCTACGTTGCGGATGCGCAGCTCCACATGGGGCGCCTCCACCCGCATCCGCGCCAGAACTTCCGGCAGCATTACGGCGCAGGCGTAGGCCCCGGCGTCGAGGTTGAAGCGGCGGTTGGAGGTGGACGGGTCGAAGTCCACCGGCTCCAGCGCCGCCTGCAGCTGGCGCAGGCCCCGTAGCACCCCCGGCGCGATCTCGGCGGCGTGGGGGGTGGCGCGCATCCCGTCCGGCGCCCGCACGAACAGCTCGTCGCCGAGAGCGTAGCGCAGCCGGTTCAAGGCGTGGCTCACCGCCGACTGAGTCAGGCCCAGCTTCTGCGCGGCGCGGGTGACGCTGCCTTCTTCCAGCAGGGCTTCAAACACCCGAAGGAGGTTGAGATCGAGGCTGTTGAGATGAGGCTGGCTCATGGCCGCCGTGATTACTTCTCATTTTGCACCTGCGAAAGGGCTTCCTATCTGCACCTCGGAAGAAGGCTGTGGCCGCCGTCGCCGGATCGCTTTAACGGGTGTTCCGTTCGCTGCAGCGACGTCGAGGGGTTCATGAGCGATACGAAGCAGCACACGGCGGAAGTCGCGCCGGGCGAGCCGCCGGGCTCTGCGCCGGAGTTTTCGGGTTCGCGATCCCTGAGGCGGATGCTGCGCTATCCCCTGTTGATCGGCGTGCCGATTCTGGTGATCGTCGGCGGCGTGTTCTTCTATCTGTCCGGCGGACGGTACCAGTCCACCGACGACGCCTACATCCAGTCCGCGCGGGTGGATGTCTCCGCCAATGTGCCGGGCCGGGTGATCGAGCTGGACGTGCATGAAAATCAGAAGGTGAAGGCTGGCGAGGTCCTGTTCCGCCTCGACGCCGCGCCCATCGACACCGCCGCCGCCCAGGCCGCCGCCGACCTGTCCGCAGCCCGGCAGGCCCTCACCGGCCAAGGCGCCACCTATCAGCAGCGCACCGTGGAGCTGCAGGCCGCCCAGGTCACCCTCGCCTATCAGATCAAAGAACTGGCGCGGCAGAAGGCCATGACCGGCTCGGGCGTGTCCTCCCAGGCGCAGCTGGACGCCCAGGCGCAGCAGGTCGCCGTCGCCAAGGCCAATGTGGCGGCGGCGCAGGAGGCCCAGGCCAACGCGCTATCCGCCCTCGGCGGCAAGCCCAACGGTCCCGCGTCCGATAATCCTGCCGTGCGTCAGGCCCAAGCGGCGCTGGATCGCGCCAAGCTGAACCAGGGCTACACCGTAATCCGCGCGCCGCAGGACGGCACGGTGACCAAGGTGGAGCAGTTGCAGGTGGGCGACTACATCAACGCCGCCCAGCCGGTCTTCTCCCTGGTGGCGCCCCGCGTCTGGGTAGAGGCCAACTTCAAGGAGGACCAGCTCACCTACATGCGTCCCGGCCAGCCGGCCTCCTTCAAGGTGGACGCCTATCCCAAGACCACCTTCCACGGCCGTGTGGAGAGCCTCTCTCCTGGCACCGGCTCCAGCTTCGCGCTCCTCCCCGCCGAGAACGCCACCGGCAACTGGGTGAAGGTTGTGCAACGCCTGCCGGTGCGCATCTCCATCGACAATCCGCCGGAGGATTTGCCGCTGCACGCCGGCCTCAGCGTAAACGCCAAGGTGGACACCGCTCACAAGCGCCATCTGTTCGGCAATCAGACGCGTACGGTGTCGACAACGACCACCACCCGGACCGTGACGACGCCGGCGCCCAAGGCCGGCTGATGGCGGGCGCGGCGACACCGGGACAGGGCGAGGTCGCCAATCGCGGCCTGATCACCCTGTCGATCATGCTGGCGACGATCATGAGTTCGCTGGACACCACCATCGCCAACGTCGCCCTGCCACACATTCAGGGCAGCGTTTCGGCGTCGCAGGACCAGATCACCTGGGTCCTGACCTCCTACATCGTGGCGGCGGCCATCATGACGCCGCTGACGGGCTGGCTGGCCGGACGCGTGGGACGAAAGATTGTGTTCCTGGTTTCGGTCGGCGGCTTCACCATCGCCTCAGCCCTTTGCGGCCTCGCCAATTCCCTGGTGGAGATCGTGCTGTTCCGCCTGTTGCAGGGGCTGTTCGGCGCGGCGCTGATCCCGCTCTCCCAGGCCGTGCTGCTGGACATCAATCCGCCGGAGCGACACGGCCAGGCCATGGCGCTGTGGGGCGCCGGCGCGATCCTGGGGCCGATCATGGGGCCGGCGCTGGGGGGCTGGCTCACCGACAACCTTACCTGGCGCTGGGTGTTCTTCATCAACCTGCCGGTGGGGATCATGGCCTTCACCGGCATCTTCCTGTTCATCCGCGAACACAAGCAAGCCCATCAACGGCCATTCGACTTCTTCGGTTTCGCCACCCTGGCGGTGGCCATCGGGGCCTTTCAGCTCTTCCTGGATCGCGGCCAGACCCAAGACTGGTTCTCTTCGGCGGAGGTGCAGATCGAATGCGCGACAGCGGCGCTGGCCCTGTTCCTCTTCGTCGTGCAGACCTGGACCGCGCGGCAGCCGTTCGTGGACGCCACTCTGTTCAAAGACGGCAACTTCGTCACCGCCACCATCTTCGGCTTCTTCATCGGCATCATCCTGTTCTCCAGCCTGGCGCTCCTGCCGCCCTTCATGGAGACTCTGCTGGGCTATTCGGTGGTCACCACCGGCCTCGTCTCCGTGCCGAGGGGGCTTGGAAGCTTTGTGGCCATGTTCGCCGTAGGACAGCTTGTGGGCCGGGTGGACGTGCGTCTGATCCTCTTGTCCGGGCTGACATTCACGGCGCTCTCGGCTTTGCAGATGTGCCATTTCACCTTGATCATGACCAGCACGCCCATCATGGTTTCAGGGGTGCTCTCGGGGCTCGGCACGGGCTTGATCTTCGTGCCCCTGTCCACCCTCGCCTTCGCCACCATCGCCCCTGAAAAACGCACCGAGGCGGCAGGGCTGTTCACCCTGGCGCGCAACATCGGCTCCAGCGCCGGCATCTCGATCATGACGGCGCTCCTGGCGCGCAACACCGACATCGCTCATGCCCAGCTGGTGGAACACATCCGGCCCGACAACCCCATGGCTCATCCGCCCTTTGTCTCCGCCCTGTTGAACTTCGCCAGCCAGAGAGGTCTCGCCCTGTTCGACGGGCTGGCCACCCAGCAGGCGGCCATGATCGCTTATCTGGACGACTTCAAGCTGATGCTGTGGATCTCCATCCTCTCCATCCCCATGCTCCTGCTGATGCGCCCGCCCAAGCGCGCCAAGGGACCGAAAGCCGAGGCCGCCGACACCCACGCGGCGTTTGAATGATGTCCCAGTTTTTACCGATGCCTAAGTCCTTACCGATGCCTAAGTCCCGCCGCGCCCTCGCCATTGCCCTGAGCCTCAGCGCCGCCGCCTCGGTCCTCAGCGCCTGCATGGTCGGCCCGAACTTCCATCGCCCGGACGCGCCGACGACGTCCGGTTTCGCCATGAGCGGCGACAAGGCCGCGCCGACGGACGTGGCCCTCGGCTCCCTGGCCGCCGGGCCCTGGTGGACCGCGTTCCAGTCCGCGCAGCTCAACCGCACCATGGGCGAGGCCCTGGCCGGCAATCCGACCCTGGCGGTGGCCGACGCCAATCTGGCCGAGGCCCGCGCGGCGGTGAGGGCGGCCAAGGCTGGCCTCTTTCCGGAGGTCGACGCCAACGCGGGCGCGCAGCGGGAACGGATCAATCTCGCCTCGTTCGGCTTCGCCGGCTTTCCCGGCATCCCTAACAACCCCACCTTCAACCTTTATTCGGTGGGCCTGACCGCCAGCTACGCCGTGCCGACCTTCGGCGGGACCAAGCGCAGCATTGAGAGCGCCGACGCCTATGCGGAGACCGAGCGCCAGCAGGCCGCCGCCGCCGCCCTTTCCCTCACTGGCCAGGTGGTGACGGAGGCCGCCACCATAGCCGCCCTCCGCGCCGAGATCGCGACCGCCGAGGCCATCCTGGTGGATGACCAGAGCACCGTCGATCTTGCCCGCAAGGCCGAACAGGTGGGCGGCGAAGCGCAGGGCCAGAGGGTGAGCGCGCAGGCCCAGCTTGCGGCGGACGAAGCGGCAGTCCCGCCGCTGCGCCAGCAGCTCGCCGCCGCCCGCCACGCCCTGGCGCTCTTGGTGGGCAAGGCGCCGTCGGATTGGACCGCACCAGACTTCGACCTTGCCGATCTGAAGGCGCCGGCGGCCATTCCCGTCGGCCTGCCGTCCGACATCGTCCACCGCCGCCCTGACATTCTGGCCGCCGAGGCTCAGCTGCACGCCGCCACCGCCGACATCGGCGTCGCCACCGCGAGGCTCTACCCCACCATCACCCTCACCGGCGCGCTGACCCAGAGCACGCTAACCCCCGGCCATATCTTCGACTTCACCTCCACCGCCTATTCGCTGGCCGCCGGATTGACCCAGCCGGTGTTCGACGGCGGGCGCCTGCGCGCCGAGCGCAAGGAGACCATCGCCGCACGCCAGGCGGCGCTGGCCGCCTACGAGATGACGGTGCTGCGCGCTTTCGGCCAGGTGGCGGACGTGCTTCAGGCCCTTACCCACGACGACGAGGCCATCGCCGCCGAAACCCGCGCCGCCAACTCCGCCGCCGCCAGCCTGAAGCTGGCGCGGGCGGGCTATAGCGAAGGCGGGCTCGCCCTCCTGCCGGTGGTCGACGCAGAGCGCACCTACAACATGGCGCGGCGCGCCTTGGTGCAGGCGCAGGCGCAGCGATACCTGGACACCATCCAGCTCTTCATCGCCGCCGGCGCGGATTGGACGAAGAGCAAGGCTGGTTAATAACTTAGTTATTCTCGGATGAGCGCAGCTCAGTCCGAGAAGCCAGCCGCTCCAGACGGTCCGCTTGCTGGGTCCTCGGTTCGCTACGCGCCCCGAGATTGACGAGATGAGGGAGATCAGGCCGCGCGCTTGCTTGCCCGGCCGGCCATCAGCACCCGCAGCACCGAGCCTATCCGATCGGGCATGTCCTTCCGCGCCACCACCGCATCCACAATCCCCTTGTCCTCCAGGTACTCGGCGCGCTGGAAGCCGGCGGGGAGGGTCTCGCGGATGGTCTGTTCGATGATGCGGGGCCCCGTAAACCCGATCAGGGCGCCGGGCTCGGCGAACTGGATGTCGCCCAGCATCGCGTAGGAGGCTGTGACGCCGCCGGTGGTCGGGTCGGTCAGCACCACGATGTAGGGCAGGCCGGCCTGCTTCAGCTCCTCGATGGCCAAGGTGGTGCGCGCCATCTGCATCAGGCTGAGCGTGCCCTCCTGCATCCGCGCGCCGCCAGACGCAGTGACCGCCACCAGCGGCGCCTGGCGCTTCAAGGCTGCCCGCGCCGCGGCGATGAACCCGTCCCCCGCCGACATACCGAGCGAGCCGCCCAGGAAGGCGAAATCCTGCACCAGCATCACGGCAGACGTGTTTTTGATCTTGCCGTAGCCGATGGCCATGGCGTCCTTCTCGCCGGTGGCTTTTCGAGCGGTGGCGAGTCGATCGACGTAGGGCCTCTGGTCGGTGAACTTCAAGGGATCGTCCGGCGCGATGGGCGCGGCGATGCGCTCGAAGGCGCCGTCGTCGAAGCTGTAGCGGAACCGCTGCTCCGGCCCGATCCGCATGTGGAAGCCCGACGGCGTGACCCAGTAGGCGGCCTCCAGGTCGGGGCGATAGATCAGCTCGCCGGTGTCCGGGCATTTGACCCAGAGATCGTCCGGCTGCTCCACCGGGCGCGGCGCCTCGGTTTTGCGGACGCCTGGGCGGAGCTTGGAGAGCCAGCCCGAACTCTTGGGTTTCGCCGCCAGGTCGGGGCCCGCCTGGTTTGAATTGTCGTCGCGCGCCATGGTCAGACCTTCGCCGCGTATCGGGCTGTGCGCACCGCGTGCGCAAGCTCGGCCGCCTTGGCGAGAACGCGCGGGGCGGCCTGTTCGTTCGCTTCGACGGCGGCGGCGCCTTCATCGACCAGCGCTGAGCCCACCACGGCGGCGTCGGCGACGCGGGCGATGGCGGCGGCGCGCTCCGGCGTCCGGATGCCGAAACCGACGGCGACGGGAAGACCGGAGGCGGCGCGGACACGCTCAACGGCTGGGGCGACGGCGGTCTCATCCGCCTCGCCCGCGCCGGTCACCCCGGCGATGGAGACGTAATAGACGAAGCCCGAGGTGCGCGCGGCGATCACCTTCAGCCGCGCGTCGTCGCTGGTGGGCGTTGCGAGACGGATCAGGGCGACCCCGGCGGCGTCAAGCGCGTCGGCTAGGGTCCCGGCCTCTTCCGGTGGGCAGTCCACCACGATCAGGCCGTCCACGCCCGCTTCGGCCGCGTCGTGGGCGAAGGCGTCGTAGCCGTAGGTCAGGACGTTGTTGAGGTACCCCATCAGGATGATGGGGGTGGTAATGTCGGGCTCAGCGGTCTTGAGGCGATCTCGGGATAGAAGCGGCTCGTCATGGGATTTCACCACCGATTCCGATTGCGCTTTGATTATAGGTTCTGAGTGCGAGACGAAGATCGGCTCCGCCTCACGCCGCTCAGCCACGCTGATGCGGGGACCCAGGTTTTCGGCCCCGTCCGCGGCGCTTTCCGCAAAGTCCTGGGCCCCCGCGTCCGCGGGGATGAGCGGATTACGGAAGGCCCTGACGAGGTCCAAGGTTTTGCGCAGCGTCATGCCGCCCACGAGCGCCCGCTGCGCCGCGCGCTGAATCGGCACGCCTTCGGCCATGGGGTCGGAGAAGGGAAAGCCGAGCTCGATCAGGTCCGCGCCCGCCGTTGGGAGCCCGCGTAGGATGTCAAAGGTGGCGCTCGCGTTAGGGTCGCCCGCCATGACGTAGGCGATGAAGCCAGCGCGGCCCTCGGCCTTCAGGGCCTCAAACTTGGCGTCAATGCGGGCCTTCGTCAAAGCTTCGCTTCCAAGGCGTCGGCGATGGTGAAGATGTCCTTGTCGCCTCGGCCGCAGAGATTCATCACCACCACGCCGCCCGGCCCGATGTCCTTGGCGATCTCGCCGATGCGGGCAAGGGCATGGGCGGGTTCGAGCGCCGGCAGTATGCCCTCCAGGCGGGCGCAGAGCTGGAACGCCTCCAGCGCGTCATCATCTGTGGCGGAGAGGTATTGCGCCCGGCCCACGTCCTTCAGCCAGGAATGCTCGGGGCCGACGCCGGGATAGTCGAGGCCGGCGGAGATGGAGTGGCCCTCGATGATCTGGCCGTCCGCGTCCTGCAGCAGATAGGTCTTGTTGCCGTGGAGCACGCCGGGGCGCCCGCCGGCCATGCTGGCGGCGTGTTTGTCGGTGGTAAGGCCGTGGCCGGCGGCTTCGACGCCGATCAGGCGTACCCCCTCGTCGGCCAGGAAGGGGTGGAACAGGCCGATGGCGTTGGACCCGCCGCCGATGCAGGCGACCACGGCGTCAGGCAGGCGGCCCTCGATCTCCAGCATCTGCGCGCGGGTTTCCGTACCGATCACCGCCTGGAAGTCGCGCACCATGGCCGGATAGGGGTGCGGGCCGGCGGCGGTGCCGATCAGGTAGTAGGTGTCGTGCACATTGGTCACCCAGTCGCGCATGGCCTCGTTCATGGCGTCCTTCAGCGTGCCCGCGCCGGCAGTGACGGGGCGGACCTCGGCGCCGAGGAGCTTCATGCGGAAGACGTTGGGCTTTTGCCGCTCCACATCGACGGCGCCCATGTAGATCACGCAGGGCAGGCCGAAGCGCGCGCAGACGGTGGCGGTGGCGACGCCATGCTGTCCGGCCCCGGTCTCGGCGATGATGCGGGTGCGGCCCATGCGCTGGGCGAGCAGGATCTGGCCCATACAGTTGTTGATCTTGTGCGCGCCGGTGTGGTTCAGCTCGTCGCGCTTGAAGTAGATTTTCGCGCCGCCGTAGTGGGCGGTAAGCCGCTCGGCGAAATACATTGGCGACGGGCGGCCGACGTAGTGCTTCAGATAGCCGTCGAGTTCGGCTTGAAAGCTCGGATCAGCCTTGCCGGCCTCGTAGGCGCCGTTCAGCTCCAGGACGAGCGGCATCAGGGTTTCGGGCACGTAGCGACCGCCGTAGTCGCCGAAACGTCCTTCAGCGTCCGGATAGGCCGTATAGTCGTTGGGTTTCAGCGGCGCGTTCAAGATGGGTCTCGGGGGGGCGGCGTCAGGCTCGCTTCACGGCGGCGAGGAAGGCCGCGATCAAGGCCGGGTCCTTTAGCCCCGCGCCGCGCTCCACGCCAGAGGAAACGTCCACCATCCTGGCGCCCGACCGCTTGATCGCGTCGCCGACGTTCCAGGGATCGAGCCCTCCGGCCAGGAACCAAGGGCGCTGGAGGCGAAGGCCCTGCAGAATGTCCCAGTCGAACGCCGTGCCGTTGCCGCCGGGGCGGTCGGCGTCCTCGGGCGGCTTGGCGTCGAACATCAGGTGGTCGGCGAAGGTGTCGTAGTCACGCGCGGCGGCGGCGACATCCAAGCTGGTGGAGACGGGAACCGCCTTGATCAGGCCGGCGCCGGTGCGCGCCTTCACCTCCTGCACCCGCGCCGGCGTCTCTTGGCTGTGCAGCTGAATGAAGTCCGGCCTCAGCTTGCCCATGATCTCGTCTAGGTGCGCGTTGCTGGGATCCACCGCCAGGGCCACGGTCTTGACGTTGCTGGACCGCGCCCCCGCCGCAAGCTGCGCCGCAATCTCCGGTTTCACGTTGCGCGGCGATCTGTCAAAAAAGACAAACCCGATAAAGGACGCGCCGCTGGCGATGGCGCTATCAACCGCCTCGGGCGTAGAAAGGCCGCA
The DNA here is from genome assembly GCA_964243985.1 of uncultured Caulobacteraceae bacterium. GTDB lineage: Bacteria > Pseudomonadota > Alphaproteobacteria > Caulobacterales > Caulobacteraceae > CAIOYC01. Next base: position 6,752 of record CAXTHJ010000058.1, on the reverse strand, counting down.
GATTTTGGCCAGGGTTGAGGCGGGAGCCGGCATGAAAAGGAGCCATGACCGAACGAAAGCGCGCGGGCAAGGGCGGAACGGCGGGCTTGGCCGTTGCGTTTCCAACCCGAAGCGCCCAGATGCCGAAGGAATGAGGAACGCCATGCTGCAAGTCCTGGACGACGCGCGAGACCGCCTGAACGCCCTCGGCCGCGAGGCCATTAAGCGGGTGGACGACGGCGCCAGCTACATCGGCGGCCTGACCAAGGAAGCTTCGCGCCACGCCGACGACGGCGCGAGCTATCTCACCGATCTCACCCGCCAAGTCTCCCGCCGCGCCGACGACGGCGCCCGCTACGCCTATGAGCGGGCGCGGAGCGATAAGGTATCCTGGACCATGGTGGCGGGCGCCTTGGGCGTCGGGTTCGTCACGGCCTTCGCGCTCTTGAACTCCAAGAAGGCGGCGGTGGCCACCTCCACGGCCATGAGCGGCGACTGGTTCGAGGTGCTGTCGTCCGAACGGCGCCGGATCGAGCGTCTGTTTAGGCAGATTGAGGGCACCAGCGAAGAGCAGGCCGCAAAGCGCACCCGGCTTATGGACGCTCTCAGCACCGCCCTGACCAAACATTCGCTGCAGAAAGAGAACGTGATCTATCCGGCTCTGCGCGGCTCGGACCAGGGCGCGTCCTCCACCCACCTCGCCGCCGAGCAGTTCGAGATCAAGACCTATCTCTACGAGCTGGACGCCTGCCCAAAGCATGATCCGCGCTGGATGCGCAAGCTCAAGGCGCTGCAGCATCTGGTGGAAGAGCATATGCGGGAGGAGGAGGAGACGGTGTTCCCACCCTTCCACAACACCCTGTCCGCGGCGGAAAACGCCCGGCTCACCAAGGCGATGAACCGGGAAGCGCTGAAGCTGGTCTGAACCTTAGGGGCGCGCCTTCAACGAATCGCGGATCTCCATCAGGAGCGCTTCGGTGGTGGTGGGCGCCGGCTGTTCGACGGGCGCGGCCGCCTCCTTTTTGCGAAGGCTGTTCACCAGCTTGACCATGAAGAAGATCACCACGGCGATGATGAAGAACTGGATCAAGGTGTTGATGAAGGCGCCATAGCTGATAGCCACCTCCGCCTTCTTGGCCACCGCGTCCGCGGGCTTCAACACCACCTTCAGCTGGGAGAAGTCGATTCCGCCGGTGAGGAGGCCGATGGGGGGCATGACGATCTGGTCCACCAGCCCCGTGACGATCTTGCCGAACGCGCCGCCGATGATCACACCGACCGCCAGGTCCACCACATTGCCCTTGGCGATGAAGTCGCGAAATTCCGTCACCATGCTCATCGGCCGTCTCCCTAGCTTGGCGGCAAGCTTGCGCGCGGAAGGCGGCGCGTCAACCCTCAGTGACGAGCCTCACTGCCCAATGAACAATTTCCGCGAGGGGCAAAGGTCAGCGATCAGGCAATGCTCGCACCTGGGCCTCCGCGCCACGCAGACGTAGCGGCCGTGAAGGATCAGCCAGTGGTGCGCGCGGGTGAGATAGGGCTTGGGGGTGATCGCCATCAGGTGATGCTCCACCTGATCTGGCGTCTTGCCTTTGGACAGCTTCAGCCGGTGCGCCACGCGAAAGACGTGGGTGTCCACGGCGATGGCCGGTTCGATGTCGAGTTCGTTCAAAACCACGCTGGCGGTCTTGCGGCCGACGCCGGGCAAGCTCTGCAGCGCCTCGCGGTTCAGCGGCACGTGGCCGCCGAACTGGTCGATCAGAATGCGCGCGGTCGCCAGCACGTTCTTAGCCTTGGTGCGGTAGAGACCGATGGACTTGATATGCTGGATGAGACCGTCTTCGCCCAGCGCCAGCATCTTTTCGGGCGTGTCCGCTGCCTTGAAGAGCGTGGCTGACGCCTTGTTCACCGAAACGTCGGTCGCCTGGGCTGAGAGGGCGACGGCTGTGACCAGCGTGTAAGGATTGACGTAGTTCAGCTCCGTCTTGGGATGGGCGCTGGAGCGCGCGAAGCGGTCGAAGATCTCCTGCACCCGCGCCTTTTCCTTCGGCGACAGGCGCTTGGCGAGCTTGGGCGAGGGGGAACTGAGCATTTTCATCACGCCGCGACGTAGCGCATGCCGGTGCGAGCGACTAGCTTGCGCGCTATGAGCGACCCGCCGATCCTCTACATGGATGACGCCATCCGGCCCTACCGCTCGATGTCCAAGCGGGGACTGCTGATCATCCTCAGCGTACTCCTTGCCTTCAACCTGCTGATCACCGCCTTCCTGTTCGCCATTGGCGCGTTTCCAGCGCCGGTCTTCCTGGGGCTGGACTTTATCGGCGTGCTGGTCGCCTTCCACGTCTCGAATAGGCGAGCGAAAACCGGCGAGCGGGTGCAGGTGACACATGACGAGGTGCGGGTGATCCGCGAGCACGCGAAGGGCGATCAAACCCTGTGGACCTCGCCCACCGCCTTCACCCGCATCGAGATCGATAAGGACGACGGGCGGGTATCTCGGGTCCGAGTGCGCCTGCGGGAACGGTCTTTGGCCGTCGCCGCCGCGCTCGGTCCCAAGGAGCAGGCCGCATTCGCCGCACGGCTGCAGGCGGCGATCCGTTCGGCCCTTGCGGAACGCCACGCTTAAGGCCAAAGCCCGCGCCATATGAGCGAGCACCTGCGCCCCCACGATGCCCCTATGGAGCGGCTGAAGACCCTGCACCCGCAGCTGATCGACCTGTCGCTCGACCGCACCTTGCGCCTTCTGGAGGCGCTTGGCCGGCCGCAAGACCGCCTGCCGCAGGTAATCCACGTGGCGGGCACCAACGGCAAGGGCTCCACCGTCGCCTTCCTTCGCGCCATCGCCGAGGCCGCCGGCCTGACGGTGCACGTCCTGACCTCGCCTCACCTGGTCCGCTTCGTGGAGCGCATCCGCGTGGCCGGCGCACTGATCGAGGAGCCAGCGCTGGCGGCGATCCTGGAGCGGGTGGAGGCGGCGAACGCCGGCCAGCCGATCACCTTCTTCGAGATCACCACCGTCGCCGCCCTCCTGGCCTTCGCCGAGACGCCGGCGGATCTCTGCCTGATCGAGGTGGGCCTCGGCGGGCGCTTTGACGCCACCAATGTCATTGGGCCGCCCGCCGTTTCGGTGATCACGCCGGTGGACTACGACCACCAGGATTTCCTCGGCTCGGAACTCAGCCGCATCGCCTGGGAGAAGGCCGGCATCATCAAGGCCGGGCGCCCCGTGGTGGTCGCGCATCAGAACGCCGAAGCCTCGCTGGTGATCGAGGCTGAGGCGGAGACGCTCGGCGCGCCTTTGATCTCAGCCGGAAGAGACTTCGACGCCTTTGGCCAAGCGGGGCGGCTGGTGTTCCAGAACGATCTGGGCCTGATCGACCTGCCGCCGCCGAACCTCTTCGGCGCGCACCAGTTCGGCAACGCCGGCGTCGCCATCGCCGCCACCTTGGCGCTCGGCGACCCGCGCATCGACGAGGCGGCGCTGGCGCAGGGGAGCAGCCACGCCATCTGGCCGGCGCGGATGCAACGCGTCACCGCCGGACCTCTGGCGCAAAAGGCGGCGGCGCGTGGCGCGGACCTCTGGCTCGACGGCGGGCACAATCCCCACGCCGCGCGCGCGCTAGCCGATGTGGCCGAGGGGATGCGGGCGCGAGACGGGCGGCCACTGACGCTGATCGTCGGCCTCCTCAAGCGGAAGGACGCGCCCGGCGTGTTTCGCGCCTTCAAGGATCTCAACGCCCGCATCATCGTCACCGGCTTCGAAGCCGACGCCGCCGCCCCGCCGCTTGACCTGGTCGACGCGGCAGGGGCTGAAGGCGTCAAGGTGGAAAGCGCCGGAAACGTCGAAGCGGCGGTCGATCTCGCTCTCGGCGCAGACGGCCCTTCGCCGCACCTGCTCATCTGCGGCTCGCTCTATCTCGCCGGCGAAGTGCTGGCGATGAGTCAGGAGACATGGCCGGGTTAGCAGCAACATCCGCCCGCTAGTCATCTCAGGACACGGGGCGGGGCCGAGAACCCAGCCAGCGGAACGGTTGGAGCTGCTAGGTTCTCGGACCGACTGACGTCGTCCGAGAATGACTAGAGCGAAATTGAAGAGAGCCTTAGGCCGCGTTCGCCTTCACGCCGGCATTTCCGAGCCATTCCAGGATCTTGGCCTTGGGCATGGCGCCGACGGTCATGGAGGCCATCTGGCCGTCCTTGAACAGCATCATGGTGGGGATGCCGCGCACGCCGTATTTGGAGGGCGTGGTGGGGCTTTCCTCGATGTTCAGCTTGGCGACGGTGACCGCGCCGGCCAGCTCCTCGCTGATCTGCTCAAGCGCGGGAGCGATCTGTTTGCAGGGACCACACCATTCGGCCCAGAAATCCACCAGCACCGGCTGGCTGGCGTTCAGGACGTCGTGTTCGAAGCTTTCGTCGGTGACCGCGATGGTCATGGGTGATCCTCCTAGAGCAAAGCCGGCGAACGCCGCTCCGCCATTCGCCACAAGATGTAGGCCTTCGCCGCCGGCAATCAATCGTTTCGCGCCAGCCCTGCCAAGGTCTCGGTTATCAAATTCTCTGGAACAGGCATGAGTTTCGGTCCGTCGGTCCAAACGAGCGCCGCCTCCACAGGGCGGCCAGGGAAGACGGCGCGCAACACCGCCACATAGATCGCCATCTGCGCCAGATAGGCCGGATCGGCGTCTGCAATCGTATCGGGCGCAGGGCGGTTCGATTTGAAATCCACCACCAGCACTCGCTCCGGCGTCACCACCATGCGATCCACCCGGCCGGAGATGGCCAGATGAGCGGGGAGGCCCGGCGCCGATCCCGCCACCGCCGCCTCGGCGCGGGAGCCGGGGCCGAACACCTCGGCGAACTGCGGATCGTTAAGCACGCCCAGCGCCGCCCCCGCCATCTCCGTCCGCTGATCGTCGGTCAGATCGCGCTCCTTGGCGAGGAGGCGCATCGCGCCCGCCTTCCGCTCCGCCGCCGGCACGTCGGGGAGGATCTGCAGCAGGCGGTGGACCAGATCGCCCCGCCGGAACCGCCCGAGCCCCGCCCTTTCCAACAGGGGCGACGCCGCCGCGCGCCGTTGGGCGTCGGCGTAGGTGGATGGCGAAGCGTAGCGGGGCGCCGCCTCGGTTTCGGCGAAGGTCCGCAGCCACGGAGGCTCCGGCGACGTCTCGAACAGGGCGAGCTGCAACGGCGGAGACGCTTCTGGATCGGCGCCGAAGCGCGTCACCCTTTGTCCCCGCTCCTCCACCGTCCGCGCGCCCGCCGCCACCTTGGGCCGAGCGAATGCCGCTTCAATCCGCGCATACCAGCAGTCCGGGGGCGTGGACCGCTTGGCGGCAATACGGCCGGCCACGATCACCCGGTCCCGCGCCCGGGTCAGAGCCACGTAGAGCAGGCGAAGCTGTTCGGCCGCCGTGCGCGCCTCCGCCGCGTGCCGCGCCTGCGCCGACGTCTCGCAATCGTCCCCCTTGCGCGGCGCGAACAGAAATCCGCCCGCCTCGGTCTTCAGCAAGGCGCCGCGATGGGGCGGCGGCTTCGAGGTCGTGTCGGGCAGGATGACGATGGGCGCCTCCAGCCCCTTGGCGCCGTGGACGGTCATCACCCGCACCTCGCCGCCCCTTCTTTGTTCATGGGAGCTCCCCTCGCGCTCGCTCTCCAGCTCCCGCTTCACCTCGATGTCGGCGTGCTCGAAGGCGGCGGTGAGGCGTTCCAGATCGTGCACGCCGCGTCCCTCTGCGGCGAGCGCCTGGGCCATCACTTCGTCCAGCGCGTCCTCCGCCTCGTGGCCGAGCCGGGTCAGGATGCGCTGGCGCATGGAGCGGCCCCCGCCGTCCAACTGCGACAGAACCCGCCCCAGGAAATCGAACGGTGCCCGTCGCCGCGATTCCGCCTTGGCCCAGCCGAGGAAGGCGAGGGCGTCGCGCCATTCGGCCCGCTCCTGCGCGCGGCTGCCAAGGGTGGACCACAAGGATCCCTCCCTCCCATAGGCGAGATCGTAGAGCGCCTGCTCGTCCACGTCGCAGAAAGGGCTGCGCAGCAGCTCCGCCACCGTCAGGTCGTCGGACGGGAACAGGCAGAACCGGCAAAGGGACAAGATGTCCTGGAACACCACATGATCCGATAGCTTCAGTCGATCCGCTCCCGCCACCGGCAAGCCGGCTTTCTTCAGGGCGCGGATGATCTCCTCGAACAGGGCGTCGCGGCGGCGGACCAGCACGATCACGTCCCCCGCGGTGGCCGGGCGCGGCGCGGCGCTCTCTTTGTCGATCACCGCCTGGCTTGACGTGATCGCGCGGATCTCCTCCGCGATGCGGCGGGCGAGGCGTTTGCGCGCCGTTTCCGGCGGCGTCAGGTCCAGCGGCGCATCCCAGGCGTCCGGCGGCTCGTGCGGTTCGTCCTGGAACACGGGCCAGAGGTCCACCGCGCCGTGCCCCGCCGGACGCACCGCCGCATGCTCGATCACGTCCAGCCCCACCGGCGGACGAACGGCGGCGTGCATGGCGGGATCGGCGAAGGTCTCGTCGATGAAGGTCAGCACCTCCGGCGTCGAGCGCCAGCTTTCCAAGAGCGGCACCACCTCGAAATCGAATCCGCCTTCCGCCGTGCGGTCGATGTAGGCGCGGGTCTGGATCAGGAGCTGGTCGGGATCGGCGCCCTGGAAGGAATAGATCGACTGCTTCTCGTCCCCCACGGCGAAGAGGGTGCGGATCAGCCCGCCCCAGGCGTCACCGTTCTCCGGCTCTTCGCTGATCAACGCGCTGAACAGTTCA
>CAXTHJ010000057.1:0-18363 GCA_964243985.1 uncultured Caulobacteraceae bacterium | reverse complement strand
TCACCATGCTGCGCATGGTCCCCTCCCCCCGCTTCGCAGGGGGAGAGTTGTTGCGGTGAAAGCCACCGGCGCAACATCTCGGGATCGTTGACGGTGGCGGAGAGGCCCACCCGCCGCATCCCCGGCGCGAACTGGCTGAGGCGCGCGAGACCGAGGTTCAGCAGATCCCCGCGCTTGTTGGCGTAGAGGGCGTGGATCTCGTCCAGGATCACGCACTGCAGATCCTCGAAATAGGCCCGCGAGCCCTCCCAGGCGCAGAACAACGCCAGTTGCTCGGGCGTGGTGAGGAGGATGTCGGGCGGGTGCAGGCGCTGGCGCTGTTTCTTGGCGACGGAGGTGTCGCCGGTGCGGCTCTCGACGCTGACCTTAAGCCCCATCTCGGTGATCGGGGCCATGAGGTTCCGCTGCACGTCCACCGCCAGAGCCTTCAGGGGCGAGATGTAGAGGGTGTGGACGCCGGGCGCGGTGTTGCGCGGCGCGCGTTCGGAGAGCTCGATCAGGCTCGGCAGGAACCCGGCCAGGGTCTTGCCGCCGCCGGTGGGCGCGATCAGGAGGGCGTCGCGACCCGCCCGCCCCTTCGCCACCATCTCCAGCTGATGCCGCCGCGGCCGCCAGCCCCGCGCGTCGAACCATGCGTCGAACTGCTCGGGCAGGCCGCTTTCAGTCAGGCGCAGTTGCGGGGCGGCGGCGGGCATGCGCGGTATATAGCATGTTCCCGCTTCGTTTCAGCGTCCGATAGCTGCTGAGCTAAGGCACTCCCTGTTCCCAGCGCGGGTTCACCCAAGAAGGTCCGCAAAATCGGGTGCCCCAAGAATCGAACTGGGCTTGTGAGACATCACGGGGCAAGTAGATGCGCCCTTTTATGATGATAAATAAGTTATCCCAAGGCGGTCGGGTTGAGCCAGAAGGCGGAAGCTGTCTGGCTAGACCGCACGTTATGACGTCGTCCGCCACGGAACGTTCTGTGGACCAAATGATCTCAACTCGATCAGAGCCTAATCTAACGCTTGCGAGCTGTTGAATGCCGTTTGATTCTGCCCGTGGACTCGCGATCGCACTGTGGGTCGCTAGTTCGATGACCGCCGCCATTGAGATCACTAATACCCTAAGTGTTGAGATCATCATTTCGACCCATAGCGACATCTTTGAAATGTGCGGTCAATAAGCAGAGCAGTCCAGGTCTCTAATGGAGCGTGTACGTCACTCCGCTGCGCTAATCCGCACCCGAACATCCCGATACGCCGCCTCGATCAGCGCGCCCAGCGCCGCCTCGTCCACCGCCTGCCCCCAGCGGAGCTTCACGTGCCGCATGCGCTTGCCGGCGCCCTGCAGGAGCCCGGCCGGGTCGTCGAGCATGGCGCCGCAGAAGAAGCCGACGGCGGCGTGGGCGCTGAAGGCGTCGACGTAGGCGAACGCCGCCTCGCCGACGCAGGCGACGGGATGGCCGTCCGCCATCGTCTCGGTCACGTCCGGCCCGCAACCGCGCAGGCGCTCGAACCACGGCTGCACCATGCGGCGGAACTCATGATCGGGCGCGTCGAACCAAGCGTCGATGCGCGGGTCTCGCGATACGGCGCTGGGGAGGAGGAAGAGCTTTTCCACGCGGTTAGATTGCCAGCTTTGGCCATGCAAATCGATACAGCCAACCAACCCGCTCATCCCCGCGGAGGTTTAGTGCATGCTGGGATAGGTTCAGTTCACCACCCGCCGCGCGCTCGGCAGGTCCAGGGAGAAGTGCGGGATGGCGATGTCGAAGGTTTGGCCCAAATCAGTAACCATGCTGTAGGTCCCGACCATGCTGCCGGACGAGGTGGTGAGCGGGCAGCCGGAGGCGTAGCTGTAGGCGTCGCCGGGGCGGAGCGTCGGCTGTTCGCCGACGACGCCCGGGCCCTCCACCTCCTCCACCCGGCCCCGGGCGTCGGTGATGATCCAGTGACGGGAGATCAGCTGCACGGTCTCGGGCGAGGCGTTGACGATCTCGATGGCGTAGGCCCATACCCAGCGGCGGGCCTCAGCGTCCGACTGCTCGGGCAGTTATTGCGGCCGCACGCGGACGATCAGGCCGCGGGTCTCGGCTTCATAGGGGGCGTCGGTCATTCCAACCTTATAGCGGTCATCCCGGGCGGAGCGAAGCCTAGTGCCGGGACCCAGTCGTCCGCTTGCGCGGTTCTGGGTCCCGGATAAGCGCTTCGCCCTTTTCTGGATGACAATATTTTGGATGGCGCGCGGATTACACCGCGTCCAGCGCCCGCGCGATATCCCGCGACAGGTCGCCCAGCCCCTCCAGGCCCACCGACAGCCGCACGCAGCCGGGGCTGACTCCCACGGCTAGGCGGTCCTCCTCCGTCATGGAGCGGTGGGTGGTGGTGGTGGGATGGGTGGCCATGGACTTGGCGTCGCCAAGGTTGTTGGAGATGTCCACGATCTGCAGGGCGTTCAAGAAATTGAACGCCGCCTGCTGCGTGCCGAGGTCGAAGGCGAGCAAGGTCGAGCCCGCGCTCATCTGCTTCTTCGCCACCGCGTACTGGGGATGGTCCTGGCGGTGGGGATAGAAGACGCGCCGGGTCGCCTTGTGCTCGGCGACGAGGTCCGCCAGGGCGGCGGCGCTCTGCGTTTGGCGGTTCACCCGCAGCTCCAGCGTCTCCATGCCCTTCATCAGCACCCAGGCGTTAAACGGCGACAGCGCCGGGCCGGTGTGGCGGAGGAAATCCTTGTAGGCCTCGTCCAGCAGCGCCTGCTTGCCGAGGATGGCGCCGCCCAAGACCCGCCCGCCGCCATCGATGTGCTTGGTGGCCGAATAGACCACCACGTCGGCGCCGAGCTTCAGCGGCTGCTGGTAGAGGGCGGTGGCGAAGACGTTGTCCACCACCACCGTCGCCCCGACCGCGTGGGCGAGCTTGGCCACTTCCTCAATATCGGTGATCTCCAGCAGGGGGTTCGCGGGCGTCTCGATCAGGATGGCGGCGGTGTTGGGCCGGATAGCCGCCGCCCAAGCGTCCAGGTCCGGCCCGTCCACCGACGAGGTCTCCACCCCGAAACGCGGCAGGTGCTTGTCGAGGATCCAGCGGCAGGAGCCGAACAGGGCCCGCCCCGAAAGCACGTGATCGCCAGCCTTCACGAGGCCCGTCAGCGCGGTGGCGATGGCCGCCATGCCAGATGCGGTAGAGCGGCAAAGCTCGGCTCCCTCCAGCAGGGCCAGCTTGTCCTCGAACATCTGGGTGGTGGGATTGGCGTAGCGGGAATAGACGAACTGCGGCCCGTTGGACGTGCCGGCGAAGCGGGCGTCAGCCTCTTCGGCCGTGTCGTAGACGAAGCTTTGGGTGAGGAACATCGCCTCCGCCGTCTCGCCATAGGGGCTACGGGAAAGGCCGCCGCGGATCAGCTGGGTGGCGGGCTCCCACTCGACGGGATTTTCGGTTTTGGCGCTCATGGCGGGGCTCGGGCGGTTTTGCGACGGTCGTTGCGCATGAACGATCCCCGCCCGCCGAGGTCAAGCACAGGGATTCTAAGGGGCGCGCCAAATTTGAACGAAGCGCGTCAGGCCGACGTCGCAGAAGTCGAACCGCGACTCTGCGGATCGGCCGCGCGTTTCACATAGGTCTCGAACACATAGTCCCACGGGATGACCGCCAGGAAGACCACGGCCATCAGGCACTCGACCATGGTCTCCGTCGTGTCTGCGTCCATCCGGTGCGTGGACCAGAGGGGCAGGGCTACCCGCACCAGCCAAATCGACTTCCACGCCACTTCGAAGAATAGCAAGGGCAGCATCTGCAGCGGGTAGCGCAAGCCAAGCACGGCGAGGGCGGACAGGGCCCCCAGCATGGAGACGACCACGCCGTGCATCAGCTCCCACGACTTGGCCTGATCCAGGATCGCCGGCCAGATGATCGATCCTAGCCCCAGCACCAGCAGGAGGTAGCCGGCGCGCAGCAGGTAGAGACGAACGACAGAGACCATGGTGAAGCTCCCCTAAACGATCCTGGTTTCATATGTCAGTATAAATTTACACATGAAATTGTTCTGTCAATAGGTTTTTGTCGCGAGTCTTGGCTCACCCCTTCAGCGCCTGCCCTTGCAAAGCCCGCGTGCGTCGGCAATCTGCCCCACCCTGAACGATGGATCCCATGACCGACGCACCCGACTTGACGCCTGGGATCCTGCCTTATCAGGCGATCGAGCAACTGATCGCCGAGGGCTCGATCTCCGCCGAGACCCCATTTACCGGCATCCAGGTGCAGCCGGCGAGCCTCGACCTGCGCCTTGGCGTGCGGGTTTGGCGGGTGCGGGCATCCTTCCTGCCGGGGCTCGGGCGCACGGTGCGCGAGCGGCTGAAGGATGTGGCCATGCACGAGCTCGACCTCACCAAGGGGGCGGTGCTGGAGCGGGGCTGCGTCTATATCGCCGAGGTGCAAGAGCGGCTGAAGCTGCCGAAAGCCGTTCAAGCGCGGGCCAATCCGAAGAGCTCCACCGGGCGGGTGGATGTGTTCGTGCGCCTGCTCACCGATCATTCCGCAGCCTTCGACGACGTGGCCGAGGGCTATGAAGGGCCCTGCTTCCTGGAGATCGCGCCGCAGACGTTTTCAGTCTTGGTGCGCACCGGCACGCGGCTGAACCAGCTGCGCCTGAAGCGGGGCGATCCGCCGAGGCTGGGGGTCAAGAGCGTCGGCGTCGATCTTACCGGCGAGATTGCCGGGTTCCGCGCGCGCCGGCACGCCGGGGTGGTGGACCTAGATTACGAGAACGGCCATGACCCGAAAGATTTCTGGCAACCCTTGGAGCCACGGCGCGGCGAACTGCTGCTCGATCCGGGCGAGTTCTACATCTTGGCCTCCAAGGAACCAATCGAAATCCCGGCGATGCAGGCGGCGGAGATGACGCCGATCGATCCGTCCGTGGGCGAGTTCCGGGTTCATTACGCCGGCTTCTTCGACCCCGGCTTTGGCACCGAAGAGGTGGATGCGGTCGGCTCAAAGGCCGTCTTAGAGGTGCGCAGCCACGAAACCCCGTTCCTGCTGGAGGACGGGCAGACAGTGGCGCGGCTGGTCTATGAACCGCTCATCGAAAAACCGTCACGGCTCTATGGCTTCGACGGCTCCCACTATCAGCGACAGGGATTGAAGCTCTCCAAGCACTTCAAGGCCTGGAGTTAGGCTCGCGAAAGCCCCGGCGCCGCGAAGCGCCGGGGCGAAACGCTTACTTCAAGGGTCAGTGCTGCGGCGCGGAGGCCACGTCGGCCCTGGCCATACGCATTTGCGCGGAGTTCAGCTGCTCATCCGCTTTGGCGATGGTTGCGGAGACGCACTCGGATTCGCTCGTGCTGGCGAGCGTTTCAGCGTCGGCGTTGCGGCAGACCTGGCGAGCGGCTTGGACGATTTCGGCGTGAACGGTCTTGGAATCTTTTCCGATGAGGTTGATCTTCACGCCTTCAGCGTGAGCGATCCCGGAAAGGGCGAACATCGCAACGGCGGCGGCGATGGAGGTCTTGATGGTCTTGGTCATGATAAGGAGTTCCCAAAAAAGGTTGAAAACTCCTCCCTGCGAAAGCGCCTCTGTGGTTTGGACGCTGAACGTCGTTTAAGACAGAACTCGTGCTCGTCAAAAGCCTTTTTATTGCAGCACGGCATAGTTTTGCTGCGTTGCCACAATTTTGGCCTTCGAGGACAAAAATGCCCGCGATCTGAGCGGAACCGCCGGATCAGTGACCGGCCTCGCGCCGCTCTCGATCTGGATCATCGGAGCCGACACGTTAGGGCGTTCGGAGGCGATGGTGGGTGCAGTAGGATTCGAACCTACGACCCGCTGATTAAGAGTCAGCTGCTCTACCAACTGAGCTATGCACCCATGCCGTTGAAACCACTTTGGGTTTCGGCAATTTCCGCGAAACCCTTGGGCTGACGTCGCCGCCCGCCGAAAGCTCGTCTGTTCGGAAGGCGACCCCCTTAGACGTTGAGCCCGGCCCTGGCAAGGGTTAGCTGAGCGCGGGGGTGCTCATCATGGCGCGGCGCGATATCACGGGAGCGGTGGATTTTCCCTATCTGGAGGCTTATGCCGCCGGGGATGGGGAGCTGATCGAGGAGGTTCTTGGCCTGTTCGACGAGCAGGCGGCGCTTTGGCTGCGTCTGCTCGACCCGGAGGGCGATCCCTTAGCCTGGCGGGATGGGGCGCACACGCTGAAGGGCGCCTCGGCGGGGGTTGGCGCCCATGCCCTCGCGGCGGTCTGCGGTGAGGCGGAAGCGGCGTCGCGGGAGAGTCCCGCCCTCAAGGCCGCAATCCTGAACCGGGTGCAGGGGGCTCTCGACCTCGCCCGCGCCGACATCGCCGCCTATCGCCACGAGCAGGTGCTTCGGTCGTTGAAATAGCCCGCGAGAACGACCCATCCGTCATGATCGCGCCGATCCGCCCCCCGACTATAACCGAGGAATACCCGTAAAGCTCCACGCTCTGGTGCGGCGACGATCTCCCCGAATGGCGTTATGCGGGTCTGCAACGGCATGGTTGCGCCCTCAGCCTTCAACGCCTCCAAAGGTTCAACTCTAGGCGCGGCGCTTGTCCCAGACGCTAAACTCATAGGCGATGCAGCGGTCGATCAAGGTGCGCCAGACTGGCTCGGCGATCTCTTCAGATAAGCCGGCGGCGCGGGCGGAGGCTTTCACCTTGGTCACCACATCCTCGATACGGGCCTGGTCATGCACCGCGTGGCGGTCGCCCTTGATGCGGGCGGCGGCGTCCATGTAGCGCTGGCGTTCGGAGAGCAGCGTGATGAGGGCGCGGTCCAGAGCGTCCACGCCCACACGCACCTCGGTCATGGACTGGCAGGCCTCCGGCGCCGGCCGTGGATCGATCGAGACGCTATGGGGAGACGCCAGAGCGTCGGCGCCCGTCTTCAGCTCCGATCCCATTTTCAAATCCCCGCGCCATTATCGATGGTGCTGACCGCCGCCAGATGGGCCTCCGCCTCCGCTTTCACCCAGTTCACGAAGGCGCGCACCTGGGGCAGGCGCCCCTTGGCCTTGGGATGCACCACGAAATAGGCGAAGTCCACGTCGGTCAGGATGTCGAAGGGCGAAACCAGGCGCCCGGCGTCGATATCGGCCTGGGCCAGAGTGCGCTTGGCCAGGGCGACGCCCCGCCCGTTCATCGCCCCTTCGATCACCAGGCTAGACTGGTTGAAGCGGGGACCGCGCGCGCCGTCCACGCCCCGGATGCCCCGCGCCGTCAGCCACATGGACCAATCCGGGCAGCTTTCGTCCGCATCGGGGGAGCCGTCGTGCAGGAGGGTGTGCTGGGCCAGGTCTTCCGGCCGCTCCATCGGCTTTTCGGCCAGAAGCTCCGGCGACATCACCGGCAGCACGGTCTCGCGCATCAACTGCGTCACCTCAAGGCCTGGGTAGCGGCCCGAGCCGTAACGAATGGCCACGTCCACTTCGCCCGAGGCGAAATCCACCAGTTCCATGCCGGCGGTGAGCCAGACGTCCACCTCCGGATGCGCCTCCTCGAACTTGCCGAGGCGAGGCATCAGCCATTTGGCGGCGAAGGAGGGGGCTGCGGTAATGGTGACCCGGTTGCCGTCTACCGCGGCGGTAAGCAGGCTGGCCGCCTCCGCCAGCCGATCAAAAGCTTCACGCAGGGCGGGGAGCGCGGTCTGCGCCGCGTCGGTCAAAAGGAGGCCCTTGGGCGTCCGGCGGAACAGAGACGCGCCCATGTAATCTTCGAGGTTCTGGATCTGCTGGCTGACGGCGCCCGGTGTCACCGACAGCTCGTCCGCCGCGCGGGAAAAGTTCATGTGGCGGGCGGCGGACTCGAACGCCCGAAGCGCGTTCAGGGGCGGTAGGCGGCGGCGATCCATAGTTTTCCTATAAGGCCCCGAAGAAGACGTGGTTTGCGAAGTGAGGCCTCAAGACCCAATTTGCAACTGTCCTTCGCCGTTAACGGCCCTTTCCGGCGGAGGCGTTGCGGGGCGGACGTGCAAGCGTCCGCCCCGCCATCATGCCCCGGTCGGGGCGAAGGAGTTTGATATGGCTCGCCGTGATCGCCTTGGCGCATCCGGCCTTGTGGCGTTGGCCGGCGGGGCGACGGGTCCACGCGCGCGGACGACGGGCAAGGCGGGCAAGGTGTGGCTTGTGGGCGCGGGGCCGGGCGATCCGGAGCTTTTGACGCTGAAGGCCGCGCGGGTGCTCGCGTCCGCAGACGTGCTGGTGCACGACCGGCTGGTCTCGCCCGAGATCATCGATCTTGCGCCCATCTCGGCGCGACGGCTCTATGTGGGCAAGCGAAAATCAAGCCACGCCCTGCCGCAGGAAGACGTGAACGACCTGCTCGTCGCCCTGGCGCGAGAGGGCCTGACCGTGGTGCGGCTGAAGGGCGGCGATCCCTTCATGTTCGGTCGGGGCGGCGAAGAACTGCTCGCCTGCCGCGCGGCGGGCGTGGACTGCGAGGTCGTGCCGGGGATCAGCGCCGCCGTGGCGGCCTCGGCGACGGTCGGCGCGCCGCTGACCCATCGCGGGATGGCGCAGGCGGTCACCTTCGTCACGGGCCATGCGCAGATCGGGGCCAATGGCGAGGCGAAAGCGCCCGACCTGGACTGGGCGTATCTCGCCAAGGCCAACCACACGGTGTCGGTCTATATGGGGCTTTCCACCGCGTCGATGACCGCGGAGCGCCTGATGGCGGCGGGGCGCGCGGGCTCCACGCCGGTGGTGGTGGTGGAGAACGCCAGCCGGGCGGAGGAGCGACGGGTGCTGACAACGCTGGCGGGTTTGCCAAGCGCGGTGAGGGCGCTGGACGGCCCGGCGATCTTGATCATCGGCGAGGTGGCGGCTTTAGCTCAATTATCTCCCCCTGCGCAGCGGGGGGAGGGGACCATGCGCAGCATGGTGAGGGGGGCGCGACTGGGCGCCGACCCGAAACTGGGCGCATCGCTTGCGGACGCCCCCTCCACCATCTTCGATGGTCCTCCTCCCCCGCTGCGCAGGGGAGGAGAAGGGCGATGAGCACCCTGCAAGCCCTCACCGCCAATCGCCTCTCCGACGGGATCGTCGTGTTCTGGTCCCACGGGCAGTGGGCGGAGCGGTTCCCGGATGCGGAACTATTCAGCCAACCCGGCACGGCCGAACTGGTGCTCGCCACGGCGAAGTCCAAGCCCACCGAGCTGGTCGATCCCTATCTGATCGACATCCGGCTCGACGACGGCCAGCCAGTTCCGGTGTCCTACCGCGAGCGGGTGCGGGCGCTCGGCCCTACCATCCACCCGGACATGGGCAAGCAGGCGGAAGGCGGTCCGGTGATCGAGGCCATCCAGCATGCCGCAGGCGCGGGCCGCTCCACAGGCCGCCTCAGTTTGATCCGGCGCAAGCCATGAGCCTCTACCAGTACGATACGATAGACAGCGAGATGCTGCAGGACCGCGCGGCGCAGTTCCGCGGCCAGGTGGCGCGCCGCCTTTCAGGCGACCTGACCGAGGATCAGTTCAAGCCGCTCCGCTTGATGAACGGCCTCTACCTGCAGCTGCACGCCTATATGCTGCGCGTCGCCATCCCTTACGGCACGCTGTCGGGCGCGCAGCTGCACACGCTGGCGGACGTGTCGCGACGGTTCGATAAGGGCTACGGGCACTTCACCACCCGCACCAACATCCAGTTCCACTGGATCAAGCTCGGCGATACGCCGGATATCCTGGACGAGATGGCCAAGGTCGGCCTGCACGCCATCCAGACCAGCGGCAACTGCATCCGCAACACCACCACCGACCCCTACGCCGGCGCCACGGCGGAGGAGCTGGACGATCCCCGCCCCTGGTGCGAGGCGATCCGCCAGTGGTCGACCTTCCACCCCGAATTCACCTACCTGCCGCGCAAGTTCAAGATCGCGGTGACCGCCTCGGCCAAGGACCGCACAGCGGCGCGGGCGCACGACATCGGCCTGAAGCTCCGCCGGAGCCGCGACGGCGAGCTCGGCTTCGAAGTGATGGTGGGCGGCGGCATGGGGCGCACGCCCTATCTCGGGCCGACCATCCGCGAGCATCTGCCGGCCCGGCATCTGCTCTCATACTTGGCGGCGATCCTTCGGGTCTACAATCGGGTCGGGCGGCGAGACAATATCTATAAGGCCCGGATCAAGATCCTGTTGGCGACCCTCGGCGCCGAGGAGTTCGGCCGTCAGGTCGAAGCGGAATGGGCGGCGATGGACCGCGCTGCCGTCGACCTGCCGGACGAGGAGCTGGCCCGCATCCGCGGCGCATTCGGCGTGCTGGATTTCGAGACCCTGCCGGCGACCTCCGTCGCGTTCGAGGCGCGGAAGACCGCCGACCTCGCCTTCGCCCGCTTCGCCCGCAACAACGTGGTCGCCCACAAGAAAACCGGCTACGCCATCGTCAACATCGCGCTCAAAACCCCCGGCGAGGTCCCCGGCGACTGCTCCGCCGACCAGATGGACGCCATCGCGGACCTAGCGACGCGCTATTCCTTCGACGACGTGCGCGTGACCCACGCCCAGAACCTCGTTTTGCCGCACGTGAAGCTGGACGATCTCGGGGCGGTGTTCGACCGCCTTTCCGTCATCGGCCTCGCCGCGCCGAACCTGGATTTGATTAGCGACATCATCGCCTGCCCGGGCTTGGACTACTGCGCCCTCGCCAACGCCCGCGCCATCCCGATCGCCCAGCACATCGCCGAGCGGTTCTCAGAACCCGATCGGGCCGATCAGATCGGCGAGCTGAAGATCAAGATTTCGGGCTGCATCAACGCCTGCGGCCACCATCACGTGGGCCACATCGGCATCCTCGGCGTCGATAAGAAGGGCGAGGAGTTCTATCAGATCAGCCTCGGCGGATCGGGGGCGGAGGACGCCTCGATCTCCGCCATCCTCGGCCCGGCCCTGCCTGCGCCCAAGGTGACCGAGGCGGTGGAGACACTGGTCGAGACCTATCTCGGCGCGCGCCAGGACGGCGAACGGTTCCTCGACACCTACCGCCGCATCGGCGCCGCTCCTTTCAAGGAGGCCGTCTATGCCGACGCTGATTAAGCTAGAGGACGGCCAGTTCGTGGAGGCCGAGAACGGTTTCATCGCCGTGGCCGAAGACGAGGCGATCCCGGCCCAATCTGGCGTGATCCTCTCCTTCGCCCGCTTCCAGACGGACGGCGCCGCCTTGTTGGACGACGGCCGCGCTGTCGGCGTCCGCATCGAGCCCGCCGAGCGGGTGGAGGACCTCGCCTACGACCTTCCCCGCCTAGCCCTGCTCGCCCCGGCGTTCCCGAAGTTCCGCGACGGTCGCGCCTACTCCACCGCCGCCCTGCTGCGTGAGCGCCTGGGCTTCAAGGGCGAAATCCGCGCGGTGGGCGACGTGCTGCGTGAGCAGGCTTACGAGATGGTCCGCTGCGGCTTCACCGCCTTCGAACCCGCCGATGGCGCCACGCCCGAACAGTGGGCCCACGCCGCCCGCCTCTTCCGCCACGTCTACCAAGCCGCCGCCGACGGCGTTTCGCCGGCCTTTGTCGAACGGAGCCGCTAAAATGGCTTTCGACCGCGCCTATGAGCCCCCCATAACGGACATCGTCGACGAGCTGAACGCGCGCCTCCGCCACGCGACGCCGCAGGAAATCCTGCGCGAGGCGTTCAAGGCCTATCCGGGCAAGATCGCCATCGTATCCTCCTTCGGCGCAGAGTCCGCCGTGCTGCTGCATCTGGCCGCGCAGATCGATGCCAACGTGCCTGTGCTGTTCCTCGACACCGGGCATCACTTCGGCCAGACCCTGGACTACCGCAAAACCCTCGCCCAGCGCGTCGGCCTCACCAATGTTCGTGACCTCCGTCCCGCCTTCCAGGACCTGGCGTTGCAGGATCCCAAGGCCGACCTCTGGAAGACCGACACCAACGCCTGCTGTGACATTCGCAAGGTCCAGCCGCTGGACCGCGTGCTGCGTCCCGAGTTCGAGGCCTGGATCACGGGTCGCAAGCGCTTCCAGGCCGTCACCCGCGCCAGCCTGCCGGTGGTGGAGCGGGGCGAGGGGGACAAGATCAAGTTCAACCCCCTGGCCAACTGGAGCAAGGCCGATCTCGACGCCTATGTGGCCGAGCACGACCTGCCGGCGCATCCGCTACAGCCGTTCGGCTATCCCTCCATCGGCTGCTGGCCCTGCACCAAGCCGGTGGAAGATGGGGCGGATGATCGCTCCGGCCGCTGGGCGGGTTCCGAAAAGGTCGAATGCGGCATACATACACCCCGCGCGGACTCGGTCGGAAACGACAACGTCGGCGGCGACATCTAAGATTTTGAACGGATAGTCTGATGAGCGACGCCCCGGCCCTCGCGCCCGCGCCCCTGCAAAGCAGCACCCACTACGTCGAGACCGTGCTGTGGGTGAAACACTGGACCGACCAGTATTTCTCCTTCGGCATCACCCGGCCCGCGAGCTTCCGCTTCCGTTCGGGCGAGTTCGTGATGATCGGCCTGCCGGGGGAGGATGGCGGCAAGCCGATCCTCAGAGCCTATTCCATCGCCAGCCCGTCGTGGGACGAGGAGCTGGAGTTCTTCTCCATCAAGGTGGCGGACGGGCCGCTAACGTCCCGTTTGCAGAAGATCAAGGTCGGCGACCAGATCCTGATGGCCAAGAAGCCGGTAGGCACCCTGGTGCTCGACGCCTTGAAACCTGGCAAACGGCTGTGGCTGATCGGCACCGGCACCGGCCTCGCGCCTTGGCTGTCGGTGGCGCGCGATCCAGCCGCCTATGAGAATTTCGAGAAGGTGATCGTGGCGCATACGGTGCGCAACCAGGTGGACCTCGCCTACCGCGACCTGTTTGAAAAGGACCTGATCGAGCATGAGCTGTTCGGCGAACTGGCCGGCGAACAGCTCCACTATTACCCCACCGTGACGCGGGAGCCCTTCAAGTACGAGGGCCGCATCACCGACCGGATCAATTCCGGCGCCATCTTCAAGGACCTTGGCCTCGACCTGCAAAAGTTCGACCCGGCAGAGGACCGGATCATGCTCTGCGGCTCCATGGCCATGATCAAGGAAGTGGCGGCGCTGCTTGAGGCGCAGGGGCTGGTGGAAGGGTCCAATTCCGAACCCGGCGACTTTGTGCTGGAACGCGCGTTTGTGGGCTAGGCCCCGCATGTCGCGCGCCCAGATCGGAGACCTGTGATGGACCTCAAGCGCAATGGTTCCCAGCCCTCAGCCAAGGGACCTGCGGAGTATTTTACCGGGACGGTGAGGATCGACACGCCCTTCCAGGCCCAGACGCCCGCGCGGGTGGGCGGCGCCGTCGTCACCTTCGAACCTAGAGCCCGGACGGCCTGGCATACTCATCCTTTGGGCCAAACCCTGATCGTCACCTCAGGATGCGGGTGGGCTCAAAGCGAGGGCGGTCCCATCTTTGAGATCAGGCCGGGCGACGTGGTCTGGTTCCCACCCGCCGATAAGCATTGGCATGGAGCGTCCGCCACGACAGCCATGACTCATATCGCCATCAATGAAGCGTTGGACGGCAAGATGGTGAATTGGATGGAGCACGTCTCCGACGAGCAATATCTGGCGGGTCCATCGGATGCTCAGCCGCGATGACCATCACCATCTACGGCGACTCGATCTCCGGCAACTGCCTGAAGGTGAAGTGGACCGCCGACCGTCTTTCCATCCCCTATGAGTGGATCGAAGTGGACGTGGTGAAGGGCGAGGCGCAACGGGACGAGTTCCGCCGCCTGAACCCCGCCGCCCAGGTGCCGACGGTGATGTTCGAGGACGGACGCACGCTCGCCCAATCCAACGCCATCGTCGCCCACCTGGCCGAAGGATCCTCCCTGATCCCGGAAGACGCTTACTGGCGGGCCAAGATGTTCGAGTGGATGTTCTGGGAGCAGTACAGCCACGAGCCCTATATCGCCGTCCGCCGCTTCCATATGCACTATCTGAAGAAGCCCGAGAGCGACCTCGATCCGAAGCTGAAGCTGCGGGGCGATCAGGCGCTGGCGCGGATGCAGGCCTGGCTGGAGGCGGCGCCCTATCTGGTCGGCCAATCCCTCACCTGCGCCGACATTTCGCTCCTGGCTTACACCCGCATGAGCCACGAGGGCGGATTTGATCTGTCGGAGTTTCCGGCGGTGGCTGCGTGGGTGCAACGCCTCGACGCGGAACTCGGGCTCTAGATCAACGATCAAACTTGGTGCCAAGGACGATGGAGGACGTAGTGCGCTCAACTCCTTCCAGCGCGCCGATGGCGTCGATCAACGCATCCATCTCCGCCGCGGAGGGCGCATCGACAAGGGCGATCATGTCCACCGGCCCGGAGACGGATTGCAGTCGACGCAGCCCCGCCATGCCCTTCATCTGCTCGCCGACGATCCCCGCCTGCTTGGGGTGGACGGTGATCATCACATAGGCCTGGATCTGGCCCCGCTCGTGTCCCTCGGACAGGCGCACGGTGTAGCCGGTGATGCGCTTGGACCGTTCCAGCCGCTCCAGCCGGCTTTGCACCGTGGTGCGCGAGAGGCCGAGGGTGCGGGCGAGGTCCGAGATCGGCGCGCGGGCGTTGGCGCGCAGAAGGCCGATCAGCTCCCGGTCAAGCTTATCCGGCGAAATATCGAACACCTTCGTCATAGTGCGCAGTTTATCTCGTCCTATCGTCGTTTCTGCAATGGATTTCGACCGCCGCCGGCGCGACCCTGTGAGTCGAGGAGACGGCCATGCACGACATCGCGATCATCGGCGGCGGCAAGATCGGCTCCGCCATCGCCCAGCTTCTGCACCGCTGCGGCGACTACCGTGTGACGGTGATCGATCGGGCAGAGGCGCAGCTTGATCAGCTCGAAGGCTGCGCCGGTGTCTCGACGCTGGCGCTCGACATCACCGACGCCGCCGCCCTTGAAGGCGCGCTTCGCGGCCGGTTTGCAGTGCTGAGCGCGGCGCCGTTCCACTTAACCGCTGGCATCGCACAAGCCGCCAAGGCCGCCGGCGCCCACTATCTGGACCTGACCGAGGACGTGGCCTCCACCCGCGTGGTGAAAGCCCTGGCCAAGACCGGCAAGACCGCGTTCGCCCCCCAATGCGGCCTCGCCCCCGGCTTCGTGGCCATCGCCGCCAACGCGCTGGCCAGGGGGTTCGATGAACTGCACGACGTGCGGATGCGGGTGGGGGCCCTGCCGAAATATCCGTCCAACGCGCTCGGCTACAACCTCACCTGGTCCACCGACGGGGTCATCAACGAATATTGCGAGCCTTGCGAAGCCATTGTCGACGGCCATCTGCGGGAAACCACGGCGCTGGAGGAGCTGGAGAGCTTCTCCCTAGACGGTGTGGCCTATGAGGCGTTCAACACCTCCGGCGGCCTTGGCACTTTATGCGAGACCCTGCACGGCAGAGTGCGGAACCTGAACTATCGCACCATCCGCTATCCTGGCCACGCGGCGATCATGAAGACGCTGCTGAACGACCTCGGCCTGCGCCACCGCCGCGATGTTTTAAAGGACATCTTCGAGACATCCCTCCCGGCCACCCTGCAGGACGTGGTTCTAGTGTTCGTCACCGTCTCCGGGATGAAGGGCGGGCGGCTGATGCAGGAGACCTACGCCCACAAGATCTACGCGCAGCAGGTCGGCGGCGTGGCCCGCAGCGCCATCCAGATCACCACCGCCGCCGGAATCTGCGCTACGCTGGACCTGCTGGCCGAGGGGGAGCTGCCGCAGCGGGGGCTCATCCGGCAGGAGGAGATCGGCCTGGACCGTTTCCTCGACAACCGTTTCGGCGCGATCTATGCCGACGACGGTCGCGCGCTCGATCCGGTCTGGTCGGCCGCCCACGCCCCCATCCATCCCAAGATCAAAGCCATCGCATGAACGCGCCCGTCAATATCGACTCCGTCCGCGCCGAAGCGCTGGACGTGCTCGTCCGCCTCGGCGTCGATAAGGCCGCGCTGACAGGTGGAACGCTGGCCGCCACATCGCCCATCACCGGCGAAACCTTGGCGGAGATCGCCGAAACGTCTCCCGAAGCTGCTGACGCCGCCATCGACCGCGCACACGAGGCCTTCCTCGCCTGGCGCGCGGTTCCCGCGCCGCGCCGGGGCGAACTGATCCGTCTGTTCGGGGAGGAGCTGCGCACCGCCAAGGCCGATCTGGGCCGCCTGGTCACTTTGGAAGCCGGCAAGATCGTCTCCGAGGGCCTGGGTGAAGTGCAGGAGATGATCGACATCTGCGACTACGCCGTCGGCCTCTCCCGGCAGCTGTTCGGCCTGACCATCGCCACCGAGCGGCCGGACCACCGGATGATGGAGACCTGGCATCCGCTGGGCGTCGTCGGCGTGATCTCCGCCTTCAACTTTCCGGTGGCGGTGTGGTGCTGGAACGCGGCCTTGGCCCTCGTCTGCGGCGACGCGGTGGTGTGGAAGCCGTCCGAGAAGACGCCCCTCACCGCCATGGCCGTGCAGGCGCTGTTCGAACGCGCGGCCAAAAGGTTCGGCGAGACGCCCGCCAACCTCTCGACCCTGCTGATCGGCGGCCGCGCGGTGGGCGAGGCCCTGGTGGATCACAAAAAGATTGCGCTCGTCTCCGCCACTGGCTCCACGGCCATGGGCCGCACCGTCGGGCCCCGCCTCGCCGCCCGCTTCGCCCGCGCGCTGCTGGAGCTCGGCGGCAACAACGCTGCCATCGTCGCCCCTTCCGCCGATCTCGACTTGACCCTCCGCGGCGTCGCCTTCGCCGCCATGGGCACGGCAGGCCAGCGCTGCACCACGCTCCGCCGCCTGTTCGTAAATGAGAGCGTCTATGACCAGTTCCTGCCCCGCCTGAAGGCAGCCTATGCTTCGGTGAAGGTGGGCGACCCGCGCGAAGGTTCGACCCTGGTCGGTCCCCTGATTGATGAAGGGTCGCTCGAGCGGATGCAGGCGGCGCTCGCGACGGCCAAGGCCGACGGCGGCGTGATCCACGGCGGCGAGCGGGTGGATGGCCTTGGAGGCGCATACGTCCGCCCCGCCCTGGTGGAGATGTCCAAGCAGACCGCGGTTGTCGAGCACGAGACCTTCGCCCCTATCCTCTACGTGATGAAGTACCGCGATCTGGACAACGCCATCGCCCTTCAGAATGCCGTGGCGCAGGGCCTCTCCTCCTCTATCTTCACCAATGACGTGCGGGAGGCGGAGCTGTTCGTCTCCTCGGTGGGTTCGGACTGCGGCATCGCCAACGTCAACATCGGCCCTTCGGGCGCGGAGATCGGCGGTGCGTTCGGCGGGGAGAAGGAGACCGGCGGCGGCCGCGAATCCGGCTCCGACAGCTGGCGCGCCTACATGCGCCGGGCCACCAACACGGTGAACTACGGCAAGACCCTGCCCCTCGCTCAGGGCGTGACGTTTGACGTCTAGCGATCGATCACGCCCAGCCAAACGGCTTCTTCCGTAGACGGACGATCTGCCGTAAGGCGCACCCTCTTTCTGCAAGGGCCAAGCTGGCGCATGATGAAACGTGCCGCCATCGTGGGACAAAGGAGCCGCCTTTGAGCCTGTGCCGCATCGCCCTTTTGCTGATCGGCGCTCTCGCCGCCGCGCCTTTGTCTTCTGCGCCGGGGGCCGAGGCTAAACCAAAGGAGGCCTGTATCCGCGCTGAAACCCCTGCCCTCGGCCGTCTCTTGGCGCAAAGCGCGCCGGGCATGATTGAGCTCGGCCGCGGGGCGCGCATGGTGCGCCTGACCCCGGTCTGCGTTGAAGGCTCCAGCCTCACCCTGGCGCAGAGGGTAATCGCCACCTCGTCCCGGCGCCGGTTCCTCCTGGTGATCGACGACCTTCGGGCCGAGGCTCAGCCCGGCGTCCTGTTCGACCTGAAACTCGCGGACGCAATGGAGCACGCGGCTGGAGGCGAAAGCGGCGCCCTTCTCGGCACCTTGAACTTCTACGCCGCTCAGCGCCCGGGCGTGGCCGCGCGCCCGCGCATGGTGAGCTACGACGTGACTGAAACCCTGCGCGGTCTGGCGGCGCGGGGGCGGCTATCGGACGGCCTCGTCCTGGCGATCCAGCCCATCGAAGCGCCCGCGCAGGGGTCTGACGCCGCTATCGGTCGCATCGCCTTGGTGGAGCAATAGCGCCTCCCAACCACTCTGATCGCGCGAGGGATGAGCGTGATTTACCCTGTTCTTCGCCATGATCGCGCGAGGGATGAGCGTGATTTACCCTGTTCTTCGCCATGCTAGGGTCGAGCGATCACGGGTCTTGGGGGCCTCGCCATGACGTTTTCACGCCGGAGCCTCTTGCTGGCGGGCGCCGGGATGGGCCTGCTCGCGCCGGCTCTGACGGGCTGCGGGCCCACCGACGGCGGCAGCACGGCCAACGCCCAGAATAATGGCGTGGGCGAAGGCGATGTCACCGCCCCCGCGTCCCCGCC
>CAXTHJ010000056.1:6162-18688 GCA_964243985.1 uncultured Caulobacteraceae bacterium | reverse complement strand
GCCGAGGACATGGGCCGCAAGGCCCGCGCCGGCGCCGAGGCGCTGCGCCTGTCGAGCGCCGAAATCCGCACCCGGGCGCTGACGGCGATGGCGGCGCGGGTCCGGGCGCGCGCCGACGTCATCCTCAAAGCCAACGAGGCCGACCTGGATGCCGCACGCGCCGGCGGCCTCTCCACCGCCCTTTTGGACCGGCTGGCGCTCAGCGCCGATCGGATCGAGGCGATCGCCGGCGCGGTGGAGGCCATCGCCGCCATCCCGGACCCGGTCGGCGCGGAAAGCGAACGCTGGACCCGCCCCAACGGCCTGGACATCGCCCGCGTCAGCGTGCCCATCGGCGTGATCGCCATGATCTACGAGGCGCGCCCCAACGTGACGGCGGACGCGGCGGCGCTTTGCGTCCGCTCCGGCAATGCGGTGATCCTGCGCAGCGGGTCGGAGTGCCTGCGTTCGTCGCTAGCTATCCATTCGGCGCTGGCGGAGGGGCTGCACGAGGTAGGCCTGCCGGAGAGCTGCGTGCAGATCGTGCCGACGGCGGATCGCGAGGCGGTGGGCCTGATCCTGCAAGGGCTGAACGGCGCGGTGGACCTGTTGATCCCCCGTGGCGGCAAGACCCTGGTGGCGCGGGTGAACGCCGAGGCGCGCGTACCTGTGCTTAGCCACGAGGACGGGCTGAATCACACCTACGTCCACGCCGCCGCCGATGCGGAGAAGGCCCGCGCCATCGTCTTGAACGGCAAGATGCGGCGGGTCTCGGTCTGCGGCGCCACGGAGACCCTCTTGATCGACGCCGCCTGCGCAGGGCGCCTCCTGCCCCTGATCGACGCCGATCTTCAGGCCGCCGGGTGCGAGCTGCGGGGCGACGGCCGGGCTCGGGCGCTGGTCCCCTCCATGGCTGTCGCTACCGAAGAAGACTGGCGCACCGAATACCTGGAGCCGATCCTGGCTGTGCGGGTGGTGGACGGCCTCGACACCGCCGTCGACCACATCGAGACCTACGGTTCGCATCATACCGACGCCATCGTCACTGAGGACGCCGCCGTCGCGCAGGCCTTCGCCGCCCGGATCGACAGCGCCATCGTGCTGGTCAACGCCTCCACCCAGTTCGCCGACGGGGGAGAGTTCGGGTTCGGCGGCGAGATCGGCATCGCTACTGGCCGCCTCCACGCGCGGGGCCCGGTGGGCGCGGAGCAACTGACGACGTACAAATATGTGGTTCGCGGGACAGGCCAGACGCGTCCCTGAGGCCGGAAGGCCGGGGGCGCTGCGGCTGGGATTTCACCTGGAGCCGGGGATGAAGGTCGGCCTCCTCGGCGGCTCCTTCAACCCTGCGCACGAAGGGCACGCCCATGTGGCGGAGACGGCGGTGGCGCGCCTGGGCCTGGATCGTGTGATCTGGCTGGTCTCGCCGCAGAACCCCCTGAAGAGCCGGCATGACACGGCGCCCCTGAGAGCCCGCATGGCCAGCGCCCGGCGCATGGCCCACAGTCGCTCCATGATCGTCTCTGACGCCGAGACGCGGATCGAGGCGCAATACACGCTTGACACCCTGCGTATCCTGAAGGCCCGCTTCCCCGGCGTGCATTTCGTGTGGCTTATGGGGGCCGACAATCTGGCTGCCTTCCACCGCTGGAAAGGCTGGGTGGAGATCATGAACGAGGTGCCGGTGGCGGTGGTGTCGCGCCCCTGGGCCGGGCTGAAGAGCCGCTTCGCCCCCGCCGCCCGCCGCTTCGCCCGCTATCGGTGGTCGTCGGCGCGGGGCAAGCTCCTGCCCTACGCCAAGCCGCCGGCGTGGGCCTATTTTCGGGGCCCCCTGAACTTCAACTCCTCCACCGCCCTGCGCGCCCGATTGAAGAAGGCCGAGGCGGAGGCGCAGTCGTGACCGCCGCATCCGGCCGCTGGCGTTTCTGGATCGACCGGGGGGGCACCTTCACCGACATCGTCGCCAAGCGGCCGGATGGCGAGATCGTGGTGCACAAGCTCCTATCGGAGAACCCGGAACGCTACGCTGATGCGGCGGTGCAAGGCGTGCGCACCCTGCTGGGCGTCTTTGACGGCCCGATCCCGCCCGGCCTGATCGCTGAAGTGAAGATGGGCACCACCGTCGCCACCAACGCCCTCCTGGAGCGCAAGGGCGAGCGGACGCTTCTGGCCATCACCCGCGGGTTCAAGGATGCGCTGCGCATCGGCTATCAGCACCGCCCCAAGCTGTTCGACCGCCAGATCGTGCTGTCCTCAATGCTCTACGAGCAGGCGGCGGAGATCGACGAGCGGGTCACCGCCGAAGGCGAGGTGCTGACCCCACTGGACGAGGCGCAGGCCCGCGCCGCCCTGCAAACTGCCTTCGACGCCGGCATTCGCGCCGTCGCCATCGTCTTCATGCACGCCTATCGCCACCCCGCGCACGAGGCCCGCGCCGCCGAGATCGCCCGCGACGTCGGCTTCACCCAGGTCTCCACCAGCCACGAAACCGCCGCCCTGATGAAGCTGGTCGGGCGGGGCGACACCACCGTGGCCGACGCCTACCTCTCCCCGATCCTCCGCCGCTACGTCGATCAGGTGGCCAATGATCTGGGTGCGGACGTTCCGCTCAGTTTCATGCAATCGAGCGGCGGCCTGATCGCGGCGGATCGGTTCAAGGGAAAGGATAGTATCCTCTCCGGCCCCGCGGGCGGCATCGTCGGCATGGCGCGCACGGCGAAGGCGGCAGGGTTCAGCCAAGTTATTGGCTTCGACATGGGCGGCACCTCCACCGACGTCTCCCATTACGCCGGCGCCTATGAGCGCAGCTTCGAGAACACGGTGGCGGGGGTGCGCCTGCGGGCGCCGATGATGAACATCCACACGGTGGCGGCGGGCGGCGGCTCGATCTGCCGCTTCGACGGCGCGCGCTTTCGGGTCGGGCCGGAGTCGGCGGGGGCGAACCCCGGCCCGGCCAGCTATCGCCGCGGCGGGCCGCTGACCGTCACCGACTGCAACCTCATGGTCGGCAAGCTCCAGCCCGAGGTATTTCCGGCGGTCTTCGGCCCGAACGGCGACCAGCCGCTGGACGCCGAGGTGGTGCATGAAAAGTTCGCCGCCCTGGCCGACGAGGTCGAGGCCGCCACCGGCAGGCGCCTGACACCTGAGGCCATCGCCGAGGGGTTTTTGGCCATAGCCGTGGACAATATGGCGAACGCGATCAAGCAGGTCTCCGTGGCGCGGGGTTACGACGTCACCCGCTACGGTCTCGCCTGCTTCGGCGGCGCAGGCGGACAGCACGCGTGCCTGGTGGCCGAGGCGCTGGGCATGACGCAGATCATGATCCATCCGCTTGCGGGCTTATTGTCAGCCTACGGAATGGGGCTGGCCGATACGCGTCTTCTCGAGCAACGGACGCTGGAAGCGCCGCTGGATGAGGAATTGCTGGCACGCGCGGACATGCTCTTCGCGGACCTGACCAGGACGGGCGAAGCGGATCTAAAGGCGCAGGGGATCTCCAGGGACCGCATCCGGTCCGAACCCCGCCTGCACCTGAAATACCGCGGCTCCGGCACGGCGCTGGAGGTCCCCTACGGCGCGTTGAACGAGATGCGCACCGCCTTCGACGTCGCCTACAGCCGCCGCTTCGCCTTCACGATGCCGCAGACGCCGCTGGTGGCGGAGTCACTCTCCGTCGAGCTGATCGGCGCGTCTGAAGGCACGGAAGCGGAGGTCGCGCCGCCGACTGCGCGCTCGCCTGCTGAGCCGGTCCGCACGGTGGACGCCTACATGGCCGCCGAGGCGCGCCGCACGCCGATCTACGACCGGGCCGAGCTTGCGCCTGAGCAAGTAATCCAAGGGCCGGCGATTATTTTCGATGCGGCGTCCACCACCGTCGTCGAGCCGGATTGGAGCGTGATGCTGACCGCGAGGGGGGACCTCATCCTTTCCAAGGATGCGCTCTCGCCAAGTCAATCCCAAAATCCGCTCATCCCCGCGGACGCGGGGACCCAGGGCTTTCCAGCGCGGCGAAAGGGCTCAAACCGAGGTCCCCGCGTCCGCGGGGATGAGCGGGAGGGGGGCAGGTTCGCAAGTGAGAAACAGGATATCGAAGCCGACCCCATCCGCCTGGAGATCTTCAACAACCTCTTCATGTCCGTGGCCGAGCAGATGGGCGTGGCGTTGCAGAACACCGCCTACTCCGTCAACATCAAGGAGCGGCTGGATTTCTCCTCCGCCCTGTTCGATCCAGACGGCGCGCTGATCGCCAACGCCCCGCACATGCCGGTGCACCTCGGCTCCATGGGCGACAGCGTGCGGGTGGCGTTGACGGTGCAGCCGAAGCCCGGCGACGTGATCGCCCTGAACAACCCCTACAACGGCGGCACGCACCTGCCGGACGTGACCGTGGTGATGCCGGTGTTCGACGAAGCGGGCGAGCGCCTCCTCTTCACCGTCGCCGCGCGGGGGCACCATGCCGACATCGGCGGGACGACGCCGGGCTCCATGCCCTCCAACAGCACCACGCTGGAAGAAGAAGGCGTCCTGATCGACAACTTCCTCCTGGTCTCAGGCGGCCGGTTCCGCGAGGCCGAGTTCCGCGCCCTCCTCGCCTCCGGGCCCTGGCCCGTCCGCAACCCCGACCAGAACCTCGGCGACATCAAGGCCCAGGTGGCGGCCTGCGCGCGGGGAGCGGAGGAGCTGAAGCGGCTGATGGGCGTCTATGGCGAGGATGTTGTCCTCGCCTACATGGGCCACGTGCGCGCCAACGCGGCGGCGTCTGTCCGGCGGATGCTGGCGGCTCTGCCGGACGGACGCTTTCGCTGCGAGGCGGACGGCGGCTGGTTGGTGGAGGTGGCGATCACTGTGGACCGGGAGGCCGGCCGCGCCAAGATCGACTTCACCGGCACGAGCGCGCAGCAGGCGAGCAACTTCAACGCCCCCGCCTCCATCTGCCGCGCGGCGACCCTCTATGTCATCCGCACGCTGCTGGACGACGACATCCCCCTGAACGACGGGTGCCTGGAGCCCATCGATCTGATCATTCCCGAAGGCTCGATGCTGAAGCCGCGCGCGCCAGCCGCCGTGGTGGCCGGCAATGTGGAGACCAGCCAGGTGGTGACCGACGCCCTCTACGGCGCCACCGGTCGGTTGGCGGCGGCGCAGGGCACCATGAACAACTTCACCTTCGGCGACGCCACGCGCCAGTATTACGAGACCATCTGCGGGGGCTCCGGCGCCGGGCCGGGGTTCGACGGGGCCAGCGCGGTGCAGACGCACATGACCAACTCGCGCCTCACCGACCCGGAGGTTCTGGAGTTCCGCTATCCGGTGATCCTGGAGGACTTCCGCATCCGCGAGGGGTCGGGCGGCGAGGGCCGATGGCGCGGCGGCGACGGGGTGGTGCGCCGGATCAGGTTCCGCGAACCGATGACCGCCTCCCTCCTCGCCAACCGCCGCCGTGTGCCGCCGTTCGGGCTGGAGGGCGGCGGGCCAGGTGCTCTCGGCAAGGGCCGGGTGGAGCGGGCCGACGGCGCGGTGATAGAGCTTGCCGCCACCGCCGAAGTGCAGATGCGGCCCGGCGACGTGTTCGTGGTCGAAACGCCCGGCGGCGGGGGGTTCGGGGCTTTAGAGGTCTAACCAACTCCGCTCATCCCCGCGGACGCGGGGACCCAGGTTTGGGCCGGCGCACTCCGCTGGACAGGACTCGGTCCCCGCTTTCGCGGGGATGAGCGGGTGGGGATAGCGCTCGACCCCCATCCGCCATATATCTCCCCCATGGATCTGATCATCAACATCCTAATCGTCGTCGCCATGGCCAGCGTCGTGGTCAGCCTCGGGCTCGGCCTGTTCTCGGTGGCCAAGGGCGGGGAATACAGCCGGCTGAACTCCAATAAGTTCATGCGCTGGCGGGTGTGGACCCAGGCGGCGGCGGTGGGGCTTCTCACCATCGGCTTCATCTACAAAGCCCATCATTAGACGTCGGGCTTTGTTGCAGCCTTTTATTGGCGCAACGCCGTCTTGTATTTCTGCTGAACGGGCCGCGTATGGTGACTTTGAACCGCATCTACACCCGCACCGGCGACAAGGGTCAGACCAAGCTCGCCACCGGGGAGACAGTGCATAAGTTCGACCTTCGCGTGGAAGCCTACGGCGCGGTGGACGAGCTGAACGCCGTGGTGGGCCTCGCCCGATTGGCGGGCGTCGGGGAGAGTGAGCTGGACGCCATGCTCGGCCGCATCCAGAACGAGCTGTTCGACCTCGGCGCTGATCTCGCCACGCCCGAGCGGCCGGGCAAGCCGCTCGGTTGGGAGGCGCTGCGCATCCTCGATAGTCAGGTGGACCGGCTGGAGCAGGAAATCGACCTCCTGAACGCTGAGCTTTCGCCGCTGACGAGCTTCATCCTGCCGGGCGGCACGCCCTTGGCGACGCACCTGCACCTAGCCCGCACCGTCTGCCGCCGCGCCGAACGGATCGCCGTGCGGCTGTCGAGCGAGGAGGGCGAGGCGGTCAGTCCCGCCGCGCTTAAGTACCTGAACCGCCTCTCGGACCTGCTGTTCGTCATGTGCCGCTGGGCCAACGGGCGGGGGGCGGGCGATGTGCTGTGGACGCCTGGCGGGACGCGCTGACCAAACGAGCGGAGAGAAGATCGCCTCAGCGCGGCGACGTCAGCATCTGCACTTGGCCGGGCTTCAGCCTCGGCGATCCGATTGGCCGGTGGGTGATGTTGGGCAGGAAGATTGGCTTGGCGCAGACGCGGTCGCTCGCATCCCACCAGTTGCCGAACATCTCGCAGCGCTTCTCCGGCGCTTGCCAATAGACGGCATAGACGATCACCGCCACGACGCAGAGGGCGAAGACGCTCACGAACGCGATCATCACGCGCTGAATAAACCGGTTCATCCGCCTTCTATGCTGCGCCCGCAACCGCCGATCAAGCGCATCGCCCTCTTGACGCCAGAAGGGGGAGGGGTTTGAAGAAGCCCCTGAACGATCATACCGCATCTTCTTCTTTGCGGCGCATGCAGCCCGCCCGCGAAAATCAAGCGATGCCTAAAGGATAATATGCCGATGAAGGTCCTGGTCCCGGTCAAGCGGGTGATCGACTATAATGTGAAGGTTCGGGTGAAATCCGACCAGTCCGGCGTCGATCTCGCCAACGTCAAGATGTCCATGAACCCCTTCGACGAGATCGCCGTCGAAGAGGCCGTACGCCTGAAGGAAAAGGGCGTGGCGACCGAGATCGTGGTGGTCTCCATCGGCGTGCAGCAGTGCCAGGAGACCATCCGCACAGCGCTGGCGATCGGCGCAGACCGCGGCATTCTCATCCTGTCCGAGGTGGACGTGGAGCCGCTGGCCGTCGCCAAGCTGCTGAAGGCCGTCATCGCCGAGGAGAGCCCGAGCCTGGTCATCATGGGCAAGCAGTCGATCGACGGCGACAATAATGCGGTGGGCCAGATGCTGGCCGCCCTACTGGATTGGCCGCAGGCCACCTTCGCCTCCAAGCTGGAAGTGACCGGTGACAAGGCCAGCGTCACCCGTGAGATCGACGGCGGCCTGCAGGTGCTGGACGTGGACCTGCCCGCCGTCATCACCGCGGACCTGCGCCTGAACGAGCCCCGCTATGCGTCCCTCCCCAACATCATGAAGGCCAAGAAGAAGGAGATCGCGCAGAAGACCCCCGCCGACTACGGCGTGGACGTGGCGCAATCCTTGAAGGTCCTGAAGGTCACCGAACCGCCCAAGCGCGGCGGCGGCGTCAAGGTCGAAAGCGCGGCCGAACTCGTCAGCAAACTCAAAGAAGCGGGAGCCCTCTGATGGCCGTCCTCGTCATTGCAGACCACACCAACACAGCCTTGGGCGACGGTACGGCCAAGACCATTTCCGCCGCGCAGAAGCTCTCCAGCGACATCGACGTTCTGGTGGCGGGAGAAGGCGCGCAGGCGGCCGCCGATGAGGCCGCCAAGCTTGCGGGCGTGCGCAAGGTGCTGTTGGCCGAGAGCCCGGCGCTCGGCCACAAGGTCGCCGAGGCGGTCACCGACTGCGTGATCGCGCTAGCCGATGGCTATGACGCCATCCTGATCCCGGCCACCTCGGCCGGCAAGAACTACGCCCCCCGCATCGCCGCCAAGCTGGACGTGAACCAGATCACCGACATCATCGAGGTAGTCTCGGCCGATACCTTCGTCCGCCCAATCTACGCCGGAAATGCGCTGGAGACGGTGCAATCCGCCGACGCCAAGAAGGTCATCACCGTCCGCCCTACCGCCTTCCAACCGGTGGGCGAGGGCGGTTCCGCAGCGGTTGAGAAGGTCGACGCTGGCGCGGCGGGCGCCCATGAAGCCAAATGGGTCTCCGACGAAGTGGTGAAGTCCGACCGTCCTGAACTTGCCGGCGCAAAGATCGTCGTCTCCGGCGGCCGGGCCATGGGCTCGGCCGAGGAGTTCCATAAGATCATCGAGCCCCTGGCCGACAAGCTCGGCGCCGCCGTTGGCGCCTCCCGCGCGGCGGTGGATGCGGGCTATGCGCCGAACGACTACCAGGTCGGTCAGACCGGCAAGGTGGTGGCGCCGCAGCTCTACATCGCCGTCGGCATCTCCGGCGCGATCCAGCACTTGGCCGGCATGAAGGACAGCAAGATCATCGTCGCCATCAACAAGGACGCCGATGCGCCGATCTTCGCGGTGGCTGACTACGGTTTGGTCGGAGACTACAAGACCATCGTGCCGGAGCTGATGGACGCCCTGACGGCCGCGGGGAAGTAACGCCTTTTCCCGCTCATCCCCCGCGGAGGCGGGACCCAGGTTTGAACCGATGCAATCCGCTAGACAGAACTGAGTCCCCGCCTCCGCGGGGATGAGCGGATTGTTCAAAGCTTTGTCCGCAAGCTCAGTAGCTCCGGGAAGAACCGCTGCTCCAGCACGCGCGCCAGGTAGCCCACTCCGTCCGTCCCGCCGGTGCCCGGTTTGCCGCCGATGATGCGCTCTACCGTTTTCAGGTGGGCGAAGCGCCATTGCTGGAAGCGGAACTCCAGGTCCACCAGTTTTTCGGCCAGGTCGTAAAGCTCCCAATGGGCGGCGGGATCGCGGTAGATGGTGAGCCACGCCGCCTCCACGCCGTCATCTGGCCGATATGGCAGGCTGAAGTCGCGCCTCAGCGCCGATATCGGAACCGCGATGCCGCGCCGGGCCAGGAGGCGCAGCGCCTGATCGTAGAGGCTGGGTTCGGTCAGGAGGGTCGACAGCGCGTCGTGAACCGCCGGCGCAGTTTCGTGGACGCCAAGCGCTCCGCCGTTCTTGGCGCCGAGGATGAACTCCATCGCCCGGTATTGCCACGACTGGAAGCCCGAGCTTTGCCCCAGCGACGCGCGGAAGCGGTGGTAATCCGCCGGGGTCATGGTGGCGAGCACGTCCCAGGACTGGATCATCTGCGCCTGGATGCGGCTGACTCGGGCGATCATCTTCAGGGCCGAGCCGAGATCGTCCGCCCGCATACGGTCTCGCGCGCCGGTGAGTTCGTGCAGCGAGAGCTTCATCCAAAGCTCGGACGCCTGGTGAATGACGATGAAGAGGAGTTCGTCGTGATCGCCGGAAAGCGGCGTCTGCGCCGCCAGAAGCTTGTCGAGACCAAGATAGTCGCCATAACTGAGGTCGGGCTTTAAGTGAGCGCCATATTCGTTGCGGGACGTGGCAGGATCGTCGGCCATCATGTCACCGCCAAGCGCTGGCTGAAGCGGGTTTCGCGCCACGTCTCTTGCGTCATCACTGTATCCAATCGCTCCACCGCCTCGAACACGTCGGCATAGCCGAGATACAGGGGCGTGAAGCCGAACCGGGCCACGTCCGGCGCGCGGAAATCGCCCACGACGCCCGCGGCGATCAGGGCCTGAACGATGGCGTAGGCTTGGGGATGGCAAAGCGCGACTTGGCTCCCCCGCCGCGTGCTGTCGCGAGAACAGGCGAGGTCGAACACGCCGGGCAGGCGTTCCTCCACCAGCGCGATGAAGAGGTCGCCGAGGTGCATGGACTTCTCTCGCACAGACGCCATATCCACGCCCTCGAACGTGTTCAGCCCTTCCTCTAGGGCGGCGAGGCCGATCACGGCGGGGGTGCCGGTCAGCATCCGTGTCATGCCGTCCGCTGGGGTAAAGGCGTCTTCCAGGGCGAAGGGCGCGGCGTGGCCGATCCAGCCGCTGAGGGGTTGGCGCACCGCCGGCTGATGCCGCTTCGCCACCATCATGTAGCCTGGCGCGCCGGGACCGCCGTTCAGATACTTGTAGCCGCAGCCGACGGCGAAATCCGCCCCGACGCCGTTAAGGTCGATCGGCAGGGCGCCAGCGGAATGGCTGAGGTCCCAGATCGTCAGGGCGCCGACATCATGGGCTTTGGCGGTGAGCGCCGCCATGTCGTGCATGGAGCCGGACTTGTAATGCACTTGGGTGAGGACGAGCGCCGCCACCTCGTCCGTCAAAGCCTCCGCGATGTGATCGGCGGGGGCAGTGCGAAGCTCCAGCCTTTTCGCCTCGCAAAGACCTTGAAGGATATAGAGATCGGTGGGGAAGTTGCCGGGCTCAGACAGCACCACCTGGCGGTCGGGGCGTAGCGCCGTGGCGGCGGCGGCGAGCTTGTAGAGGCAGACGCTGGTGGAATCCCCCGCGATCACCTCGTCCGCCTCAGCTCCGATCAAGGCGGCGATGCGGGCGCCGAGGCGGCGGGGCAGGTCCATCCAGCCGGCCGAGTTCCAGCTGCCGATCAGACCGTCGCCCCACTCCTGCGTCACCACCTTGGCCAAACGAGCCGGGGTCGACGCCGGCAGAGCACCGAGGGAATTGCCGTCGAGGTAGATCACACCGGGCGGCAGGTTAAAGCGCGCGCGGGCGAACGCCAGGGGATCGGCGGCGTCCAGCGTCCTGCAATCGGCGAGAGTCGTCATGCCTGATCCATAGCGGAGGCGGCGCCGCGCGCAAAATCCGCTTGCCGATCAAGCGTGCGTTAACCTGTTGGGGCTTGAAACATTGGCGAGGGATTGGGACTCTATGGTCGCCTGTCCTTATGCGTTGATTCGGAGCTCCAGTGAGTGGTGCGGCGGAAAGCGGAATGAAGCCGGAGCCGGCGCAGGCTGCGCCGGAGAAGATCCCCTTCGGCCTCGGCCGGGTGCGGGACCTCCTGATCGCCAAGCCGGAACTGATCCGGGGCGACGAGGGCCTGATGCGGGCGCTGGGCGTGCGTCCCATCGCCGCCAATGTGGTGGACTTCGGCCCCGCCGCCCTCGCCCGGCTCGAAGCCGCCCGCGACCGGGAATCCACCGCCCGCCAGGAGATCGAACAGATCGCCCGCGCCAATTTCGCCGCCCAGGCGGAGACCCACGCGGTGATCGTCGACCTTCTGGAAGCGCGCAACAACGCCGATCTGGCGCGGCGGGTGAACGAGGCGGCGACGGAGCGGTTCGGCCTGATCGCCGGCGTGATCGCCGCCGAAGGGCCGGGGCCGGTGCCCGCCGGGTGGCGCACGCTCTCCTCCGCCTTTATCGACGTGATCCTGGGGCCCGAAGGCCTGGCGCGGCTAGGCCCTGCTTTCGCCGCCGAGGAGTTGTTTGGCGCGGCGGCGGAAGAGGTGCAGTCCGTGGCCCTGGTGCGCATGGCGATCTGGACTGACGGGCGACAGGCGGTCCTGGCCTTCGCCTCCGCCGATCCCGATGGCTTTCGGCCGGACATGGGCGCGGAACTGGTCGCCTTCCTCGCCCGCGTGGTGGAGAGGACCGCAGAGCGATGGCCGCCGGCGGGTTGACCGGCAAGGACGCCCTCGAAGCCTGGATTAGCTATCTGGCCCAGGAGCGGCGCGCGTCCCTCCGAACCCTGGAATCCTACCGTTTCGGCGTCGCCACCTACCTCGATTTCCTCGAGCGGCATCAGGGCGGTGCCCTCACGGCCGATGACTTGAAGACTGTCTCCGCCGCCGACGTGCGCGCCTTCCTGGCGGCGCGGCGGCAGGGCGGGGACGGCAAGGGCGCTGGCGGCAAGGGCCTTTCCCCCCGTTCCCTCAGCCAGAACCTCTCGGCCGTGCGCGCCTTCCACCAGTGGCTCGACCGGCGGCTTGGGATCGCCAACGAGGCGGTGGCGCTGGTGCGGGGACCAAAGATCAAGCCCACCGTGCCGCGCCCTGTATCGGAGGATCAGGCTCGTGGGCTGCTGCGAGAGGCCGGAGAGGACACGGCGCTGGAGCCCTGGGAGGCGGCGCGGGATGCGGCGGTCCTGACCCTGCTTTACGGCTGCGGCCTGCGGATTTCTGAAGCCTTGTCTCTCACCCGCGCCGATGCGCCGCTGGGCGAAACGATCCGCATCACCGGCAAGGGCGGCAAGACGCGCATCACGCCGGTGCTGCCCGCCGTGCGCCAGGCGGTGGATGAATACGTCCGCCAGGCGCCGTTCGCCCTCTCGCCGGAACTTCCCCTGTTTCGCGCCAGGCGGGGCGGGGCGCTCAGCCCGCGCCAGGTGCAGGCGACCATGGCCAAGCTGCGCGGCGCCCTCGGCCTGCCGGACCGCGCGACGCCCCACGCGCTCCGCCACTCC
>CAXTHJ010000056.1:0-6152 GCA_964243985.1 uncultured Caulobacteraceae bacterium | reverse complement strand
GCGTTTGGAACGCACATGTTGGAAGAGGGCGCGGACCTGCGCGCGATCCAGGAGCTTTTGGGCCACGCCTCCCTCTCCACCACGCAGAAATACACCGCGGTGGACGCCGCGGGGCTCCTCGCCACCTACGCCAAGGCGCACCCGCGAGCTTAAAAAAAACAATGGCTTAGCTCGAACCAGCCTAAATCGGCCGCGTTAGGCCTCTGAAACAGGAGGATGAAATGGACGCTCGGTATAAAGAAGACGCGCAGCGCGCGGTGGAAGAACAACGCCAGGTGCAGGATCAGGTGGCGCGGTCCGAACCCGGCGGCGGCGGCGATCCGATCAAGGGGGCAGTGCAGGCCGGCGCCCGCGCCTATCCCGAACCGCCCATGCCCAAACAACATCAGCAGAAGCCCGGCCGCGAGAGCGATCTCGATCCTCAGCCTTTCTATGACGCGCCCTTCTACAAGGGCTCCGGCAAGCTCGAGGGCAAGATCGCCATCATCACCGGCGCGGATAGCGGCATCGGCCGCTCGGTCGCTGTGCTGTTCGCCCGCGAAGGCACCGACGTGGCAATCCTTCACCTGGACGAGGCGGAGGACGCCGATGTGGTGAAGACGGCGGTGGAGAAGGAAGGTCGCCGGGCGATAGTTGTTTCCGGCGACGTGCGCGACCGCTCGTTCTGCTTCGATGCGGTGCAACAGGTTGTGGATGCCTGGGGCCGGGTGGACGTGCTGGTCAACAACGCCGCCTTCCAGGTCCACACCAAGACCTTCGAGGAGCTGACTGAGGAGCACTTCGACCGCACCCTGAAGACCAACCTTTACGGCTATTTCCATATGGCGCAGGCGGCAGTTCCGCACATGAAGCCCGGCTCAGCCATCGTCAACACGGGCTCGATCACCGGCCTCGTCGGCAACAAGGATCTGCTGGACTATTCCATGACCAAGGGCGGCATCCACGCCTTCACCAAATCCCTGTCCACCAACCTCCTCGGCCGGGCGATCCGTGTGAATTGCGTGGCGCCCGGCCCGGTCTGGACGCCCCTCAATCCCACAGACAAGGAGGCGGCCGAGGTTTCTCAGTTCGGCGCCGACACGCCTATGAAGCGCCCGGCGCAGCCTGAAGAGATCGCCCCCGCCTACGTCTTCCTGGCCTCGGCGCAGACATCGAGCTTCATCACCGGGGAGATCCTGCCGATCGTCGGCGGCTATGCAGGCGGTTGAGACGTCGCGCCGGTGACGATCTGTTGAGCCGGCTAGGCTGCGGCGGCCGTTTTATAATCCATCCGTTGAAGGTCCGCGATCAGCCCAGGGCCCTTTGGGGCCCAACCGAGCCGCTCGCGGGTCCAGGCGCTGGATGCAGGCAGGTCCATACCCACAAACATTCCAAGCCATCCGAAGTGCTCGGCCGCCTGCTCCGGCGAAAGGCTGACCACTGGCACGCCGAGACCGGCCCCAACGACGGTGGCGATGTCCCGGGCTGAAACCGCTTCTTCGGCCACCGCGTTGAAGCGCTCGCCGGCTTGGCCCTGCTCGATCGCCAGCCGGTAGAGCAGGGCGACATCGGAAACGTGCGCCGCCGGCCAGCCGTTATGGCCTTCACCTATGTAGGCGGACACGCCCTTTTCCCGGGCGACGTCGATCAACGGTGAGACCAGCCCCTGTTTGCGCGTGTCGTGCACCTGGGGAAGGCGCATCACCAGCACCTTGACTCCGGCGGCCAGCATCTCGGCGCCCGCCAGCTCCGACGCCACGCGAGGATTGTGGTTATGGGTGTCGATCACGTCTTCGGTCGCGAGTCGCCCGGGCCCTGCGCTGCCCATGCCGGTGCCCGAGGTGATGAGGAGCGGGCGATCTGAGCCTATAAGCGCCTCGCCCAGCGCTCGGATCACGTGCCGGTCCTTCTCGCAGTTGGCCATGAAGTTGGAGAAGTCGTGGTCGAAGGCGGTGTGGATGACCGCGTCCGCCTGAGCCGCTCCGGCGCCAAGGCCTTCCGGGTCCTCCAACGTGCCGCGGTACGGCTCCGCGCCGGCGTCGGCGAGCGCCTTCGCTCCAGTGTCCGATCGCGTGACGCCAACCACCTGATGCCCGGCGCCGAGAAGTTCAGGCAAAAGGTGCGAACCGATGAAGCCGGTGGCGCCGGTGAGGAATATACGCATGGGGAGAGCTCCAATTTAGGATTGTGAGCTATCTAGTCACCTCGTTCGTCCTGTTATAGTGGTGAGTTCATCATGGTATAGATTTTACTAGGACCTCATGTCTCTCGAAACGTCCAAAGGCCTTGGAAGCTTTCTCAAGGATCGCCGTACCCGGCTGGATCCCGCCACCTTTGGATTCTCCGGGGGGCGGAGACGCACACCGGGCCTCCGCCGCGAGGAGGTGGCTCAGCGCGCCAACATTAGCCCGACCTGGTACACATGGCTGGAGCAGGGCCGGGGCGGCGCGCCTTCGGCCGATGTGCTGGACCGCATCGCCGCCGGGATGATGCTGACCGAGCCCGAGCGCGAGCATCTCTTCATGCTGGCTCTGGGTCGACCGCCGGAGGTCCGCTACAAGGAGGTAAATGGCGTGACGCCTCGTCTCCAACGCTTGCTCGACGCGCTGGAGATCAGCCCGGCGATCATCAAGAACGCCACTTGGGACGTGATCGCCTGGAACCGCGCCGCCGCCGTGGTCCTGATGGATTACGCCAAGCTTCCGCCGAACAATCGCAACATCCTTCGCATAATGTTTTCAGACGCGCGGGTCCGGGCGGTCCAGGAGGACTGGAGCAGCGTCGCCCGCTTTGTGGTGGGCGCATTCAGGGCGGACGCCTTGCGGGCCGGCGCCTCGGAAGAGACCGCGCGGCTGGTCGACGAGCTCTCCCAACTCAGCCCGGAGTTCGAGGCAATGTGGCGGGCCAACGACGTCAATGCGCACAGCGAAGGCGTCAAGCGCATCCATCATCCTGAACTCGGCGTGCTCCAGCTCGAATTTTCCGCCTTCGCCGTTGACGGCAGGCCGGAGCTGGGCATGATCGTCTACAACCCCGCCACCAGCACAGACGCCGATCGCGTCCGCTCGCTCCTCGCCGCTCACCCGACCTGACAGTTGACGGGGCTTAAAAGCGCCAACTTAAACATTTAACGCCCGCTTCGGCGCGGCGTCGGTGATCAGGCCTGCATCGTCCACCCCTCCACCCCCATCGCCGCCTGGCGCAGGGCTTCGGAGCGGGTGGGGTGTGGGTGGCAGGTGCGGGCCACGTCTTCCGAGGCGCCGCCGAACTCCATGGCCACGCAGTATTCGGAGATCATGTCCCCGACCTCAGGCCCAATCATGTGCGCGCCGAGGATGCGATCGGTGACGGCGTCGGCCAAAACCTTCACGAAGCCCTCCGCCTCGTGGTTCACCTTGGCGCGGGCGTTGGCGGTGAAGGGGAATTTGCCGACCTTGTATTTGACGCCTGCGGCCTTCAGCTCTTCCTCGGTCTTGCCGACCCAGGCCACCTCCGGCGCGGTATAGATCACGCCGGGGATCACGTCGTAGTTCACGTGCCCGGCCTTGCCGGCGATCAGTTCGATGCAGGCCACCGCCTCATCTTCGGCCTTGTGCGCCAGCATGGGACCATGGGTGACGTCGCCGATGGCCCAAACGCCCGGCGCGGAGGTCTTATAGTGGTCGGTGTCGATGAAGCCGCGCTTGTCCATGGAGACGCCGACGGTTTCCAGGCCGAGGCCGTCGGTGAAGGGACGGCGGCCAACGGCCACCAGCACCACATCCGCCGCCACTGCTTCCGCCGCGCCGCCGGGCACGGGCTCGACGGTGAGCACCACGCCGTCCTTCGCCTTTTTGGCGCCGGTGACCTTGGTGGAGAGGCGGAACTTGATCCCCTGTTTGGTGAGGGAGCGCTGGAAGGCGGCGGCGATCTCGCCGTCGGCGCCGGGAATGGCGCGGTCCAGGAACTCGATCACCTCGACCTCCGCGCCGAGGCGCCGCCACACCGAGCCCAGCTCCAACCCGATGATGCCGGCCCCGATCACCACCAGCTTCTTGGGCACCGGCGTGAGCGCCAAGGCGCCGGTGGAATCGACGATACGCTTCTGATCCACCTCCACGCCGGGGAGCTTTGAGGGCTCGGAGCCGGTGGCGATGACGATGTTCCTGGCGTCGATGGTGGTCTCGACCCCGTCCTCGGCCCTAACCAGCACCTTTCCGGGCGCAGTGATGGACCCCGCGCCCTTGATCCAATCCACCTTGTTCTTCTTGAATAGAAATTCGACGCCCTTAGTCAGGGTGACGACGCTGTCATCCTTCTGCTTGAGCATCTGCGGCAGGTCGAGCTGCGGATCGACCTTGATGCCGAGGGATGCGAAGCCTGTTTTTGCTTCGTCGAACATATGCGAGGCGTTCAGGAGCGCCTTGGAGGGGATGCAGCCGACGTTCAGGCAGGTGCCGCCCAGGGTCTTGCGCTTCTCGACACAGGCGACCTTCAGCCCGAGCTGACCCGCGCGGATCGCCGCGTTGTACCCACCGGGGCCGCCTCCGATGATGACGACGTCGTACTGCGGCATTGAAAAACGCTCCGGAAGCGAGCCCTTCAGGCGGATAGCGGCTCGCACCTCAGGAAGCTCAGTAAAGGTGAGCGGAACCTAATCATGACCGGCGGGAAATCAATCGCCGTCTGGCGAAACTTCGGCCTACTCCATCAGGACGGCGGGCTGCAGACGGGCGCGGGACCTACGGTTCGAGCCGGTGAGGAAGATCAGGACGCCCAGGCCCGCCACAACGGCGAAGAGCACCAGCGTCTGCTGCTGATCGTTGGCGGAAAAGGTGGCGTCGTAGATCGGCATCCGCTTGAAGGTCAGCCAG
Source organism: uncultured Caulobacteraceae bacterium (assembly GCA_964243985.1). Taxonomy (GTDB): domain Bacteria; phylum Pseudomonadota; class Alphaproteobacteria; order Caulobacterales; family Caulobacteraceae; genus CAIOYC01. Next base: position 1,320 of record CAXTHJ010000056.1, on the reverse strand, counting down.
GTGGCTACGTCCAGCAGCAGAGCCACGGCGAACACCGGCGCCGCCCCCTTAGACTTTGACCCCATCATGCGGAACCCGGAGGCGATGTAGAGTATGTCCGCCAAAAGCCACATGGCCACCTGCAGCCAGTTGGTGGCGTCCATAAGGAGGGCGAACCGATTGGTCCCGGCGCCGCCCATGCTGAAGGTCGGGAAGGAGAGGGACTTCTGCAGCGTCGCCCAGCCTTGTGGCCAGTCCGTCTGCAGCTTGTAGAGCAGGGTGGAGACCGGCGCGATGGCGTTGAACAGGGCATAGGCGATCGTCACCAACGCCAAAATCCAGCGAATCAACGCCATTGTGAACCCCCCAGGAAGAGCCGCCCCTTGCGGGGCGCCGTTTCGCGGAAGGCTAAGCTTAACGCGCCGAGCTGAAAAGGCCGCTCAACCCGTGAGCGGTTTCTACGCGTACAAATTCAATAAATTAGCGAAGCCGCCGCGCCTAGAGGTCCAGAACCAGCCGTTGTGGATCTTCCACCAGGTCTTTTACCGCGACCAGGAAGGTCACCGCTTCCTTGCCGTCCACCACGCGGTGGTCGTAGCTGAGGGCGAGGTACATCATCGGGCGGATTTCGATCTTGCCGCCGACCACCATGGGCCGTTCCTTGATGGCGTGCATGCCGAGGATGCCAGACTGGGGGGCGTTCAGGATCGGGGTGGACATCAAGGAGCCGTAGATGCCGCCGTTGGTGATGGAGAAGGTGCCGCCCTGCAGGTCCTCGATGGCCAGTTGGCCGTCGCGGGCCTTCTTGCCGAGGGCGCCGATAGCCTTCTCGATGCCGGCGAGGCTGAGGGCGTCGGCGTCCCGCACCACCGGCACCACCAAGCCCTTTTCGGTGCCGACGGCGATGCCGATGTCATAGTGGTTCTTGTAGACGAGATCCTGGCCATCGATCTCTGCGTTCACGGCGGGCACGTCCTTCAGGGCGGCGATGCAGGCCTTCACGAAGAAGGACATGAAGCCGAGCTTGACGCCGTGACGCTTTTCGAAAGCATCCTTGTATTGATTGCGGAGCGCCATCACGGCGGTCATGTCCACCTCGTTGAAGGTGGTGAGCATGGCGGCGGTGTTCTGCGCCTCCTTCAGCCGCTTGGCGATGGTCTGGCGCAGGCGTGACATCCGCACCCGCTCTTCCCGATCGCCCAAGGCGCGGGGCGCGGCAGGTTCGGCCGCAGGAGCCGCAGGGGCGGGGCCGGCAACCGGCGCGGCGGCGGGTTCGGGCGTCGCGGCCTTGCTGTCCACAGCGGCCAGGGCGTCACCCTTGGTGATGCGACCGTCCTTGCC
>CAXTHJ010000055.1:0-18707 GCA_964243985.1 uncultured Caulobacteraceae bacterium | reverse complement strand
GTGGACGAGGCGGATTTCTTCGAGATTTCCCCGGACTTCGCCAAGAACATCATCACCGGTTTCGCGCGGCTGGACGGCGCCACCATCGGCCTGATCGCCAACCAGCCGCAGGTGCTGGCGGGGGTTCTGGACATCGATTCCAGCAGGAAGGGCGCGCGCTTCGTGCGGTTTTGCGACGCCTTCTCCATCCCGATCATCACCTTCGTGGACGTGCCGGGCTTCATGCCGGGGACCAAGCAGGAGTACGGCGGCCTGATCAAGCACGGCGCCAAGCTCCTGTTCGCCTACGCCGAGGCCACGGTTCCGAAGATCACCCTGATCACCCGCAAGGCTTATGGCGGCGCTTATGATGTGATGAGCTCAAAGCACCTTCGCGGCGATTTTAACTACGCCTGGCCCACGGCCGAGATCGCGGTGATGGGCGCCAAGGGGGCGGTGGAGATCATCTTCCGCGCCGAGGCCAAGGACCCGAAGGCTCTGGCCGCTAGGGAAGCTGAATACAAGGCTCGCTTCGCCAACCCCTTCGTCGCCGCCAGCCGTGGCTACATCGACGACGTGATCATGCCCCACGGCACCCGCAAGCGGCTGATCCGCGCGCTGAAGTCGCTTAAAGGCAAGCACCTTCAGAACCCCTGGAAAAAACACGACAATATCCCGCTCTAAGGCGGATCGGAACCTTAGCCGTTTCCAGGTGTCTCTATCCCCAACGGTCGGAATAGATCTCGGTCATGATGGAGACCCCGCAATGAAATCGATTTTAGCGGCTGCAGCCGCGGCCATCTTGGCGCTGGGCGCGGCGACGACAGCGTCCGCGACTCATAAAGGCGTTGTAGCGGGTGCGGCGACCGGCGCCGTCGCTGGCGCGGTGGTCGGCGGCCCTGTCGGCGCGGTGATCGGCGCGGGGGTTGGTGCTGTGACCGGGCATGAGGTCACCAAAGGCGGACGTCACTGGCGTCGGCATCAGCGCCACTACTATCGTCACCATCACCATTATTGATCGGAATGGGGAGGCGTTTCGGCTCCCCCAACTTTGTCAGTTTATTGAGTGGGCGCGGCCGGAAGACCGTCGCCGGTGCGATTGTCTCCCCCGTGCGCGTTGCCGCAGGCCGCGAGCGCCAAAGCGATGGCGAAAGCCGAAAGAACACGACGCATCTGCATACCCCTACTGACTTGTCATCCTAACCAGAGCCCGCGCGCGCTCCAAGCAGGACGGTCGACTCAGCTGTCTTTTTTGTGCGAGCGCGGGGTCTTTATGCGCCTGTGACCGGCGGATCGCCCCGATGCAATGGATCGGGCAAGGGCTCGCCGTTGCGGACGAAGCTCAGCGAGATTGAATTAATGCAGTAGCGCAGCCGCGTCGGCGCCGGGCCGTCGGGGAAGACGTGTCCCTGATGGGAGTCGCAGCGGGCGCATTGGGTCTCGATCCGCACCATGCCGTAGGAGGTGTCGCGGATGGCCTTCACATGCGCCTCATCGAACGGCGCATAGAAGCTCGGCCAGCCGGTGCCGCTCTCGAACTTGGTCTTGGCGCGGAACAGCGGCAGGCCGCAAAGGCGGCAGCAATAGGCGCCGTCCGTCTTGTTGTTGAGAAGGCCGCCGCAGAAGGCGGCTTCGGTGCCGTGATGCAACAGCACGTCGGCTTCTTCCCGGGTCAAGGAAGCTTCCAGAACCTTGCGTTCTTCGGCGTTCGGCGGAGTCAGGTCGTAGCCGGATGAGAAAGTCTTTGCGTCGGCCTGGGCGACATCGGTCATAGCGCGCTCCTCGAAGTCTGAACTTGACCCAATATAGGCGCTCCCAAGCGAGGCGCCCACGCTTGCCGCACGGATCGCTTTCGCCTAACCCTCCCGCCATCAAAGAGCTACCAGCCAGAAAACAAGAAGGGCTGATATGAGCCTCGCATTCCTTTTTCCCGGCCAGGGCAGCCAAGCCATTGGTATGGGCGAAGCCCTGGCCGAAGCCTTTACCGCTGCGCGGGAGGTGTTTCAGGAGATCGACGGGGCGCTAGACCAGCATCTGTTTCGTCTAATGTGCGAAGGGCCCGAGGATCAACTTACGCTTACCGAAAACGCTCAACCCGCCCTGATGGCGGTAAGCTTGGCTGTTATCCGCACCCTTAGAGCCGAGTTCGGGGTCGGGATCGAAAAAGCCGCCTTCGTCGCCGGCCACTCGCTTGGCGAATACTCCGCTCTCGCCGCCGCCGAGGCCCTGACCCTGACCGATGCCGCCAAACTCTTGAAACTGCGTGGCCAAGCTATGCAGCGCGCCGTGCCGGTGGGCGAAGGGGCGATGGCGTCCCTAATTGGCCCGAAGGCGGATGTGGCCTTGGCGGAGGCCGCGGCGGCGGCGGGCGCTCAGGTTGGCGTATGCGTCGTCGCCAACGACAATAACGCCGGCAACGTGGTGATTTCAGGCGCTAAGGCGGCGGTGGACCGCGCCATCGAAAAGGCCAAGGCGCTCGGCGCTCGGGCCATTCCCCTGAACGTCTCCGCTCCATTCCATTGCCCCCTGATGCAGCCCGCCGCCGAGGAGATGGCGCGGGCCTTGGCCGAAACAACCATTTTGGCGCCCAAGGCCCCCTTGGTGGCGAACGTGACCGCCCGCCCGACCCTCGATCCCGAAGTGATTCGCACCCTCCTGGTGGAACAGGTGACCGGTCGAGTACGCTGGCGCGAAAGCATGCTGTGGCTGTCAGAGATCGGTGGAGTGACCCGCTTCGCCGAAGCCGGAGCCGGAAAGGTGCTCACCGGCATAGCCAAGCGCATCTCGCCAGACGCCGGGGGCGTGGCGCTGAACACGCCGGCGGACCTCGAAATGTTCGCGGCATCTCTTTAAGGAGCTGAAGATGTTCGATCTGACCGGCAAAACCGCCCTCGTGACCGGCGCATCCGGCGGCATCGGCGGCGGCATCGCGCGAGGCCTGCACGCCCAGGGCGCCCATGTAGTGCTCTCTGGGACCCGCGAGGAGGCGCTGAAGACGCTGCAAGGTGAACTGGGCGAGCGGGCCAGTGTCGTCACCGCCAATCTTTCCAAAGCCGAGGACGTGGACGGCCTGGTCGCCAAGGCCGAAGCCGAAGCCGGCGAACTGCACATCCTTGTCGCCAATGCTGGCGTCACCAAGGACGGACTGCTTCTGCGCATGAAGGACGACGACTTCGAGAGCGTCCTTAGGATCAATCTGGAAAGCTACTTTCGCCTCTCCCGCGCCGCGCTGAAGGGCATGTTCAAGCGCCGGAACGGCCGCATCATCGGCATCACCTCGGTGGTGGGCGTCACCGGCAATCCGGGGCAGGCAAACTATGCGGCGTCCAAAGCCGGTATGATCGGCTTCTCCAAGTCCATGGCGGCCGAAGTGGCCTCGCGAGGCGTGACGGTGAACTGCATCGCGCCCGGCTTTATCGCCAGCCCCATGACTGACGCCTTGAACGAACAACAGCGCGCCGGCATCCTCGGTCGCATCCCGGCGGGACGGCTTGGGCAGGGGGCGGACATCGCCGCGGCCTGCATCTATTTCGCCAGCGACGAGGGCGCCTATGTTACCGGGCAGACCTTGCACGTGAACGGCGGCATGGCGATGATCTGACGAGCGTCTCGGCGACTGGCCTGGCCAAAAAGAACGTGATAGGCGTCACTCGACCTGAAATCACAAGGCTTAGCGGCCTTGCCGAAGCGTGCGGACCTTGTTAGTCCGGTGCAACTCTTTGCGGCGAAGCGAACTATCGTTTCGCCCATCAATAACCAGAAGGCTATAAGCATGTCCGACACCCTCGAACGCGTGCGCAAGATCGTGATCGAGCACCTTGACGCCGACCCGGAGAAGGTGACCGAAAAAGCCAGCTTTATCGACGATCTTGGTGCGGACAGCCTCGACAATGTCGAACTGGTGATGGCCTTTGAAGAAGAATTCGACATCGAAATCCCCGACGACGCCGCTGAACACATCCAAACCGTTGGCGACGCGGTGAAGTTCATTTCGGAACGTCTGGGCGCGTAAGCGGTCTAGGACTACGTCGCCCACGCGATCATCTCTACCGGATCGCGCCTTTAGGCCTAACTTAGGCGCTAAAGAACCGGGCGTCGGGTCGTTCCGATGAGGGAGCTTCGTATGCGTCGCGTCGTCATCACCGGCATTGGTCTCCTCACCCCGCTCGGCTCGGGCGTGGATGTGACGTGGAAGAACATCCTGGCGGGCATGTCCGGCGCCGGCCGGATCACCGCCTTCGACCCCACCGACTATGGTTGCCAGATCGCCTGCGAGGTGCCGCGGGTGGATGGACGCGGCGGGGGCGGACCGGATGTGGAAGGCTCGTTCGATCCTGACCAGACGCTCTCGCCTAAGGATCGCCGCCGTGTGGATGACTTCATCCTCTATGCGATAGCCGCCGCCGACGAAGCGGTGAAAGACGCAGGCTGGACGCCGGAAGACGAGCACGAGCGGGAGCGCACCGGCGTCATCATCGGCTCCGGCATTGGCGGGCTCAACACCATTGCCGACACCTCCATCGAACTGGCGGAAAAGGGACCGCGTCGGATCAGCCCATTTTTTATCCCTTCCGCCCTGATCAATTTGGCGTCTGGCCACGTCTCGATTCGTTATGGCTTCAAAGGGCCGAATCACTCAGTGGTCACCGCCTGCGCTACCGGCGCCCACGCCATCGGCGATGCGGCGCGGATCATCCGTTACGGCGATGCCGACGTGATGATCGCTGGCGGCGCGGAGGCGGCGGTCTGCAAGCTCGGCATCGCTGGCTTCGTCGCCTGCCGCGCCATGGTGACCAAGTACAACGACGCGCCGGAGAAGGCCTCTCGTCCCTACGACAAGGACCGCGACGGCTTCATCATGGGCGAGGGCGCAGGCGTGGTGGTGGTCGAGGAGTACGAGCACGCCAAGGCGCGGGGCGCAAAAATCTACGCCGAGGTGAAGGGCTACGGTCTCTCCGGGGACGCCTACCACATCACCGCCCCGGTTGAAGACGGTAATGGCGGCCAAAGGGCGATGAAGGCAGCGCTGAAGGATGCAGGGCTAACGCCTTCCGACATTGACTATATCAACGCCCACGGCACATCCACCATGGCCGATGGAATCGAACTCGCCGCCGTGGAACGACTCTTGGGCGATCACGCCCCGAACGTCTCCATGTCATCAACCAAGTCGATGACGGGGCATTTACTGGGTGCGGCGGGGGCGATCGAGGCCATCTTGGCCATGCTGGCCCTACGCGACCAGATCGTGCCCCCCACCATCAATCTTGATAATCCGGACGTGGACACCAAGATCGACCTCGTGCCGAATGTGGCGAGGAAGCGGAAGGTGGATGTGGCGGTCTCCAATAGTTTTGGCTTCGGCGGCACCAATGCCTGCATTGTCTTGACCAAGCCCGAATAGACGGCCGTGCCGCCGCGAGATGACTTCTACGACGATCGGCCTCGGCGGCGGTGGTTGCAGAGTCTCGTGAGCGGCATCGTCACCTTCACGGTTATTGGTCTGGTCTCGTTGCTGGTTTCTGTTTGGGGTTATGAATCAGCGGGTCCTAAGGCGCGCGCAGGCGCCGCCACTACGGTCATCTTCCGCAAAGGCGCCAGCGTCTCGGAAATCGCCGCTGATCTGGCGCAAGCGGGGGTGGTGCGCTCCGCCGCCCTATTCATCGCCGCCGCCGAGATCACCCGCGCGGCGCCCAGGCTTAAGGCCGGCGAATACGCCTTCCCGTCAGAGGCGTCCCTCGCCCAGGTGGTGCGCAAAATTCGCACCGGCGACATCGTGCATCACCGCATCACGATCGCCGAGGGGCTGACTTCCCAGCAGGCGGTGGACTTGATCAACGCTTCGGATGTGCTGGTCGGCCAGATTCCGACGCCGCCGGAAGGATCGATCCTGCCCGAAACCTATGATGTGACTCGAGGCGAGCAGCGTTCCGCCGTGCTGCAGAAGATGATGGACGCCCGCGATCGAGTGGTGGGCGAACTTTGGGCTCACCATAAGCCCGGCCAGCCGATCGGCACCGTGGACGAGGCGGTGACCCTGGCCTCAATCGTGGAGAAGGAGACGGCTTTGCCGAGCGAGCGACCGCGGGTGGCGGCCGTCTACGTTAACCGGCTGCGCCTTGGGATGAAGCTTCAGGCCGATCCCACTGTAATCTATGGCATCACGGGCGGCCTTCCCCTGGGGCGAGGTATTCGCGAGTCCGAACTTTTGGCGCCAAACCCCTACAACACCTACGTGGTCGCGGGCCTGCCCCCCGGCCCGATTGGAAATCCGGGCCGAGCCTCTCTCGCCGCAGTCATGGATCCGCCGGACACTAATGATCTTTACTTCGTCGCCGACGGCACAGGCGGGCATATTTTTGCGGCCACTTACGAAGAGCAGGCTCAAAATGTCGCCCGCTGGCGGCAGATCGAAAAGGATCGCCAGCAGGCGACGACGACGGCCGTTCCGCCGCCGCCCACAGAGCACCGCTGACTATGTCGATCTCGGGCATGAGAGGATTTTCCCGCAGTGAGGGCGCATACGACGCCTGGAGTTGGGTGGTCGAGGCCCGCTCGGTGAACGGCCGGGGACTGGAGGTGCGGTTTCGCGGCCCGCCCGGCTTCGAAAACCTAGAGCGCGGGGCCCGGGAGGCGGCGCAGGCGCGTTTCTCTCGCGGCCAAATCACAGTCAGCCTCACATCCAAGCGAGCGGAGACGCAAGGCCGCCTTCGCATCAATACCGACGAATTAGAGCGGTTGATCCAAACGGCCCGGTCCTATGTGGATCGGGGCGGTGTGGCCGAACCTCGCTTCGACGGCCTTTTGAGCCTGCGCGGCGTGATGGAGACCGGCGAGGAGGAAGAGGACGCAGACATATGGGCGGAGGTGGAGCAGGCCATGGTGGCAAGCCTCACAGAGGCGTTTAACGACCTTAAAGCTGCGCGGCGCGGAGAGGGCGCAGCCCTCGCCGGCGTGCTTGGCGGCTTGGTCGATCGCATCGACGCTGTGACCTCCGTCGCTGAAAAGGACGCCGCCGCCCAGCCGGCGATCCTGAAGGAGCGTTTCACTAAACGGATCGCCGAGCTGCTGTCCGACCGCGTCGATCTCGAGGACCGCATCATTCAGGAAGCGGCGCTGATGGCGGCCAAAGCCGATGTGCGGGAGGAACTCGACCGCCTGCGCGTCCACGCGGACGCCGCTCGAACCCTGCTCGCCGCCACTGGCGCAGTTGGCCGCAAGCTCGATTTCCTCACCCAGGAATTCATGCGCGAGGCCAACACCCTCTGTTCCAAATCCGCCCTTTCAGCCTTGACCGCGAAGGGTTTGGACCTGAAAGCCGTGATAGAGCAGTTTCGCGAACAGGTTCAGAATGTCGAGTGACGAGCGTCATCGCCGGGGTTTGATGATGATGATCGTCGCCCCCTCCGGCGTTGGCAAGACCTCCCTAACCCGACGCCTGGTGTCCGATCACCCTGACCTGCACCTCTCCATCTCCGCCACTACCCGCCCCCCCCGACCAGGGGAGCGCGAGGGGCGGGACTATCATTTCGTCGGCCGCGAGGACTTCGATGCGATGGTGGACGGGGACGCTTTTTTGGAATGGGCGGAGGTTTATGAGCACCGCTACGGCAGCCCCAGGGCGCCGATCATGGCGGCGCTGGAGCGGGGCGAAAGCATCCTCTTCGACATCGACTACCAGGGGGCGATGAAAATCCAGGCTGAGGCGCCGGCAGATTCGGTGACCGTCTACGTTCTGCCACCTTCCATCGCCGAAATGAGCCGCCGCCTTCACGCTCGCTCTCAAGATTCGGATGAGACGATCAGGAAGCGGATCGCCCGCGCCAAGGACGAAGTCTCGCTCTGGGAGAGCTTCGACTACGTGATCCTGAATGAGGATTTTGACCGCGCCTATTCCGAACTGGCCCACGTTTTCCATGCAGAGCGATTGAGGCGATCTCGCAATCCGTGGGTGGAGACCGTTGTCCAGGCGCTTCTCGACGAGCCGACCTAGAAACTGGCTTCGGCGAGCCTTAGGAAACCTGCCACGTCGATGGTTTCGGCCCTGGCGCTTGGATCAACTTCCGCTCTTAAACAGAGCGCCTCGCCGCCGACGGACTTGAGGCTTGAGCGCAGCATCTTTCGTCGCTGACCAAACGCAGCGGCGGTGATGCGCTCCAGCATGGTGATCATTTCCTCGGACGGCCTGTCGGCGCGGTGCGCCAGGAAAGCGACGGCCGAATCAACCTTCGGCGGCGGCGTGAAGGCCCGGGCAGGCAGGGTCATGGCGACCCGCGTGTCCGCCAGCGCCTGCGCCAATACGGATAGACGCCCATATTCGTCGGCGCCGACGGGGGCGGCGATCCGTTCAGCCACCTCTTTCTGGAACATCAACGTCATAGACGCCGGTGTGAACGGGCCGGTTAGCCAGCGGATAAGCAAGGGCGTGCCGACGTTGTAAGGCAGATTGGCGACAATCTTGGGCTGAAGCCCTGGGGCATGGGTGGCGATCAAGGCGGCTTCATCGATCTTCAAAGCATCGCCTTCGATCACCGTAAGCCGGCCGTTAGCGGCTTCCGCCACCGCGTTCAGGAGCGGTATGAAGCGGGGGTCCTTTTCGATGGCGATCACATGGCTGGCGCCGCATTCCAGGAGCGCACGGGTCAAGCCACCAGGGCCGGCGCCGATCTCGATTACAGCGCAGCCCGCCAGGGGGTCCGCCACCCTGGCGATCTTGCGCGTCAAATTGAGATCTAAAAGGAAGTGCTGACCGAACCGTTTGTCGGCGAGGAGGTCATGCGCGTTCAGCAGTTCGCGCAGCGGCGGCAGGTCGGCGACAGACACTCAGCGGCCAGGCGCGCGCGCGGCGTCCCGGCGCGCGGCGATCTCCCCGGCAAGGCGCACCGCGGCGATAAGACTTTCTGCCCGAGCCAACCCTCGCCCCGCGATGTCGAACCCGACCCCGTGGTCCGGGGAGGTTCGCACGATGGGCAGGCCGAGAGTGACGTTGACCCCGCCCCAGAAATCCACCGTCTTCACCGGGATGAGCGCTTGATCGTGATAGAGGCAGATCACCGCGTCATAGGTCTGGCGGGCGTCGTCGTGGAAGAGGGTGTCGGCGGGCTTAGCGTCACCGCAGGAGACGCCCAGTTCGCGAAGCCGCGCGGCGGCTGGGTTGATGATATCAATTTCCTCACGGCCTAACGCGCCGCTTTCCCCGGCGTGGGGGTTCAGGGCGGCAATGGCGAGGCGAGGACGGGGAATAGCGAAATCTCTTCGCAGTGCGGCCGCCGTGACAAGGCCCGTCTTGATGATGGCGTCGAAGTTCACGCTCCGCACAGCGTCGCTGAGAGAGAGATGGATAGACGTTAACACCACCCGCAAATCCTTGGCCGTCAGCATCATCACCGGACGGCGGTCTTCTTCGTGCAGCGCACCGGACGTGAGTTCGGCTAGAAATTCGGTGTGCCCTGGGAACTTGAAGCCGGCGTTGTAGAGCGGCGCCTTAGCGATGGGAGCGGTGACAAGGCCGGAGACGGCGCCGGAAAGCGCCAAGCCCGCGCCGGTCTCAATCCAGCGGATCACAGCGGCGGCGTAGCTGGACGATGGCTTTCCGGCCACTACGGGGCTTAGCAGAGGACTGTCGAGCACCGGAAGAGCATCATGGAAGACGAAAGCGGCCTCATCCGGCCCGCCGACGCGGCGCGCCACCGCGCCGCGCTGCACGCCGGCCGCAGCGACAATGGCGTCATAATCTCCCACCACCATGAAGGACGGGCCTTCGTGGCGCAGGGCGCGCCAAGCTTTCACGGTGATTTCAGGCCCTATTCCGGCAGGATCACCCAGGCTCAGCGCGAGGGGGCGTAGTTTGCCCGTCGCCGGAGTCACCGGCTCTCGATCGTCGCCGAATTGTGCAAGTCCCGCAGGAAGCGGCGCGCCACCATCGAAAGTTGTTCGCCATAGAGCCGGTTTTCAACCTCTTCCTTTGAGGCTTGTTGAACGCCGGATGCGCGACGCGCACAGAGCGCCACGAGGTGGAGCCCTGCTTTGGTGCGAACGGGGCCGCCGATCTCACCAACCTTCAAAGTATCGACGACTCGTTTAAAATCGGGCGATAGGTCCGACAGGTCCGCATCGCCGAGGTCGCCCGCCACCACGCCCTCGATCTTGTGCGCCTGCTCGTCTAGGGCGGCGCAGCTTGTGAATTGCCCCTTCAGCGTATCAAGCTTGGCTTGGGCGGCGGAAATTTGTTCCGGCGTCGGGTCTGCAGGAAGCTTGACCGCGGCTTGCTTCAAGTTGACCAGGGTGGCATGCGATCCCGCGCGCTTGTCCCGAAGCAGGAGCACGTAGACGCCTTCGGTGACGGGTACAGGGGGCGAGAGCTGGCCGGGACGCATGGCCTCCAGCACCGATTCCAGCGCCGGCGGAATTTCGCCCGAGACTTCCCATCCGGCGTCACCGCCGCTGGCGGCCGTCGGCAGGGCGGAGAACTGGCGCGCGACAGCTTGGAAGGGGGCGCCCTGCTTGATCTGTGCGACCAACTGTTGGGCCCCCTCCATCGCCTGCTGCGGCCCGCCGACGCGGCTGGCGTCGATAAAGATTTCGCTGACTAGGTATTGCGATTTGGATGCTGATGAGAGGACGCGCGCCTCCGCCGCCGCGATCTGTTCGTCACCGATGCGAATGGATGAGCCGAAGCGACCGCCCATGTAATGGCGCCAGGCCATCTGCGCGGAGAGTTGCTCGCGCAGGGTTTCGGGCGCGACGCCCGCGCTTTTCAGCGTGCTGAGAAGCTGTGCAGCCTTGATGTTGTTCTGCTGGGCCATCTCCTGAATCTGGTCGTCAAGCTCCTTAGCTGTGGGCTCCAGATGCAGATCCTTTTGCTTTTCCTGGATGTGGCGAATCTCTTGCATCTCCAAATGCTCGTCCACGAGACCCCGGAGCGCTTCTTTTTGAACTTCAGCCACGTTCTGTTCTGTGGGCTGCACGCCGCTGGTGACGAGGAGGAGCAGCATCCGCTGACGCAGATCGTAGCTGGAGATCACCTCGTCGTTCACCACCGCCGCCACGCTTTCGCCGAGCTGGCCGCGCACTGGGGCCTTTGCGTCCGGGGCTGGCGCCAGGTCGGGCGTCTGCGCCGCTGCTACCGTGGATGCGGCCAACACGGCGGCCGCGCCGAGAACCAGATTTTGGGCCAAACTCATAAAAGTCGTCGTCCTATACGGCGCCGGGCCGAAATTGCTCATCGGGACCCTTCGCGGGAGTTCTTCCCGGAAGCGGGACCTAGTGTACCGCCCAATGTGGTGAGCGTTAGGCGAAAGCCGATCGAATTTGAGGGACCGATCGTCGCGCTATAGGTCTCGTCGTGGGTGTAGATCAAGTCTAGGCGCATGCACTCGTCTTGATAGGTCAAGCCAAGCTGAGCCACGGGCCACACCGGCTTGAACTTGTTATTCGTCTCAAAGCCGACGAAATCGTGAGTGGCGTTTGCGGTGACGCCCCAGTGCTTGGTGAAGAACCAGCTTCCGGTGATGTCTGCGTTTTCAACTCGCCCGACCACGGACGAGCCCTCCGCCACCAAGCTCCCGTCGAACGGCGAAGGGCAAAGGGCCGCGCCGTTGGAGCCGAGGGTGAGCTGACCCACGGTGCAATCCACCTGAACCAAGCCTTGCTCTTCGTAAACATAGCGCACCGATGCGGACAGGCGCCCGAACCCAAAATTGGCGCCCGCCTCCTCACGTTTCACCTTCCAATTATTGCCGTCCAGACGCGCTTTGTTGAAGACCGTCAATCCCGCCATGGGGGTGACCGACGCCGCCGTGATCCAATCGGAGGAGGTGCCTTGAAGACCCGACTGGGGCGTAAACACCAAATCGGGCTGGGTGCGGAACGTACGACCAACCAAAAGGCTCGCGCTGCGGTCGCTCGCCAAATCCAAGGTGCCGCGTATGCCGACGTTGGCCCGCGCGCCGCCTTCGGCCAGATCGTAGCCGGAGAAGCGGTTGATGGAGAAGAGGTTGGTCTCATCGTACTCGAAGGAGACGCTGTCCTCGTTGGGAATGTTCGGATTGAGCTTCACGTTGTTGGCGTAGACGAGTTGGACCAGGGGCTCGATCACCAAGGAGCCGTGTCCGACCGGTTTGATGAAGGGCCAGCTCAGATTGGCGCCGATGGTGCCGAGGCTGCGGCTGTCGGTAGACGGCGCGGCTCGTAACGCATTGGCGATGCCGGATTGGATCTGGCCATCGTTGATCGAGAAATAATCGAACCGGGCGTCGGCGAAGGGCTGAATGCGAATGCCGCTGGTGAAGGTCAGGTTGGTCTGCCAGTTGGCTTCTCCGCTGGCCCGCCGGCTGTCTCGATAGGTGAGGGAGGTCAGGGGATCAGTCGCCGTCGCTGTGGGGCGGGCGGTCGTCACCGTACCGTGATAGCTGTAGGGCTGGGCGCCTGCCGGAAGCAGGCCGTTGGGATCGGTAGTGTCGATCACCGGATTGTTGCGGGTCAGCGTCACCGCCGATCCCGTAAACCTGACCCGCCCGCCGATCACTGACCAGTTTGGATCAAATCGCTCTTCCACCGGCGTCGCCGTTGGGAACGAGGCGCTGGTGTCGAAGGAGTCGTTCCCGGCCGTCAGGCCCCCGTCCGGGCCGACCGTATCGAGCACCGCCGCGCGTAGGGACTGGAAGCTTAAGGCGCCGATGGAGAAGTAGGACTGCCGATCCATGCGGTTGGCGTAGACCTGAGAAATCAGCCGGTCGGTATCGGTGGGAAACGGGCCGCGGTCGCTGTAGATTTGCGTCACCGAGTAGCGGTGGAACAGGGTCGGATCGGTCACCCGCTCGGCGCCGAACCCCACCAACCATTGCGGGTCGATCTGAAACGCGCCCTTGGCCAGGATGTAGCTTCTGGAGGTATCGTTCCCAAACTTGGTGTGGCTGTCGAATTCCTGCTCGTAGGTATAGCCGGTTCGAATATCGATGGCGCCGGAATAGAATTGCTCACGGTAACGGAGATTGAGAAACGGCGCGACCCTCGTATTCAGCTGGGGCGAAATAATCAGATCATTGTAAGGCGAGATGGCCCAATAATAGGGCTGCTCATAGGAGGCGCCGCGATACTTGGAATAGGAAATGCGCCGGGGCGCCAGCAGACCTGAACTACGCTTGGCGGTGGGGTCGGGGTGCCAGAAGATCGGCGAGTAGAACACCGGCACGCCCATGACCCGGATAATGGCGTTCTTGTAGTAGATCACCTGATGATCGCGGTCTTCGACGATGCGCTTGGCCTGAATTGACCAAGTGGGGGCTTTGGGTGTCTTGCCGTCGCTCTTGCAAATGTCGCAGGGGGTGTAGAGGCCGTTGTTCAACTCGGAGACCATTTCGGTCCGGCGGACGGCCGCCCCTGCCACCATGGTGACGTTCTGGGTCATGCGGGCGGAGAAGCCGAGCGCCACGGCGGCGCGGAATTGGTCGTCCAGTTCTGTATCGCGGCTATATTCAACCGAGCCGTCAGCGCTGACGATCACGACCTCGCCCACAGCATGGGAGATCCCGGTCACGGTATCGTAGATCACCTTGTTGGCCCGCAGCGTCCGTCCCTGATAGCGCGCCTCCACATGGCCGGTGGCGGTGATGGTTTTTTTGATGCGATCGTCGACCACGCTATCGGCTTCCAGGTAGACGTCCTTCGGTCCCAAGCCATCGTCCGGACCCGCGGGTTTGGCGGGGCCGTTGGGCGACGGGTAAGGTGACTTGCCGGATTTCGCCTTGGCTTCTGCAGCGTGCAGCGCCAAGGCGGCGACGCTGATCATCAGCACAAGCCGGGCGGCCGCAGTCCGCACGGCCAATCGGCGTATTGGATAGCCTATCACTGTTGACGCGCTGGCTAGAGCTGCCACGAACTCATCCCTCTCCCTCCGACACGCTGGAGGGCTGCAAAGTTTTCCTCGGACGTTCCGCGAATCTCGTCAACCGTCCTCGGTGTAGCAGAGCAGGGTGAGCCCCGCCAAAATCGCCAGCACCGGCGGCGTCCAGGCGGCCACGACCGCTGGTATCACCTCGCCTTTTCCCAGAGCGTTGCAAAGTTGATTCATGAAAAAGAAAACGAACCCTAAGGCGACGCCCGAGCCCGCCAGCCCGGCAAGGCCCCCCAGGCGCAGCAGTCGAAGCGAGAAAGCCGCCGCCAGGATCGACATGGCGGCGAACATTAAAGGCGTGGCTAAAAGCTGCTGAAACTGCAGTCGGTAGGGGGTGGCGGAAAAGCCGGCGCGCTCGGTTCGCGCGATCACGCCGGGCAGGCCCCAAAAAGGTATCGCCGCCGGAGAGGAAAACCGCTCCAGCGCCGTCCGCTCGGTGAGGGTCGAGGGAATGGTGACAGCCTGAAAGCTGCGCACCTGTTCGCCCGGATGACCTTCCCGGGCGCCGGTCAGGAGCCACTGCCCACGTTTCAAGACCGCATCGTCGGCGTCTATGCGGCGCGAGAACCGCAAGCTGCCGTCGGGATCGAGATTGTAGATAAAGAGGGAAATCCCCTTGAGATGCACGCCCGGCCCGTCGTTGGATGCGGCGCGGATGATGATCTGCCGCTGCTTATCCCCCTGGCGAAGCCAGATCGCCTTGGGCTTGTCGTCGAGATACCCTTCCATCAGCTTGGTCTGCAGCTTCTGGAACTGGTCGTTCATGGCGGAAGCGACGGGGTTGAAGGCCATCACCGTCAGAACGCCGATCAAAAGCGCCGCTCCCGCCGCGGGAAAGATGAACCGCCACGCCGAAACCCCGGCCGCGCGCATGGCGATCAGCTCGCTGCGGCGGTTGAGGTTCACAAAGGCGCCCAGCACGCCGAACAGAAAGGCAAAGGGCAGGAGCATCAGGATCACGGTAGGGGACTGCAGCAACGCCAGTCCGAACACCTCAGACGCCGACACTTCCTTGGCCCTGACGCCGATGGTGCGGGACAGCTCCACGAAATTGCTGAGGAGAATGATGGTGGAGATCACCGCCAGCGCCATGACGACGCCCATGAGCGTGCGCACAAGCACGTAGCGTTCGATCTGACCGAGCTTAAACGGCATCCTCAGGTCGCTGCGATCGGCCGAAGGTCGCCCGCCCCGGTCAAAGGCACAAAGTGCGCCACTTTTTGCCGGAAAATCTGGCGGAAGGAGATCCACGTGGGGACCAGAGGAATAGCGTACTGCAGGATGTTCAACGCCGGCGCCGCGTCGCACGCCGCCTGAGCGCCGAAGCCGACGATCCGCAGAACGACGGCGCAGGCGGCGACGATGGCGATCCGCCGCCCATACCCTGTGCGGCTGAACGAGCCGCCGATCACACCGGCAAGCGCCATCGCCATCAGGGCGATGTTGTAGAGAGGCGTTGTCAGGCGGGAGTGAGCCTCGGCGATGAATTTCTTACGGTCGTGCTTGTCTAGATCCACAGTAAGGTCAGGAAACAGCAGTTCATGCAGATAGCGGTCCGAATTCTTATAATGAACCTCCTCCTCAGTATTGAGGTAGGGGGTCAGGTCCAGCACATATTCCACGAAGGTGGTGAAGGTCAGGACGCCGTCGGCGTTGAACTGCTGGTTGGAGCCCTGACGCAGGATCAGCGCCGGCTGGCCCGATCGCTTGACGATCTTGCCAAACTTCGCCGCCGACGTGGTCGGCTGGCTGCCTGGCTTTTCCTGATTGATGAAGACGTTGTGCAAGATGCCCTGACGGTCTGTGCTTTGGGCGTAAACGGTCAGCCCAGGCGCGGGTTGGGTGAACTGCCCATCGCGGATCAGGCTGGAGACGAGGTCCGTCTTGATTCGGAAAAGCACATCCCGCGTCTCACGATAGCACCACGGCGCAACCCAGAGGTTTACGATCAACGTCAAAAGGGCGCAGATGACCGAAAGGCGTATAGCCGGGGACAACACCCGCCACCGGCTCATTCCGCCGGCAAAGCAGACGACAATCTCCTGCTCCGTATGCAGCCGGTTCAAGGTGATCAAGGCGGCGACGAACAAGGCGATCGGCAACACCATGACCAGCATCTGCGGCATGGATAGGCCGACCAGCGTCAGAAACGTCCCCACAGACTGATGCTGGTTCACTAGGACATCCAGTTGCGCCAGGGTCTGACTGAGCAGCGCCACGGCGCACAGGGCCGCCGTCGTCGCCACGGTCGGCCAGAGCAGTTGGCGGAACAGGTATCGTTCAATCAGACGCATGAAGCTCGGGGCGCGGCCAAAGGAGGTGATAGGGATTGGGAGGTTAAAGGATGAAACGCGCGCGCCCCCTTCTATACGTCCCCCGAGGCAGGCTACAACCGGCGCTTTGAAGACGCCGACCATTTCGGCTGGAGCCGTTGCATGAAGATCGAATTCGCCGCCGCTGGAGCTGAGCCCGGTAAACGCACCGCCGTGGCCGTCTTGGTGTTCGAGGACGGGATCTTCTCTTTGGCGGCGCAGGCGCTGGATGCGACGGTCTCTGGAGCCGTCAAGCGCGCCGTCGCCGAAGGGCGATTCACCGGGAAGAACGGTCAGTCCGTCGAGCTTGTCGTGGCCTGGGGATCGGAAGCGGTTCGCATTGTCGTCGCGGGCGGTGGGGAGCAGTCCAAGTTCGACGCCGCCGCGGCCGAAGCTTTTGCCGCCAACGCGTACAAGGCCGTTAAAATCAGCGGTGCTGAAGCCCTGGATCTAATGTTGGCCGGAGAAGACGCGCCGACAGTGGCGCAGGCGGCTCTTGGCGCGCGGTTGGCCAGTTATCGCTTCGACAAATACCGCACCACAGAGGCTGAAGAAAAAAAGCCTTCGGTGGCGACGGTTCGGGTGATTTGTGACGATCCGAAAGCAGCAAAAAAGGCCTACAAACCCCTTGAGGCCGTGGCCGACGGCGTCTTCTTCACCCGCGATCTCGTCTGCGAGCCGGCCAATATCCTCTATCCCGAGGAGTTCGCCCGGCGGGTCAAAAAGCTGGAGAAGCTTGGCTGCAAGGTCGAGATCCTTAACGAGAAGGACATGGAGAAGCTCGGCATGGGCTCCCTGCTCGGCGTCGGGCAGGGCTCTCGCCGTGAAAGCCAGTTAGCGGTGATCCAGTGGAAGGGCGACGATGACCCGGACGCCCAGCCCATCGCTTTCGTCGGCAAGGGCGTTTGTTTCGACACCGGCGGCATTTCCATCAAACCCGCCGACGGCATGGAGGATATGAAGTGGGACATGGGCGGCGCGGGCGCCGTCGCCGGCCTGATGATGGCGTTGGCCGGCCGCAAGGCGAAAGCTAATGTGGTGGGCATACTGGGCCTGGTGGAGAACATGCCGGACGGAAACGCCCAACGGCCCGGCGACGTTGTGACCTCCATGTCCGGGCAAACCATAGAGGTGATCAACACCGATGCGGAGGGTCGCCTCGTCCTGGCCGACGCCCTCTGGTATTGTCAGGATCGGTTTAAGCCGCAGTTCATGGTCGATTTGGCCACCCTTACCGGCGCCATCATCGTCGCCCTAGGTTACGACTATGGCGGCCTCTTCAGCAACGATGAGGCTCTGTCGGAGAAGCTTCTGCAAGCGGGCAGGGAGGTTTCCGAGCCCCTGTGGCGTATGCCGCTGCCGCCGTCGTACGAAAGACAGCTGGAAAGCCATATCGCCGACATGAAGAATATCGGCGGACGGCCCGGCGGGTCGGTCACCGCCGCGCTGTTCCTGCAGAAATTCGTCAACGGCCTGCCCTGGGCTCATTTGGACATCGCTGCGACCGCCTGGCGCACACCGTCCATGAAGCCCACTGTACCGGATGGCCCCACCGGCTTTGGCGTGCGTCTGCTGGATCGGTTTGTGAAGGATCATTACGAAGGATGAGCGACCCCTGCGAGGTCTGGTTCTACCATCTGGAGCGATCCGGGTTGGACCAGGTCTTGCCGGAACTCCTGGAGAAAACGCTGCAACGCGGCTGGCGGGCGCTGGTGCGCAGCTCAGAGCGGGACCGGATAGAGCATCTGGACGGTTGGCTCTGGACCTATCGCGACGACAGCTTCCTACCTCATGCCGTTGATGGCGAGCCAGCGCCGGAGCGGCAACCGGTCCTCCTGACCACCGCCCAGGACAATCCTAATGAAGCCGACGCTCTTTTCCTTATCGACGGCGCAGAGGCTGGTTCTTTGGACGGCTTTGTCCGATGCGTCCTCCTCTTTGATGGTAAGGACGAAACGGCCCTAGCCAACGCCCGTAAACGCTGGAAAGAGGTGAAGGCGGCGGGAATGCCGGCGTCCTATTGGCGCCAGGCCGGGCGGGGTTGGGAGAAGCAGGCATGAAACGCGGCGGCTTAATTCTATCCATAATGATTTTCGCGGCATTGGCGGGGTGCCAGACGCGTTATCTGCCGGTGGACGATGCGGGGCGCACCACCGCCGACGCCCCGTCCTCAGGCTCAGTTATTCAGACACCGGTCCCCGCTCCCTCAACACCCGATACCTGCGGTGCGGGCAAGCTCCAATACCTCGTCGGCAAATCCCGGCGCCAAATTCCAGTGGCGGTTGACATGTCCAAACGCCGGGTGGCCTGCACCACCTGCGTCCTCTCCCATGTGGACGATCCGAGCCGGGTCACCATCCTCTTCGACGAAACCTCGGGACTGGTCACCGAAGTTAAATGCCAGTGAGAGCCGCCCCTAGGCGCCGGCCGCCACCAGCCCACCCGGTAAAAGCTCAGCCTTGCCCGCCAGCGCCAGCTCCACCAATGCGGCGAACACGGCGGGGGGCGGGGCGTGCAGGGCC
>CAXTHJ010000054.1:0-19663 GCA_964243985.1 uncultured Caulobacteraceae bacterium | reverse complement strand
ATTTAGGGGAGGGCCCGCCGCCCGTCGGGTCTGGAACGGCCGGCGGCGCACCCGCTGGCGCCGGCGGTGGATCGACCAAGACAGCGTCAACGGGGGGAGCGGGCGGAGGGGATGCAGCCGGCCTCAACGCCGATGAGAAATTCGCCGAGCGGGTGACCACCGCCGAGCCCGAGCGGTCCCGCGCCACCATCATCCGCAACACGCGGGAAACCATTCCCCAGGGCGTGATGATTCCCGGCGTCATGGAGACGGCGCTCAACTCCGACCTGCCCGGGTTCGCCCGCGCGGTGATCAGCCGGGACGTTCGAGGATTCGACGGCTCCACAGTGCTGATCCCGAGGGGCAGCCGGGTGATCGGCCAGTACAAGAGCGCCGCCGCTCAAGGCCAGTCGCGGGCGTTTGTGATCTGGACGCGGATCATCCGCCCCGACGGCGCCTCGATCCAGATCGCCTCCTCCGGCACCGATCCACTCGGTCGCGCGGGGTTGGACGGCAAGGTCGACCGGCACTTCTTCGAGCAGTTCTCGGGCGCGATCCTTCTGACCGTGCTTGACGCGGGGGTGGCCAGCCTGGCGAGCCAGCCCAGCACTCAGGTGGTGATCGGCTCGAGCACGGGCGGCACGGGCCTCGGCGCCGCCTCCATCACGCCGACGCCCATCCCGCCCACCATCAAGGTGCCGCAGGGCTCGCCAATCCGCATCTTTGTGGCGCGGGATCTGGATTTTTCACCGGTCGGCCCGGCCAAATGAACAAGCGCGCCAAGTGAACAAGCCGGTGGTCGAAAAAGGGGTCTACCTCGACGCCTACCTGCGCCCGCTGTCCGCCTGGCTCAGCCGGCCGGACGTCACCGACATCCTGATCAACGCGCCGGGGGAGGTGTGGGTGGAGACCCTGGGCGGGGAGACCGAGCGCTGCGCCGCGCCGGAGTTGACCGACACCGCCCTCTGGCGCCTCGCGACCCAGATCGCCGCCGCCAACAATCAGGGCGTCAACCGGGAGCATCCGCTCCTCGCCGCCACGTTGCCCGACGGCGCCCGCGTGCAGATCGTGGCCCCGCCCGCCACCCGCGGCGCCATGGCGATCGCCATCAGGAAGCACGTGGTCAACGACTTGGGGCTGGACGACTACGCCAGCGCCGGCGCCTTTGACGGCGTGCTCAGCACCGGACTTGAAGACCGCTCCCTGGACGATCTGGAGCTCGACGCCCTGCTCAAAAGCGGCGATGTGACCGGCTTTTTGAAAACGGCGGTCAAGGCGCGCAAGAACATCATCGTCTCTGGAGGCACCTCCACCGGCAAGACCACCTTCCTGAACGCCCTAGTGAAGGAAATTCCCCAGACCGAGCGGCTGATCACCATCGAGGACACGCCGGAGGTGCGGCTGGACCACCCAAACGCCGTGGGATTGATCTCCGCGCGCGGCAGTCTCGGCGAAGCCCGCATCGGCATGGAGGATTTACTGCAGGCGTCTCTTCGGATGCGGCCGGATCGTATCATCCTTGGCGAACTACGCGGTCCCGAAGCCTACAGTTTCCTGCGCGCCGTCAACTCCGGCCATCCGGGCTCCATCACCACCGTCCACGCCGACAACCCCCGAGCCGCCGTGGATCAGATCGCGCTGATGGTGCTGCAGGCCGGCGCCAACCTTGGGCGCCGGGAGATCGCCGATTATGTCGCCGGCGTCGTCGACGTCGCTGTCCAGCTCTCCCGGCGGGACGGCAAGCGGATCATCTCCGAGATCGCGTTCAAGCCCAATTCTCTGGTGCGGTAAGACAGGATCGGCTTCCTACCGAGCCCTCATCGTCAGAACGCGAAGTAGGGGCCGACGGTCGTGCCTGCGCTCCGGCCCTCGATGGCGGTATAGACCGACCGGCCATAGAAGAAGGGCAAGCCGAAATCGAAACTGCCGGCGTAGGCGGCGCTTGGAAAGATGATGTTCGGGTTGGCCCCGATCCCCGGCACGACGGAGAATGTCGGATTGGCGTTGTAGGCGGTCTCAGCATTGAACAGCGAGAAGCTGTCTGTGAAGCTTGCCCCATTCAAACCCTGGATCACCGGACTTAGCGATAGCGTCGCGGGTGGGCAGTAGAACCCCTTGAAATCGGCATCCGTACAGAGGGGAATGGTGCTGTCTTCAAAGAAGTAGACGCTGCTGCCGCTGTCGAGAAAACTGTTAGGCAAGGTCTGCCCGTTGTAGACGGCGGTGATCAAACCAGGACCGTTTGGGCTCGAGGAACTGGTGATCGTATAGACGGTGGCTGAGCCTAGGCCGTTGTTGGTCTGTGTGCCGATCCCAAAATAAAGAGTTCCGATGAGGGTCGTCTGGCCCGCCGCCGGCGTGGCGGGCAAGGCGAGGATCGTGCCGTTATTATCGACCGCCATCGCAGCGACGGGATTGGGTAATTGCTGGAACGGCGCCGTCGCGCTCGCATTGCGGGCGATGATCGAACCGCAAGCGGCGGCCGGACAGTCATAATAGATCGCCGCCGATTGCTGGCCGTTCTGGCAATAAGTTCCGCAGTCGGTGGTGGTGGCGCCGATACCGATGATGCCGTTGGAGCCAAAGTCCTGCACTGTGCTGAGATTGCTGCCGCCGCCCGCCGTGCAGGTTGCGGGGGGCGTGCCGAACTGACCTGTGTCGCCCAGGACCTGGAACGGCATGCCGGCCACCTTTTCTCCGCCGATGCTGAAGTCGGTGGTGCGGACTGAGCCGAACACGTAGCCGTCCACATATTGATAACACTCGCCTACGGGATTGGCGCTGGCGTCCGCCTCGAAAGGCAAGGCGCCGAGCAAGCTGGCGTTGATCACCGAGCCGAAGATGCGCAGGCCGACTGAGCCTGTATCCACCTGGATGTGGTCGATGGTCTGGCAGTTGGTGGTGCTGCCGGGCGCGCAGATCGTCACCGAGGCGTAGGCGACGTTCGACTCCATATAGCCGTTCGGTCCGACGCTCAGTTCAGCCGGGCCCTGTTCTACGGTCACGGGAACCAGATTGGTGAGAGCTACCGGCGTGACTGGCGTCGCAACGCTGCCGCTGGGGCTCCCGCCGCCCCCGCCGCCCCCGCAGGCGGTCAGGACCAACGCCGCCGCCAGCACACAGAGCCTTTTGAACATCACCGGGCCCTACTTCAAATCGCTTGCGGAGAAGCCGGCGGGTTGCAACTGCGGGATCATCGCCGCGCCCCAGAAGGCGCCGGGGTGTCCGCCGCTCTGGACCACAAGGTCCGTGCGGTTGACCGAAATGGGCCGGCGTAGATGGCGACCGGCGCGGACGGCGTTGTCACCCTGCATGGTCTCAAACTTATCGCCCAGAAGCTGACGCAAGTCCGGCCGCCCCGGCGCGTGCCAAAGCACCGCAAACACCGTGCCGTCAGCGCGGGTGAATTCCTTGATCACGCCGCGGTTAGCCAGCGTGAGCGTGTGAACCGTGTACGTCCCGGCGGAGGTTGAGGCGACCGAAGCGCCGAGCGCCACTCGGTCCGTATCCACGCTGCTGTAGGCGCGCCCGAGACCCGCGGAAGCTGGGACGGCCTGAACCAGGAGGCCGGCGCCGACCAGCGTGCAAGCAAGCCCAAACTTTACGGATTTCAGCACCATCAAGCGTTACCTCAGGCCTGGCAAACAGACCGCCGATTAACAGCGTCAAGGGCATAGCCGCCGAAAATAAGGCGGGAAGGTCAACGCCGTCAAAACCCCAACGAGCCGGCTGGAAACCTCCAACGCCGGCTCCGATCCGTTTGGAGAGTTTAGTCTTTATACTAGGGTTTGTAGACGAAAACGGCGACGCTCGTTAGAGCGCCGCCGCTTCTTAGTCAGATCGGCGCGCCGTTTAGTGAAGCGGAATGGGTTGCGTCGTCAGCGACAAGGCGATGATGTCGCCCGACACCGGCACGACGGGCGTGGAATTTGCGTTTGCAGCAAAGTCGGTCGCGAAGGCCGTACCGAACATCTGTTGCAGGGTCGGAGGTGGCGTGGGCGCCGTGGCGACAGAGTTACCGCCCCCGCCACATCCGGCCAAAGCCATCCCCGCGCAGCCCAAAACCGCCAACCGAAAGAGATTTTTCCGTGTCATCGATATATCTCCTACTGAGGGGCTGCGACTTCTTGGGCGGTAAGGGGGAGGCGCGCGCCATGGCCCGGAGAACCCGCGATCGGAGCATTAAGATAGGGGAACACATTCTGAACGTCGGTGTCGTGGATCGGCGCGCCATCGGTGAAAGCCACCATGCCGGTCGGCGCGTCGCTGGGCTGGCAGAGACCCAGGGGCGTCTGCGTCCCCGCGATCGGAACGGGGTAGCAAAGGCGGCCCATAGCGACGCGCAAGGTGATGTCCACCGCATCGTCGCCGGGCCGGCGGCCATTCGGATAGCCGGCAAGATCGTTACCGACCACGCCGAAGGTGCTTTGGCTGCCTCGCGGTGTGGGGTTGATCGCGGTGTTGAGGCGCATCATCTCGGAAGGCGTCACCGTTCCAAGCTGATTCAGCGTCTTAACGCCCGTCAGGAAGGTCGCCACCAGATCGTTACGCGGAAAGTTCGTGGGGGCGATCGTGGTGGGAGAGCCCACCGCCGTGCGGAACAGAAGATCGAGGATCGCCGGGAAGGTCGGATTTGTGACGTAGTTAAGGAACGTCGCGTCACCGGAAGGTACAGAGGCGTTGAACGCATCCTTATCCGGCAGGCCGATCACGAGCTCGTTCACCAAAGGATTGGCCAGACGTGAAACCTGCACATAGGCGCCGCCTTGTTGAGCGGGGTTTTTGTAACTGGGCGAGGGGTCAAGCAGGCGGGCTTGAGGCAAGCTGGAGGCGGTCCAGGCGCCGATCACGCCATTTCCAGCGCCCACCAAGCAAGCAATAGGCACTTCCAATGCGAAAGTGTCGACGTTCTTTTTGCCAACGATTTCGTCGTTAGTTCGGCTTTGCTTGATCCCGCCGGGATATCCCTTGCCGTCTCCGGCGCCCGGCGCGCTATCGCCCTCGATCGGCACGAAATTCACCGAGTCGAACGCACCGCCAAGATTTACAGCAAAGGCGTCGGACCGCTGTCCGACGAACACCTTACCCGGTGTAGCGCAGCCAGGAATGTTGATGGGGGTGATGTATTGGTTTGCGTAAGTCGCATAGTCCGGAATGGTCTTGTTGCCAATGTTGTCCAGCGGCTTCCCGAAAACAGCAGACCCGTCGCTCACGGCAGTCACCGGCGCTCGTGTTCCGCTACGGCGATCACCCGTGACCATGGTTAGGGTGTAGGCTTCGGTCTCGCCGACGTTGACGGCCGATCCAGAAACCGGGGGCACGGCGCGCAGCGGAATAGACAAGGTCTTGCCGCCCACCGGAAGCTGAATGCCTGTGCCGTTCACCAGCGTGTTGACCATCTTGAACTGGAACGTCAGGTGTTCGTGACCGTCGCCGACGTTGTCGATGGAAATTTCATAGATCGCGTCGGGATCGAGCGTGAAGAAGTTCGGACCATCGCCGGGGCCTTGCAGGCCCTGGTAATTGGCGAGAAAGGTCACATAGGCCGCGCGGCCGGGTTCATAGCTCCGGAACATATAAAGGTCGGTGGCGTCCACCTTGGGCATCTTTGTAATGCCGGGCGCTTCCCGGTGGCTGGACGCCAGGGACGGGGCGACGCCGAGCGCCAGTGAAGCGAGCGCCATCGCGGCGACTCCGCACAGGTATTGTTTCCTCATGATCGCCCTCTTCGCCAATCGCCCAACGACCGCCGGCTCGGCAATCATGTTCAGGCACCTTGCGTAGAAGAGACGGATGGGCGGTCTCGCTGGATGCTGCGCGTCACAAATAAACCGTTAATTCGGCGCCAATCAGCATCAACCCGTTAAATTAACTCAGTATTTTATTTTGATACTGTGGGCGAAAGCGTGGCGAGCACATCCGCCCACGTCCAGTCATTCGACCCGAACGCCAGCACCGTCGTGTCGCGGGAGTCCCCCAGAGTTATAAATCGCACGCCCTGCACGGCCTCAAGTTGGCAATTCGGGGGCGCAGCGTTGACGATCTGGGATACGGCTTGTTCAATCGATGCCAAAGCAGATGATCCGCCTACGGAAGATGCATCGATCCACCGGCCGTCCCAAAGCACGATGGCCTTGGCGACCGATAGCGATTTGGTGGGTATCAGCGTAAGCGCGGCCTTCACCGCTTCACTACCCTGAAGGTCAAGTTTCAAGTTTTCCAAGATTTGACAGCTCTTGCCGCCCGCGGTCTGCAGGGGGGAGGGCGCCGCCTGCGTTGGACGTGAGGTGATCGTTACGGGTTCGGCCGTAAGACTGGCGCCCCCTGAACTCATATCGACCAAGATGGGGGTCAGGTTTTTCGGCGGTTCTGGCTCTGGCTTAAGCTTCAGAAGCAGCGACGATCCCAGCTTCTCCGCGGCCTCCGTCGCCACAGACGGTTTGGCGGCCGCCGGGGTCGGCGTTGGCTCGATTGGCGCGGCCGAAGGGCGGGTGGCCACGATCATTCGACCTGTACCGGAAACAAGCGATACCTCGACCGCGCTTGCGACCTTACCGATCGGCGGCGGCTTCCAACTGACGATCATCGCCAACAAGAAGAGGTGAAAAATTACGGCGCTTGCGAGGGGTAGAAGCCGCCCGCCACGCCGTCGCCAGCGTGGTCCCAAAGCGCGCATCAAGGTCGCCGGAGCCTTCATTTCGACGCAGCCAACCTTCGCTGATCACCTCAGTTCGCTGGTTGCGAACCCGACGCCGCGGAAAATAATTTTCAATCTTCTGCATATTTCGCAGATCAAGAGTCGTAAATCAATAAAATCTTAGTGTCTGCTTTAATCAGCCTTATTAAACAGCGTTCGTAATCCGCATGTCGAATGACGAATTAGCAGACGATATTATAGATGTGATACCATTGCTTAGGGGTTATGCAATGAGTCTTACAAAATCCAGGCCGCATGCGGACGATCTTGTTCAAGACACACTAGAACGGGCATGGCGCCATCGATCGGACTTCAAGGCGGGGTCGAGCCTGAAGGCTTGGTTGTTCAGCATATTGCGCAACCGTTTCACCGACGACTTTCGTAAGACCCGGCACACGATGCAAGACGTGGACGGCGCCGCCGCATCCAAGCTCCTAACGCTTCCAGATCAGGTTTGGCGGTTACAATACGCGGACTTGTTTCGAGCCATCGATAGCTTAGGGCCGGACGTTCGCGATGCGCTCTTGCTGGTGGCGGGCGCGGGCTTGAGCCATGAGGAAGCTGCGGCAGTTTTGGGCTGTCCCCTAGGCACCTTGAAAAGCCGGATCCGCAGAGCCCGAGGACAGCTTCTTGACGTTGTCGAAATCGAACCTCGCACCGTGACGCCCAGCCGGATCCCAACCTGAGATTGAAGCCCGCCCCGTCAAAACTCGTGGAGAACCCCGGCGGCTACCGGAATGGACGGCCCATCGCAAGACTCCAGCATTTGCGTTACTCTGCGTCGCCTCAAGCTGGAGCGCGACGGGGATTGAGGCTGTGTTTGACGAACGGCTGAAGAAGATTGCAGCGTCCCAGCTTCGAGCTAAAGCGCCAGGAGCAGGCTAGGTGTTGTACCTCGCCTTGAAAGCGCTGATCTCCGGCGTGGTCATCGCGGCCGTATCGCAGATCGCGAAACGCTACCCCGGATTTGGCGCGCTTATAGCGTCGCTTCCCCTCATTTCCATCCTCGGCATGATCTGGCTTTGGCGGGACAAACCCGATCCGGGGAATATGGCGGACCATGTTCAGGCGACCTTCTGGTATGTCCTGCCGTCCCTTCCGATGTTTCTTCTCATCCCTGCGCTCATGAGACGGGGAACGCCCTTCTGGTACGCGCTGGGGGCTGGATGTGCGCTAACCATCGTCCTTTACGGCCTCATGACCGCCCTTGCGCCCAAGGTTGGCGTCAAGCTCTGACTGCATGGCGGATTTGCAAGTTCCCGCCGCTAAAGCCGGATCGAACCAAGTCAGCCGCTTGTCCAGGTTCAGTCGGCGGACGTCGATTATGTCTTGCCCGTCTTTGGCGCTCCGAATGTCGCTCGCGGCCGTTCTGGCGATCAGCAGCGCGTGCAGCGGAAGCGCTCATCCAGCGTGATGGTCAAGGTTCACCGGGCGCATCCAGCCGGTGCAGCCCTGCGTATGAGTAAATGATGGCGACATCATAGGTGGGGCGCGCCGTTGGGACTGGATCGTTTTTTCGCAAGGCGGGCTCTTGCCGCCACGTTATTTGCTGGAGCGGCGATCGTCCCCTTAGCCGCTCAAGCCCAATCGACCCAGCCCCTCGCCTCCGGCGCGCCGCCTTCTTCTAACGATACCACCAGAGCCTCCCGGAAACGATCCATTGATATGCAGGAGGTGGTTGTCACTGCTTCGCGTGCGGATTTGCTCGGCAGGGCGGTGACCGCAAGTCAAGGCTCGGTCACCAGGGAAGAACTTCAACTGCGACCAGCCTATCGAGTCGGCCAGCTTCTGGAGACCGTGCCGGGCCTGGTGGTCACCGTCCACTCCGGCGAGGGCAAGGCCTACCAGTACCTGCTCCGGGGCTTCAATCTCGACCACGGCACGGACATCGCCAACTTCATCGACGACATGCCCATCAACCGGCCCACCAACGCCCACGGCCAGGGGTACTCGGACATGAACTTCGTCATCCCCCAGGTGCTGGCCGGTTTGGATTACACCAAGGGGACCTACTACCCTTCTGTGGGTGATTTCGGAGACGTCGCCTCCGAACACATGCGGATCGCCGACGTGATCCCCAACCAGATTTCAGCGAGCGACGATACGTTCGGCGATTATGAGGGCTACATCGGCGGCTCTCATACCTTCGCGTCGGGCGACCACCTGCTCGCGGCGGTCGATGTCAGCAAGGTCGACGGCCCGTTCGATCCCGGCAACGACTTCCGCAAATATGCCGCCGTCGCCCGCTATAGCCAAGGCACGGCCGCCAATGGCGACGACCTGACGGTGATGTACTACAAGGGCGACGGGAACTTCATCACCGACCAGCCCGTTCGCGCCATGCAGGAAGAGCTGATCGGCCGCGACGGAACGCTCGACCCCTCCGACGGCAACAGCTCGGAGCGTTTCAGCGTCTCGGGCCATTACGCCTGGGAGCGCGGCGACCGGAGCTTCCTCTCCAGCGCCTATTACGTGCGCAGCCGCCAGACGCTCTGGAACAACTTCACCCATTTCCTGGAGGATGCCGTCAACGGCGACCAGGAACAGCAGGACGAAAGCCGCAACCTCTTGGGCGGACAGGCGGCGATCAAGCTCAAGTCCAGCTTCGCCGGCGTCGATACCCAGACCACAGTCGGCGTGCAAGGACGCTATGACGACCTTTACGTTGACCGCCGCCACACCAAAGACCGGGTCGACCTGAACTACTGCGAACTTTTGAACCCCGATGGAACCGCCTCGCAGATTTCAGTCGGTCTGCGCGACTGCTCGGCCAGCCGAGTCCAGATCGGTGACGTCGGCCTCTACCTTGAGAACAATACGCACTGGACAGGCTGGCTGCGAACCGACTTTGGGCTACGGTATGAATACTACGCCGGTCAGGACCATAGTTTGCTGCCGGGCACGGTGTTCTCGACCACCCCGTTCACCAAGGATGTGGAACTTCTGCAGCCCAAAGGCAGCGTGATCCTTGGGCCCTGGCGGGACACCGAGCTTTATCTCAGCGCCGGGCGGGGGTTCCACTCCGACGACCTTCGCGGCGTCTCCGGCACCGTCCCCCTGGAAGGCCTCGGCGGCACAGGGCGATCGCCCTTGCTGGTCAAGGCCGACGGTGAGGAGATCGGCATCCGCACCAATATCGTCCCCAAGGTGCATGTGCAGGTCGCCGTCTTCAACATCCGCCTGGATTCGGAAGTCGTCTACGACCAGGACGAGGGCATCGACCAACCCGGCCCAGCCAGCGACCGTTACGGCGTCGAGGTCTCAGCGGAGTATAAGCCGTTCCACTGGCTCGAACTGAACACCGACCTGGCCTTCAGCCACGCAAAGTTCGTCGACACCAGTCCGGCCGATCTCTCCACCAACTTCGGCGACGACGGCGATCACATTCCGCTCTCGCCGAGCTTCATCGGGTCGATGGGCGCCATCGTCGACAATCTCGGTCCCTGGTACGGCGGCCTGCAGGTGCGATGCCTGGGCGCCTACCCGCTGGTGTCCGACAACACGCAGAAGGATGGCGGATACACCGAGACCAATGTGGACATCGGCTATAAGATCACGCCGGCCCTCAAGGCTCAGGTCGCCATCTTCAACCTGTTCGACGTCCGGGCCAACTCGGCGGCCTTCTACTATACGACCGACATCCACGACGGCCAGGGCCCTACGTCAGACCACCAGGTCCACCCGCTCGAACCGATCGCCGCGAGGTTCACCATCACGGCGACGTTCTGACGCGCCCCTGTCCGCGCTGAGCAAATCAAGGCAGCCGTGTGGCCGACTCCACATGCCTTTGTCTGCTTTATGGCTGATCGCTGAACCTGTGACGTCTCCTTCAGCCGTCGAAGGCTTCCGAAGGTTAACCGTTCGTTAAAGCGATAAAGATCAAAGCATTATGTGGCGCCGCATGCCCTCGTCGCACGGCGGTTCGCCCCCGTTTTGCTGACGAGACGGTGACCCTTGTGTGACGTGAATGAGACACACTCCGCTCAATAGCGGCTCCAATATGTTCCAAGCCTTGACCATCTCCGCAGCCGCCTCGTATTTCACTGGGTAAGCGCCGGACCTTGGTTTCCACCGAGCTTGGCAGTTTGCTTTATTTACCCAACGGGAGGCATCGTCTTGAGAATTACCCCGATCAGAGGGCGCCTATTGGCGACCACGTTCATCTGCGGCGCGGCGGCTATCATGGGTTCTCCGGCCTTCGCGCAAGATGCGCCGGTCCAGGAAGTGGTGGTCACCGGCTCGCGCATCGCCGGCGTCAACAACCTGACGAGCCCCAGCGCCATCGCCGTCGCCAGCCATGAAGACATCGTGCTGAGCAAGGCGGACACGGTTGAAGACGTTCTGGATCGCATCCCCAGCGTCGACTTCACCGGCGGTATTTCGCAAACCAGCAATAACGGCGGCGGCGGCGTGTCCATCGTCTCCCTGCGCGAGCTTGGCCCGCAAAGAACCCTCGTGCTGATTGACGGCCAGCGGCTGATCCCTGAAGGCGGCAGCCCTGACCTGAACACCGTGCCGTTGAACATGGTGGACCACATCGACGTCCTGAAGGACGGCGCCTCCTCCATCTACGGCGCCGACGCCATCGGCGGCGTGATCAACATCATCACCAAGAGGCACGCCGAGGGCGTCACCCTCGACGCCAACTATGGCGAAAGCACTCACGGCGATGGCGAACAATACGGCATCAACGCCACCGTCGGTGTGAACAGCGACAAGGGCAATCTCTTGATCGGCCTGGGCTGGGACAAGCGCAACGCGGTCAACCAGTCCGATCGTGACTGGGGCGTCGCTTTACACAACGATTCAGCCTTCCCGGGTGGGTCGGCGTACCGCACCCAGCTGGACACGCTGCAGAACGAAAACAACACCAGCCAGATCTGGATCGGCGCGGCAAACAGCGCTGGCGCGACGTGCGCGAAAATCTCCGCCACTTGCTCGGCCGCGACTGTGGCCGCTAACGCGGCCCTGTTGCCGAACGTCGGCATCGTGGGTGGTCGCATCAAACTGGACGCGGGCGGCACGGGTTACCAAACCTTGGTCGGCGATTTGGATCGCAAACAGATCAACGTCCTTGGCCACTACGACATCACCAACAACGTCACCATGGTGATGGAAGGCTTCTTCACCGACTATACGGCGGAGCAGAAGCTGCGGCCTGAGCCTCTGCTCGGCGACACCATCGCCACGCCGGAGTATGCCGGCTTCATCGTCCCGGCCAGCAATCCCTATAACGTCTCCGGCGCCGACATCACCGCCTACCTCACGCCGGATCAATTCGGGCCGCGGACTTATGATGAAGAATCGGAAACCTACCGGCTACGCTTCGGTTTCGAGGGCAAGTTCCTTGATAACTTCAAGTGGGAATTCGGCTACGTCTTCCAAGCCAACACGACGACTGAGGTCGTCAGCAACGAAGGTAACTGGGCGCACCTTGCTCAGTTGACGGGCCAAGTCCCCTGCGTGGACGTTCCGGGCGGCTGTACGGTCAATGCCGCCGGTGTTTCGCAGCCGACCACGCCGATCAACTTCTTCAACGGCCCGAATATCTTCACGCCGGCCCAGGTCGCCTACGCCACCTTCAAGAACACCACGCTTCAGCACTCGTTCGAGCGGTATCTCTACGGCGATATAAACGGCACTCTGATCAATCTGCCCTATGGACCGCTTCAGGCGGCGGTGGGCTTCGAATCTCGTGAAGAGCACCTTGACAACACGCCTGATGCTCTCGTGTCCGCTGGTCTCGGGCCCAATCCTCAACAGCCAACTACGGGCGGGTATGACGTGAAGTCGCTTTACGGCGAGTTGCGTATCCCGATCGTCAACCACCTGCCGTTTATCAAGTCCTTGACGCTGAACCCGAGCGCCCGCTTCGACGACTATTCGAACTTCGGCGGCCAAACGACCTACAAGATCGGCGTCGACTATGTAGTCGTTGACGACCTCCGCTTCCGCGCGGCCTATTCCACGGCCATCCGGGCTCCGCAGGTTGGCGAATTGTTCGGTGGAACTGCGATTTCAGACAATGGCGCCAGCGGCGACCCTTGCGAAACCGGGGGCGCTGACGGCAATGGCAATACCGGGAAGGGCATTCTGTCGGCAGGCTCTACCTGCGCCAAGGCTTTGGCGGGCGTTCCCGGCGCTCTGACGGGCGGCGCGGTCACCAATTTCCACGACGTGCTGAACGCCATCCCGAATAATCAGGTTCAGGTTCTACAGGGCGGCAATGAAGGCTTGCAGCCGGAAAAGGCCCGCACCCTGACGGGCGGCATCGTCCTGTCGCCGCGCTGGACCCCAGGCCTTACGATTGCCGTGGATTACTACTCGATCATCATCAACAACACGATCCTGATCGGCGGCATCGCCGGTTCGGCCAGCCCGGACCTGATCTTGAACGGTTGCTATGGCGCTGAACAAAACGCCTCCTTCTGCTCGCTCATCACGCGGGACAGTAACGGGAATATCGTTCAGGTTAACAGCTTGAACGCCAACTTCGGCGTCGCGAAAGCTCAAGGCATCGACTACGAGATCAGCTATAACACCCGGGCGGCGCATCTGAACCTGCCCTACCTTCCCGGTTACTTCAACTTTGACCTGAGCGTTACTAATCAGATCAAAAATACTCAAACCAACCCCGATGGCACCGTTTCCTCGTTCAACGGCACCTTCAACGAAAACAGTGAGCAGAACCAGCCGAAGTGGAAGGGTATCTTCACCGTCGATTACGGTCTTGCCGCTTGGAAACTCCGCTACGATCTTCGCTATACCCGCCACACCTACGACTTCGCCAATAATGGAACCTCCGCCCAAGGCACCGGTTTCTACGGCGACTCCATCCCGGATTACGTCTACCACGACATCAGCATCAGCTATGATCTTCCCCACCTCGCTTTCGTCAACCAAGCGCGTCTGATTTTCGGGATCAACAACTTCCTGGATAAGGATCCGCCGTTCCTTGGTGGCGACAGCGTCTGTAAGTGTAACACGATCGCTGGCGGCGCTAACTTCGATGAAATCGGTCGCTTCTTCTACAGCCGGATCACCACGAAGTTCTGATAGCCTTCAACAACGAATAGACTAGATGAAGGGCCCTTGTGAGTTCACAAGGGTCCTTTATTTTATCTGGAGTTCAAAAATGAACCTGAAGGGGAAACGTCTAGCTTTTGCCGGTGTCGGCCTTCTGTTTGCGTCGCTTGGACCTGGCGCGGCTACGCAGGCGGCGCCGGCCCGGGCCGCCGCGGTTCAAGCTCTATACGACTGCAAAAAACTGGCGGGCGAGGCCGCTCAACTCGAATGCTACGCCAACGCGACGGACGGGCTGGAAAAAGCCGAACAGAGCGGCCAGATCGTTATCGTCGACAAAGAATTGATACGCGCCAAGCGTAAAGAAGGCTTCGGCCTGAAGATGCCCACACTGACGTTTGGCAATGAAACGCGAAAAGATGTGGAACCGGTCGGTCTTATGACCTTTGAAATCGACCATACGTCCCGAAATGGCGACGGGATGATGACGTTTGTCACCACCAGCGGCGCTGTTTGGCATGAAACCGATAATCGCGACCTGCCTGACGATCCGGCCAAGGGCTCTAAGCTTGTCGTCCGGCGCGGATCGTTCGGAAGCTATTTCTGCACAGCCGCAAAGATGTTCCCGGTGCAATGCAAGCGGGTCACTTAGTTCGACGCCCCAAACGCTGACTTGCTCAAACATCAGCGGATCGGCGGCGTTCCTTGTGGATGCGCTGCACCGCCGGGCGCGACGGCCGGGTCGGCGCAGTTCGGTTCGAAAGCCGGACCGTCCGGCGTCCATTGAAGGCGGCCGAAGTAAAGGGCGCGAAATTTCTGCGGGCGCCCCTCGCGCCAGGCGTGAAAGGCGATCCAGGTCTCCCCATTCGGCCCGCCGAACACGTCCTGACCGCCCGGCCCGTCCAGGCCGACGCTGGATGAACTGAGGATCGGCGCCGGCGCCTTTTGGTAGGGGCCAAGCAGCGCAGCGGCGCTGGCGTAGCCCACCGCGTAACCGTTCGTCAGGTAATTGCCAGCGGAATAGAAGAGGTAGTAGCGGCCGTCGTGCTTGCGGAGCGTCGGCGCCTCAATCACCCGGCCCTCCCACGCCTGATCCGTATGGATCAAAGGAGTGGCGTCCGCGAGCAGCCAGGGCCCGTCCGCCGCATCCCCAAGGAGGGTCAACCCGTCCTTCGACAGCTTCTGGATATAGATGGTCGGCGTCCCGTCGCAGCAGTTGGAGTCAGTTTTCCAGAGTAGATATTGCTGGCCGTCATCGTCCTGGAACAAGCTGGGATCGATGGCGCCGCCTTCGCTGAGGGGGCAGACCAGGGGCTTGGTCTCGCTGGTGGGCGCAAAGGGGCCGGCCGGCGTCCCGCTCACCGCCACACCGATGCAGGGCCGCCCGCTATAGCCGTAACGGGCGGTGAAATAGAGCCGGTACTCCTCGCCCGGCCGATGGGCGATGGCCGGCGCCCAAGTGAAGGAGCCCCTCGCCCATTTGGGCAGGCGGGGCAGGGCGTCGGTGGGTGCCGACCAATGCTTGAGCCCAGCGTCGGCGGCGCGGCTGACCGGTGTGTTCAGCAAACCGCCCGATGGGGTCGCGATATTGGTGCCATAGACGAAGGTCTCCTGATCGCCGCCTTCGTAGAGCACGCTCGGATCGGGAAAATCGCCCGCGATAGCGGGCGTGGAGGCGCAGGTCTGCGCCTTATCCGATTGCGCCGACGCCGAGGTCGCGATCATCATGATCGTTGTGATGAGCGTGAGTTTCAGCATTGGCGCATGGGGCAACGCTTTAACCTACCGATCGCTCCGCAGCACGCCGCTGATGATGCTGCCGATCAGGCCTCCGCCGGCGGCGCCGCCCACCGTGCGGCTTTCCTTATCCGGAAGATAGCGCGCGATCTCCTCGGCGAGGTTCAGGATGGGCATGGATTGCAGGTGAACCTGCCCAGGCCCAGTGAGCGTCGCCAGGAAAAGACCCTCGCCGCCGAACAGGATGTTGCCGAACCCCGGCACCATCTGAATGTCAAAGGCGATAGACGGATCGTGCACGCCCACGTGGCCCGCGTGGACGTTCAAGCGTTGGCCGGGCGCCAGTTGCTTGGTCACCACCTCGCCGGAGAGGTCCAGGAACACCGTTCCAGGCCCCGTCACTTTTTGGAGAATGAAACCGGCCCCGCCGAAGAAGCCCGCGCCCATCCGCTTCTGCCACGCCAGCTCCAGGGTCACGGATTTTTCGGCGCAGAGGAAGGTCTCCTTGCGGCAGATCAGGGATTCGCCCGCCCGCAACGTCCGCACCATGATCGTGCCGGGAAACCTTGGAGCGAAGGCCACATGGCCGGGGCGACCGTCGGTGGTGAAGTCTGTGACGAAGAAGCTGCCGCCGGTGAGGCTGCGCTTTAAGCCTGCGAACAGGCCGCCGCCGGTGTGGGTGTTCATCCTGACGCCATCGTCCATCCAGGCCATGGCGGCGGTCTGGCTATAGACCGTCTCGCCCGGCGCAAGGTCGAGGGACACGGTCTGCATGACGGTTCCCGAAATCTCGTACTGCATCGCGTGTTCCTTCCGATGTTATCCGCCAAGGGCGTTTCATCGAGCTTAGCCATAGACGTCTTGATTGGCTACCGGACGCTCACGGCCGCCTTTGACGCAAGAGCGGAGCGGATCAGTTCAGGTCCTGCCGGTCGAAGATCACGGCCGTCGCGGCGAACAAAGTGACGGTCCAAGCCGCGATCCAGGCGAGCGACGTCAGCCAAGGCTCGTTCACAGGGCCGGTGGAGAGAAGCTGCACCGAAGATGCGCCGGTCTCGATCCAGTGGCTGAGGCTGGACAGGTGATAGGATGGCAGACACAGGAAGAGCGTCGGGTTCATGAAGGGGGCGATGGCGCCCGCCAACCCCTCCAGCACAACCGCCGCCACCGCGATGATCGCGCCGCCCATGGTGGAGCGCAGGATAATCGCCCCCGCCGAGGCGTAGCCCATGGTGAGAAGGGTGGAGATCAGCGTGACCAGCGCCTCATGCTCGTGAGCGCTGGCGAGTGCGCCAAGCTCGATGCCGGGGGGCAGGCCGCCATCGTTTAGGGAGGCCGAAATGGCGCTGAAGGCTATGGCGAGCGCGGCACTCATCGCGAAAGACAGCATCATCAGGCCGGACGCCGCCAGGTACTTGGCGCCGATCAGCTGAAGCCGCCGACGGTGGGGCACGATCAGCTTCCAGGTGTTCCAGCCGTACTCGCCGCCAAAGGCCAGCGCGGTAAAGGCGCCGACGAAGAACCGGCCGGGGCCGCTGGCCGCACCTTTCCAGATCATGATGGTTCCGGCGATCCAGACCCCGGCGGCCGGCTGCATCAGGCCCGACGGTCCCATGGTCCCATGGGCATGGTGGAAGGCGAGGCCGAGGAGGAAGATCAGCGTGACGCCCAGGGGAAAGATCCAGACGAGCCCCCACATGGCCCGGTGGCGGAGCAGCTTCAGCACCTCGGCGGTCAGGGCGCCCATCATGATGTCGCCCCATGGGCGCCGGCATCCTGGGTGATGGAGAGGAAGGCGTCCTCCAGGCTGCGGCGTTCGGCGGAGACGTGGAAGACTTGGACCCCCGCCTGCACCAAAGCGGCGACGATGGCCGGGGCGTCCTCGCGATTCGCCGTCACCACCAATGCGCCGTCCGTCGCCGTGATGGTCCATCTTTGCTTGAGGACCGCCTCGGCTTCGGCGATAGGCGTCGCCTCGACCTTGACCCCGCCCTGACGCTCCAGGAGATCGGTCATGGAGGCTTCGCGGATCACGCGGCCCTTATCGACGATGGCCACCCGGTCGCACACCTGCTCCACCTCGTGCAGCATGTGGCTGCAGAGAAAGACGGTGCGGCCCTCGGTTCGCGCGAGGCGCAGGATCAGGGCGCGCATCTCGCCGATGCCGCTGACGTCCAGACCGTTGGACGGCTCGTCCAGGATCACCAGCTCGGGATCGTTCAGCAGCGCGGCGGCGACGCCGAGGCGCTGCTTCATGCCGGTGGAATAGCCCTTCACCCGTTTGTCCGCCGCGCCGCCAAGGCCAACCTGCTCCAAAAGTGCATCGGCCCGCTTGGAATCGCGTCGGCCCAGAAGGGCGCCCAGCACCCCCAGGTTCTCTCGCCCCGTCAGGAAGGGGTAGAAGGTGCCGCCGTCCACCAGGGAGCCGACGCGGGCTAGTTGCCCTGGGTTGGACCGCACGTCCTTGCCCCAAAGGAGCGCCTCGCCGGAGGAGGGGCGGATCAGGCTCAACAGCATCCGGATGGTGGTGCTCTTGCCCGCGCCGTTGGGTCCAAGGAAGCCGTAGACCTCCCCCGCGCCGACGGACATGCAGACGTCGTTCACCGCCGTCTGCCGCCCGAACCGCTTGGTCAGGTGGACCATTTCCAGAACGGGTGAGGTGTCCGACGCCATGGGCTCTCCGCAGGCTCAAGTCATGGCAGCGGGCGCGCCAAACCTCAACCGCTCAGTCGCGCATCAGCCGGGCAGGGCTCCGTTTAACCCGGCGCTCGTGGTCCAAGAGACCTATGGCCTGCCTGCTGATAAATGCGGACATAATCCACATACATCGTGAAACTTGATCCGGGCGCTGCACGCGCGGCGTCGAAATTCAACGCCACATCCAGAAGCGGATAGATCGGCTGATCCATCTCGGCGCCCAACAGGGGATAGCGGCCGAACTCAAGACCGTCGCAATAGACGATCCACCACTTTGCCGTCTTCAGGAGCCCGTAGGTGTGCCACTGGCCGTCGAAAGTTTTATAATGCGGCGTAAAGCCCGAGAAGACGTGGCTGGCGATCTGGCCCACTCCATGATGCGGCGTCTGTGGCCATTCGTGGATTTCGCCCCACTGTTCGGTGGTCGTGTAGACGGGCGCACGAGCTATCGGCGCAGAGGCCGCGGAGTCCGACAAAAGCGGGCCCGACGTAAAAATAAAACTGTTCATGAAGCGCAACGTCCGTCTGAATCGTGGAAGGACTATAGCGTGCGACAGCCTTCTGGCGCAGCGTGATAAAGACGGCGGTTGGTCAAGTCTCGCCGGAGCGGCGCAAACTGGAGACGAGATCGTTTTGGCGTTCAATCCCATCAAGACTTTCACGTCCCGGCCCCGGTTGTTGGCCGGCTTTATCGTCGGTGTGGCGATGGCGATCGCCCTGCACTTCAAGCCGGGCGGCGTGGTGTGGAGCAGCCAGGCGATCCTATCCTGGGATGCGGGCTGCCTGTTCTTCGTGGTGTCGATGCTGATCGGCATGACCAACCGCACCTCCGAAGACATCCGGCGCCGGGCGAGCCAGCAGGACGAGGGGCAGGGGGCAATCCTGGCGCTGGTGCTTTTAGCCTCCATCGCCAGCATCGGTGCGGTGGCCGCCGAGCTTTCCATCGCCAAGTCGGTGCATGGGGTGGAAAAGACCCTCCGCATCGGTCTGGCCTTCGGCACCGTCGCCTTGTCCTGGTTTTTAGTGCAGCTGATCTTCGCCCTGCATTACGCCCACGAATACTTCTCGCCATCGGAAACCAAGCCCGGCGAGATCGACAAGGGGCTGGCCTTCCCCGCCGACGAGGGCGAGCCGGACTATTGGGATTTCCTGCATTTCGCCGTGGTGATCGGCGTGGCGGCGCAGACGGCGGACGTGGGGTTCACCAGCAAGATGCTGCGCCGGGTCGGCACCGTCCACGGCCTGATCGCCTTCGCTTTCAATACGGCGGTTCTGGCGCTCGGCATCAACCTCGTGGCGGGGTTGTTCTAGAGCATTTTCCGCAAAAGTGGGTCCGGTTTTGGGGTCGAAAAAGGCTCTAGGCGGAGCTTAAGCCGCCAGGGACAGCGCCTGCGCCAATCTTGCGCTGAGCGCCGCCTCCTCGCTGGCGAGGCGGGCGGCGAGGGTGGCGAGGAGATAGGCGGCCGCCAGTTCCGGCGGCGTGGTCTTGGGCTCCGGTGGCGGGATCTGGGAAGGCTTCGGGGTGAGGCG
>CAXTHJ010000053.1:0-20266 GCA_964243985.1 uncultured Caulobacteraceae bacterium | reverse complement strand
CCACGGCGCCGTTCGGCCAGGCGACGGCCAGGGCGGAGGTGAAGAAGGCGTGATCCACGCCGCCCGCCGCTTTCATCTCCCGCTCGACCCGATCCATGGCGAAGGCGAAGTCCCGCCCGCCGCCTAACTCCGGGGGCGTTTCCGCCCAACGCGCGGAATAGATGCCCGGCGCGCCGCCGAGCGCGGTGATCGAGAGTCCGGAGTCGTCAGCGATGGCGATCAGGCCGGAGGCGTCCGCCGCCGCCCGCGCCTTCAAAACTGCGTTGCCGACGAAGGTCGCCTCCACCTCCTCCGGTTCGGGCAGGCCCAAGGCCCCGGCGGTGACGATCTGGAACCGCCCGTCGAGCAAGGCCGCGATCTCCACCGCCTTACCCGCATTATGGGTGGCGCAGACCAGTCTGGCGCCGGTTTCGAGCTTCAGGACCATGGACCGATACCTTAATGGATTTTCACTATATTGCAGAAGTTTAATATCGTTAAACGATATGTAATTTGATTGAAAGTCGATGCGGGCCTAATCCTCTGGCCATGGAGACGCCGCCCCGGCGCTTTGCCCCACCGGGCCCCAAGGCCCTTAAAACCGAGGAGATTTCAAGATGTCCGTTTCCAACTGGATGGATCGTTTCGCCAACACCGCCGTGATCGCGGTCCTGCTCGCCGGCCTGCCGATGGCCGTGTTCGGCTTCGTCACCCATTCGATGTGATCCCTAAATCCACCAAACCCATAACCCCTTCAAAGCCGAAATCAGGAGATTTTCACATGACCATTTCCAACGCCTTCGACCGTTTCGCCGGCTTCGCCGTGATGGCCGTCCTGCTCGCCGACCTGCCCCTGGCCGCCATCAACTTCGTCGCTCAGTCCGTCTGAGCGGTTCATGGCCATCGTTAAGCGTTGACGCGGCGACAAACTTGCGGAAGTTGCCGAGATCGCCAGTGCGCCGCGTCACTTTCAACCGCCTCGTCCAGGACCTGCCCCTTCCCATGCGAACCATCGGCCCCGGGTCGATCGCCTCCCTGCTGAAGATCGCCCTCGATGTCGCCTATGGGGTGCTGTGGGTGAGCTTGGCGGCCATCATCGTCGCCTCCGCCGCGGGGCTCCTGGCCCTGCCCTTCCTCGCCAATCGCCCCGATCTCAACGGAACCTTGAACGGCCACAACACGGACGCGGCGGCCCTGCTGCGCCACTGGCCGGCGCTGCTGGCCGCCGCCGTGGCCGTCGCCGCCTATGTGGGAGTTCTTCTGGTAATCTTCTTTCGCCTGCGCCAGGTGTTCGCCACCCTCATCCTCGGCGACCCGTTCCGGCCCGAGAACGTGGGGCGCCTGCGTATCGTCGCGCTCGGACTGATCGCCCTGGAGGTTGCGGGCTATCTGGTCCGCCTCGCCCTGCTGTGGGCCATTCCCGATCGGGACGACAGCGCCGATTTCAGCATCAACTTTTCCGGCTGGTTCGCCATCCTGGTGGTGTTCGTGCTGGCCGAGGTGTTTCGCGAGGGCGCGCGCCTGCGCCGTGACGCGGAACTGACCATCTGACCATGCCCATTCGCGTGAACCTCGATCGTGTTCTGGTGGAGCGGCGGATGTCGCTGACCGAGCTTGCCGACCGGGTGGGGGTCACCATCGTCAATCTGTCTATCCTGAAGACCGGCAAGGCCAAGGCGGTGCGCTTCTCGACCCTCGACGCCCTTTGCCGCGAGCTGGACTGCCAGCCGGGCGACATCCTGCACTTCGTCCCCGGCCCGCCGGAAGAGCCTGACGACAGCCAGCTGTAGGTCTCTTAGTTGCCGACCTTGGCGATGTTCTCGTCTGAGTTCCGGTCGATCATGGTGTTGTAGGGATCGACGCCAGCGAAGGCGGGGGCTCTGTCAGCGACGAAGCTGACGGTGGCCGCACCCGACTTGATCATCATGCGCTGCATCAGGATGACGTCGCCGGCGACAAAGCCCTTCTTGCCCGGCTCCTTGGCGAAGAGGCCGATGTCCACCGGCTCGTTCATGGGCGCGTCGGTCTCCCTGCCCTTGCCGTCGGCGTAGTGCTTCTTGGCCGAAAGCGTCAGGGTCACGTCGAACTTGCCGTCCGGCCGCTTCCTGGAGACCGCCTTCACGGTGCGGAGGTCGTAGACGGTGATCTTCTCGAACAGGTCGGTGATCAACTGCTGTTTGAACGGGTCGGGTCCGGCCTCCTGGCGGAACAGGGCGACGAGATCGGTGGATTTGGGATAGGGCGCGCCCTTGAAGGCGTACTGCTTCAGCAAGGCGCGGAGCGCCGCGTTCACCTTGTCCTCGCCGATCACGTCCTTCAGCCGGTACATGACCAGAGAGCCCTTGCGGTAGTGGATATAGGCCTGGTCCTCCACCCGCTCCAGCGGCTCCTCCTCGATGGTCTCCCCGCCCCGGCTCCTGAGATAGGCGTCGAGTTCGTACTTCAGGAACTTGCGGATCTGGTCGCGGCCATAGAGCTTCTCCATGGCCATGATGGCGGAGTACTGGGCCAGGGTCTCGTCCAGCATGGTGACGCCCTGCATCCTGGCGCCGATCACCTGGTGCGCCCACCACTGGTGGCCGAGCTCGTGGGCGGTGACGTAGGTCACCATGTCGATCTTGGATTTGTCCTTGCTGTCGAAAATGAACCCGATGTCCTCCGAGTAGGGGACGGTGTTGGCGAAGGACTGGGCGAAGGCGCCCTGGAAGGCGGGGAACTCCAAAATCCGCGCCTGATGAAACTGATAGGGCGAGAAATTGGCCTGATCGTAGTCGAGCCCGACTTTCAGGGCGGCGATCATCCGGTCCACGTTCCACGGGTGGTGCGGGTCGTAATAGATCGACAGGTCCACGCCCTTGTAGAGCTCATGCTTGATGGCGTAGCGGCCGGACTGGATGGAGAAGAAGTCGTTGATCGGCGCCTCGGTGACGAAGCGGGCTGTGCGCCGCCCGTCCGCCGTGACGTCGGAGACCTTATAGCCGGGCGCGATGGGGGTCTGGTCCGCCACGGTGGAGACGGTGATGTCGGCGTTCACCCAGTCCGCGTCTTTCCGCAGGAGATTGAACTGGCGGGCTGAGTCGTCCTCCAGCTTGGGCATCCTGAGCTCGGCGGGTTTTAGGCCGTACTTGTGGCGCTTGGAGCGGTCGGTCAGGGCGCCCGCGCGATCCATGCCGATGGCCGGGGCGATCTCCTGGTCGTTAATGAAGGTCCCGTTGTTGACGATGCTGGTCAGGTTGCCGCTGTTGCGGAAGCCCTTCTGGCCGAGCTCGGTCTGGAACGAGAGACGCCGCCGGTCGCCGGGCGCCATGGGGGTGTCGAAGGTGAAGATGCGGTAGTTGAACCGTTCATACGCCTGTTTCGGGTTCGGCCACGCGCCCTCCACCGAAAGGCTGATCACCTTCAGGTAATGATCGAAGCGGACCTGAATTTCGCGGATAGGCGCTGAGGTCTTGTTCTCGATCACATAGACCCCGCTGACCACCGCCTTGGGATGGTCCGGATAGAGGGCGACGTTTAGTCTTACGTCAGTGATTTTGGGCTGGGGCAAGGTCTCGTAGTGCAGGAGCGCCTTCTCGTAATCGGCCGTCCAGCGCTCGTCGTCCTGGCTCGTGTGATAGACGTTCCAGACATTGGTGTTCACGAAGATGAAGGCGCCAAGACCCGCCGTCGCCACGACGCCTAGCGCCAGGAGCGCGCCGGCCGGTCCCATAAGGCGGGAGGGCAGACGGCGCAGGCGCGGGGTCAGCCGCGTCTCCTTGCCCCGCCGCCAGAGGGCGTAGGTCAGCACCGCGATCACGAGGGCGATGGCCCCCCAGTAGGCGCGGAACCACCAGCCCGCCTCGCCCGCGCGGCCCTGGCCGTTCATGTCCGAGAGGGGCGCCATGGGTCCCGCCAGACCGCCGCCGCCGTAGCGGTAAAGGCCGTGGTCCAGGCCGTAGGACACCGCCACGATCTGGGCGACGATGTAGAGCACCATAACCCCCCAGCCGATGAACTTGTGCGGCACGAGCGCCTGGACGAACACAGCTAGTACGGCGAACAGGGTCAGGCTGACGGTGAGCGGCGTCAGATACCACCAGATGTATTTGCCAAGCTCGAAGGTTGCGTAGCCCTTCAAGGTCTGCACCAGCAGGCCCGCCACGATCGAGACGGCGATGAGGGCCACGAACACCAGGGCGATGGCCAGGATCTTGGGCGCCACGAACACCCAGTCCGGAACGGGCGCGGCGTCGATGATCTCCTCGGTGCCCCGGTCCCGCTCCCGCCAGACCAGCTCGCCC
Source organism: uncultured Caulobacteraceae bacterium (assembly GCA_964243985.1). Classification (GTDB taxonomy): domain Bacteria; phylum Pseudomonadota; class Alphaproteobacteria; order Caulobacterales; family Caulobacteraceae; genus CAIOYC01. The sequence continues at coordinate 16,007 of CAXTHJ010000053.1, read as the reverse complement.
GCATAGTAGATGGCCACGATCACCGGGATGAAGGCGAAGGCGCCGCGCAGTACGTTGATCATCTGCCGCGTCACCGGATAGATGTCGACGCCGTAGCCGCCGTCCATGAACCACATGCCCGCGCCGGCATTGAAGAGGCCGAGCGCCAGGAGCACGAAGAAGGCCGGGCTCTTGAACACCTGGGCCATGTCCAGGCGCGTGCGGGCCCAAAGCTGGGCGCGGGCTGTAGAGCCGTCGAACTTGGGCGCAGCGCGGGCGAAGGCGGCGAAGGTCGCCGTGGGCGCCGCGATTTGGGAAGCCAGCTTTTCGGCCTTCGTGGCCTTCTTGCCGCGCACCTCGAACTTGAAGGCGGCGTAGGCGATGGCCAGGAGCGCGCAGGCGATCCCCGTCCAGATCGCCCGGTTGTAGATGAAGGGCCCAAGCAGCGGTATCAGCGTGGTGTTCTTTTCCGTTACCGTCCAGTAGCGCGTGACAAGGTCCACCGCCCCCATGCCCATGGGATCGACGTAGGCCATGAGGTTCATGTATTCGGGCTTGGCCGCCAGAGCGGTGACCACGAAATAGGTCACCAGCACCCCCACCAGGCCCACGTAGGTACCCATCATCGAGCGGGTGGCGGTGGCCAGGGCGAAGAAGCCGGCCGAAGTCAAAAACAGGCTCGGCAGCGCGATCACGACGTAGGTGTAAAGGTAATGGACCGGCACGAACGGACCGACCTTCTCCGGATCGACCCAGGGCATGAACGAGCCGATCAAGGTCGCCAACGGCACCGCCAGGAACGCCAGCGCCACGGCGATGAAGGCTCCCAGGAAGCGGCCAAACAGATAGTCGAACTTACCGATCCGGGTGGCGCGGATGATCGGCCCGAACCCGGTCTCGTCGTCGCGCACCACCACATTGGCCACGAAGGCGGTGGAGATGAACATGAAGAAGAGGGAGAAGGCCAGGGAGGACTGCGCCATGGCGAACGGCGAATTCACGTGCACGTTGGCATTCGAGCCGATGGAAATCTGATCGCTGGTGGTCAGCCCGAAAGTGAGGAGGAAGAAGATCACCACCCCCACCCAGAACACGGGGTTCTTCAGCTGATAGAGAAGCTCGAAACCGACGATCTTGGCGAACATCGAACGGGCCTAAGCCGCGCGGCGGGCGCGGAGGGTGGAGAAGTAGACGTCCTCCAGCCCCCCGTGGTGAGGAGCGAAGCCGTCGCCGGGATCGGTGTCGGAAAGGACGTGCGCCACCGTCCGCCCCCCGAACAGGCGGGTGGAGATCACCTGGTGCTTCTTGCTGAGGTCGGGAAGGCCCGCCTTGTCCACCGTCTTGATCCAGACCTTGCCGTCCAGTTCCTTCACCAGGGCCTGGGGCGCGCCGGTGCGGACAATCTTGCCCCCGGCGATGATGGCCATGGCGGGGCAGAGGTCGGTGACGTCCTCCACGATGTGGGTGGACAGGATCACCACCACGTTCTCGCCGATCTCGGCCAGGAGGTTCAGAAAGCGGTTGCGTTCTTCCGGATCGAGACCGGCGGTGGGCTCGTCGACGATGATCAGACGCGGGTCGCCGATCAGGGCCTGGGCGATGCCGAACCGCTGCCGCATCCCGCCGGAAAAGCCCGCCAGCGCCTTCTTGCGCACCGCATAGAGGTTGGTCTGCTCCAAAAGACGGTCGATCTCCGCTCTGCGCGCCTTGCCATCGGAAATCCCCTTCAGGATCGCCATGTGGTCCAGCATGTCGTAGGCGGAAATGCGCGGATAGACGCCGAAATCCTGCGGCAGGTAGCCTAAGACGCGGCGCAGCGCCTCCGGCTGCTTGATCACATCGATGTCGTCGAAGCGGATCTGCCCTTCGGTGGGCGTCTGAAGGGTGGCGATGGAGCGCATCAGGCTGGACTTGCCCGCGCCGTTGGGGCCCAGGAGCCCGAACATGCCCTTGGGGATCGACAGGGTGACGTTGTCCAGCGCCTTCACTCCATTGCCGTAGACGTGGGTCAGCTCGTCGATCTGCAGCATAGCGTAAGTCCTTCAGGCGCCCGCAAGCTGCACGGTACAGCCTGTCTCATCAAGGGAAACCGCGTTCACGCCGCCGTTCCAGCGTCACGCAGGCTTTATCGGCGGTGAAGTCGGGGGTAGAGGTCCGCCATGGTCAGCTTCGTCATCCCCGAGCCCCCCGTCGCATCCCTGCCGGTGGAGGGGACAGACCAGCGCTTCCCCGTCCATCGTATTTATTGCATCGGCCGCAACTACGGCAAGCACGTCAAGGAGATGGGGGGCGATCCGAAGGAGCAGCCGCCGATCTTCTTCCTGAAGCCCGCCGACGCGGCGGTGGAGGCCAGGGGCGCGATCCCCTATCCTCCTGGCACCTCGAATTTGCACCACGAGATTGAACTGGTGGTGGCGCTGAAGGCTGGCGGCGCGGACGTGGCGCCCGACAGGGCTCTTGATCTCATCTACGGCTATGCGGCGGGCGTCGACCTCACCCGCCGCGACCTGCAGGGCCTCGCCAAGGACAAGGGCCAGCCGTGGGATTCCGGCAAGGGCTTCGACGCCTCCGCGCCTACGGGCCTTATCCGCCCGGCGGCGCAATGCAGCGCGCTGGACGGCGCTATCACCCTGTCCGTCAACGGCCATACCAAGCAGGCCGGCCAGCTCTCGGACATGATCTGGGGTGTGGCGCAAATCGTCAGCGCCGTCTCTAAGCTGTGGACGCTGCAGGCCGGCGACCTGATCTTCACCGGCACGCCGGACGGGGTCGGTCCGGTGCAGCGCGGCGACCAGGTGGACGCCGCCATAGACGGCCTTCCCCCCATCAGCTTCACCATCGCCTGATGGACCTGAAGCTCTACAGCTCCTGGAAGGCGTCCGCCCCCTACCGCGTGCGGATCGGCCTGCGTCTGAAGGGCCTCAGCTACGACTACATCCCCGTCGATCTGGCCGGGAGCGAACAGCACAAGGCGCCCTACCGCGCCGTCAATCCGCAACGCCTCGTCCCCACCCTCGAACTCGGCGACGCTGCGCTGACCCAAAGCCTCGCCATCCTCGAATGGCTGGACGAAACCCATCCCGAGCCGCCTCTGCTGCCTAAGTCGCCGCTGGACCGCGCCGTGGTGCGCGCTATGGCGGAGGTCGTCGCGTGCGACATCCACCCGATCAACAACCTTCGGGTGCTGCGGGCGCTCGACGCCATGGGTGTTGAGCCGGAGAAGGTGCAGACCTGGGCGCGCCGCTGGATCAACGACGGCTTCACCGTGCTGGAGGGGAAGATCGCCAAGCATGGTCAGGGCTGGGCGTTCGGCGATGCGCCCACAATCGCCGACTGCTGCCTGGTCCCTCAGGTCTATAATTCCCGGCGCTTCAACGTCGATCTGGAGCCTTATCCCGCCATTCGCGCCGTGATCGAGCATGCTACTGAGCATCCCGCCTTCGCCGCCGCGCATCCGAACAAACAGCCTGACGCCGTTTCGGCCTGAGCGAATCGAGTTGTGAGGCGTTCCCTTCCTTGACCTTGCCGCTTTCGGGGTCCATTCGCCTGCAAAACTGCCCATAGGAGAGACGATCATGCGCGTCGGCGTCCCTAAAGAGATAAAGCCGGACGAGTACCGCGTCGGCCTGACCCCCGCCGCCGCCCGCGAATACGTCACCCACGGCCACGAGGTGCTGGTGCAGACCGGCGCCGGCGACGGCGCGGGCTACACCGATGACGACTACGTCAAGGCCGGCGCCAAGATCGTCGCCGACGCGGACGCCGTGTTCTCCGGCGCCCAGATGATCGTCAAGGTGAAGGAGCCGCAGAAGGTCGAGTGGGAGAAGCTCACCAAGGATCACATCCTCTTCACCTACCTGCACCTCGCCCCCGATCCGGCCCAGACGGAGGGCCTCTTGAACTCCGGCTGCGCCGCCATCGCCTATGAAACGGTGACGGATGCGCGGGGCGGTCTGCCCCTGCTGGCCCCGATGAGCGAGGTCGCCGGCCGCATCGCCGTCTTCTCCGCCGCCGAGACCTTGCTGAAGCACAACGGCGGCATGGGGCTGCTGCTCTGCGGCGTGCCGGGGGTGCAGCCGGCGCGGGTGGCGGTGCTCGGCGGCGGCGTGGTCGGCATCAACGCCGCGCGGATGGCCATGGGGCTGAACGCCGAGGTGGTGGTGCTGGAACGCTCCATCCCTCGCATGCGCGAGATCGACGACATCTTCATGGGCCGCGTGATCACCCGCTATTCGTCGGTCGCCGCCGTCGAGGAGGAGATCCTCCGCTCCGACGTGGTGATCGGCGCGGTGCTGACCGCCGGCGCGGCGGCGCCCAAGCTGGTCAAGCGCGAGCATCTGGCGCGGATGAAGCGGGGCAGCGTCCTCGTGGACGTCTCCATCGACCAGGGCGGCTGTTTCGAGACCTCCAAACCCACCACCCACGCCAACCCGACCTACACCATCGACGGCGTGGTCCACTATTGCGTCGCCAACATGCCCGGCGCCGCCCCCCGCACCTCGTCAGACGCCCTTGGCAACGCGACCCTGCCGTTCGGCCTCGCTTTGGCCGACCACGGCCTGGACGCGCTGAAGATGGACAAGCACCTAGCCAAGGGCCTCAACGTCCTCGGCGGCCAACTCACCCACCCCGCCGTAGCGCAGGCGCTCGGCAAGCCGTTCGTCGATCCATATGGGGCGTGGGGTTAAGGTACCGATCCAGAGTCTATTCTCCCGGGCTGTGGTCGAGACGGGACAGCGGTCGGGGGTTTATCGGGCGGGTCCGGGGAGCGAGTGTGGAGGCGCTCCGCTGTCCTTGAAGCCACCCCCACAGCGCCGCTCCCTCTCCAACTCGCGTGTGAAGCGCGGAGGATGCGAACCTGTGCGTCCATTCCTTAGTGTTGAGCTAAGGGCATAAAGCTTTCTTTATATCCGCATTGCCCACAGGCGCGCGGCCCGCTATAGACGCGGCCGAACCTACAAGGAGCCGGGCCGTGGCCGACTATATCATCCGTGACATCTCCCTCGCCGATTTCGGCCGCAAGGAGATCGAAATCGCAGAGACCGAAATGCCCGGCCTGATGGCGGTGCGGGAGGAGTTCGGCCCGACGCAGACCCTGAAGGGCGCGCGCATCGCCGGCTCCCTGCACATGACCATCCAGACCGCCGTCCTGATCGAGACGCTGCAGGCGCTGGGCGCTGACATCCGCTGGGCCTCATGCAACATCTTCTCCACCCAGGATCACGCCGCCGCCGCCATCGCCGCCAAGGGTACCCCGGTGTTCGCCATTAAGGGCGAGACGCTGATGGAGTATTGGGACTACGCCCACAAGATCTTCGAATGGTCGGACGGCGGCTATCCCAACCTGATCCTGGACGACGGCGGCGACGCCACCTTGCTTTGCGTGCTCGGCCCTAAGGCGGAGAAGGACCCGACCCTGCTCGATCACCCCAACAACGAGGAGGAAGAAGCCCTCTATGCGGTGATGAAGCGCTACATCAAGGAGAAGCCCGGCTTTTACTCCGCCATCCGCGCGGCGATCACCGGCGTTTCCGAAGAGACCACCACGGGGGTCCACCGCCTGTATGAGATGGCCAAGAAGGGCGACCTGCCGTTCCCCGCCATCAACGTCAACGACAGCGTCACCAAGTCCAAGTTCGACAACCTCTATGGCTGCCGCGAGTCGCTGGTGGACGCCATTCGACGCGGCACCGACGTGATGCTGTCCGGCAAGGTGGCGGTGGTGTGCGGTTATGGCGATGTGGGCAAGGGCTCGGCGGCGTCTCTGCGCCAGGGCGGTGCGCGGGTGATCGTCACCGAGATCGACCCCATCTGCGCCCTGCAGGCGGCGATGGAGGGCTACGAGGTCAAGACGCTGGACGACGTGGCCGGCAAGTCCGACATCTTCGTCACCGCCACCGGCAACAAGGACGTGATCACGGTGGATCACATGCGGGCGATGAAGAACAACGCCATCGTCTGCAACATCGGCCACTTCGACTCAGAGATTCAGGTGGCCGGGCTGAAGAACTTCAAATGGGACGAGATCAAGCCCCAGGTCCACCACATCGAGTTCCCGGACGGCAAGAAGATCATCCTCCTCTCCGAGGGGCGCCTGGTGAACCTCGGCAACGCCACGGGGCACCCGAGCTTTGTGATGTCCGCGTCCTTCACCAACCAGACCCTCGCCCAGATCGAGCTTTGGACCAACGCCAAGAGCTACGACAAGCAGGTCTACACCCTGCCTAAGCATCTAGACGAAAAGGTCGCCATGCTGCACCTCGCCAAGTTGGGCGCGGACCTCACGGTGCTGAAGCAAGAGCAGGCCGACTACATCGGCGTGCCGACCGCCGGGCCGTTCAAGCCGGACCATTACCGCTACTAGGATTGATTTTCGGCGCTCCTTAGCTAAGGAGATCGCCATGACGACCTTCACAATCCACGAAGCCAAGACCAACCTTTCTAAACTGATCGCCGCCGCCCTTGGTGGCGAAGATGTCGTGATCGCGCGTGGCGATAGGCCGGTCGTGAAGCTGACGCCTGTGGCTCCAAAGCCGCCTCGCCGGAAATTCGGCGCTTTGAAGGGCGTGGTCGGATTCAACGACAGCTTCTTCGACCCCCTGCCTGAAGAGGAATTGCGGGCCTGGACTTGTGAAGACGATTGAGACTGCTGCTCGATACCCATGCGCTGATCTGGTACGTGGCTGGTGACAGCCGGTTACCGGCAGTATGCCGAAACACCTTGGATGACGATGGGACCGAAACCTTTGTAAGTTCGGTCAGCGCCGTTGAGATCTCGCTTAAGGTGCGGATCGGCAAACTGCCCGACGCCGCGCACTTGGCCAAAGCCTTTGAGGATGAAGTGAGATCGTTCGGCTTTCGTGAGCTCCCGGTCTCATGGCGTCATGGCCGGATGGCGGGGGCCATGCCCGGCGACCATCGCGACCCGTTCGATCGAATCCTCACCGCCCAGGCGTTGGTCGAAGACCTGATCCTCGTCTCCAATGAAACCCTGTTCGACGGCTTTGGCGTTCAGCGGCTGTGGTGAGCGGCGTTCGCAGCCATCAGTCCAGTGCCTGGTCCTCCACCTCACGGTAGGAGCGGGGCGGCAGGCTGATGCGCAGGAGGCCGAAGGTGCAGCGGCTTTCCAGGATGAAGAAGACGGCGGCGCTGAGAAGGCAGAGAAGCCCGATCACGCCCGCCGCTACGGTCAGATCCTTGGCCGCCTCCACCCAGGCGCCGGGTTTGGTCTCCGACAGGATCGCGCCGGTCAGGCCCGTCAGCGCGCTGACGCCGAACCCGCCCACCGCCAGATAAAGCAGGTTGATGGCCCATAGCAGCCGCACCACGCGCTGGTTGGCGAGTTCAAGCGCCAGCACCCGATCGGTGTAAGGGGTGACGACGGCGGCATGGGCGCTGTGCAGTTCCGCCTGAAGGTCCCGCCAAAGACCGATGGCGAGGTTGTAGCGGATGCTGGCCCCGTTCAGCAGCACCGCGCAGCCGTTGGTCAGGATCGCCGGGCCGACGATGAAGGAGAGGGGCAAAAAGGGATTGGCGTCCACGGCGGCGTCTCCCGTACGGCGATCGGTCAGAGCATATCAGGCAGAACGCGGTCGGGCGGCTTGTGGCCGTCCATCTGCATCTTGATGTTTATGATCACCTTCTCGCCCATCTCGGTGCGGGCCTCCACGGTGGCCGAGCCCATGTGGGGCAGGAGCACCACGTTCTGCAGCTTCAGGAGCTTGGGGTTGATGGCCGGTTCGTTCTCGTAGACGTCGAGGCCCGCGCCGGCGATCTGGCCCCGCGCCAGAAGGTCGGCCAGAGAGTCCTCGTCGATCACCTCCCCCCGCGCGGTGTTCACCAGGATGGCGTGGGGCTGGAGCAGCTTCAGGCGGCGGGCGGAGAGCAGGTGATAGGTGGCCGGCGTATGCGGACAGTTGACGGAGATCACGTCCATCCGCGCCAGCATCTGGTCCAGGCTGTCCCAATAGGTGGCTTCCAAGGCGTCGGCCACGGCGGCGGGCACGGGCTTTCGGTTGTGGTAATGCACCTGCATCCCGAACGCCTTGGCGCGCTTGGCCACCGCCTGGCCGATCCGGCCCATGCCGATGACGCCGAGCCGTTTGCCGCCGATGCGCCGCCCCATCATCCAGGTGGGCGACCAGCCGGAAAAGCCGCCCTGCTGCACCACGTTGGCCCCTTCCACGATCCTGCGGGCGGCGGCCAGGATCAGGGCCACGGTCATGTCGGCGGTGTCTTCGGTCAGAACGCCAGGGGTGTTGGTGACGACGACGCCCCTGGCGTGGGCGGCGGCCACGTCGATGTGATCCACCCCGGCGCCGAAGTTGGCGATCAACTTGAGCTGAGGGCCGGCGGCGGCGATCACCTCCGCGTCGATCCGGTCGGTAAGGGTGGGGACCAGCACCTCTGCCCGCGACGCCGCCTCGGCCAGGGTGGCGGCTGCCATCGGCTGGTCTTCCAGGTTCAACTCGGCGTCGAACAGCTCGCGCATCCGGGTTTCCACCGGATCCGGCAGTTTGCGCGTGACCACGACCTTGGGTTTGCGAACAGCCATTGACGAAGCGCCGAAGGGAGCCCGAAAAAGGGCCGTGAAAACGATCTTGAGCGCGATCCTTAGCAAAGCCGTATCCTGGGGCCAATGGCGCAGGCGCCGCCGGATGCGGATCGCCGCCGATTGTCTGATCCTGCTCGTTGTTTCAGCGCCGGAAGCCTCTGCGGCCAAGCCGGCGGCCGAGGCCGACACCCCCCGCTACGCTACGTTGAAGGTCGCGCCGGTGAATGCGCGGGGCGGCCCGGGCGAGGATTACAAGGCGCTCTGGACCTTCCAGGCCAAGGGCGTGCCGGTGCAGATCGTGGAAGAGTCCGAGGACTGGAAGCGCATTTGCGATCCGGAAGGCGGCTTGGCCTGGGTGCGGGCGCGCGCCCTGGACGGTCGCCACCGGGTGATGCGGACGGCGCAGACGGACCTTCCCATGCGGCGCGGGCCGTCGGGGGACGCACAGGTCACCGCCATCCTCGCCGCCCACGCCACCGCCGATCTCCTCACCTGCAAGGCGGGCTGGTGCCGGATCACCGTGGATCACGCCACAGGATGGGTGCGCCAAAGCGACGTTTGGGGCGCGGCGGATGGACCGCAGTGCAAGTGATCTGACCGTCCCGCCTGTTTCATAGCCGCAGTTCGGCCGCCGAATTGCGGCCTGGGGTCGCGCGGGAGTCTTGCGCCTTGTCCGAGACTTGGTAAGCGTTCGAGCGGAAACCGAGCAGGGGGCGTGCGGTGGCTGAGGGTTTGCTGGGCGGGCTGCTCGGGGGCGAAGACGAGGCGCCTGAGGTCGAGGCGGCTGAGGCGCGCGCCGGCGCGGACGCCTTCGCGGCGGCCCTGGCGGCGGATCAGGCCAAGCACGATCCGGCGGTGGCCAAGGCGGCCGAGCGCTTCCTCGACAAGCAGAGCACGTTGCTCGACGTCCAGACCGCCGAGATGCAAGAGCAGCGGGCGCTCCGCCTCTCCCACCTGCATAGCCAATCGCGGGAAGGCAAGATCCGGCGCGTGGGCCAGCGCATCCGCGTCGGGATGCAGGCCTTCACGGTCCTGATCCTGACCGTGATCGGCTTTGGCGTGCTTGTCATGATCTACGACGCCTTCACCTCCCGCTCGGTGGTGGTGGACGCCTTCAAGGCGCCCTCGGCCCTGGCGGCGCGGGGCCTGACCGGCGATGTGGTGGCCGCCGGCGTGCTGGACGGGCTGCAGAAGCTGCAGGACGCCACCCGCAGCACCGACAAGAGCCTGAACACCACCAGCGCCTGGTCCTCGGACGTGAAGATCGAGGTGCCGGAGACCGGCGTCTCCATCGGCGAGATCAACCGGCTCCTTCACCAACGCTTCGGCCACGATCTGCATATCGACGGCGATCTGGTGCAGACCGAGAGCGGTGGTCTGGCTCTGACCGTGCGCGGCGACGGCGTGCCGGCCAAGACCTTCGACGGCGCGGTGGGCGATCTCGACAAGCTGACCACCCAGGCGGCGGAATACGTCTACGGCCGCTCGCAACCGGTGCAGTACGCCATCTATCTTGAAGGCGTCGATCGGAACGCGGACGCGCTGGCCTTCATCCCGGCCGCCTACGCCAGGGCGGACGGCGACGAGGCGCGCGCGAAACTGGCGCACCGTTGGGCCAACGCCTACGCCGGCCTGAACCAGGCCGCCGAGGCGGCGGAGAAGCAGCGCCTGGCCATGTCGCTGGCTAAGCCCAACTCCCCCGAATGGTGGGCGAACTACAGCAATCGGGTCGGCTCCGTCACCGCGGCGGAGGGAGAGGAGTCGGGATGGCGAGAAAGCCACGCTTTCCTCAGCGCGGTCCAAGCGGCGCCGAAAAGCCAGCGGCCGCCGACGCGCCTGTTCGAGAATGTGGCGGAGGACCTGTGGGATCTGCCGCTGTTTCTCGCCTCCAACCTAGCGGACGCCCAATCCCATAACGGCGCGGGCACCTCGACCGCGATCCTGGGCCCTTCGGTCGCCGACACCTACGCCCTTATGCACGATCCGGCGCAGGCGACCCGTCTGCTGACCGCCAGCGATCCGGACGATTCGGTCACCAAGGCGGAGGCGCTGCTGCTGGAAGGCTATGCCGCCCTGGATCGCGGCGACGCGGCCGCCGCCGTTCCGCCGCTGGAGGCCTTCTACAAGGCGTGGCTGGCCGACCCCAATCTGCAGTTCACTTACGCCGACCAACCCTGCTTCCTCGGCTTGGCCTATGGCCTCGCCGGCCGCATGGCGGAAGCCGAGCCGGTGTTCAAGAAGCCCGGCGCCTGGTCGCGCTGCTACGCCTTCCACGGCGACGTCCTGGCCCACGCGGGCGACGTTGCGAGGGCCGAGCGAGTGTGGGCCGAGGGGCTGAAGATCGCCCCCGACCTGCCGCAGGTCTATCTGCACCGAGGCGTGTTCGAGCTGAACCACGGCGACCTGAAAGCCGCCGAGACCGACCTCTCCACCGCCGCCGCCAAGGCCCCCCACTACGCCGACCCGCTGAAGGCCTGGGGCGACCTCCTGGCGAAGGAGGGACGCTGGAAAGACGCCCTCGCCAAGTACGACGAAGCGCTGAAATACGCCCCCGCCTGGGCGGCGCTGCATCAGGCGCGGGACGCGGCGGCCGCGCATCGGCGTTGAGGGGTCGGAGAGCGCTTCCCCGTCACCTCGGCTCCGTAAACCCTGCCTTTGTGGGAGAGCTCGCCTTGAGCCTCAGGACTTGGCGGGTTTAGCCGCTTCTGCCTTGGCCGCCGCGGCGCTGGACCAACCACCGCCCAGCGCCTTGAACAGGTTGATCTGATCGGCGGCGAGGGCCTCGTCCGAGGCGGCAAGGCTTGATTCCGCGTTGATCAACGTCTGTTCGGTGGTCAGGAGGTCGGTGTAGCTGATCGAGCCCACATTGAGGCGGAGCCCGGCGAGGTCAAAGGCCCGCTTGCTGTCGTTAAAGCCTCGCTGCAAAGCGGCGTGGCGCTGCAGTTCGCCGTTGTAGGTGGCGAGGGCCTGTTCGGTCTCCTTCAGCGCCGTCAGCACCGTGCCGTCGAAGTTGGCCAGGGCGGCCTTGGCGTTGGCCCGCGCTTCGATGATCTCGCCCCGCGCCGTCAGGATGTTGGGAAAGGACCAGCTGATCAGAGGGCCGATCCCGAACGACAGGTTGTTGTGAGACAGCAAGTTGGAATTCTGATTGCCGCCGGCCGCCACCGATCCCGCCAGGGTCACGGTGGGGAACAGGTCCGCCTCCGCCACGCCGATGCGCGCGATTTCTGCCGCCAGATGTCGCTCCGCCTCCCGAACGTCAGGCCGGCGACGGAGCAGAGCCGCGCCGTCGCCCAGAGGGAGCAGGGTGGCGATCTTGGGCGGCGTCTTGCAGGCCGCGGCGTCGGCGGGAACCTGGGATGGAGTGAGGCCCAGAAGGTCCGCCAGCGCGAACAGGGACGCCCGGCGTTCGCCCTCCAGCGTCGGCACGGCGGCCTGGGCCTCCTCCAGGAGGGCGGCTTCCCGCGCCACATCGAAGTCGGAGACCGAGCCCACGTCCCTTTGCTTCAGGGTGACGTCGTAGGTGGACTGGACGATCTTCAGCGCCTCGTTGGCGGCGTCCACCTCCTCCTGGAAGGCGCAGCCGTCGGCATAGGCGCGGGCGGTCTCGGCGGCGACGGTGATGCGGACGGCGTCCAGCGCCGCCCTCTGCGCCTGGTAATCGCCCTTGGCCGCCTCGATGGTCCGGCGCACCCGGCCGAACAGATCGACCTCGTAGGAGACGTCGTATTCCGGATCGAAGCTCCAGCCGAGGGCGGACGAGGTCGGGCCGAGGGGGGCCGGATTGGCGCCCGGCGTATTGGCCAACACTTGACGCAGGGAAGCTGAGCTTTGAGCCGCCGCATCGGCGTCGGCGCTGCGCCCATACTGGGCGCCGCCGGAGAAGACGGTAGTGGGGAAAAGGCCCGCCTTGGCCTGCGACAGGATCCCCCGCGCGGCGCCGAGATTGCCTTCGGCCACCCGGATGTCAGTGTTGGCGGCGAAGGCCTGCTTCATCAGGCGATCAAGCACCGGATCGTCGTAGAGCCGCCACCAGTCATCCGGCGCCTCCGCGTTGGTGGTCACCTGCGGGATGGTGGAGACGAACGGGCCCTGGCCGGTGGGCGGCGTCGAAGGCGCGTGGAAGTTCGGCCCCAGCGCGCAGGCGGAGAGGGCGAGGCCCAGGCTGAGGCCGGCTAAGGCCGGGGCAAGGGCGCGCTTCACGCCTCCGCCCCCGGCTGGAGCGTGCTGCCCGTGGTGGGCATGGCCGCCTGCTTCTTGGGCGGCTGCGGCAGCTTAGCGCTGAGCCAGCGGGTCACCACATAGAAGGTCGGCGTGAACACCAGGCCGAACACCGTCACCCCGATCATGCCGAAGAACACCGCGACGCCGAGAGCCTGACGAAGCTCAGCTCCCGCGCCGGTGGCGAACGCCAGAGGGATCACGCCGAGGATGAAGGCGAAGGAAGTCATCAGGATCGGGCGAAGGCGGGTGCGCGCCGCCTCCATCGCCGCGGTCGCCGGATCATGGCCGTGCTCCTGCTCGCCCTGGCGGGCGAACTCCACGATCAGGATGGCGTTCTTCGCGGCCAGACCGATCAGGACGATGAAGCCGATCTGGGTCAGGATGTTGTTGTCGAGGCCCATGATGTTCACCCCGGTGATGGCGGCCAGGAGGCACATGGGCACGATCAGGATCACCGCCAGCGGCATGGTCACGCTCTCGTAAAGCGCGGCCAGGAGCAGGAACACGAGGGTCACCGCGAGGCCGAACACGATGACGGCGGTGTTGCCGGCGATCTGCTGCTGGTATGCCAGCTCGGTCCACTCGAAGCTATAGCCGTCCGGCAGCACCCGCTTGGCGATGGCCTCCAGCGCGGTCATGGTCTGGCCGGTGGAGCGGCCGGGAGGCGAGCTGGCCTGCACCTCGGCGGAGGGATAGAGCTGGTAGCGCAGCACGCGGTAAGGCCCGGTGACGCGCTTCAGGTTCACCACGGCGCCGAGCGGCATCATCGTCCCGTTGGAGGATCGGGTCTGTAGCTGCTGGATTTCGGAATCGTCCTGGCGGAAGGGGGCGTCCGCCTGGGCGTAGACCGTATAGGTGTGGTTCAGATAGTTGAAATCATTGATGAAGGTCGAGCCGAGATAGGTCTGCAAGGTGTTGAACACATTGGTGTCCGGCACGCCCAGGTACTCGGCCTTGGTGCGGTCGATGTCGGCGAAGATGCGCGGGGTCTTGGTGTTGAAGGTGGCGTAGGCGGTGGTGATGTTGGGGTCCTTGTTCGCCTCGTCCGCCACGGCCTGCGCGGCCTGCTCGAGCTTGCGGTAGTCCGCCTTGCCGGTGCGATCCTCCACGATCATCTTCACCCCGCCCTGAGTGCCGATGCCGCGTACGGGGGGCGGCGGCAGGATGCGGATTTGCGCGCCCGGGATGGCGGAGAGCGCCTTTTGAGCGCTGGCGATGATGTCCTTCAGCGAGGTGTGATGCTTCGCCCGGTCCTTGAACGAGCTTTCGATCAGATAGGCCTGGCCGGAGGCGGAGTTGGTGGTCTGGGTCGAGGCGTCTACGCCGGCGTAGGTCGAGGCGCCGACCACCCCGGCCTGGCTGAGGGCGGTGGGAATGGTCTTGCGCATGATGGTGTCGGTGCGCGCCAGGGACGCGCCGTTGGGCAGGTTCACCGCCATGATGACGTTGCCCTGGTCCTGCGCCGGGATGAACCCCTGGGGCGTCGCGCCGATCCGCCAGCCCGTTAGGGCGATGAGGCCCACGTAGACCACCAGCATCAGGACGGCCACCTTGACCAGCCGCTTGGTCAGGTTGGCGTAGGCGCCCGCCAGCTTGTCGAAGTATTTGTTGAAGGTGTCCCCGGCCTTGGAGAGCGGGCGGATCCAGACCGGCGGGCGCTTGGCGCCGTGCTGGTGCTTGGGCCGCATGATCAGCGCCGCCATCGCCGGCGACAGGGTTAGGGAGACGATCAGGGAGAAGACCGTCGCGGTGGCGATGGTGAGGGCGAACTGGCGATAGAACTGCCCGGAAATGCCGGAGATGAAGGCCGCTGGGATGAACACCGACGCCAAGACCAGCGCGATGGCGATCAGGGCGCCGCCCACCTCGTCCATGGTGGTGTGGGCCGCCTCCTGCGGAGACATGCCCTGTTCCAGGTGCCGCTCCACGTTCTCCACCACCACAATGGCGTCGTCCACCACGATGCCGATGGCCAAAACGAGCCCGAACAGGGAGAGGTTGTTCAGGGTGAACCCCGCCACCAGCATGACGGCGAAGGTGCCTACCAGCGACACCGGAATGGCCAGGATGGGGATGATCGCCGCCCGCCAGCTTTGCAGGAAGACGATCACCACGATCACCACCAGGATCAGGGCCTCGAACAGCGTCTTGTAGACCTCGTCGATGGATTCCGAAATGTATTGGGTGGGGTTGTAGATGATCTGGTAGTCGAGCCCCGGCGGGAAGCTTTTGTGGAGGAACTCCATCTCCTTGATCACGCCGTTCGCTGCCTGAAGCGCGTTGGTGCCGGGCTGTTGCAGGATGCCGATGGCGGCGGCGGGCTCGGTGTCCGGCTTGCCCTTGGTGAGGATGCCGAGATAGGCGTTGGTGGTGTAGACCGCCGCGCCAAGCTCCACCCGCGCCACGTCTGAGACGCGGGTGATGCGGTTCTCGGCGTCGCGCTTGACGATGATGTCGGCGAACTGCTGCGGCGTGACCAGGCGCCCTTCCGCCTGCACTTGCAGCTGATAGGCGGACGCATTCTTGCCGAACGGCGGCGCGCCGATGTTGCCGGCGGCGATCTGAAGGTTGTGGCTGCGCAGCGTGTTGACGATGTCGTCCACCGTCAGGTTGCGGGCCGCCGCCTTGTCCGGATCGATCCAGATGCGGATGGCGTAGTCGCGGGCGGCGCGGGTGGAGATGTCGCCCACGCCCGGCACCCGCAGCAAGGGCTGCTGCACCTGCAGCGCCACGTAGTTGGCCACGTACTGCTGGGTGAGCGAGCCGTCCGGCGAATACATGTGCACGGCCATCAGGATGTCCGGCGAGCTCTTGCGCACCGTGACGCCGGTCTGCTGCACCTGGGTCGGCAACTGGGGCGTCGCCGTAGTCACCCGGTTCTGCACCAGCTCCTGCGCCTTATCGAGATCGGCGCCGAGCTTGAAGGTGACGGTGATCTGCAGGTTGCCGTCGCCGGTGGACTGGGAGGACATGTAGAGCATGTCCTCCACCCCGTTAATCTGCTCCTCCAGCGGGTCGGCCACCGTCTCGGCGAGGGTTTCGGCGGAGGCGCCGGGATAGGTGAGCGTCACGTTCACCGTCGGCGGCACGATGGACGGATACTGCGCCGCGCCGAGGTTGGGGTAGGCGATGGCGCCCAGAAGGGTGATCAGGATGGCGATAACGACCGCGAACACCGGCCGGTCGATCATGAAATGGGAAAACTTCATGCGGGGCGGCTCATCGTCCCGGTGCGGCGAAGGTGGCGGAG
>CAXTHJ010000052.1:0-20542 GCA_964243985.1 uncultured Caulobacteraceae bacterium | reverse complement strand
GTGCGCGGCGGCGGCGGAGGCGGGGGCGGTGGCGGCCAAGGCGTCGCTGGCGCAAATCGCCAGCCTGCGCGAATATGGCCAAAAGCTCGGTTTGGCGTTCCAGTTAGTGGACGATGCGCTCGACTATGGCGGCGCCTCTGAAATGCTGGGCAAGGACGCCGGCGACGATTTCCGGGAAGGCAAGGCCACCTTGCCGCTGATCCTGGCGGTGGCGCGCACCAGCCCCAAGGAGGCGGCGTTCTGGACCCGCACCATCGACCGGCGCGAGCAGACGGACGGCGACTTCAAGCGCGCCCGCGAACTGGTGATCGGCGCGGGCGCCGTGGAAAGCACCCTGCAGTTCGCCCAGGATTATGCCGAAGAGGCCAAGGCCGCGCTGTCGCAATTTCCGCCCGGCCCTTGGTGCGACGCCTTGAAGGACCTGGCCGATTTCGCGGTCAGCCGGGCGGCCTAGCCTTCGGTTGCGCTTGGACGACCTGAGGCCGAGCTGAGTGGATTGCGCCGGCTCAGCACCGTCCAGGCCAGGACGGCGATGAAGACAGCGCAAATGAAGCCGAGCCACTGAAGCGTCGGGCCTGCTTTGCGGAGCGCCACGGCGACCGCCGCGAACACCGCCATGATGCCGAACGTCCGCCACGCCAAGGCGAGATGCGATCCGCCGTGTCGCACCAGCCAGCGTTGATAAAGGTGGTCCTTATGGGCGTCGAACAGGGGCTCTTTACGTCTGGTCCGGGCCAGAAGGGTCAGCAGCACATCGACCAGGAAGGGCAGCAAAGCCAGGGGTGCGAAGAAGATATAAACCGCACCGCCGCCGGTTGGTCCGGCGCTCATCACCGCCAGGGTCGCCAGGAGAAAGCCTGAGAACAGGGCGCCGGCGTCCCCCTGAAAAAGCTTGGCTTTGGGGAAATTCCAGGGCAAAAAGCCGAGGCCCGCCATGGCCGCCGCCAGCGCCGCGCCGCCGCACGCCCAGGCGCCGCCCGCGAAGGACGCAAAAGCCAAGGCGAGTAGGGCGATGGTCACCGAACCCGGGGCGAGGCCGTTGGCGCCGTCCATGAAATTGACCGCGTTGATCACGACGAGCAGCCACAGCGCCGTCCCCATCGCGCCGACGAGAGGGCCAAGGTGCAGACTGACGGCGGACGTGATCGGGATCGCCTCGATCCGCGCCACGAAGATCGCGAACACGAGGGCGAGGGCGATCTGCAGCAGGAATTTGATCTTGGCCCCAAGGTCGAAAAGATCGTCCAGCGCGCCCACCAATCCCAGCGCCGCCGCAAGACCCAGCGCGGCGGCGACGTCGCCAAGGTCTGCGAGGCCGGGCGGGGCGAGGCGCGCGAATGTCAAAAGTCCAAGGCTCGACCCCGCTATAATGCCGAGGCCGCCGCTGGTGGGGGTGGGCGCCTTGTGCGCGCCGCGGTCGCGGGGACGGTCCACCGGGCCGCACCAAGAGACAACGCCGGAAACACTCCCCGCGACGATCAGCGCGACGCCGCTCCCCATGAGCCCGGCGCTGGCGAGGGTCACGCGCGACCGATCAGGTCAGGCTGGCGCAGAAGCGCTGAATGCGGGCGCAGGCGTCCTCCAGAACGTCGCTGGAGGTGGCGTAGGAGATGCGGAAGAAGGGCGAAAGACCAAACGCCGCTCCATGCACCACCGCCACGCCCTCGGCGCTGAGCAGTTGCTTGGCGAAATCCTCGTCCGTTTCGATCACTTTGCCGGCGCCGGTCTTCTTGCCGATCAGGCCCTCGCAGGACGGGTAGACGTAGAAGGCGCCTTCGGGTTTGGGGCAGTTCAGGCCGCTCGCCTGGTTCAGCATGGAGACCACAAGGTCCCGCCGCTGCTCGAACACCGCCGCGCGCTCTTTGATGAAGTCCTGTGGGCCGTTCAACGCCTCCACCGCCGCCGCCTGGCTTATGGAGGAGGGGTTGGAGGTGGTCTGGCTGATCACCTTGGCCATGGCCTTGATCAGGGGCTCGGGCCCCGCCGCATAGCCGATGCGCCAGCCGGTCATGGCGTAGGCTTTGGAGACGCCGTTCATGGTCAGGGTGCGGTCGTAGAGCTTGGGCTCTACCTGCGCGATCGTGGCGAACTGGAACCCGTCGAACAGCAGGTGCTCGTACATGTCGTCGGTCAGCACCCATATCTGCGGATGGCGCAGCAGCACCTCGGCGATGGCTTTCAGGTCGGCGGCGGTATAGGCCGCGCCAGTGGGGTTGGAGGGGGAGTTCAGGATCAGCCACTTGGATTTCGGCGTGATCGCCGCCTCCAGCGCCTCCGGCTTCAGGCGAAAGCCGTCCTTGACCGTGGTGGGCACGATCACCGGCTCGCCCCCGGCCAGCAGCGCCATGTCGGGATAGGACACCCAGTAGGGGGCGGGGATCAGCACTTCATCGCCCGGAGAGAGGGTGGCTAGAAGGGCGTTGTAGATCACCGGCTTGCCCCCCGGCGCCACGTGCACCTGGCTCGGCTTGTAATCCAGGCCGTTCTCCCGCTTGAACTTAGCGCAGATGGCGGCCTTCAACTCCGGGGTGCCGTCAGGGTCGGTGTATTTGGTCAACCCGTCCTCAATGGCTTTGATGGCGGCGTCCTTAATATTGTCCGGCGTATCGAAATCGGGCTCCCCGGCCGCAAGGCCGATCACGTCCACGCCCGCGGCTTTCAGGGCGCGGGCCTGAGCAGAGATGGCGATGGTGGGCGAGGGTTTGATGCGCCGAAGGGCGGCGGATTCGATCGACATGACGGTCCCGATTAAGCGGCGCCTTAAGGCGCGCGACCCTTACGGCGATGCGGCAGGGATGTCATCAGTGAAGGTGGGGGAGACCTGTTCTCCCTTCTTACTTCGAGCCCCTAAGCCCGTCATCCTGCGGCTTCGCGCCCGCATCGGCCGCAGGCGGTGCGGCTTTGCCGGGATCGGGGGCGTCGGCGGTCGGCGCATCCTTGGCGGGTGCAGGCGCAGCCGCCGGCGGCGCATCGCCGCCCTCAGACTTCAGCGCGAAGCCGAGCAGGCTGGCGCGGTCGAACAGGCGCTGGGCGGCCTTCTCGCAGCGGGGCGGCACTTCCCAGTTGCCCCAGTCCACCATGCGCCACACCGGCTCCTTATTCCGGGTGGGCCCCCAGATCTTGTAGCCGATCAGTTCGGCCGCCACGCCATTGTCGTGGATGGCGGTGGGGCTGGCTTTTTCCGCCGCCAGAAGCGCCTTCTCATAGAGGGCGAGGTAGCGCTTGTGCTCCTTGGCGATCTCGGCGTCGTCGGCGCGGCGCTTGGCGGACTTGGCCTTGCCCTCGATGGCGTCCATGTCCTTTTCCACCAGGGGATCGAGTTCGATCTGCCCGGCCAAAGCGCCGTGGCACCAGGCGACGAACTCGTAGTCCTCTTTCGGCGCGCCTTCCGGAATCGCGTCTTCAAGCTCTTCTCGGGTCGGAACCTTGTCGGTGGCGCCGTCAGGTCTAGACGCGTCCGCCTTGGCAGAGTCTGGGGTTACGGTCACGGATTGACTGGAGGAAGGGGTCGCCTGGGGCGGTTCAGCCGCGGTCAAGGCCAGGGCGAAAAGGAGCGCAAGCGCCATGTAAACTCTTTCAAAGCTGGGCCGTTATCGGCGTTGATCGCATCAGCCGCGTGTCTTCTAGGCAAGGCCGACCCGCCGGACAATCGCACTCGCTTGGGGCGCGGATGT
Organism: uncultured Caulobacteraceae bacterium; assembly: GCA_964243985.1. GTDB lineage: Bacteria > Pseudomonadota > Alphaproteobacteria > Caulobacterales > Caulobacteraceae > CAIOYC01. The sequence goes on along the minus strand of CAXTHJ010000052.1, from coordinate 16,868 downwards.
GGCTGCGTGAAAAAAAAGCCCATTGCGGCCCGATTGTTGCAGTTGGGCGTCAAAGCGCATTGACGACTGATCCCCGGCGACCGACATTGGCGTTAAGGGCTGATTAAGTTTCCCAAGCGCGGGAGGACGGCGATGGTCACGCAGTTGCGGCTGGATGAGGCGGGTCCCGCCTTCCGTGCGCCGATCCGAAGCCACCCTGCGCAGATCGCCATGGCCTGGATCATCGGCGGGTTCGCCACGCTCGGCGCCGTGGTGTTGGGATCGGTCCTCGCTCTGGTGTTCGCCGCGACCCTGGCGTTCGTTCTGGTGCTCGCGGCGGCCGCTTTGACCTTCATGGCGGTGGCGTGGCGCATCCGCAGGCCCCGCGTGGCGGCGGCGGAGCAGGTGATCGAGGCGCGAAAGGTTGGCCACTCCTGGGTCGCCTACGCCTGGGATCAGCAACCGTAATCTTCTTCGTTTTCTTCTGAGTTCTGATGGACCGGCCGCCGATGCCTGTGGATATCGACGCGCCGTCGCCGAACTTCGACGCCCGCACCGCACCGCCGCACATCCTCGTCCTGCACTATACCGGAATGCCGACGGGCTCTGAAGCTCTAGCCCGTCTGCGTGATCCCAACCCGCCGCGCGTCTCCGCCCACTACATGGTGGAGGAGGACGGGACCGTCTATCGGCTGGTGGCGGAGGAGCGGCGCGCCTGGCACGCCGGCGTCTCGTTCTGGAACGGTGAGCGCAATCTCAACGGCGTCTCCATCGGCATAGAGATCGTCAATCCCGGCCACAAGTTCGGCTATCGCCCGTTTCCGGATCGTCAGATCGAGAAGCTCATTTCCTTAATGGACGACATCCGCGTGCGCTGGATCATTCCAGATCAGAACATCCTCGGCCATTCCGACGTCGCGCCCGGCCGTAAGGATGACCCGGGCGAGCTGTTCCCCTGGCGGCGGCTGCACGAGGCCGGCCACGGTATCTGGGTCCCGCCGCAAGCCGCGCCGGGCGATCCCTTGAAGGAAGGCGACGAGGGCGTGGGCGTGTTCGCCCTACAGGCCGGCCTCACCCGCCTCGGCTACGACAGCGCGCCGTCGGGCACGTTCGATGCGCACACCAAGGACATCGTCGTCGCCTTTCAACGCCACTGGCGTCAATCCAACTGCGACGGCGTGGCCGATGGCGAGACGCGGGCGACCTTGATGGCCGTGCTACGAGCATCGGGGTAAGGGCTGCCCTGTTCGGGATGGCTTAAGCCTGAGCCGTGGGCCGAACGACGATTTCGCCGACGTCGACATCGCCGGGCTGTTCAATGGCGAAGGCGACCGCGCGGGCGATCGCTTCCGGCGCCAGCGCCATCTTGTCGCGCGCCTCGATCATCTGCGCTCTGAAGGCCGGGTCGGTCACGGCCTCGACGAAATCGGTGCGGACGAAACCCGGAGTGATGAGGGTGACGCGCAGCGTCTCGCCGGCCTCCTGGCGCAAACCTTCGGAGATGGCCCGCACCGCAAACTTAGTGCCGGAGTAGACCGCCTGCTTGGGCACGGTCTTTAGGCCAGCGGTGGAGGCGGTGTTGACGAAATGGCCGAACCCTTGCTGACGGAACACCGGCAGGGCGGCGGCTATGCCAAAAAGCAGACCCTTCACATTGACGTCCACCATCGCTTCCCAATCGTCGACGCGCAGATCGTCCAGCGCGGAGATCGGCCCGATGCCGGCGTTGCTGACCAGCACGTCGAGCTTGCCGAAACGGCTGCAGGCTAGGCGCACCAGGGCCGCGAGATCCTCGCGGCAGGTCACATCGGTGACGGCCGAGACCGCTTCTCCTCCGGCTTGGATGATGCGGGCGACCAGAGCGTCAAGACGTTCAGGTTTGCGCGCTCCGAGCACGACCTTCGCGCCGCGTTTCGCCAGGTGCAGCGACACCGCCTCGCCGATCCCGCCGCTCGCCCCGGTGATGGCGACGACCTTGCCTGCGATCTTTGACACGGTGCTGTTCTTTCTGGTTTTCGCGATTTGTAACGCTTTGGGCCCTAGTGGCGTTGACCGCCGTGCGCCTTGACCCGCTTCTCGCCCCGGCGCACCCTGAAGGCGAGCCAGACGGCCGGGCGATCGCGGTCTCTCCTGCAAGGGGGAGGTCGAGGAAAGTCCGGGCTCCACAGCGGCGAGGCGGCGGATAATCACCGCCGGGGGCGACCCCAGGGATAGCGCCACAGAAAGCAAACCGCCTCTCATCTCGCCTCTTTGGAGCCGGGATGGGCGGTAAGGGTGAAAGGGTGGGGTAAGAGCCCACCGCGGACCGGGCGACCGGGACGGCATGGCAAGCCCCGCCTGGAGCAAGACCGAATAGGGACAGCGCGCCTCGTCTGACGGGGCAGGACCGCCGCTGGTCCGAGTTGTCCGGGTTGGTCGCGAGAACCGGTCCGCGAGGGCCGGTCCAGAGGAATGATCGTCGCGTTCTCTTCACAGAGGGCGATACAGAACCCGGCTTACAGGCCGTCTGGCTCAATCTTTTCTTAAGAAATCAACGCTTTTTGGTGAAGCTCAAATATTGCGGTTGAATACGTTCTTTGTATGTTCTGTTAACAACTTGTGAATAGACTGGGATCGACTACCTAATCCCATTTCGTGTCATTGAAACCCAATTCATCCCATGTTAGCGATACCGGCATGGGCGCGTGATCGATTTGGCGAAGGTGCGCTCTTTAGCCGGTCGGGGCTGACCGACGAGGGTGAGGGCGCGTGTTTCTCTCGACGTTCGAGAAGCAGCTTGACGCGAAACGGCGCATTGTTGTGCCGGTGGAGTTTCGCGCCCTGGTGTCCGGCCCATTCGACGGGGTTTTCTGCTTTCCCTCCATCACCGCCGACTGCCTGGAGGGCGGGGGCCAGGCCCTCTTCAAGCACTATGAGACCCTGATCGGCGAGCTGCCGTTCGGCGATCCCCTGCGCGACGCGCTTGAGACCAGCGTGTTCGGCGGCATGTGCAAGCTGGGGTTTGACACCGCCGGCCGCATCACCCTGCCGGACGATGTCTGTCAGGCGTTCGGCCTGACTGACTGGGTGACGGTGGTGGGCCTTGGCGACCGGTTCCAGATCTGGGAGCGGGACGCCTTCCGCGCCCATCGCGCCGCCCAGCGCCTCGTCGCCCGCGACGGGCTGGCGGAGCTTCGGCTGCAACAGCGCGCCAGGCTGGTGGCCGGAGACGCGGCATGAGCCCAAAATCTCAAACGAAGGACATGCCGCACGTTCCGGTTCTCCTGGACGAAGTGATCGAGGCCCTGTCGCCCAAGTTCGGAGACACGGTGGTGGACGCCACCTTCGGCGCCGGCGGTTATACAAGGGCGCTACTGGAGACCGGCGCCCGCGTCATCGCCTTCGACCGAGACCCCGCCGCCGTTCGCTTCGCAGAGGCGGTGGCGCAGGATTATCCCGACCGCTTCCGCCTCGTGCCCCGTCGTTTCTCGGAACTTGAGGCCGGTTTGGAGGACGCCCAAGACGTGGGACCGGATGGGCTAAAATGGCCAAATGGAATTGTGTTCGATCTCGGCGTCTCCTCCATGCAGCTGGACGAGGCGGAGCGGGGCTTCTCCTTCATGCGCGATGGGCCGCTCGACATGCGCATGGGCGCCGCCGGCCCCACCGCCGCCGATCTCGTGAACCATGAGGACGAGGCGGAGATCGCCCGAATCATCTGGCTCTATGGCGATGAGCGCAAATCCCGCCGCATCGCCGGCGCCATCGTTCGCCGTCGGGCTGAGCAGCCGTTCACCCGCACCCTCGATTTGGCCGAGGTGGTAGAGCGGGCGCTCGGCGGCCGTCGCGGCGCCCCGGTGCATCCCGCCACAAGAACCTTTCAAGCTTTGCGTATCGCCGTGAACGAGGAACTGGCCGAATTGGAAGCCGGGCTGGCTGCGGCCGAACGCGCCCTGCCTGAAGGCGGGCGGCTGGTGGTGGTGACTTTTCATTCGCTGGAGGACCGGATCGTGAAGCGGTTCATGACCGAGCGCGCCGGCCGCGAGCCCGCCGGGTCGCGCCATCAACCGCCGAAAGCCGGTGGCCCGCGCCCGACCTTCACCCTGCTGTTCAACGGCGCCCGCGGCCCCGGCGAGGCCGAGATCGCCGCCAACCCTCGCGCCCGCTCCGCTAAACTGCGCGCCGGCGTGCGCACCAACGCCCCCGCTTGGAAGATCGCCGCATGACGAGCATAGCCGCCCGCGTCTCAGACCTGTTCAATCGCCGTGTGCGCGGGTTCCGCGTTGTGGAGGTGGGCGGTTTCGCCTGTCTGATCGCGTTGGTGCTCGGGGTCTACCTGTTCAAGGGCATGGCGGGCGCCGAGGGCGCGCAGATCACCGACGCCACCCGCCAAATCGCCGCCGAGCAGATGCGGGTGCGCGCCCTTCGCGCCGACCTCGCCCGCCTGGAGTCTCCCGCACGGCTGGAGAAGCTCTCCACCCAGTACCTCGGCCTGCAGCCCGTCTCCGCCAAGAAGGAGGCCGCGCCGGAAGCGCTCGCCCCCCAAATAGGGATTTCCGGCGCCCAGCAGACCCAGGCGGCCAACTGATGAGCCCTATCGACCACCACTCCGGTTATCGTGCGCCATCGCCGCTGACGCAGTTCTGGCGCTGGCTGGTGGAGGCCATGTGGAAGGTCGAGCACGCGTTCGAGCGCTCAAAAGCCGAGGGGCGCGCCATGGACGACGCGCGCCTACGCATCTTCCTGATCCTGATGCTGTTCGCGCTAGCCTTCGTTGCCCTAGGCGTGGAAGCCAGCAAGCGGGCGCTGTTCTCTCATTTCGGCGCCGGAACCCTGGAGGCCGCCGCCCCGCCGGAAGCCCGCGCCGATCTGGTGGACCGCAACGGCCAGCTCCTCGCCACCGACGTGCCCCGCTACGACCTCTACCTCGATCCCCGCGACATCTCCGCCGGCCATGAACAGGAAACGCGGGACGAACTGGTCGAAGCCCTGCCGCGCCTGCCTACGGATCGCCTCGACAAGACCCTGAAGAGCGGCCACCGCAATCTCCTGATCGCCGGCCTGACACGGCAGGAGCGCGATCTCGTCCACGACCTCGGCCGTCCCGGCGTCGAGTTCCAAGAGTCTCCCAAGCGCACCTATCCTCTCGGCCCCACCGCCGCCCACCTGATCGGCTTCACCGACACCGGCGGCCACGGCCTTTCGGGTGCGGAGAAGGCGCTGGACGGCGACATTCACAACGCGGCGGCGGGTGGCGGGGCGATCCCTCTGTCCATCGATCTGCGCGTTCAGGCGGCGTTGCAGGACGAACTGGAGCAGGCGGCCGCCAAGTTCCAGACCTTGGGCGCCATGGGCCTGGTGGTGGACGTCCACACCGGAGAGATCCTCGCCATGTCCTCCTGGCCAAGCTTCGATCCCAATAATCCCGGCGCTTCCCCCATGGCCGCTCAGATCAATCAGGTGGCGCAGTCGCGCTATGAGCTGGGGTCGGTGTTCAAGGCCTTCACTCTGGCCATGGCGCTCGACACTGGCGTCGCGACCATGAACTCCACCGTCGACGTCCACGCCCCGCTGGAGCTCGGCGGCAGCCTGATCCACGACTTCGACAAGGGGGATACGACGCTGGCCACCTGGCAGGTCTTCACTCACTCCTCCAACATCGGCGCCGCCAAGATCGCCCTCAAGGCGGGGTCCGAACGGATGACGAAGTATTTCAAGAGCTACGGTCTCTTCGCCGCCGCGCCGAGCGAGCTTTCCGAATCCACCCGGCCTTTGCTGCCCCGCCAGTTCAGCGATCAGAGCATGGCGCAGGTGGCGTTCGGACAGGGAATCGCCGTCAGCCCCCTGGCGCTCGCTACCGGCTACGTCTCGCTGGTGAACGGCGGGCTCTACACGCCCCTGACCATCAGGAAAGCGCAGCCGGGCTCCGCGCCGCCCACCCGCCGGGTGATCTCGGCAGAGACCTCCGCCGCTATACTCCAGCTCATGCGGATGAACGTGCATGACGACCCAAAGGGTTCGGGCCATAAGGCGGATGCGCTCGGCCTGCGGGTCGGCGGCAAGACTGGATCGGCGCAGAAGCCGGAGAACGGCCATTACGGCAAGAACAACGTCTCCTCGTTTGTGGCGACGTTTCCCACTGACGGCGGCGTGGCCGGGCCGCGTTATCTCGTTATGGTCACCCTCGACACCCCCCATGTGACCCAGGACACAGGCGGCTTCATCACCGCCGGTTGGAACGCCGCCCCAACCGCCGGCGCCGTAATTGACCGCATCGCGCCGTTTCTAGGCGTGACGCGCAACATGGCCACCCTAGGCCCCGCGCCTCTGCCCGGTCAGGCCCTGGCGGTTCCAACAGCGGTGTCCACCCAATGACGCCCCAGCGCCTGTCCGACATCCTGAAGCGCCCGCTCGACACCGATCCGGTAATCCAAGGCGTGACGGCGGACAGCCGCAAAGTGGCGCCGGGCGCTCTTTTCGCCGCCCTGCCGGGCTCGGCCAGCGACGGGCGCGCCTTCATTCCGCAGGCGGTGGCGGCCGGCGCGGCGGCGATCCTGACCGAGACCGATCCGTCCGGGCTGGACACGCCGGAATCGTCTATCCCTGTGGTGCGGGTGCACGACGTGCGCCGCGCCTATGCCCTGGCCGCGCGGGCGTTCTGGGGCTCCGAGCCGCAGGTGGTGGTGGCCGTCACCGGCACCAACGGCAAAACCTCGGTCGCCACCTTCTGCCGCCAGATCTTCGCGGCGGTGGGCCGCCAATCCGCCAGCCTCGGCACCCTCGGCCTTCAGCTCGAAGGCGAGAACCTGACGCCCCCCGGCCTCACCACGCCGGACGCCGCCGACGTGGCGCGCATGGCGGCCGATCTGGCTGGGCGGGGCGTCACGCACCTGGCGCTGGAAGCGTCCTCTCACGGCCTCGACCAGCGGCGCCTCGACGGCCTGACGTTGAAGGCCGCCGCTTTCCTGAACCTGACCCAAGATCATCTCGACTATCACCAGAGCATGGCCAACTATCGCGACGCCAAACTGCGCCTGTTCCGCACCCTGCTGCCGACCGGTGGAACGGCGGTGCTGAACGCCGACTCCCCCGCCTTCGACGCCTTCGCCGCCGCCGCCGTGATGCACGGCCAGAGCGTGCTGTCGGTGGGCGAGAGCGGCGTGGGCCTCCGCCTCGTCGCCCGCACGCCGGAGCCGTTCGGCCAGCGCCTGACCATCACCCGGCAGGGCAAAAGCTACAACGTGCGGCTTCCGCTGGCCGGCGGCTTCCAGGCGGCCAATGTGCTGGCGGCCGCTGGGCTCTGCATCGCCGCCGGCGAGAACGTGGAGGCGGTGCTGGGCGCTCTTGAACACCTGAAGGGCGCGCCGGGACGCTTGCAGCACGTGGGCTCCGGGCCGAACGGCGGCGACGCCTATGTGGATTACGCCCATACCCCCGACGGCCTCGAAACGGTGCTGCAGGCGCTCCGCCCCCACGTCTTGGGCCGGCTGATCGTGGTGTTCGGCGCCGGCGGCGACCGGGACCGGACCAAGCGCCCGCTGATGGGCGCGGCGGCGGCGAGCCTAGCCGACCTCGCCATCGTCACCGACGACAACCCCCGAAGTGAAGACCCCGCCGAAATCCGCCGCGCCATTCTCGCAGCCGCCCCTGGCGTGCTGGAAGTGGGCGACCGCCGCGCCGCCATCCGCGCTGCGGCCGAACAACTTAAGGCCGGCGACATCCTGGTGGTGGCGGGCAAGGGCCACGAGCAGGGCCAAACGGTGGCTGGCGTGGTGCATCCCTTCGACGACGTGACTGAGACCCGCGCCGCCCTCGGTCTTGAAAACGGGCGCCTCGCCCATGGCTGAGCCGCTCTGGACCTCCAAGGAGATCGTCGCCGCCACCGGCCGAACCGCGTCCGGCGACATTTTTTCCGTCACCGGCGTCTCCATCGACACCCGCACGCTGGAGCCCGGAGACCTGTTCGTCGCCCTGGCCGGAGAGCGGGACGGGCACGGCTTCGTCGCGCAGGCGATGGCCAAGGGCGCTGCCGGAGTCTTAGCCGCGCAGCCAGTGGACGCCCCCGCCGTGATGGTCGGCGACACCCTGATGGCGCTGGAGCAACTCGGGATCGCCGCTCGCGATCGGGCGCGAGACGGCAAGCGCTGCGCTGTCACCGGCTCGGTCGGCAAAACCAGCGTCACCCAGGCGATGGCCGCGGCGTTGAAGCTGGCGGGGCCAAGCCACAACTCGGTCTTGAGCTACAACAACCACATCGGCGTGCCGCTGACCCTCGCGCGGATGCCCCGCGAGACCGAGCGCGCCGTGTTCGAGATCGGCATGAACCATGCCGACGAAATCCGCCCTTTGGTGAAGATGGTCCGACCCCACGTGGCGGTGGTCACCATCGTCGGCGGCGCCCATGTGGAGAACTTCCCCGACGGCGAGGCCGGCGTCGCCCGCGCCAAGGCGGAGATCTTCGAGGGGCTGGAGCCCGGCGGCGTCGCGGTGCTGAACGCCGATAATGAGTGGTTCGAGCTGCTGGCCAACTTCGCTAAAGAGCATGGGGCCAAGGTGCTCAGTTTCGGAACCGCAGAGGGCTGCGACGCGCGGCTGTTGAGTTTTGAAGCCGGAGGAGGATCCGGCGCAACCATCGTCGCCACCCTCCACGGCAAGACCCTGCGTTTCCCCATCGCCCAGACCGGCGCCCACTGGGGACCGAACAGCCTCGCCACCATCCTCGCCGTGGAGGCGCTCGGCGCGCCGGTGGAGGCCGCACTGGAGGCGCTGGCGGGCTTCGCGCCCCTGGCCGGGCGGGGCGAGACCCACGCGCTGTCCATTGACGGCGCTGCGATCACCCTGATCGACGAGAGCTACAACGCCAACCCGATCTCCATGCGCGCGGCGCTGGCGACTTTGGGCGCCAGCCCTGTCTCTGGCCGAAAGATCGCCGTCCTCACCGACATGCTGGAGATGGGCGAGGGCTCATCCGCCCTGCACGCCGCCCTCGCCGAACCCGTGATCGCCGCCGGCGTGGATCAGGTGTTTCTCGCCGGCCCCGCCATGCGCGCCCTCTGGGACGTCCTGCCCGAGGCCTGCCGCGGTGCCTGGCGCGAAACCGCCGAGGCGCTGGCGCCGGAGGTGCTGGCGGCGCTCCGCCCCGGCGACGTCGTCATGGCCAAGGGCTCCAAGGGGTCCAAAGCCTCGCTGGTGGTGCAGGCGTTGCTGGCCGCCGACCAATCCCAGTCCGCCAGGCGAGCAGGGGGCGCCCGCTGATGCTGTTTCTGATCTTCCATGCGTTCGAGACGCACGGGCACCACATCCCGATCTTCAACCTGCTGCGCTACCTCACCTTCCGCACCGGCGCGGCGCTCTTCACCGGTCAGGCGGTGGTGGGCCTGATGGGCAACCGCTTCATCGACTGGATGCGGAAGAAGCAGGGCCGCGGCCAGCCGATCCGCAGCGACGGCATCGAGCGCCACATCATCGAAAAGGCCGGCACCCCGACCATGGGCGGCTTCATGATCCTGGCGGGGCTGATCGTCGGCACCCTGATCTGGGCCGACCTGACCAACCCCTTTGTCTGGATCGTCCTGATGGTGACGGCTGCGTTCGGCGTGCTGGGCTTTTTGGACGACTACGCCAAGGTCACCAAGCAGACCACCGCCGGCGTGTCGGGCTGGATGAAGATGGGCATCCAGTTCGGCGTGGCGGGGCTCGCCACCTACCTCGTCATGATCTCCACCTACCGGCCGGTGGACGCGGGCCTGCAAAGCTCGGTGGCGTTTCCCTTGTTCAAGGAGGCGCTTCTGCACCTTGGCTGGTTCTACATCGTGTTCGGCATGATCGTGATCGGCGGCTTCTCCAACGCCGTGAACCTCACCGATGGGCTAGACGGCCTCGCCATCGCGCCGGTGATGATCGCGGCGGGGGCGTTTGGCCTGATCGCCTACCTGATCGGCAACGTGAAGTTCGCTGATTACCTGCAGGTGCACTTCATCCCCGGCACAGGAGAGATCGCCATCTTCTGCGGCGCCCTGATCGGGGCGGGGATGGGCTTTTTGTGGTTCAACGCCCCGCCCGCCAAGATCTTCATGGGCGATACCGGCTCCCTGGCGCTGGGCGGCGCCCTTGGCACCATCGCGGTGGCCACCAAACATGAGATCGTGCTCGGCATCATCGGCGGCCTGTTCGTCTTGGAGACCGTCTCGGTGATCGTGCAGGTGGTCTCGTTCAAAACCACCGGCAAGCGCGTCTTCAAGATGGCGCCCATCCACCACCACTTCGAGCGTCTGGGCTGGAAAGAGCCGACGGTGGTGATCCGGTTCTGGATCATCTCCTTCGTCCTGGCCCTGATCGGCCTCGCCACCTTGAAGCTGCGGTAGGGGAGGGCGGCGCGCAGTGATCACCATCCGCGGCTTCTCCGGCAAGCGCGTCGCCATCTTCGGCCTCGCCCGCACAGGGCTGACGGCCGCGCGCGCGCTGATCGCCGGCGGGGCGGAGGTGGCGTTGTGGGACGAGAAGCCGGAGGCGCGGGATGCGGCCATGAAGCTCGGCCTGCCGGTGGTGGACCTCGCCGCCGCCGACTGGATGGATTTCGACGCCCTGATGCTCTCGCCGGGCGTGCCGTTGACCCACCCCAAGCCGCACTGGACGGTGGAGCGGGCCAAGGCCGACAATGTGGAGATCCTCGGCGACGTGGAGCTGTTCGCCCGCACCGCCAACGCCTGCGCCGAGGGGCGGCGGCCCAAGATCGCCGCCATCACCGGCACCAACGGCAAGTCCACCACCACCGCCCTCCTCGGCCATATCGTGCGGAGCGCGGGCAAGGACGCCCAGGTGGGGGGCAACATCGGCCTTGGCGTGCTGGGCCTGGAGGAGATGCACGGCGGTGCGGTCTATGTGCTGGAGCTGTCCTCCTATCAGCTGGACCTCACCTCCAGCCTGAAGGCCGATGCGGCGGTCCTGCTCAACATCTCGCCAGACCACCTCGACCGGCACGGCGGCATGGAGGGCTACGTGGCCGCCAAGCGCCGGGTGTTCCTCAATCAGACCAAGGGCGACACCGCCATCATCGGCGTCGACGACGACTGGGGCCAGCAGATCTGCACCGAGATCACCGCCGCAAACCGCCGCACCATCCGCCCCATTTCAGCCCGGCGCGCCATCGGGCGGGGGGTCTATGCGCTGTCGGGCATGCTCTACGACGCCACCGGCGAGCGGTCGGTGGAGGTGGCCGACCTCGCCCGCGCCAAGTCCTTGCCCGGCCGCCACAACTGGCAGAACGCGGCGGCCGCCTACGCCGCCGCCGTGGCTATCGGCGTCACGCCCACCGATGCGGCGCGGGGGCTGATGACCTTCCCCGGTCTCGCCCACCGGATGGAGAACTTGCCGCCCATCGGCCGGGTGCGGTTCGTCAACGACAGCAAGGCCACCAACGCCGACGCCGCCCGCCAAGCCATGAGCGCCATCCCCAAATTCTACTGGATCGCCGGCGGCGTGCCGAAGGCCGGCGGCATCGACGACCTGAAGGACCTCTTCCGGAGGATCGAGAAGGCCTACCTGATCGGCGAAGCGGCGAGCGACTTCGCCAAGACGCTCGATGGCCACGCCCCCGCCGTTATTGCCGGCGACCTTGCGAGCGCCACCGAAATGGCCTTCCGCGATGCGGCGGCCTCAAGTTCAGGGACGGGCGAAGACGCCGTCATCCTCCTCTCCCCCGCCTGCGCCTCCTTCGACCAGTTCCCCGACTTCGAGGTGCGGGGCGATGCGTTCCGGGCGGCGGTGGCGGGCTTGGGGGTTAAGGCGTCGGCCTAGGCTCGATCACAAGAGTTCGCCCCGCTCAGCCATGGCGGCTACGTCCTGTGCGCCATGCAGAACTCTTAAAATCGTCAGTGCTTCGTTGTTCGACAAATAATAGACAATGTAGGGCGCATGAAAGATCGCCCTCAAACCCGGCGCCAACTGATTACGAGGCGCGCCGGACTCAGGAAATTCCAGCAGCCGGTCGAATTTTCTTTCGACCTCATCGATCAGTCGTGTGGCTGTTTGCTCCGACGCCTAGACAGCGAGATAGACCCAGATTTCAGTTAGGTCGGCCTCGGCTTGCTCAGTTAAGCGGAGCGCGAGCGGGCGGCTAATAGCGTCCTCCCTCGCTCGATGATCCGCGCTGTATCGAAGTCCTTGACCCTCCCGGCAGCCACGTCGGCCAAACCCTTGTCGATGTCGCGCTTTAGCGCCGTCAATTCCTGAAGTTGGAGGGCCCGCTTGGCACGCCAGTCTCTCAGCGCTTCCCGCACAACCTCACTCGTGGACGCGTAGTCACCACCCTCGACCGCGCCTTTGACGGCGGCGACCATTTCAGTGGGCATGGTGATGGTCATGCGTTCGATGTTGGACATAAGGCCTCCAGCGCATACTTTATCATACTTAAAGCATCGAGCAACCAGACGACATTCACCCTCCGCTAACCATAACCCGCCACCTTGCCCTCGCCGCATAGCGCCTGTGCCACCGCAGCCCGCGAGTTCGTTCACTGTCCATGTCCCGCGAACCGTCCCGCACCGCAGACCGCCAGAACCATCCCTTCGCCCGCACCAATCGGTCGCGGCTTGGCGTTTGGTGGTGGACGACGGATCATATCCTCCTCGGCATCGTCGCGGTGCTGATCGGGCTAGGCGTCATGCTGTCGTTCGCGTCGAGCCCGGCGGCGGCGGCGCGGATCGGCATCCATGATCCGTTCCATTTCGCCGTGCGCCAATGCCTGTTCGGGGCGCTGGGGGCCGGCATCCTGATCTCGGTTTCGACTCTCTCGCCACGAGGCATCCGGCGTCTGGCGTTCGGGGTCTATGCCGTCTCCATCCTGATCATGATGGCGTTGCCGTTCATGGGGCACGCGGCCAAGGGCGCGGATCGCTGGCTCTCGTTCGCCGGTTTCTCGCTGCAGCCGTCCGAGTTCATGAAGCCGGCCCTGATCTGCCTCGCCGCCTGGATGTTCGCCGAAGGGCAGAAGGGGGAGGGGGTGCCGGGCGTCTCGATCGCCTTCGGGCTCTACGGCCTGGCGGTGGTGCTGCTGTTGATGCAGCCGGACGTGGGCCAGACGGTCTTGATCACCGTAGCGTTCGGCGCGGCCTTCTTCGTCGCCGGCGTACCGCTGAAGTGGGTGATCGGGTTGGCGGGGACGGCGCTGACCGGCTTCGTCGGCGTCTACTTCACCTTCAGCCACGTCTCCTCTCGGATGCACAAGTTCCTGACCCCGGACAAGGCGGACGGACGCCAGGTGGACAAGGCGGCCGAAGCCATCGCCGCCGGCCACCTCTTCGGCACCGGCCCCGGCGAAGGCGTGATGAAGCGCCACGTTCCGGATTTGCAGACCGACTTCATCTATTCGGTAGCGGCGGAGGAGTACGGCCTCGTCTTCTCCCTGATGCTCATCTCCCTCTTCGCCGTGCTGGTGGTGCGTGGGCTCTATAAGGCCATGAAGCTGAACGACATGTTCGAGCAGATCGCGGCGGCGGGCCTGTTCGTGCTGCTCGGCCAGCAGGTCTTCATCAACGTGGCGGTGAACCTGAACATGATCCCGACCAAGGGCATGACGCTGCCCTTTATCTCCTACGGCGGGTCGTCGATGCTGGCGATGGGGCTGACGCTGGGCATGGCCTTGGCGCTGACGCGCAAGCGGCCGGGAAACTACACGTCGCAGGACGAGAGCCCTTACGCGGCGGGCGCTTTCGCGTAAAAGGCGCGCCCAGGGATTGGCGCGCATGAGCTTGACGACGAATTCCGGCAAGGTCGCCGTGGTGGCGGCGGGCGGCACGGGCGGACATCTGTTCCCCGCCGAGGCGCTGGCGCGGGTGCTGAGCGAGCGCGGCTGGCGCATCGTGCTCGCCACCGATGCGCGTGGAGCGGCCTACGCCGAGCATTTCCCGGCGGAGGAGCGGCTGGCTCTGAACGCCGCCACCTTCCGCACCGGCGATCCGATCGGCATGATCCGGGGCGGGCTGAGAATCGCTGCAGGGGTTTCCCAAGCGAGGACGGCGTTCAAGCGGCTGCGACCGTCGGTGGTGGTGGGTTTCGGCGGCTATCCGTCCCTGCCGGCGCTGCTCGCCGCGCCTGGCGCCAAGATTGCCACCGTGATCCATGAGCAGAACGCGGTGCTGGGCCGGGTGAACCGCTTCCTCGCCGGCCGGGCCAGCGCCGTCGCCTGCGCCTTCCCAACCCTGGAGCGCGCGTCGGTAAGAGTAAAGGCCAAAGTCCATGTGGTGGGAAACCCGATCCGACCGGAAATCCGTGCGCTCTATGACCAGTCGTTTCCGAAGCCGGGGATCGGACCCATCCGCATCCTTGTCACCGGCGGCAGTCAGGGCGCGCGGCTCCTGTCCGAGTGCACGCCGGCCGCCATCGCCCAGTTGCCGGAGGACCTGCGCTACCGCCTCCACGTCACCCAGCAGACCCGGCCGGACTCCATGGAGAACGCCCGCCGCATCTACGGCAACGCCCTGGTGGAGTGCGAGCTCTCGCCCTTCTTCCGCGACATGGCCGGGCGGCTGGCGCGCTCGCACCTGGTGATCGGGCGGGCCGGCGCCTCCACCGTTTCGGAGTTGGCGGTGGTGGGGCGGGGCTCGATCCTCGTGCCGCTCGCCATCGCCATGGACGATCACCAACGCCTGAACGCCAAGCTCCTCACCGATGTCGCCGCCGGCGAAGCCATCCCGGAAAAGCAGCTGACGCCCGAGCGGCTGGCGGCGGCGATCCTGGCTTTCACTTCTGACCCCGAGGCCTTGACCAAGGCCGCTGAAGCTGCGCGGTCTGTGGCGCAGCCGGATGCGGCGGAACGGCTCGCCGATCTCGTGGAGCGGGTTGCGGCCTGATCCCTGCGCGGTACAAAGCGGGATGAACCTGCGTCCCACCCCCTTCGACATCGGCCCGGTGCACTTCGTCGGCATCGGCGGCATCGGCATGAGCGGCATCGCCGAGATCATGCTGCGCATCGGTTATAAAGTGCAGGGCTCGGACGCCAAGGCCAGCGCCAACACCGAACGGCTGGAGCAGCTGGGCGCGAAGATCCACATCGGCCACGACGCCGCCCACATCGACGGCGCCTCCGCCGTGGTCTTCTCCACCGCCGTCAAACCCGACAATCCCGAATACGCCGCCGCCCGCGAGCGCCGCATCCCCCTGGTGCGCCGGGCGGAGATGCTGGCCGAGCTGTTGCGGCTGGGCTTCTCCATCGCCGTCGGCGGCACCCACGGCAAGACCACCACCACCTCAATGATCGCGGCGCTGCTGGACGCCGGTGGCCTGGACCCGACGGTGGTCAACGGCGGCATCATCAACGCCTATGGCACCAACGCCAAGGTGGGGGGCGGCGACTGGATGGTGGTGGAAGCCGACGAGAGCGACGGCACCTTCCTCCGCCTGAAATCCACCGTCGCGGTGGTCACCAACATCGACCCAGAGCATCTGGATCACTACGGCGATTTCGATGCGGTGAAGAAGGCGTTCTGTGATTTCGTGGAGAACATCCCCTTCTATGGCTTCGCAGCCGTGTGCCTGGATCACCCGGAGGTGCAGGCGATGGCCGCGCGGGTGGAGAACCGGCGCCTGGTCACCTACGGAACCACGCCGCTGGCGGAGGTGCGCGCCGCCAATATCGAGATGGGGCCGGACGGCGCCTGCTTCGACGTGACCATCATGGTGCGAGACGGCGAGCCGCTGGTGTATGAGCAGCTGCGCCTGCCGATGACGGGGCGGCACAACGTGCTGAATTCGCTGGCCGCCATCGCCGTGGCGCGGGAGCTCAGCGTCTCCGCGGAGGCGATCCGCTCCGGGCTGCAGAACTTCGGCGGGGTCAAGCGGCGCTTCACCACCACCGGCGTCGCAAACGGCGTCCGGATTGTGGACGACTACGGGCACCACCCGGTGGAGATCGCCGCCGTGCTGAAAGCCGCGCGTGAGGTGCAGAACGGCGCCACCGGCAAGGTGATCGCCGTGGTCCAGCCCCACCGCTATACCCGGTTGCACGACCTGTTCGACGAGTTCTGCGGCTGCTTCAACGACGCCGACGCGGTGATCGTGGCGGACGTCTATACCGCGGGCGAACAGCCGATCGAAGGCGCCAGCCGCGACGCGCTGGTGGAGGGCCTCCGCCGTTTCGGCCACCGCCGGGTGACCGCGCTGGTCAGCCCCGCGGAGCTGGCGGGGATCGTCAAGGCGGAGGCCGAACCGGGGGACCTGGTCGTCTGTCTCGGCGCCGGCGACATCACCCAGTGGGCCTATGCCTTGCCGGGACAGCTGGAGGCGCTGGGATGAGCGAACACGTCACCGGTGGATGTCAGTGCGGTGCGGTGCGCTATACGCTGCGCGCCAAGCCCAAGAGCACCTTCTGCCACTGCCGCATGTGTCAGAAGGCGACCGGCGGGGTGTTCGCCGCCCTCAGCATGGTGAACAAGGCCGACCTGGAATGGACCAAGGGCGAGCCGACCTATTACGCCTCCTCCAACGTGGCCAAGCGCGGCTTCTGCCCCACCTGCGGCACGCCGCTGACCTTCGCCTACGACGATAAGGACAGGATCGAGGTCACCACCGGAAGCCGCGACGATCCATTTTCCGCAGGACTCGTGGAGCATTTTGGCGTGGAGTCGAAGATGCCATGGCTGAAGCTCTGCGATGGATTGCCGGAGCACCGCACCGGCGACAATTCGGACTCGCCGGTGAACGGGCAGGGGTTCGTCTCCAACCAAGGCGGTGGCGAATGAGCGTTCGCGCACAGGTTCCCCTCACCCTACCCTCTCCCCAGAGGGGAGAGGGCCGCCAAGTCCAAACCCCTCGCCCCTCTGGCGAGAGGGAGGGGCCCGCGCCGCGGGGCGGCGGGGGGGGGGGGGGGGGTCGGGGTTGGGGGCCCGCCGGCCGCCCCTCGCCGGCCGCGTCGC
>CAXTHJ010000051.1:0-20973 GCA_964243985.1 uncultured Caulobacteraceae bacterium | reverse complement strand
AGACGATTGCCGACCAGGTTGTCGTCGTCACGGTAGCCTCGTCCGGAATAGGGCTCGCCGCCGCCCGCCTTGCCGCCAGCCGCGGTGCGAAGGTGTTGCTGGTCTCCCGGGATGAAGACGCGCTTTGCAGGATCGTGACGGACATTGAGGCGGAGGGCGGCGCCGCTGCTTACGCAGTCGCGGACGTCGGGATCGAGGACGTAAACCTGGGAACCATTAGCTCGGACATCTCGAACCGGTGATGGGCGCCATGCCGCAAGCAAGGCCGCGGTGGCGAAGTTCAAAGCGGCAGCTGAGCGCCCCATTCCCGGACACCGGCTAGACTCCATTACCCGACATGCACAGATGCTCCTCGATGAGTTCTTCGACTTCGGCACAGAAGCGGCCGTCAGCTGTGGAGCTAGCAGGCGGTTTGTGCATTAAGGCGAGGCTGTTGGCCGGCGCCCGTATTCAGGAGACCAAATGCTCATACGATTTGGCTACGAGATCGTTATCAACAGCTGGTCTTCAACGCCGATCGTTACAGAGCTCAGCATCGAGGACAAACGACACGCGGACGTGCGCGTGCCCGAGGTTTTCCTCACCGATCCTGAGGTTCCGACCTCCACTTACCGCGACGTGTTCGGCAACCTTTGCCGCCGTTTCATTGCGCCGCCGGGCGACTTGATGATCCGCAGTGATTGCGTCCTAGAGGATAGCGGCAAGGTTGATGTCGTCTCGCCGAACGCAGAGCAGGTTGCGGTGTCTTCGCTGCCTGACGACGCACTGCTTTACCTCATGGGAAGCCGCTATTGCGAAACGGATCGTCTTAGCCAGATCGCCTGGAATTTGTTCGGCGCCACGCAGCCAGGCTGGGCGCGGGTGCAGGCCATCTGCGACTTCGCTAATGAGCGCATCGCCTTCGATTATCAGAACGCGCGTTCCACCCGCACCGCCTTTGAGGCGTATGAGGAGCGGACTGGCGTCTGCCGAGACTATGCCCACCTTGCCATCGCCTTGTGCCGGTGCATGAACATTCCAGCCCGCTATGTGAACGGCTATCTTGGCGACATCGGCGTGCCGGTGCGCGACCCCATGGATTTCAGCGCCTGGATGGAGGTCTATCTCGGCGACCGATGGTGGACGTTCGATCCCCGCAACAACGTCCCCCGCATCGGACGCATCGTACTGGCCCGGGGCCGCGACGCGGCGGACGTCGCCATGCTCACCTCCTTCGGATCGCACATCCTGAACCGCTTCACGGTCTGGACCTTCGAGGTAGGTCAACCGACCTTGGACGACCCGATCCGCTGAACCATTCGGCCGCGACCATATGAAGTCGCGAGCCGAACGATTCCTGTGCTAGCCAGCGTTCGGCCTCCTCGCGGAGCCAGGGAGAGACGATGACGGTAACGGCCGGGCTCCACCATCTGACGCGCTATCGCTACGATCGGCCCATCAAGCTTGGGCCGCAGACCGTGCGTCTGCGCCCCGCGCCGCACTGCCGGACGGTCATCTCCAGCTATGCTCTGAAGATCACGCCAGCCAAGCACTTCATCAACTGGCAGCAGGACCCGTTCGGCAACTGGCTGGCACGGCTGGTGTTCCCCGACCCCGTGAGGGAGTTCAGCGTCGAGGTGGACCTGACCGCCGAGATGAAGGTGATCAACCCCTTCGACTTCTTTGTGGAGCCCTACGCCGAGAGCCTGCCCTTCGCCTATCCCAGCGACCTCGCCGGGGAGCTTGCCCCCTATCTCGTGGTGGAGGACGACTCGGAGACCCTCGACGCCTTCGTCGCCACCCTCGCGCCCACGGCCCCAAGCACCATCAACTTCCTGGTGGATCTGAACGCGCGGATCATGCGCGAGGTCAGCTATCTGGTGCGCATGGACCCCGGCGTGCAGACGCCTGAGGAGACCCTACGCCTCGCCTGCGGCTCCTGCCGCGACAGCGCCTGGCTGCAGGTGCAGGTGCTGAGGAAGCTCGGCCTCGCCGCCCGCTTCGTCTCCGGATACCTGATCCAGCTGAAGGCCGACGTGGCGGCGTTGGATGGCCCCTCGGGCACGACCGAAGACTTCTGCGATCTGCACGCCTGGGCCGAGGTCTTCCTGCCGGGGGCGGGCTGGATCGGCCTTGACGCCACCTCGGGGCTCCTTTGCGGCGAAGGCCACCTGCCGCTCGCCGCCACGCCGCATCACCGCTCCGCCGCGCCCATAGGCGGCCTAGTCGAGCCGGCGAATGTGGAGTTCGAGTTCGATATGTCGGTGGTCCGGCTCGTCGATCCGGTTCGCATCACCAAACCATTTGAGGATGAGCGCTGGCTGGCCCTGAACGCCTTGGGCGCGCTGGTGGACAAGCATCTGTCGGCAGGCGACGTGCGACTGACCATGGGCGGCGAGCCCACCTTCTGCTCCATCGACGACTTCGAATCGGCCGAGTGGAACACTGACGCCGTCGGCCCCACCAAGCGGGCCCTGGCTGATCAGATGATCCGCCGCCTCCGCGACCGCTTCGCCTCGGGAGGCCTGCTGCATCACGGCCAGGGCAAGTGGTATCCGGGCGAGCCTCTGCCGCGCTGGGCCTTCGCCCTCTACTGGCGCGGCGACGGCCAGCCCATCTGGCGGGATGCCGAAGCTATCACCGGCGAGCCCGAGCTGGCGGAGGCCGATGCCGAAAAGCCGGTGTCGGCGCCCATCGACGTAGCCGCCTTCGCCGACCGTTTTGCGGCGCGGCTGGGCCTCGACCCCACCTGCATTCGGCCCGCTTACGAGGACCCGCTCCACTGGATCGGGACCGAGGGTAAGTTGCCCGAAAATTTCGACGCCGCTGATCCCAAGATCGATGACGCACAGGAGCGCAAACGCCTGCTGCTGGCCTTTGACGGCGGCGTCTCCAAGGCGCGGGCTTACGTCCTGCCGCTGCGCCGCTGGAGCACCGCCAAGCGCCGGGGGTGGATGACCGAAGCGTGGGTTCTCCGACGTGGCCGCATGTTTCTAACGCCGGGGGACTCCTCCGCTGGGTTCCGCCTGCCTCTCGGCAGCCTGCCTGAGCTGGCGCCGGAGGACTATCCGCACGTCCGCAGCCGCGACCCTTTCGAGCCCCGCGGTGAGTTGCCTGTCCACGACGAGCTGGCCGCCGCGCCGGCCTTGGGCAAGCCGCCTAAGGGCGAGTCGCCCTATGTGCGGACCGCCATCACCTTCGAAGTGCGGGACGACATCCTCCACGTCTTCATGCCGCCGGTCGAGACAGTGGAGGACTATCTGGAGCTGGTCGCCCAGGTGGAGGCGCTCGCCGCCGAGACGGGCCAATCTCTTCGCTTCGAGGGCTACGGTCCGCCGGACGATCCGCGCCTGAACGTCATCAAGGTCACCCCTGATCCCGGCGTGCTGGAGATCAACGTCCATCCGGCGAGGAGCTGGGCGCAGGCGGTGAGCATCACCTCAGGCGTCTACGAAGAAGCGGCCAAGACGCGCCTGGGCGCCGACAAGTTCATGATCGACGGCCGCCACACCGGCACCGGCGGCGGCAACCACCTGGTGGTCGGCGGCGCCAGCCCCTTGGACTCGCCCTTCCTGCGCCGGCCCGACCTTCTGAAGAGCATGCTGCTCTACTGGCAGCGACATCCGTCGCTCTCGTATCTCTTCTCCGGCTTGTTCGTCGGTCCCACCAGCCAGGCGCCGCGGGTGGACGAAGCGCGCCACGACAGCCTCTATGAGCTGGAGATAGCCCTGGCCGCCGTGCCCGCGCCCGGCGAGGGCGAGGCGCCGCCGCCCTGGTTGGTGGACCGCTTGTTCCGCAACTTGCTGGCCGATGTCTCGGGCAATACCCATCGTACCGAGATCTGCATTGACAAGCTCTATTCACCCGACGGTCCCGCCGGCCGGCTGGGCCTGCTGGAATTCCGCGGCTTCGAGATGCCGCCGAGCGCCCGCATGAGCCTGGCCCAGCAGCTGTTGATCCGCGCCCTGATCGCCTGGTTCTGGCGGGAGCCGCAGGGCGGGTCTCTGGTGCGCTGGGGAACCAGCCTGCATGACAAGTTCATGCTGCCCCACTTCGTCTGGACCGATTTCGAAGGCGTGCTCGGCGATTTACAACGGGCCGGCTACGCCTTCGACCCCCTGTGGTTTGAGGCCCAGCGTCAGTTCCGCTTTCCCGAATTCGGCCGGGTGGAATACGCTGGTGTGGGGCTGGAGCTGCGCCATGCGCTGGAGCCCTGGCATGTGATGGCTGAAGAGAACAGCGGGGGCGGCACGGTGCGGTTCGTGGACGCCTCGGTGGAGCGGCTGCAGGTGGCGGTCTCAGGCTTCACGCCAGAACGCCACCTGATCACCTGCAACGGCCGGCCGCTGCCGATGACGCCCACGGGGATCGCCGGGGACGCCGTCGCCGGAGTGCGCTACAAGGCGTGGAAGCCCCACAGCGGCCTTCATCCCAACATCGCGCCGCACGCCCCCCTGACCTTCGACATCGTCGACCGGTGGAACCGGCGGTCGCTGGGCGGCTGCGTCTACTATGCATCCCATCCGGGCGGGCGGAACTACGACACCTTCCCGGTCAACTCCTACGAGGCGCAGGCGCGGCGGCTAGCGCGGTTCCAGGCGCACGGCCATACGCCGGGCACGATCGACATCCCCACCGAGAGCCGCAGCGCCGAGTTCCCCCTCACCCTGGACTTGAGGATCCCCGTTGGACGCTGAGCCACACGTCGTAGACGTCGCGCCGTCCTTCAATGACGTGGCGTCCGCACGACTGAAGGGTTGGCTCGACGACTACCGCCCATTCGTCGACGTCCCTGACGAATTAGCGCGGCCTGACGGATCGACCCCTGAGCCTTGGCTCCGGTTTCTGCGGGCGGTGGCCGCCTATCCTGAAGGCGATTTCGCCGAACGGTTCGCCCTGGCCACCCGCCATATCCGCGACGCTGGGGTCTCCCACCGAATCTACGGCGAGGATAGCGAGCGGATTTGGCCGCTCAGCCCCATGCCCCTGATCCTGGCAGAGAAGGAGTGGACCGAAATCGCCGCTGGGGTGGAGCAAAGGGCGACTTTGCTTGAAGCCGTTCTGAACGATCTCTACGGCGAGGGACGCCTCGTATCCGAAGGCCACCT
Source organism: uncultured Caulobacteraceae bacterium (assembly GCA_964243985.1). Classification (GTDB taxonomy): domain Bacteria; phylum Pseudomonadota; class Alphaproteobacteria; order Caulobacterales; family Caulobacteraceae; genus CAIOYC01. The sequence goes on along the minus strand of CAXTHJ010000051.1, from coordinate 15,886 downwards.
TCCGGCGGCGGCGGTGACCGGTAGCGACGATTTCGTGCGGGCGATGCGGGGGGTCAAGCTCCCCGGCGGACGGCCCATGCACCTCTACGCCGCCGATCTCGGGCGGGGGCCTGACGGACTGTGGTGGGTGCTTAGCGACCGCACTCAAGCGCCATCCGGCGCGGGATACGCACTGGAAAACCGCATGGTGCTGTCGCGGGCCTTCCCCCACCTCTACAACGCCATGAATGTGGAGCGGCTAGCGCCCTTCTTCAGCGAGTTCCGCGCCAGTCTGGCGGCGGCGGCGAGCCGCACCGATCCCCGCATATGCCTCCTCACCCCCGGTCCCTTCAGCGAGACCTATTTCGAGCAGGCGCACCTGGCCCGCTACCTCGGCTTTCTTCTGGTGGAGGGCGATGATCTCGTGGTGCGGGACGGGGCAACCTATGTCCGCACCATCGCGGGTTTGAAGCGCGCCGACGTGATCTGGCGGCGGGTGGATGCGGACTTCATCGATCCGATGGAGCTGAACAGTTCCTCCCGCCTCGGCGTGCCGGGACTGCTCGATGCGATCCGGGCGGGGGGTGCGGTCGTCTCCAATATGCCGGGCTCCGGCGTTATGGAATCCAACGCTCTTCTAAGCTTCCTGCCTGCGCTCAGCCGCCGGCTCCTAGGCGCGGCGCTGAAGCTGCCTAATGTGGCCACGTGGTGGTGCGGCCAGCCGGCTGAGCGCGCCCAGGTGGAGCGCAAAATCGACACCCTCGCCATCGCCGGCGCCTTCGGCGGCAAGGCGCACCGCGCCGTCGCCCGAGGACCGTGCCTGCTGGCCGATCTTGCGCCTGACGAGCGCACCGCCCTGCGTACCGCCATGCAGGAACGCCCGATGGACTTCGTGGGCCAGGAGGTGGTGCATCTGTCCACTACCCCCACCATCCGCGACGGCAAGCTGCAGCCGAGCCCCTTCATCCTGCGGGTCTACGCCGCACGCACGGCGGACGGCTGGCGCATCATGCCGGGTGGCTTCTGCCGAATCTCGGACCAGAAGGACGCCCGCGCCCTGTCCATGGGCGCCGGGGCCCAGGCCTCCGATGTCTGGGTTATCGCTGAGAAGCCGGTGGAAAAGGTCTCGCTGCTGGCCCAGCGGGAGGGCGCCAAGGTCCGCCGCATAACCGGCAACCTGCCGAGCCGCGCCGCCGACAACCTGTTCTGGCTCGGCCGCTACCTGGAGCGCGCGGAAAGCACCCTGCGCCTCGTGCGGAGCCTCTGCACCAGCCTGATGGACCCCGACGCCGCCACCCACAGCGCGGGAGAGACCCTGGACAAGCTGAAGGCCCTGCTGATCGGCGCGGGCTCGGTTGAGAAGGACGCGCCCAGCCGCAGGGTGACGGACGTGGCCCAGGCGGCGCTTTACGACGAGGCAGCTTATGGCTCGGTGGTCTCCCAGGTGCGGTCGGCCCGTCGGGCGGCGGCCAGCATGCGCGAGCGCCTGTCGGAAGACTTCTGGAAGCAACTCCTCAGCCTCGAAGCCCGGCTCAAGGGCCGCAAAAAGGCCCGCATGACCGAATCGGCAGGTCTTGAACAGGCGGAAGCCGCGCTTCGGGATCTTTCAACCCTCTCAGGCCTCACCCAGGAGAATATGAACCGTGTCGCGGGCTGGCGCTTTCTCGACACGGGGCGGCGCGTGGAGCGGGGGATCAACACCAGCCGTCTGATGCGCAAGCTCGCCGCCGACGACGCCACCACCGACGACCTCGACCTGCTCCTCGACCTGATCGACAGCCAGATCACCTATCGATCCCGCTATCTGGAAGGCATCTCGCTCACGCCTGTCCGCGACCTCGTGATGCTTGACCCGTTCAACCCCCGCTCCGTCGCATTCCAAGTGATCACCCTGAAGGCCCACATCGCCGCCCTTCCTCCCTTGCAGGACGACGGCATGCCGGAGGAGCCGACCCGCCTCCTGACCCGCCTCGCCAGCGAGATCGAAGCGCAGGACGCCGCCGTGCTGGACGGCGCGCAGGCGAAGTCTTTCGAGCATCAGCTGCTGGACCTCTCAGACGCCATCACCGACCGCTATTTCCTGCAAGGCGCCAACGCCACACCCACCAAGAAGCTCGGCGGCCTAGCGTGAACTACAAGCTCCGCCATGTGACGACCTATCACTACTCCAAGACTGTGACCTTCGCCCGCTGCGCCCTGCGCCTTACCCCACAGCAGAGTCTCGACCAGACCGTTCTCCGCAGCCACATGACCATCAGGCCCACGCCCAGCCGCCTGGAAGAGCGCACCGGCCAGTTCGGTGAGCAGGTCGTCACCGCCATCATCGACACGCCGCATCAGGAGCTGAAGATCGAGGCGCGCTCCGACGTGGCCGTCCACCGCAACTCGCTCCTGCCGGGCTTCACCGGCGCCGCGTGGGACACCGTTCGGGAGGAGGCGTCGGCGTCCGCATCGCTCGATGTGATCTCCCCGGCGCACTTCATCTTTCCCACGGCCATGACCAAGCTGAACCCGGCGATCACCGACTACGTGGCGGATTGTTTTCCGCCCGGCCGCTCAGTGGTGGAGGCGGCGCACGCCCTGAGTCGCCGGATCAAGGCGGAGTTCGCCTATGACCCTGAAGCCACCCTCGTCTCCACCCCGGCGATCGAGGCCTTTGAAGTACGGCGCGGTGTTTGCCAGGATTTCGCCCACATCATGATCAGCGGCCTTCGGGGCTTGGGTCTGCCCGCCGCCTACGTCAGCGGATATCTGCGCACCGTCCCGCCCCCGGGCAAGCCGCGACTGGAAGGCGCCGACGCCACCCACGCCTGGGTCGATCTTTGGTGCGGCAAGGCGTTGGGCTGGGTGGGGTTCGATCCCACCAACGCCCTGATCGTCGCGGGCGACCATATCGTGCTGGCGATGGGGCGCGACTATGCCGATGTCGCGCCCATGGGCGGCGTGGTGCTCGGCCCTGGCGATCAGACCATCGATGTGGCTGTGGACGTGGTGCCCGACGATGAGACCAGCACGCTTGAGGAGCCGGCGTTCCAGTGGGCCCGCTCGACGGCCTAGGCCGTCAATGGCCGGCGCGATCATGCCGCGATGTTCAGCCCATCTTCCTGGATCAGGTCCACATCCACGGCGACCTTCAGGTCGCAGGACGCATTCCCAAAGATAGACCCGTTCATAGGGTCGGACTCTTGCCAGGTCCGCGTGGTCGCCACCCGGATCAAAGAGGCGGATTCCACTAGGGCGTTGGTGGGATCGAACTCCATCCAGCCGAGGTCGGGCAGGAAGACCTCACACCAGGCGTGGGTTGCGCCGGCGCCCCGAACGGTCGCGTGTGGCGAATAGAGATATCCCGTGGCGAACCTTGCGGCGAAGCCGAGCCGGCGAACGCTCTCGATCATCAACCAGGCGAAATCGCGGCAAGTTCCGGTTCCCCGCCCAACCGTCTCGCCCGGACCTTGGGTGCCCGGCTCCTCACGTGCGCCATAAATAAAGGTGTCGTGGATGGTGGTGTTGATGCGCTTTAGACACTCGATGGCCGGCTCGTCCGGCGCTCGTATCTGGGCGTGAAGCCATTCTTTGTAAGATGATCCATTATCGTCGGTCGTCGGGGTGATGAAGGGCTCCAAGATCGCCCGATCCGGAAGGCTGTAGACGATTGGAGCTGTTGAGCGGGGATTATCGATGGTCACGTCGACGAGCGGCGCCGGAAATCTGTCCACCACAAGATTATTCACCACCTTCAGAAAATCGGAACGGCCCAAAGGCTGCAAATGACAGACGCAGTTGCCATAAGCGTCATAGGTCCACTTTAGCTCTGAAGGCGGCGTTTCAAGAGAGGCCGAGATCAGCCGGGTGGCGTGCGTATCGAGCGGACGCATCAGCAAACGCCAGGGCCCGAACCGCACGGGCTGCGCGTAGCTGTAGAGGCTCTCGTGGCGAATACGCAGGCGAGGCATGGCGGGTCATCCAGATAGTCGTCAGCGGAAATGGGCGGCCAGACCAAACGATCCCGTTGCCTAGGGGTTCCGAAGCATCTTCGTGGAGTGCTCCGGAGCGCCCGGAGCTCTTCGAATATTATCTGGCCCGGCCAATCTCAGTACTGCTGCCCCTGGACGACAGCGGTTGTGCGCCCACACCCGACATTGCCTTAGCTCCAGGAAGACGACGTTGCGGCGAATACTGTAAGCGTCCGCGCTCGCCAGCATCCGCGCTGCTGACGGATTTAACGCCCGCAGACCTCCGCTAAAGCATACCGACTAGATCGAAGTTTGAGTTGCAAGCGCCTCATCGGCCGCCGGCTGTCGGTTTCAAGGGGCTATTCCGCAAGAAATTCGGCCGCTCCGGCGCGTCAGCCACCGCTTCGGTGAGGCGGTAGAAGAAGGTGTTGAAGTCGGCCGCCGCCTTAAAATCGATCGGCTGGGTCATGTCGTCCTGCGGGCGGTGATAGCGGACCTGATACCATTGTCTATACCGCCGCTCCGACTCCGTGCCCGGATCGTAGCCGAACACAAACCCGGTGGCCGGCACGCCGATCTGCAGGAACGGCCAGTGGTCGGCGCGGCGGAGAAGATTGCGGTCGGGCTCCAAGTCGGGGCGGATCTCAATGTGCATCGGTGCGGCGACGCTTTTCACCGTGGCGCCAAGGCTGGTGTCGTCCACAGCGTGCATGGTGAGGATCTTGAGCGGGAACAGCGGCCGGAGCTGATCGAGGTTGATGTCGGCGGCGAGATCGGCCTTCGGCACGGTGGGGTGCTGGGTGAGCCATGTGGCGCCGAGGAGCCCCTTCTCCTCGCCGGTAAAGGCGGCGAAGAGGACGCTGCGATTGAAGCCCCGGCCATGCCGCTGCTCCGCCAGCCGGATCAAGGTCGCCACATAGGCGGCGTCATCGAGGGCGCCGTTATAGATCGCATCGCCTTTCACCGGCTCGCCATAGCCGTAGCCGTCCAAGTGCGCGGAGATCACCACCACCTGCGGCTTCAGCACAGGATCGGTCCCAGGCAGAAGGCCCAGGACGTTATCGGAGGTGTAGTCGCGGGTGGTCAGTTTGAACGTCGCATGCAACCGCGCGGGGATGTCGAAGACCGGTAGTGGGCGAGAGGCGGCGCCGGCGGCCAGGATGTCCGCAGCTTTCTCGCCGGAGCCCTGGATCACGGTGGCAAAGACGTCGTCATTGAGACGCATCACCGCCATCTGCGGTGCAGTGGGCGGCTTGGCGGCCCGGAAGTTGACCGTGCGGGCATAGGCGTCAGGCCAACGGGCCGGTTCGATCGTGAAGCCCGGATCGTCCACTGCGATCAGTCCGACGGCACCCGCTCCCTCAGCCGCCGAGAGCCGCTCCGCCGCGCTCGTAACGCCGCGTCGCCGGCCCCCAAAGCAGACCGCCACCTTGCCCTTCATGTCGGCGCCTATCTCAGCCTTGGAGCAATAGCCGCGAAAGCTCAGCGGCGCGTCAAGCACAGGCGGCAAGGCCTCGGTGGCGCGGACAGATATCTGATGCAGGAAGACCACGGGCGTCTCGCCGCCGGCGTTGTGGACGATGGTGAACGCCGTGCCGCCTTTCTCCACCTTGACCTCGTGTAGGGGCAGCGTCTGGGTGTAGCCGCCGCCTTCGCCTGCGGGCTGCAGTCCCGCCGCCTTGAATTTCGTCTCCACATATCGAACGGCGCGGGCGTGGGCAGGTGAGCCCGTGTCGCGGCCTTCCATGTTGTCGCCGGAAAGGTCGCCGATGATCGACCACCAGGCGCGGGTGTCGGCGTCCTTGATGACGGGCGCGCCTAGGGCTTGGGCGCCGCCGATGAACAGCAGCGCGGTGAGGGCGATCGGAAACCGCGGCAGCTTGGGCGAGGTTCTCATGGGGCCTTCACCGGATCGGGTTGAAAAACGAAAGAACCCGCCGGTCCCGGAAACTCCACCGGGCTCTCGTATCCATCGGCAGAGATCGCCGAAACGCCGAAGAAGAAGTCGTCGATGTTTACGCCTTTCAAAGTGACCGAGGTCGCGGCGCTAGCGTCCTGGCTGTGGCTCCAGGCGGGATCGATGGTCTCCCGCCACCATGCTTTATAAGCTGTCGCACCTGTCGATGTGGTCCAGCTCAGCTTGGTGTCCGCCGTCACCGCGCCGGCAATCTTCAGGTCGGCGGGCGGCGCAGGCGCTGATGCCAGGGCGGCGAGCGTCAGCACGTTGAGGCGGGTGGCCTGCATGAGATAAGGGGAGTCCACCCCGTCCGAAACGTCCCCGTATCGCACGCCGCCTTCGGAGCGCAGGTCCTGGTGCTGGCGGGTGTAGTTCTCGTCCGCCTCGGTCACGCGCACCGCGGGATAGCCCGCCTCCTGCATCGGCGCCTGGTCGCCGCCTCGGCCGAAGCGGTCAGCCCGCATGATCTGGCGCACGTGGAAGTCTGGCATATAGCGCTCCGCGACCCTCGCCATGAAGCGGGAGAGGTTGCGGGACGGTGCGTCAAGCTCACCGCCGTTACGCCGCCGGACGCCGGCTTGCAGCGTGGTCTCGTTGGCGCGCGTCCCTTCGGAGAACACTCGCACCGTCTTGTCTGCTACAAGGCCGTCCATCCCGTGTGTGTTGCCGATGATGTCATTGTTCAGCACCGCCTCAACCTGCCAGCCCTTCGCCTTCGCGAAGTCGGCGAGCACCTTGCCGCCGTAAAGCCCCTGCTCCTCGCCGGAGAGTACGGCGTAGACGATGGTGGCGGGGAAGCGTTGCTTGGAAAGCACCCGCGCCGCCTCGATCACTGCCGCCGTGCCCGAGCCGTCGTCGTTGGCGCCGGGGGCGTCGCTGGTGAAGTTGGCGACGTCGGTGACGCGGCTGTCGATGTGGCCAGAGATGATCACCACCCGGTTGGGATCTGAGGTTCCACGCTGAATGGCGATCACGTCTTGTATCACTGTCGGCGTCGGAATTCGGGGGCCGGTGACGGTCTCTTCCGGCGTCTCGATGGCGAGGCAGCCCCGACAGGCGGCGCTGAACCCTTCATATTGGCTCTTCACCCACCGCCTCGCCGCGCCGATGCCCCGTGTGGGAGAGGTGGTGTCCGACATGGTGTGGCGAGTGCCGAAGCTCACCAGCGTAGCGATGGTCGCCTTAAGAGCATCGGCACTCACCGCCTGACCGACCTGCGCCAGTTTTGCCTGGGGCGGCGGTTCCGTAGCGAGGGCGGGTGCAGCGAGGAAGGTGAGCGCGACGATCAGGTGAACTGTACGCATGGCCTCTCTCCAGCGCCCGGTCTGTCCCGCGACAAGCGCCTCCCCGATATAAAGCTTGCTAACTAGGTTACGTCCAGAGTGACGCTCGTCAGCCAATGATGGGCTGCAGCCGCAACTGCAAACATCTAACCGGTACCGAGTTCGCGAACTAGCGCTGCTGAGATGCGGCACTCAATTTCGCCGCGTCTCACACGAATGCGCGAGAGGCGGAGAAGGCCACTTCGCGCGTATTGGCGAAGTGGAAGCGCCAAGTCTTCTCCGCACTTGCCAACGTTCGGGGTAGAGCTTTCAACGCGTTTGGGCCGCACCTCAGCCAAGCTGAAACTTCACTCCCAAGCGAGCTGCACATGAATATTTTGTAAGTTAAGGCACAATCGCTTGACGTTTGAGCCGCCAAATTTGAGGCTGCGCCCGCAGTCGCGTCTCCGAGCTTATCGGGGGCGCGGTCTCGATTGCAGGAGACGCGCCTTTGCATAGACGGGACTTTTTGGCCGCCTGCGGCCTTACGGCCGGGGGCGTCATGCTGCCGACTTTCGCCAGCCGGGCCGTCGCCGCCGAAGTGTTGCAATCGACCATGGACGTGCGTTTCAAGAAGACGCTGGCCGACGCCGCGTTGAATGCCGCCACCAAGGCCGGGGCGAGCTACTGTGATGTGCGGGTGGGGCGTTACCTGCGCCAGTTCGTCATCACCCGGGACGACCATGTGCAGAATGTGGTCAATACGGAGTCGGTCGGCGTGGGCGTGCGCGTGATCGCAGGCGGCGCCTGGGGTTTCTCGGCCACCAACGATCTTTCTCCCGACAGCGTGGCTAAGGTCGCCCAGCTGGCCACCGCCATCGCTCGCGCCAACAGCCACAATCAGACAGCGCCGGTGCAGCTCGCGCCAACCAAGGGCGTGGGCGAGGTCTCCTGGCGCACGCCGATCCAGCGGAGCGCCTTCGACGTGCCCGTCAAGGAGAAGGTGGACCTGCTAATGGGGGTGAACGGCGCGGCGCTGGCGGCCGGCGCCAACTTCGTCAACTCGATCATCTTCTCGGTGAACGAACAGAAGTACTTCGCCAGCACCGACGGATCCTACATCGACCAGGACGTCCACCGGATCTGGGCGCCTATAGAAGTGACCTGCATCGACAAGGCGACCGGCAAGTTCCGTCAGCGCTCGGGGCTCTCCGCCCCGGTCGGCATGGGGTACGAGTACCTGGATGGCGCACCCTCGGGCAAGGTCGTGCTGCCCAATGGGGTGATCTGCTACGGCGCCTCCTACGACATGAAGGAGGACGCGATCGCCGCGGCGAAGCAGGCGCGCGCCAAACTGACCGCACCCTCCGTCAAGCCCGGCAAGTACGATCTCGTACTCGATCCCACCAACATCTGGCTGACCATCCATGAATCGGTCGGCCACCCCACCGAGCTGGATCGGGTTTTGGGTTATGAGGCTAACTTCGCGGGCACCAGCTTCGCCACCCTCGACAAGAGGGCCGCCCACTTCAAGTACGGCAGTGAGCACGTGAATATCGTGGCGGACAAGCTGCAACCCGGCAGCCTCGGCGCCGTGGGCTATGACGACGAGGGGATCAAGACCAAGCGCTGGGATCTGATCCGCGACGGCGTGCTGGTGGACTATCAGGCGATCCGCGACCAAGCGCACATCCTCGGCAAGACCGAGAGCGACGGCTGCTGTTATGCGGACTCCTGGTCCAGCGTGCAGTTCCAACGCATGGCCAACGTCTCGCTCCAGCCCGGCAAGGCGCCGCTCGCCGTGCCCGACATGATCAAGGACGTGGAGAACGGCATCTACATCATCGGCGACGGATCCTTCTCCATCGACCAGCAGCGCTACAACGCCCAGTTCGGCGGCCAGCTCTTCTTCGAGATCAAGAACGGCAAGGTGGGCCAGCAGATCGAGGACGTCGCTTATCAGATCCGCACCCCTGAGTTCTGGAATTCGTGCGTGGGCGTGTGCGATCAGCGGGATTATCGCCTGAACGGCTCCTTCTTCGACGGCAAGGGGCAGCCGGAGCAGGTGTCGGCGGTGTCGCACGGCGCATCCACGGCGCGCTTCAACGGCGTCAACGTCATCAACACCGCCCGCTCGCTCGGCTGACCGGCGCAGGAGAGACACCGAGCATGACCATCTTCACCGAGGACCAAGCGCGCGCCATCTGCGCCAAGGTTGTGGCCCTGTCCAAGGCCGACGAATGCACCGCCGAGCTTTCAGGCTCGATCACCGGCAATGTTCGCTTCGCGCTGAATAACGTGACCACAAGTGGGGTTGTCGACGACTGCGACCTTGTTGTGCGCGTAGCGTTCGGCAAGCGGGCGGGCACCGCCACCATCAACCAGTTCGACGACGCCTCGCTGGAGCGGGTGGTGCGCCGGGCGGAGGACCTGGCGCATCTGGCGCCGGAGAACCCCGAGTTCGTGCCGGCCGTCGATAAGCAAACCTATCTCGCTAGCCAGTCCTACAGTCCCCCCACCGCCGCCATCACCCCCGACTTCCGGGCGCAGGCGGCGGCGGATTCGATCGCGCCTTGCAAGGCGGCGAAGCTGACGGCGGCGGGTTATCTGGAAGACAGTCAGAGCTTTTCGGCCTTCGCAAACAGCCGCGGCAACGCAGGGTACCAACGCAGCACTAACCTCAACTATACCTGCACGGTGCGCACGGAAGACGGGCACGGCTCCGGCTGGGTCGGGCGGAATCTACAGGATTCCACAGCCTTTAGCCCCTCAAACGACATCCGCACCGCGATCCGCAAGGCGTCTGCCTCCTCCGAAACCAAGGCATTGGAGCCGGGCAAGTATACAGTGATCCTGGAGCCCCACGCCGCGGCGGGCCTGATCGGCTTCATGATGAACTTCTTCGGCGCCCGCGAAGCCGATGAGGGCCGCAGCTTCCTGTCCAAGAAGGGCGGCGGCAACAAGGTCGGCGAGCAGGTCTTCGGCCCTCAGGTCAATATCAGCACCGACCCGGCCCATCCGGAAGCGTCGGTGCTCGCCTGGGACAACGATTATGTGGCGCGTCAGCGGATGCCGCTGATCGAAAACGGCCGCGTGGTGAACCTGGAATACAGCCGCTATTGGGCCAAAAAGCAGGGCAAGGGGCCGGTGGCGGGCATAGGCAACCTCTTGATGGCGGGCGGAACCAAGTTTACTGCCGATCTGATCCGCACCACCGAGCGGGGCGTGCTGGTCACCCGCACCTGGTATATCCGCATGGTCGATCCGCAGACGGTGCTGCTCACCGGCCTGACCCGCGACGGCACCTTCTACATCGAGAACGGCGCCATCAAGTATCCGATAAAGAACTTCCGCTTCAACGAGTCGCCGGTGATCATGCTCAACAATGTCGAAGAGCTAGGCAAGCCGATCCGGGTGGTGGGCGACGAGTCGCCGCTGGTGATGATGCTGCCGCCCATGAAGCTGCGGGACTTCACCTTCACCTCCCTGTCGGATGCGGTCTGACGGGATCGTGGGGGCATCCCAAGGCCTGGATCGCGCGACCTTCCTACGTGGCATGGCTGCGGGGCTAGGAGTCGCCGCCCTGCCGGTCGGGGCACGGGCTGCGGGCCAGACCGCCCCAACCTACGATTTCTGGTTCACCCGGCTGAAGTACGACTCCGGCGACTGGGACGTGGACCAGCGTATGCCCAGCAATTTGATCACCTCGCTGATCGACTACACCAACCTGCGGGTCGACCCCAAGGAGCGGGTCATTGCCCTGGCTGACCCTCGGATGTTGACTGCGCCCTTCTGCTATCTGACCGGACACAAGCTGGTAGAGTTCAATCCCGCCGAGCGCCGTAACTTCGAGCGCTACGTCAGGAACGGCGGCTTCGTCTTCGTCGATGATTGCAACCACGATATCGACGGCCTGTTCGCCAAGTCGTTCGAGCGTCAAATCGTATCGATCTTCGGTGCGAACGCCCTGCAGAAGTTGCCCAACACCCACGCGCTCTATCGCCGCTTCTTCAAGTTCGCGGGACCGCCGTCCACGGCGCTCGAACTCAACGGATGGGGCGACGACCTCGTGCACGACTATCTCAAGGGCGTCTCCGTCAATGGGCGGCTGGGCCTGCTCTACAGCAACAAGGATTACGGCTGCGACTGGGACTACGACTGGCGCAACAAGCGCTTTCTGGCCGAGGACAACACCAAGTTCGGGGTCAACATCGTCATGTACGCGTTGACCGCATGAGCGCCGCCCACGCCGTCACCGAAGCCGAGGTTCAGGCCCGCGTCGGTCGCCTCGCCGATCTGCGTGCCGCTCTAGCCCAGGCGGTGGTCGGGCAGGAGGAGGTGGTCGAGCAGCTGCTCGTGGGCCTCCTCGCCGGCGGCCATTGCCTGCTAGAGGGCGTGCCGGGCCTCGGCAAGACGCTCCTGGTCCGCTCGCTGGGCCAAGTGCTCGATCTGCCGTTTCGCCGGGTGCAGTTCACTCCGGACCTGATGCCAAGCGACATCCTCGGCTCGGAAATTCTGGAGGAGGATCATGGCACCGGTAAGCGCAGCTTCCGCTTCCAGCCGGGCCCTGTGTTCACCAGCCTCCTTCTCGCCGACGAACTGAACCGCACCCCGCCGAAGACTCAAGCCGCGCTTTTGGAGGCGATGCAGGAGCGCACCGTCAGCTACGCCGGCGTCACCCACCTTCTGCCGCGCCCCTTCTTCGTACTGGCCACCCAAAACCCACTGGAGCAAGCGGGCACCTATCCCTTGCCAGAGGCGCAGCTCGACCGCTTTCTCCTGCATATCCGCGTCGACTACCCCAGCGAGACGGAAGAGCGGGCCATCCTGGCCCAGACCACAGGCGCGCCCGTGGCCGACCCGCCGCGCATCATGGGCGCCGAAGAGGTGCTCAGCCTGCAGGCCTGGGTGCGCGAGGTTCACCTCTCCGCCGACCTCCTGGCCTGGATCACCCGCCTCGTGCGCGCCACCCGACCGGGCGATCCGGGCGCGCCGCCCGAGGTGGCGACCTATGTGCGATATGGTGCGGGACCCCGCGCGGGGCAGTCGCTGGTGCTGGCGGCCAAGGCGCGGGCCCTGCTGCAGGGCCGCCTCGCCGCCACACGCGAGGACGTACGCGCCCTTGCCGCGCCGGTCATGCGCCACCGCCTATTGTTGGCCTTCGCCGCGGAGGCTGAGGGGCGCAGCGCCGACGACGTCATCGCCGCCGTTCTGCGCGCCACGGCCCCACCCACCGCCTAGGCGCAGTCATGGCGCCCGAGCTCCTGCCGCCCGACGTGCGCCACCGGCTGAGGGGGCTCCGTCTGATCGCCCGGCGCGCGGGCGGCGCGCGGGGATCGGGCTCCCACGCCAGCCGCAGCCGGGGCGCCGGCCTGGAGTTCGCCCAGCACCGCCCCTACGAGCCCGGCGACGAGCCGCGCATGGTGGACTGGAAGCTCTACGCCCGGTCCGATCGCGTGTTCGTCCGTGAAGCTGAGCGCGAGAGCCCGCTGGCGCTCTGGATCCTTGTCGACGCCAGCGGCTCCATGACCCAGGCGGACGCCGCTCGCCCCAGCTGGTCGCGGTTGGATGCGGCCAAGGCGTTGGCCGCAGGTTTAGCCGAGCTCGCGCTCGCAGGCGGCGACCGCTTCGGCTGGGTGAGCCTGGGGGCCGAGCGCCTGCATCTCCTGCCCCCCGGAACCGGCGCGCGTCATCGCGACCGCCTTGTGCTGGAGCTGCACGCCTTGAAAGCCGGAGGCGGCTTTCCCTCACCGGCGCGCTGGGCGCCGCTTTGGGAGCGGATCGGCGCCCGGGACCTCGTGGTGGTGCTGACCGACGGTTTCGACCCCCTCTGCCTCGACCTGATGCGTCGGCTCACGGCGGCCGGACGCGAGGTTCTGGCGGTGCGCCTCCTGACCGTGGAGGAGCGCGACTTTCCCTTCGAGGACGGCCGCCGCTTCCGCGACCTCGAGACCGGCGAAGAATTGCTGGGAGACGGTCCGGCCCTCCGCGCCGAGTTCCTCCGCCGCTTCAGTGAGGCGCGCGCTGAACAAGGGGCGGCCCTCGACGCCGCGGGCGTGCGCCATGTGGAATACGTGCTCGACGAACCGCTTGAAGCCCCGCTGCAACGTCTGTTCGGCGCACGAGCGTGACAGCAGCCCTGCTCTTTCCCGCAGGGCTGGCGACTCTCGCAGCCCTCGCCCTACCGCTTTTGATTCACCTCGCCCGGCGCACCGAGGAACGCCCCACCCCGTTCGCCGCTCTGCGTTGGCTTCGACCCAAGCCCCGGCCTCGCCACCGCCCGCGCCTGGACGAGCATCTGCTCCTAGCAACTCGGCTGCTGCTGGTGGCGGCCCTGGCGTTGGTGCTCGCCCGCCCTATGTTGTTTGGCGCAGGGGACGAGACGCGATGGGTCGCGGTCGCGCCCGGCGTCAATCCGGCCGCCGCTCAGGCCTTCATAGGCCGCGGTGTGCACGCGGTGTGGCTTACCCCCGGTCTGCCCGATCTGCGCCGCGCCCCGCCGACAGGATTCACGCCGATCGGAAGCCTGCTTCGCCAGCTGGACGCCGATCTGCAGCCAACCGCCCAACTGACCGTTCTCGTCCCTACCGTGCTGCAAGGGGCGGACGCCGAGCGTCCACGTCTGGCGCATCGCGTCAACTGGCGTGTGCTGCCGGGCGCCATGCCGTCGCCGTTACCGACCCTCGACGCCCCACCTTCTTTGGTCGTGCGCTACGCCCCCGGCGAGAATGAAGGCTTGCGCTACTTGCGCGCCGCGGCCAACGCGTGGGCCACGCCGCCCGCGCCACCCGCTTTCGAAGCGGCCCCTTTATCGACCCCTCTACCTGCAACTGCGGCGACCATCGTTTGGTTGGCGCCGGCTCCCGTGCCCGCAACTGTCCTCGACCGGGTCGCTCACGGCGCGGTGGTGCTGATCAGCTCTCAGGCCCAGGTCGCCGGCACAGGCCCTTCCGTCACCATCTGGCGGGAGGCGCTCGGGAGCTCGCTGATGGAGGCGGCGACGCTCGGTCGAGGCCGCGTGTTGCGGTTCACGCGCCCATTGACGCCGGAGGCCATGCCAGAACTGCTGGAGCCCGACTTTCCCGCCCGCTTGCGCGATGCGCTCGCCGTTCCTCCGCCCCCACCCACGCGGGTGGACGCGCGAGATTACGCGCCGCTTCACGGTAGACGCATCGGCGCTCCGCCCGCACAAGACCTGCGCCCCGTCCTAGCTGGGCTCGTCGTCGCCCTGTTCGCCGCGGAGCGGTGGTTGGCCACCCGGCGTCGTCGGGGGAACACACCGTGACCGTCCTGCCATCCCACTCTCGCTGGATGGTGCCGGCACGGCGGCGCAGTTGGATCAATGACACCCTGGTCGGCGCACCGTTAGCGCTCCTCATTGGTATTATAGCTTGGCGACTAATCGGGTGGCCGCTGGCGGCGGCGCTTGTAGGGGTGGGTCTAGCCGCCGGGCTGGCGCTGGCGTTGGCGCGGGTGCGTCGGTTCGATCGGGCCTGGCTGGTTCGCCGGCTCGACGCGCTGCTTCCCGAATTGGAGGACAGCGCCGACCTTTTGTTCGCCGAGGACGCCTTGAGTCCGATGCAGGACTTGCAGCGGCGACGACTGGAGGCGCGTGTTGCAGGGGCTGTCGGGCCGGACCTGCGTCCCCCTTGGTCGATGCGGCGCATCATCACCGCGTGGGGGTTGAGCGGCCTTGTGCTCGCGGGAATATGGCTTTGGCCGCACGCCGCGGTTATGGCGCCGGCCGCTGATGGCCCATCACCCCCACCCGGGGTCCCGCGTCTGACGGCCTTGCGCCTGCGGGTGACGCCGCCCGCTTATACCGGCCTGCCAGCACGCGACTTGTTTACCCTCGACGCTCAAGTCCCGCAGGGGTCGCGCCTGGAGTGGACGCTGCGCTTCGCGCCTCAGCCAGGAGCGGCTGCCCTGTCTGCGCCCGATGGAGCCGGCTTGGCGCTGCGCAAAGCCGGCTTAGACTGGGGCGCCGCGCTCATCCTCGACCATTCTTGGCTCTACCGCGTCACACCCGCGGGCGCTCCGGCGCTTCCGGTCACGCCATTGCATCGACTGGACGCCCTCCCCGACGCACCGCCGCAGATCAGCGTGCTTGAGCCCACGCACAGCCTGACCCAGGTCGCGCCCGGTCAGCATCTATGGCCGCTCGTGTTCGAGGCGGTGGACGATTACGGCGTGGCCGCCGACGCCCGCCTGCGCCTCACCTTCGCCGAGGGCGAAGGCGAGCAGGTCACCTTCCGTGAGCGCACCCTCGTGGTCCACGGCACAGGCTCCGCCCGCCGGCGACGCTTCGCGGCCGCCCTCGACTATGCCGCCCTGGGCTTCACCCAAGGCGGCGACCTCGTGGCCCAGCTCATGGTCGACGATAACCGCACGCCGTCCCCCCAGACGACGGCGAGTGCCAGCCTGATCCTGCGCTGGTCCTCAAAGCCTGAGGCCGAGGGCGAGGGGCTGGACGGCGCGGTGAAGACAGTGCTTCCCGCTTATCTGCGCAGCGAGCGGCAGATTATCATCGACGCCGAACAGCTGCTGCGCGAGCGGCGCGGTCTCGACCCCAAGCGGTTCCTGACGCGCTCGGACGGGTTGGGCGCCGACCAGCAGGGGCTGCGGCTGCGCTACAGCCAGTTCCTGGGCGGCGAGAACGAGCACGCCGAGAACGCGCTGCCCACCGATGACGCCGACACGGCCGCGCCGGCGTCGCCCACCGCGGCCCCCAACTC
>CAXTHJ010000050.1:0-21043 GCA_964243985.1 uncultured Caulobacteraceae bacterium | reverse complement strand
AGCCTAACCTCCCTCCCCTCGTGGGGAGGGTGGCGCGGCGCGCGAGCGCTGTGACGGGTGGGGGCCGCGCAACCCTGTCAATCAAGCCTCCAGCCGATACCCGGCTCCGCGCACGGTCTGCAGCATCTGGCGCGGAAACCCCTTGTCGATCTTGGAGCGGAGGCGGGAGATGTGGACGTCGATGACGTTGGTCTGAGGATCGAAGTGGTACTCCCAGACCTTCTCAAGCAGCATGGTGCGCGTCACCGACTGGCCGGCGTGGCGCATCAGGAACTCCAAGAGCTGAAACTCGCGCGGCTGCAGGTCGATCACGGTCCCGGCGCGATGCACGCTGCGGCCGAGCAGGTCCATCTCCAGATCGCCGACCTTGATGGAGGTGGAGACCGACCCGGTCTCGCGGCGGCGGGACAGCGCCTCCACCCGCGCGATCAGCTCGGGGAAAGCGTAGGGCTTGACCAGATAATCGTCCCCGCCAGCCTTCAGGCCCGTCACCCGGTCCGAGACTTCGCCCAGCGCGGAGAGGAACAGCACCGGGGTCTGGTCGCCCTCGCGGCGGAGGGTCTCCACCACGGCGACGCCATCCATCTTCGGCATCATGCGGTCGACCACCAGAACGTCAAAGCCGCCCTTCTGCGCCGCCTTCAGGCCCGCGTCGCCGTCGGCGGCCATCTGTGTCTCGAACCCCGCCTCGGTTAGGCCGCGCGACATCGCGTCTGCGGCGCCCGGGTCGTCTTCGATGATCAGTATTCGCATCGCCCCGCCCCTCTTTGACAGACCCTTGGCGCCCGGCTGCACACGCTCTCAGCCGGGCGGCCTGCTTTAACCTACTTGCCCGCGTCGAACTTCACCGTGACGCCCACATTGCGGCCCTGATCGGTGACCAGCAGGAAGACGCCCTTGCGGCCGGCCTTCCTGGCTTCGGCCACCGCAGCCGCGACGTCCGCCGGCGTCACCGCCGCCCGATCCCCGGCGCGGGCGATCACGTCGCCGGCCTTCAGACCCGTGGTCCCGGCTTCGGAGTCTTCCTTCACCGCCTCGACCACCACCCCGTGCACGGCTTCGCCAAGGCTATATTTGCGGCGGGCGGCCGTATCTAGAGAGGCGAGGCTCATGCCCAGCACCACCGGGTGGGCCGCGTGCGGCGCCGCAGGGCCCGAATCGTCGTTCTGATCGTCGCCGCCATTGTTATTGAGGGCGAGTTGGCTTTCCGCCGGACGGGTGCCGGATTTGACCTCCACATTCACGCGCTTGCCGTCGCGCAGCACGACGAGGCGAAGGGTCTCACCCGCATGGACCATCGCCACCTGGCGGGTCAGGTCGGTATTGGAGATCACGTCGTGACCGTTGACCGCCAGAACGATGTCGCCGGACTGCAGGCCGCCCTTGGCGCCGGGGCCGCCGGGCACCACGTCTGTGATCAGGGCGCCCTGATCGGGTTTCAGGCCCAGGCTCTCGGCGTTGTCGTCGCCGACGTTCTGGATCGTCACGCCGAGATAGCCGCGCGTGACCTTGCCGCCCGCGATAAGCTGCTGGGCCACAGAGGAGACCACCGCGGCGGGGATGTCCAGGCCGATGCCGATGGAGCCGCCGTTGGGCGACAGGATCGCGGTGTTCACCCCGATCACCCGGCCATAGACGTCGAAGGTAGGTCCGCCGGAATTGCCGCGGTTGATCGGTGCATCGATCTGAATGTAGTCGGAAAACTGGGTGGAATTATCCTGCAGATTGCGGGTCAGGCTGGAGACGATCCCCGCCGTCGCCGTGCCGCCGAGCCCAAGCGGATTGCCGATAGCCAGAACCCAGTCGCCCACGCGGGGCTTGGCCGAGTCCTCGAAATTTACAAACGGAAAGCCGGCGCCGTCGACCTTCAGGACCGCCACATCGGTGGCTTCGTCACGGCCCACCACCTTGGCGGTGAGCTTGCGCTTGTCGTTCAGGGTCACCTTGATGGTGTCGGCGTTCTCGATCACGTGGTTGTTGGTGACGAGATAGCCGTCCGCCGAGATAAAGAAGCCGGAGCCGGAGGCCTGCACCTCGGGGCCGAGCTGCTTCTTGGTGGGCGCCTTGCCGCCGCGCCCGCGCGGGATGGGAGCAGGCGTCGCGTCGTCATTCCCGTCGTCACCGCCCTGGCCCCGGGGGTTCAGGTTGAAGGGCAGGCCCTGGAACGGGTTCATCTGCTGCATTTCTTTTTGGCTGAGGTGGGTGGTCACATCGATGGAGACCACGGCGGGGGCGACCCGTTCAAAGATGTCGGCGAAGGAGAGCGGCGCGCCGGGGGGCGGCGCGAAGATCGGCGCGGTGGAGGCCTTGATCAGCTGCGGCGTCTCGGCGGCCATGGCCGCCGGCCACTGCACGCCCATGCCGATGGCGGCGATCGCGGCGACGCCCAGGCCCATGGCGGTCCCGGCGAAAAAACCCTTCTTCTTATCGGCCATCTGTCTCTTCATTCCTCGGTCCGGGCCGTCGCGGATGATCCGCGTGGCGGGCGCACGGACATTAAGTCCTCGGCGGCGGCTTCGTTCGCCGCTGCAAAACGACAATCGTCTCAACCTGACTTATCCGCATTCCTCAAGGTCTTTCGTGAGGCGCGATCACGGCGGAACCTTGGCCGATTCGCTGTCGATCAGGGCAGATTAGATGAAATCGCGGTAAGCTTCGCCTCTTCCTCTGCGGTGAGAGGCGGCTCGTCCTGCAGCACCTTGCGCCGACGAACGATCAGCACTCCGCCCCCCACGATCACCACCGCGAACGGCGCGCCCCACAAAAGCGCGTTCCTGAGAGAAAAGGCGGGCCGCTCCAGCACGAATTCGCCGTAGCGGTCGGTGAGGTAGCGCTTGATTTCGACATTTGAGCGCCCAGCCGCGATCTGCCCCCGCACCATCCTGCGGATATCCTCGGCCAGGTCGGCGTCGGATTCGTCAATGGACTGGTTCTGGCAGACAAGGCAGCGGATATCGCGGAACAGGGCGCGGGCGCGAGCCTCCTGCGCCGGGTTCGCCAGGCGATCGGCGGGATCGTTGGAAGCCGCGGCGATGAGGAGGATCGCACCGGCAAGGGCGGCGCCCGCCCGGCCGGCCCGCAAACCCAGCCTTTTGGACATTCCGATCATCTGAGCTCCCTTACGTTGGCTCGCCGCCTGGCTTGTGGCCAAGGTGTTTATCACCGTTCCAGCAGCTAAATGCCCTGCAACGAAAACGTGACAATCAGAGCGCCAGCGCCCCGACTAAAGCCTGCACCACCCGATCCACGTCGCCGTCCTGCATGGCGGGGAACAGGGGCAGCGCCAGGACGCGGGCGTAGTAGGCTTCCGCGCCGGCAAGCCGCATCTCGCCATATCGGGCCTTGAAGTAAGGCTGACGGTAGAGAGGGATGTAGTGGACCTGGGTTCCGATGCCCTGCGCAGACATGCTCCGCATCACCTCGGCGCGGAGGACGCCCAACGCTTCGAAGTCGATCAGAATGGAAAAGAGGTGCAGCCCCGGTTGGCCCGGCCCGCGCGGCGTCGGCGTCACTAAGGGTGACAGGGGCTTCAGCAACGCCTCGTATCGATCCGCCAACCCCGTGCGACGGGCGATGAAACGATCGAGCTTGCCCAGTTGGGAGAGGCCGAGCGCCGCCTCCATCTCATTCATGCGGTGGTTGAAACCGAGCTCCATCTGCTCGTAAGCCCATGGATTGCGGACGCCGTCTTCGTCCAGTGAGCCGGCCTCTGTCATCAGCACCGGATCGTGGGTCACGCCGTGGTTGCGAAGTCGCCGCATCCGCGCCGCCCGGTCTGGATCGTTGGTTGTGACCATGCCTCCCTCCCCCGCCGCCAGGGTCTTCACCGGGTGGAAGGAGAAGGTCGCCGCGACCGAACGGCCGCAGGCGCCGATCGAGCACCCGTCCCTGTCGATACCGCCGACGGCGTGGGCGGCATCCTCCACAACCGCGGCGCCTCCCTTAGCCGCCACAGCCTCGATCCCGGCCATATCGCACAGCCGCCCGCCCAGATGCACCGGCAGCACCGCCTTGATCGGGCGCCCCACGCGCTGAATCGCCTCGGCCAGAGCGCCACTCGTCATCAGGCCGCTGTCGGGATCGACATCAGCGAAAACCACCTCCGCGCCGCAGAACCGCGCCGCTGTGGCGGTGGACAGGAAGGTGATCGCCGGGACCACGCAAACGTTCCCCGGCTCCACGTCCAGCGCCGCCAGCGCCAGATGCAGCGCGGCGGTGCCGGAGGAACAGGCCACCGCCTCTCTCGCCCCGACCTTCTCCGCGAACGCCTGCTCGAACGTCGTTACGCGTGGACCGTGAGCTATGATGTCGCTGGTGAGCGCGGCCACCACGGCCGCGACGTCGTCATCGTCGATCCACTGGCGACCGTAAGGCAAGGGCGCGCGCGCGGGTTTGGGGGCGGGTGGAAGCGTCATGGCGCCAGTCTCGCCGCCGCCGCTTGCCGAGCGGTTAAGATTTGCTCACGCACCGTTAACCATAAACGACGAGGCTGGGGCGGAGTTCAGGAATCGCCGTTCATGTCCGCCGCCGCCCGCATCGTCGAACCGCCCGCCGCCCTCCTGCGCGACTTCATGCACCCCCGCGCCGATCTCGACGGCAAGACGGTGCTGATCACCGGCGGCACGGGTTCGTTCGGCCGGGCGTTCGTGGAGATGGTGACGCGGGACTATACGCCGAAGAAGCTGATTATCTTCTCCCGCGACGAGTTGAAGCAGTACGAGATGGCGCAAGCTTTCCCAGCCGAGCGTTGGCCGTACCTGCGCTTCTTCATCGGCGACGTGCGCGACGCGGCGCGGCTAGAGATGGCCATGCGCGGGGTCGACTACGTGATTCATGCCGCGGCCCTGAAGCATGTCACCATCGCCGAATACAATCCGTTCGAATGCATCAAGACCAATGTCATGGGGGCGGAAAACGTAGTCAACGCCGCCATCGCCCAAGGGGTGAAGAAGGTGGTCGCCCTCTCCACCGACAAGGCCGCCAACCCGATCAACCTCTACGGCGCGTCAAAGCTGGCGTCGGACAAGATCTTCGTGGCGGCCGAGGCCATGGCCGGCGCGTCGGAAACCCGTTTTTCCGTCGTGCGCTACGGCAACGTCATGGGCTCGCGCGGGTCAGTGGCGCCGTTCTTTAAGAAACTTCTGGCCGAGGGCGCTTTGGACCTGCCGATCACCGACGCCCGCATGACCCGGTTCTGGATCACCCTGACCCAAGGGGTGAACTTCGTGCTCTCGTCCCTGGAGCAGATGCGCGGCGCGGAGATATTCGTGCCGAAGATCCCTTCCATGAGGACCACGGAGCTGGCCACGGCCCTTGCCCCTCACCTGCCCCACCGCATCGTCGGCATCCGTTCCGGCGAAAAGCTGCATGAGATCATGGTGCCCGAGGACGACGCCCGCTCCACCGTGGAGCTTACCGATCGCTACGTCATCCTGCCGAGCCACCTGCCCGCCAAGCGCGAGGCCTATATGGCGGAAGGCGCGACGGCCCTCCCCGACGGCTTTTCCTACGCCTCAGACAAGAACCCCGAGCGCCTGGACGCGCGGGGGCTGCAGGGTCTTTTGACGCAGGCTTACGGCGGCTGAGCCCTAGCCGCCCTTCAACAGGGACAGGATCAAGGACGGCTGTTGATTGGCGATGGAGAGCGACTGGGCGCCCAGCTGCTGTTGCACCTGCAGGGCGGTGAGCCGCGCGCTTTCGGCGGCGACGTCCGCGTCCACCAGATTGCCGACGCCGATGGTCAATGTGTCCGACAGCTTGGAGACGAAGCTCGAATGGTTGGACACCTGGTTGGACTGCGCGCCGATCACCGCCACCGCCGCATTGACGTTGGTGATGGCGCTCTCGATCTGGCTGAGAACGGCGGTGGCCGAGGTGACGCTGGCGATGGAAGAGCCGGCCGTCAGGGTGATGATGGAGCCGCCGAGGGAGAAGTTCTGGGTCGAGAGCGTGACGAAGCCCGAAGCGTCCGCCGTCGCCATGAACTTCATGCCCGCGCCCTGGGAGCCGTCCAGCAGGTTGGCGCCCTCAAAGCTGGCGCTGGAGACCGCGGACTGAATCTGGTTCAGCAGGGACTGGTAATCGGTATTGGCCGCCGCTCGGCTGGCCGGGTCCGTATCCGGATCGACGGCGGTCAGGACCTTGGCCTTCAACTGGTTCAGAAAGTCGGAGATGGTCTGCCCCGCCGAGACCGCCACATCGGAGATCGACTGAGCCCGGCTGAGGCCGTCGGTTACCGTGCTGAGGGCCGAGATGTCCGCCCGCTGCTGCTGCGCCGTGGCGTAGACCGCCGGGTTGTCGGCGGCGACGGCGATCTTGAAGCCGCTGGCGATCTGGCTTTGGGTGGTGGTCAGTTGGTCGTTGGTGTTGTTGAGCGCCTGGAGAATGGCCAGGGCCGACTGATTGCTGTTGACGCTGAGCACCATCACGCTTCTCCCGATCGTCCTGCCGCATTCGGCGGAGGAAAGCTGCGCGGACCATGACGCCCTGCAGCCCTTCATCCTCAAGGTTAACGCCGGTGTGTAAGCAGACCGTTAACCATAACCGGCCACTCGTTAGCATCTCGGTCACCAGAGCCAGGATGACTCTCCATGTGTGGAATAGCGGTCGCCATCGACTGGCACGGCGCGGAAGATGCGGTGAAGCGGCTGATCGGCGGCATCGCGCATCGGGGCGACGTCACCGATCCTGTGATCAGCGTCTCGCCACAAAACGTCTTTTGCACCCGGCGCCTCAGGATCGTGGACGCCGAGCACGCGATTCAGCCGCAGCTTTCCGCCGACGGCCGCATCCTCGTGGCGTTCAACGGCGAAATCTACAACCACGTCGCTTTGAGGCTGGAGCTAGTCGCCCTTGGCGTCCGCTTCCAGACGCGGTCGGACACCGAGGTTCTCGCCAACGCCCTGGCGGTCTGGGGGGGCGGGGCGCTCGGGCGATTGCGCGGCATGTTCGCCTTCGTCGCCCTGGATTTGAAATCCAACCAGTTCGTGGCCGCCCGCGATGCGTTCGGGGAGAAACCGCTTTATTTGATCCAGTCCGAGACCGGCTTTCTATTCTGCTCGGAGATCAAGCCGCTCCTGGACGCCACCGAAACCGGCGATGTCCTGCTCCTGCCGCCGGGCTATGTGCTGACCAAGAGCTATTGCAAGCCGTTCACCGTCTTGCCGCACCGGCCTGAGCGTGAGCTGCGCGCAGGCTCACCGGAGGAGCTGGACGCCATCCTCTGCGCGGCAGTGGAGGCCTGCATCCCGCCGGACCTGCCCTTCGCCACCCTGTTCAGCGGCGGCATCGACAGCACCCTGGTGGCTCATTATGCGCGCCAGACGAGACCCGAAGCGCCCGGCTACTTCCTCGGCGGCGAGGATGCGCCGGATTATCCGTTCGCGGCGCGCTACGCCGAGCAGACCGGCTTTGATCTCCGCGCTGTGCCCTTCGACGGCAAAAGCCCAAAGACCTTCGCCGCAATCGACGATGTGATCGCCACGGTCGAGACTTTCGAGCCGTCGGTGATCCGGCCGAGCCTTTGCTATCACGCCCTTTCGAAGGCGGTTCACGAGGACGGCTACCGTGTGGTCCTCGTCGGTGAGGGCGCAGACGAATTATTCTGTGGTTACGTGCCCTTGGAGCTGACCTTTGCGGAGGGGATCGATGTCGGCGGCCCGCTGCGGGACCAGTGCCTCAGCTTCCTGAACCGCTCCGCCCTTCAGCGCACCGACCGCTGCGCCATGCACTTCCAGATCGAGGCCCGTTCGCCCTTCCTCGACCGCTCGGTGGTCGATTACGCCTTCCAGCTTGACACCGCCGCCCTGGTTCCCATCGTGAACGGCGCACCGCGAGGGAAGGCGCCGTTGCGGGCGCTCTATGACCTTTATCCGGACGCTCTACCCGCCATGATCCGTGATCGCCGCAAGATACCCGTCAACGAAGGCGCGGGCCTGGACGAAAGCCAGACCGATTCGGTGATGAAAAACTACGTCGAGGATCAGGTGTCGGACTCCGCCTATCGCGACGGGCGTCGCCGGTTCCAGGCCTACGATCTCGGCTCGAAAGAGGAGCTTTACTACATCGAAAAGCTATCGGCGGTGATGGACATCGATCGTGTGCCGCACCTGCAAGGCCGGCTGAAGCTGGAGGCGCCGATGATCCGCCAGCACGAAGGCTTCAAAGCCTACATGGCGTGAGGGCGGCGCCGCTCGCCGATCAAGCCTTGGTGCGGATCACAGCCCCGGCGGCGTACTCCGGATCGGCGCTCATCCGCACCAGATCGTCGCGAGACATCTGCGATACGATCGCCCCTGTCGCCCGGTCGATCATCTTGTAGATCATCGTGTTCTGTTCGGCGTCGAACTCGATCACCAACCGCAACTCCGGCTGGGAGTCTGCGGCGAGGGCAACGGGCGCGGACGGCGCGTCGTGCGGGGCGGCTTGACGCTGAGGCGCGTGCCGGTCGTCCGGATCGCCCAGTTGAACGGCGGTGTTGACGGTGTTGATCATCTCCCGGCCCGCCCGTCTCGTCGACGGGCGCTCCCTGCTTGAGCTTGAAAACGGCGCGCGAAGAGTTCTCTCCGCGCGCCGGTCCATTCAAATCCTTGTCTCGGCTTAGCCTTGGAACAGGCTGAGCAGGATCGAGGAGGAGGAGTTGGCGATGGAGAGGGCCTGGGCGCCGAGCTGTTGCTTGGTCTGCAGGGCCGTCAGGTTGGCGCTTTCCTTGGCCACATCCGCGTCCACCAGGTTGCCAACGCCCGTGGTCAGGGTGTCGGTCTGGCTTTGCACGAAGGAGAGCTGGCTGTTGAGGGCGTTGACGCCCGTGCCGAGCTTGGCCACCGCGGCGTTGACGTTGGTGATCGAGTTGTTGACCAGGGTCAGAACCGCCGACGCCGTGGCGTTGGAGGTGAAGGTCGCCGCCGCCGTCACCGTCACCGTTGTACCACCCAAGGCGAGGCTCACCGCCGCCACCGTCACCTTCACTGCGCCCGAAGCCGAGGCCAGGGCCATGACCGCCGTGCCGCCGGTCTTGATCATGTTGGTGCCGTTGAAGTCGGAGGTGGAGACGATCTTGCCGATCTGGTTGCGCAGCGCGGTAAAGTCGTTGGCGTAGTTGGTGATGTCGGTGGAGGAGGCGGACGGATCGGTGGCCGCCAGGGCCTTGGCCTTCATCTGGTTCAGAAGGTCGGAGATGGTCTGACCGGCGGAGACCGCCACGTCCGCCACCGAAATGCCGCGGTTCAGGCTGTCTTGCACCGACCCCAGGGCGCCGATGGTGGAGCGTTCGTTCTGAGCCACGGCCCAGGTGGCGCCGTTGTCGGTGGCGCTGGCGACCTTCAGGCCGGTGGAGATGCGGTTTTGGGTGGTCTGCAGCGCTGAACTGGTGGCGTTCAGGCTTTGCAGCGCGACAAGGGCGCCGGCATTCGTGTTGACGCTGTTGAGCGACATGCACGTCTTCCTTCTTCTCAGGTTGCCGCCTTCATTTTGAAAGCGGAGGCTTTTTGCCCAGCCCCTCAGAAGCAATTACCAGGCCGTGATCATTATCAGCTAATTTATTGATTTATATGATTTTAATGAGCTGTAAACCATGCTCATTTTGCCTATTTGTCAGATTAAGCCGGCAACATTTGCCCAGCGCTCGGCCGTTTCTGCCGAGCGTCGTCTGCGAAGGGTGCCGATCCGGGTCGCATTAAGGGAGACCACATCGGGAATTGCGGCTGATGTCTAATTTCGTTTCAGTGCGATCATGATGCGCCCGGACAATCAGGTTAGAGATTCGCAGATGTCGAAACCTAAAATCGATGGCGCTGACGTACCTATCGACGCCGCTGCGCTTCAACAGGGCGCGAAACTTCATGCTGAAGGGCGCCTGGACGAGGCGCAGGCCGTCTACGCTCGCCTGCTGAACGGTCATCCGCAACAGGCGGCGACAGCGCATTATCTCATGGCGCTGCTTTTGACGGATCGCGGCGATCTGGAAGGTGCGCTGGACCACTACGCGGCGGCGATCGCCCTCGGCGCCGCCTCCGCCGACCTGTTCTTCAAGCGCGCTGAACTGCTGCGCCGGTTGGATCGGGGGGAGGCGGCGCTTGAAAATTACGACCGCGCGCTGGCGTTGCAGCCGGACGCCAAGACCTTTTGGAACAATCGGGGCGTGGTCCTGGAAGCGCTCGGGCGATTGGACGACGCCTTAGCCAGCCATGATGAGGCTATCCGGCTCGATCCCGGCTATGTCCAAGCGCTGCACAATCGCGGATCGACGCTGGTGAAACTGCAGCGCCTGGACGAGGCGCTGGCCAGCTTCGACCGGGCGATCGGTTGCGATGCGACTATCCCCGAAACCTGGAACTTCCACGCGGTGGTTCTGGCGACCCAGGAGCGCTACAACGAGGCCTTGACGAGCGCCGATCGCGCCTTGACCCTGCGCCCCGATTACCCGGAAGCCCACAACAATCGCTCCATCGCCTTGCGCGCGTTGAAGCGGCCCGACGAGGCTCTCCACGCCGCAGACGCCGCCCTGGCCGCCAGACCGGGCTTTATCGAAGCTCTAAACAGTCGAGGATCGGCGCTCGCCAAACTGAACCGCCATCAGGAGGCTTGCGACACTTATCGTCTCGCCCTGCAAAGCCGACCGGACGATGCGGCGGTGCAGCTGAACCTCGGCATGGCGCTGGAGGCGCTGGGCGACCTTGACGCCGCACAGGCGGCCTACGGCGCCGCGGAGATGCTCGCCCCAACCCTGCCCGACGCCCGTTTCGCCAGCGGCCTGACCTATATAAGAGCCGGAGATATCCGCGCCGGGTTCCAGCGGTATGAGACCCGCTGGTCGCAAAAGGGTGGACCAAGGCACGGACAGGCGGACGACGCCTTATGGCTTGGGGAGCCGCCCTTGGGCGAGCGCACCCTGCTGGTTCATGCCGAGCAAGGGTTTGGCGACGTGATCCAGTTCTGCCGCTTTGCGCCCCTTGCGGCGCCATCGTCTCAACTGGTGTTGCAGGTGCAGACGCCCTTGAAACGGTTGCTGTCGAGCCTGGACGGCGTGCAAGCCATCTATGGGTCCGGTGAGGCGTCGCCGCCGTTCGACGTCCATGTTCCGATCATGAGCTTGCCGTTGGCGCTGGATCTCGGGCTGGAAGACCTGACGCCTGTCATGCCCTATCTTCACGCCTCGCCGGTGTTGGTGGCGGGCTGGCGGCGGAGGCTGCCGGCAGCGAGCGGGCTGCGGATCGGTCTCGCCTGGAGCGGCAACCCCGGGCACGACAACGACCACAACCGGTCGATGACCCTGCAAATGCTGGCGCCGCTGTTCGGACTCGGCGCGCAGTTCGTCAGTCTGCAGAAGGATTACAGGCCGGAAGACCAGGCGTGGCTTGACGGCGCGCCAGACATCCTGCGGTTCGAGCGGGACCTTGGCGACTTCGCCGATACGGCGGCGCTTATCGCCTGTTGTGATCTGGTGATCGCGGTTGACACCGCCGTCGGCCATCTGGCGGGCGCTCTTGGCAAGCCGCTTTGGCTCATGCTGCCGCGATTTTGCGACTGGCGCTGGATGAACGAGCGGCCGGACAGCCCCTGGTATCCTTCCGCCACCCTCTTCCGGCAGCCGGACTTCGGCGACTGGACCAGCGTGGTGTCAGAGGTCGCCGACCTGCTGAAAGCGCGCACCGCCGAACGGTGAAGACCTTCGCCGTGCTTTGACGTTCGCGCGCGTCAAATTTCAACCTGCGTTTAGCTCTGGAACAGGCTGAGCAGGAAGGACGGCGCCTGGTTGGCGATGGAGAGGGCCTGAGCGCCGAGCTGTTGCTTGGTCTGCAGGGCGGTCAGGTTGGCGCTTTCCTTGGCCACGTCAGCATCCACTAGGTTGCCGACGCCGGTCGTCAGAGTGTCGGTCTGATTCTGGACGAAGCTGAGCTGCGCCTGCAGCGCATTTACGCCCGTACCGAGCTTGGCCACCGCGGCGTTGACGTTGGTGATCGAGTTGTTGACGGTCGTCAGCATCGCCGAGGCCGTCGCCTGTGTCGTGAAGGTCGCGTTTGCGGTGATGGTCACCGTGCCGCCGCCAAGGCCGAGGTTCACCGCCGCCACCGTGAGCTTGATCACGCCGGAAGCGCTGGCCAGAGCCATGACGCTGGATCCCGAGGTCTTGATCATGTTCGACCCGTTGAAGTCCGAGGTCGATACGATCTTGGCGATCTGGTTGCGAAGGGCGGTGAAGTCGTTGGCGTAGTTGGTGATATCGGTGGAGGTGGCTCCAGGGTCCGTCGCCGCCAGCACCTTGGCCTTCATCTGGTTCAGGAGATCAGAGATGGTCTGGCCGGCGGAGACCGCCACATCTGCGGTGGAGATGCCGCGGTTCAGGCTGTCCTGCACCGAACCCAGAGCCCCTATGGTAGAGCGTTCGTTTTGGGCCACCGCCCACACCGCGCCGTTGTCCGTCGCGCTGGAGACCTTCAAGCCTGTGGAGATCCGCTCCTGGGTCATGGTGAGCTGGGTGTTGGTCGCGTTCAAATTCTCGAGGGCGATCAGGGCGCCCGCATTCGTAACCACCGAATTCATGCTCATCGGCGTTACCTCCATAAACTGGGAGTGGACGGCGCTGTTCGCCGGCGGACGGAATTGCCCGGACCATCCCTCGCAAGCTTGATGCCATGGTTAATGCGATGATTTTGTTATAGATTTGGAATTGAACGGATTGTTGGAAGCGGGATACAGCCGGAAATTTCCGCCCCATCGGCAGCTTTTGCCGCCGCCTAACTTAAGCAGCCGCAGACTGTATCCGCAGACCTTCCATGATCGAACGGTTCACATCGATCAGGGGCTGAAAGCTCTCTTCGTGGCGCATCACGGCCGACGTATGCCGGCTGACCCAGAGGCTGAGGGTGATGATCTGCGCCCGCACGCCCACCGGCAAGGCGTTGTCATGGCGGGAGCAGTCGCTGGCGAGGGTGGTCCAAAGGCGCCGGTTCCAGTCCAGCGCCGTGACGCGAGTCTGCATATCGTCGGCGCTGGCTTCGGCGGCGGTCATCAACGACCGCGTCACCTCGCCGAACAGCCGATACTCGGTTTCCCGCGGGCTCTCGGCCCGCTCACGCGCAGTCTGGTAGGCCTTGAGCGACATTCGGCCTGATCCTCTCGTCTTCGTACTCGATAAGCTTTCGGCAGACCATCAAGGCCTTGTAGTATTCACGACTTAAGACGTGCTTGGAGATGTTCACGCAATCGGCCAGGACGTCCGGGTTGCGGATCACGCTCATAAACTCGTTCATGCGGTGGGCGAATTCGTCGTAGCAGCGGGCGGCGCCGCTCTCGTCCAGGTACATCATCATCACGGGAAAATAGATTCGACGCGCGGGAGAGCTCGCGTCCTCCGGCTGCAGGATGTCCTTCTCGCGCAGGACGCTGGCTTTGTTTTGCAGCACGAGAACGCCGCGCCGGTCGCCATTCTGGACGACAGCGCCGTTCAGCACGAACTTTTCGCCCGGCTTCAACGACAGTTTCAGAGGCATGGTCCTCAGACTCCGACAGCGGCCCGCCGCTTCTCGGCGCGCCTTGTGAATGGTCGCTGGAAGAGGGGGAGGATCGCTCTAACCTCCCAGCGGCTAAATTAACCTAAACGGACGTGGTTAACGCCAGCTTGAGAAATCGCGGGTTCCGGGCAGCGCCTTAGGGATGCCTTAAGCATAATAGGGCTTGATCCAGCCGTCGGAATGCGCGCCGAGAAGCGAGATCATGGCCCAGTCGAACTTCCTCAAAAAACCGTCCATGCCGGACGCCGATGCGCGGGCCCTGCCCGCCACCCCGCGCGTCGCCGGCGCCACCATGGGCGACTCCGCGTCTCCCGAAGCACTGATGAGGTTGAACCAGGCGCTCTTGGAACTACAGCGGCTTCGCACCGAATCCCTCCTGCCGCTGCTTCACCAATCGGTCGCCGCCATGCGGGCCGATAAGCCCAGAGAAGGCGCCGAACTCGCCATCGAAGCCCTGAAGATGGACGAACGGTGCGGCGTCGCCTGGCACATTCTGGCAGTCTGCCGAGAGAAGTCCGACGACTTCACCAGCGCTTTGAAGTGCTATGAAACCGCCCTGCAGCTCACGCCGGACGAGCCTGAGATCGCCAACGATCTTGGGCGTCTAGCCTATCGCATGGGCTTCATGGAAGAAGCCGAGGGCCTGTTTAAAGCCTATCTCGAGAAGGTCCCCGGCTCCACCGACGGCGCCAACAACCTCGCCAACACCCAGCGCGATCAGTTCCGCTTCGCCGAAGCCGTGGAGACCATGCGGGCGGCGATCCACGACAAGCCGGACAGCGCTCTATTGTGGAACACCCTCGGCACCATCCTGGCCGAGCAAGGCGAGATGGAGAAGGCAGTGATCTTCTTCGAGGAGTCGATGCGTCTTGATCCCAAGTTCGCCAAGGCCCGCTACAACCGCGCCAACGCCGTCCTTGCCCTGGGAGATCCGCAGGGGGCTTTGATCGACTGCGTCGCGGCGCTGAACATGACGGTGCTCGACAGCGAAGTCTCCATGATGAAGCTGGCGCGCGCCACCATGCTGATCGCCGGCGGTGAGCTCGGCGGCGGATGGGACGCCTACGAGGCGCGTCTGGAGCCCCACTACGCCGACGTGACCCATTTCCTGGCGGATCGCCCGGCGTGGACGCCGGAGATGAACATTCAGGGTAAACGGATCGTTCTTTTCGGCGAGCAGGGCCTGGGGGATGAAATCCTCTTCGCCAACCTCATCCCGGACATGATCGAGGCCATAGGCCCAAACGGCAAGCTGTCCGTCGCCGTCGAGCCGCGCCTGGTCGCCCTGTTCCAGCGCTCCTTCCCAGGAGCTGAGATCGGCGCCCATTTCACCGGCAAAGTCGACCACCACACGGTGCGCGGCGCGCGCTTCATCGAAGATTGGGAGGCGATTGACGCCTGGGCGCCCCTCGCCTCGCCGCTGCGCCGCTTTCGCCGCAGGGTTGAGGATTTCCCGAGCCACGCCAGATTCTTGATTCCTGACGCAGCCAGAGTCGCCCATTGGCATGACGTCCTGAAAAGCGCGCCGGGGGGTACGACCGTCGGCGTGGTCTGGAAAAGCCTGGTCAAGGCCACCAACCGCTCCCGCCACTTCTCGCCCTTTGAAGCGTGGGAGCCGATCCTGCGCACGCCGGGCGTCGCCATCGTCAACCTACAATATGGCGACAGCGCCGAAGAGGTCGCCTACGCCAAGCAAACCTACGGCGTCGATCTTTGGACCCCGCCCGGCATTGATCTGAAGAACGATCTGGACGATCTGGCCGCCCTCACAAGCGCGCTCGACTTGGTGATCGGTCCGGCCAACGCCACCACCAACATCGCCGCCGCCGCCGGCGCGCCCACCTGGCTGATCTCCACCCCCGGCGCGTGGCCGAAACTCGGTAGCGACCGTTACCCCTGGTACCCGCAGGTGCGGGTCTTCAATCCGCCCGCCTACAACGCCTGGGAGCCGGTGATGCAGGCGCTGTCGGGCGCCCTTGCCGAGTTCGCGAACGTGAAGAGCTTGGCCGGAACGTAAGCCGAAGGCGCGAGTTGATTCCTACGGAGGGGCGATCCGGGATCGCCTCGAAGCGGAGGAACGACCATGGCGCTAGATCAGCCCGATAGGGACTCTGAAGACGCTCACGACGGCCAGGATATCGCTGAGGTGCTCGACGAAGACAATCTAGACAGCGACAGCCGCCGTCTCGCCCGGGGCGATGACGAACTGAACTTCGACGACATGCCCGAGGTGTTTGACGTCACGCGCGCCGACGGCGACGAAGATGACGACGATGCGGTGATCGGCGACGATCTGGATGATGACGAGATCGTCGCGCTTTCCCTCGATGACGCGGACGAAGGCGATGACCAGGATGACGATTATCGGGCGTCGGAAAATCTTGAAGACGATGACGAAGAGGCCAGCGACGAAGTTGAGCTGAGCTACGCAGGGGATCTCAACAGCACGGCCGGCGCACGGTCAGGCGCGCAACGGTATGAATCCCGCACCCTTTCCGACGACGATCTGACCGAGCTTGGCTACAAGGCCGCGCCCAAGGAGCCGAAAAGCTTCGAGGATAGTAAAAAAACTCGGCCTGAACAGGATGACGTCAAGGCTCAGGCCAAGGCGGATCATGAGGACGAACAGCTGGACGCCGGGCTGCAAGAGACCTTCCCCGCCTCCGATCCTGTCTCCGTCAAGCACATCACCTGATCGAACCGCCTTAGACAGAGTTTGGGCCGGCGCTTGCATCAAGCGCCGGCCCCTTTAGTTTATGGCGATCACTTGAGGTATGCGCGGGCGATCACGCTCTCGCGCCAGGAGATCGCCAAATGAGCTCGACCCGTTTCGAGGGCACGCAGGACTATATCGCCACCGACGATCTTAGGGTGGCGGTGAATGCGGCCATCGCCTTGGAGCGGCCCCTTCTGATCAAAGGCGAACCCGGTACTGGGAAGACGGTTCTGGCTTACGAACTGTCCAAAGCCCTCGATGCGCCGCTGATCACCTGGCATATCAAGTCCACCACCAAGGCGCAGCAGGCGCTTTACGAGTACGACGCGGTGACGCGCCTGCGCGACAGCCAGCTTGGCGAGGAGCGGGTCAAGGACGTCCGCAACTACCTCAAGAAAGGCAAGATGTGGGAGGCGTTCGAGGCGCAGAGACGCCCGATCCTCTTGATCGACGAGATCGACAAGGCCGACATCGAGTTTCCCAACGACCTCCTGCAGGAGCTCGATCGCATGGAGTTCTACGTCTACGAGACCGACGAGACCATCAAGGCGAAGGTGCGCCCGATCGTGCTCATCACCTCCAACAACGAGAAGGAGCTGCCGGACGCGTTCCTGCGCCGCTGCTTCTTCCATTACATCAAGTTTCCCGAGGAAGCGACGATGCAAGCCATCATCGATGTCCACTTCCCCGGCATCAAGCAGAAGCTCGTCGCCGAGGCGCTCCGCATCTTCTACGATATGCGCAAGGTCCCGGGCCTGAAGAAAAAACCTTCCACCTCTGAACTGCTGGACTGGCTGAAGCTCCTCATGGTGGAAGACATCGACGAGAGCGTGCTGCGCGAGCGCGACCCCTCCAAGCTGATCCCGCCCCTGCACGGCGCGTTGCTGAAGAACGAGCAGGACGTGCATCTGTTCGAGCGCCTCGCCTTCCTGCAACGGCGCGAGGGGGCGCGGCCGGGGCAATAGGCGCGTTACCGCGAATTCACTGGACCATTTCCGCCCCCCGCGTCACGTTTCGAGCCACAAATCGATGCGGAGGCCTCCAATGCGTAAGCTTCTTTTCACCAGTGCAGCGCTTCTGGGCGCCGCCGTGGCAATGGCCGGGTGCCATCCGGTGCATCACCATCATCACGACGGCGGCTGGATGATGGGTGACCACAACTGGACCCGCCACGACGATGCGCCGGTGACGGTGGCGGCGACCCTGAACTGTCCGGAACAGCAAGGGGACCTCACCCGCACCAGCATTGCCGCCGACGGCAAATCTTGTCAGTATCACGGCGACGACGGCCAAGATGTGACCCTCAGCCTCCTCGCGCTGGGCGGCCAGACGCCCCAGGCGGCTTTGAGGCCGATGGAAGCGGACCTGCATGGCCTCGTGCCCGCTCACGACGGGCCATCCATGGTCAACATCGACGCTGGCAAGGGGGAGCACGGCGAGGATAACGCCAAGATCGACATGCCGGGCCTGCACATCGACGCCCACGGCGACAAGGCCAAGCTGAAGATCCTCGGCATGAACATCGACGCGGACGGCGACAAGGCCGACATCAAGACCGGCACGGGAGCGGGCGCCGCGACCATCCACGCCGGCCCCGGAGGGGCCGAGATCCG
Organism: uncultured Caulobacteraceae bacterium; assembly: GCA_964243985.1. Classification (GTDB taxonomy): domain Bacteria; phylum Pseudomonadota; class Alphaproteobacteria; order Caulobacterales; family Caulobacteraceae; genus CAIOYC01. Next base: position 3,203 of record CAXTHJ010000050.1, on the reverse strand, counting down.
TGCTGGAAACGTGGGCCAACATTCGGCTGAGCTGGTCTATGTGTTAGCCGGCGACAACACGGGCCCTTCGGGCTATCGCGCGGTCGGCTATATCGCCCGCGGTCCTGTGGCCGGTCCGCTCGTGGTGGGCGAGTTCAAGTCAAAGGACCATGAGCACAACGGCCATAACCACGACCTTGAGCAGCTGATTGACCTGAACGTGACTCCGGCGAGCTAAACCGCCGCCACGTCCGTGACCTTATAGGTCAACAGTCGCCCGTCCTCATCGGTGATGGAGACGTATTCACCGATGGCGAAGGTGTGTTCGCCGATGCGATAAAGGGGCTCGTCGCCGTCCGCGGCGTCACCGTAATCGAAGAACCAGCGGTCACCACGCTTGTTCAGCGTTCCCTCCTGCGCGTCATCGTCGGGGCTGAAGCGGCGCACGACAGCCTTGCTCTTGGCGGCGCGGAAGGTCGCCTCGTCGATCTTGCCGCCCTCAGTGAGCGGCGCGGTCAAGGTGTAGCCGCGATGATCGTCGCCATCGGCGAACTCGGTGCCGGGGTTGCGCGCTAGACGCATGACGATGCGGGAAAGACTCATGAACTTAAACTCCTAATGGGTCAGGAAGAGGGACGGTCCGCCCTCCGCCTGCATCAAATGGCGCGTGGTGCCGCCGAAGATGAACTGCTGGAAGCGGGGATGGCCGAACGCCCCCGCCACCAGAGTGGAGGCGCCGGCGGCCTTCACGGCGGCGAGCAGGATCGGGCCGGGATCGCCGGATTGCGCCAGCGTCTCGACCTCGGCCTTAACGCCCCGCTCGGCGAAATGCTCCATCAGGCGCGAGGGTTCGAAGTCCCGCGGCGTGGCCGCCGGCGCCGCCAGGATCACCACACGCGCCGCCTTCTGCAGCCAGGGAATGGCCACGCGGGCGGACCGAGTGGCTTCGCGTCCACCGTCCCACGCCACAGCCACCGTCTGGCCAAGGCTCGGCGACCCGCCCCGGGTGATGAAGACCGGCCGCCGCTCCTCCATCAGCACCTGTTGGAAGGCTTCTACCAAAGGACCGCGTCCTCGCGCCGGATCGGTTCCGAACACCACCACGTCCGACAGCCGAGCCTCCATGCAAAGGGCGGCGCCCACCGGCGTCGACAGGGTGCGGAAGGTCTTCTTGGCGTAGGTCGCCGCTTCATAATGCATCTTGGCGTGCTTCTCTCCGATTTCACCGACTTCCTTCAGGCTCTCCAGCGCCGCCACCTGCACCCCGCCCATGAACCCCTCGCCCATCCAGGGCATAAGGTCCGCCGCGTCCGCGGGCGCGTAGACCACAGCCAGTTCGCCTCCGAACGGCTCAGCCAGCGCCGCCGCCGCGTTCAAGGTTTCCGTGTCGCTCGGTCCGCCCGATAGAGGCGCCATGATCTTGGCCCAGCTCATTGGTTTCGCTCCCTGGCTTGTAGCCGCCGCCGTTGATCTTCCGCCCGCAATAGGCCAGTTGCAAAGGCTCGTTGGTGAAGGAACGTGGATTTGACCAAAGGGCTGCGCCGAGCCTCTTCCCCAAGAGTGGGCAAGCCGCCCAGGGCGTGGCAGCGGATGCTGTCCGGCCGGCGTCTGGACCTGCTCGACCCCTCCCCACTCGACATCGAGATCGAGGACATCGCGCACGGCCTCGCCCGCGTGGCCCGCTGGAACGGCCAGACCACCGGCGAGCATGCCTTCTCCGTCGCCCAGCATTCCGTGGTGGTGGAGGAGATCGCCGCGCACATAAAGCCGGGCCTTGATCCGAAGTGGCGCTTGGCCGCCCTGCTGCACGATGCGGCGGAATATGTGATCGGCGACATGATCTCCCCCTTCAAGGCGGCGCTTGGTTACGATTACAGGGCGTTCGAGGCGAGGCTCGAGACCGCAATACACCTCCGCTTCGGTCTGCCGCCGACGATCCCGGCGGACATAAAGACGATCCTGAAGGCGGCCGACCGCGCCTGCGCCTACTTCGAGGCGATCCAGCTGGCCGGCTTCACGGAACCTGAGGCGGTCGGCTTTTTCGGCAATCCGCCGGCGGGCTATGCGCTGACCATCGACCTGCAGTCGCCGAACGAGGCGCAGGCGCGTTATCTTCAGCGCTTCCACACCCTCTCCGAGGCTACCGGCGCAGAGCCGCACGCCCTCGCCTTCGACACGGAATGACCTTGTGACCCTGATCGTGTGCTCCCTCCGCCGCATCGACGCCTTGATCGCCGAGCGCGCGCCATCGCACCTGATCACCCTCCTCAGCCCCACCGAGATGATCGAGGAGCATCCGGTAATGGCGGGGCGGCACCTGCGGCTTGGGATCAACGACATCACGGAGCCGATGGAGGGCCTGGTGGCGCCCGACGCCGGGACGGTGCGCTCGATCCTGGACTTCGGCAAAGGCTGGCACGCCGGCCAGCCGATCCTGATCCATTGCTGGGCCGGCATCAGCCGCTCGTCCGCCACCGCCTTCATCCTCGCCTGCGAGCGCAACCCTGATGTGGCGGAGGCTGAGATCGCTGCGCACATCCGCGCCGTCTCACCCATCGCCCATCCGAACGCGCGCCTGGTGGCGCTCGCGGACGACATGCTGGCGCGACGGGGGCGCATGGTGGACGCCGTGCGCGCCATTGGCCCAGGTGAGGCGGCGTTCGAGAACGAGCCGTTCGAGGTGCCCTCCCAGTTCGCGGCGACCGTCATCCGATGACGGCTTGCGCATGAGCACGCCACTATGACAACGCCATTGGTCATCGGCCTTTCGGCGGTGGTGGCGGCCATGCGCGACGGCGAGCTTTTGGCCCTGACCGTCCGGCCGGAGGATGTGCGCACGCACAAGGCGTCCGCCCTGCCCGGCCTCCCCTTCGGCCCGTTCGATCCCGAGGGGCATCGCACCTTCGAGCTCGCCTTACGGGCCTTCGTCACCCAGCAGACCGGGTTCGACCTCGGCTATGTAGAGCAGCTCTACACCTTCGGCGACAAAGGCCGCGACGCCCCCCTGCCCGACCTCGGCGCCAGCGAAACCGAGCCGGGATCCCGCGTGATTTCCGTCGGTTACCTCGCCCTGACCCCGGAAGCGGCCGCCAAGGACGCCGGCGCGGCCTGGTCACCCTGGTCCCGGTTCTTTCCCTGGGAGGACTGGCGCGGCGGCCGGCCCGCCGTGATCGACCAGGCCCTAGCGCCGCGCCTGACCGCCTGGGCCGACGCGGGCGCCGGGC
>CAXTHJ010000049.1:0-21046 GCA_964243985.1 uncultured Caulobacteraceae bacterium | reverse complement strand
GAGCGGGCGGGCGCATGACCACCATAACCAGGCTTGGGCGTGCAGACGATCGGCGCCCAGCCGAAATGCTCGGGACTGACCTGAACCTGGTGGGAGACCAGACTCACGGCGCCGGGGGTGACGATGCGCTCGCGGCCGGCGGGCTTCACCACGCGGGTGGCGTCTTCGGTGCGATAGACGGCGGGGATGGTGTGATCCACAGCCCGGCCCGGCTGGACCAGAACGCGATCCTGCACCCTCTGATGGCGGGACGGTCCCTGCACGGTGGTGACATGGCCTGGGGAGACCAGGACGCGGCTGCGGGTTACGCCATAATGGGCAGGCACGAGCACGCGGCAGAGCACTTCGCCGGTGGGATGGACACGCAGGGCGCCGTCGTCACCGTAGCCGCCGCCTGCGCCATAACCATGCGCCACGCCGCCCGGGCGCCAGACGAGATGCGCCGGCGCGATCAAATGGCGCTCGGTGACGGTGCGATAAACCGGCGGCGAGACGATCTGGCGCGCGGGGCCCGGAACCTCGATCCAGCGCCAGGCGGTGCGATAGACCGGTGCGATGGTCTCGTGCTCGACGCGGGCCGGCGTCACCAGGATGCGGTTGGCGTAATGCTGGATCACCGGCGGCGTGTCGCGATAGCTGACCACCGGCGGGGCGGTCACCCGGTCGGTGACGGTCTTATAGGTCGCCGGATAAGCCAGTTTGGCGTAGCATCCGGGGCGCCCGCCTTCGGGCAAGGGCTGCGCGGCGGCGGCGGCGCCCATCAGAAGCAGACCGGCGGCGGCCAGCACGGATGTCTTGGTGAGAGCCCGGGCGAAAACTCGATCGACAACCATGTTCAAGACCTAATCGACACGCGGTGACACGGATGGACTGTCCCGCCTTGGGGCGAGGGGCGTCCTTGAGGCGTGCTCCGTGCACAGGCGGCGCCGGAGAGGGGAATCTGGATTTCACGCGACCAAAATCCGGTTAGTCTTTGCGGGTTCAGGAGGACACTAATGAAGACATTTGCTCTTACTTCTGCAGCTTGCGCGCTGGCTCTCGGTCTTGGCGCGTCGGTGCAGGCGCAGCTTCCCCCCGGCGTGTTCGCCGGCGAACACGATTACCGGCTGGCGCCGCCCGGAACCTATCCGCTGGACGCCGGCCACACCGCCGTGATCGCCAAGGTCTCCCACATTGGCTACGGCCTCAGCGTGTTCCGCTTCGATCGCGTGGACGGGGTCCTGGAATGGACGCCGGGCCAGCCGACGCGCTCATCTTTGAAAGTTTCGGTGGACGTCGCCTCGATCTCGACGCCGGTGCCGGGGTTCGCGCGGGAACTGGCCGGGGACGGCTATCTGAAGGCCGGGACCTATCCCACCGCCACCTTTGTCTCCACCAACTTTCGTCAAACCGACGCCAGCCATGGGCAGGTGACGGGGCAGTTCACCCTGATGGGCCAGACCCGGCCGCTCACCTTCAATGTGGAGCTTGTGGGCGCCGGCAAGGGCTTCATGGGCCATCCGCGCATCGGCGTTGAAGCGCACGCCACAATCAACCCGCAGGACTATGGCATTCCGCCGATGCTGAGCGCCCCGATCCAGCTTGTCATCGACGCCGAGTTCGCCGCGCAGTAGCGATCAAAGCGCCTAGAAATCCAGGTCGTCGTAGTGGGCCGAGGGCGGAAGCCCCGGCTGGCGGTCGGCCAGGAGGGGACGGAACGAGGGCCGGCTCTTGACCTTGGCGTACCAGGTACGGACGGCGCGGAAATCCTCCCATGGGGCCTCGCCCATGTAGTCTATGACCGACAGGTGCGCGGCGGCGGCGATGTCGGCCAAGCCGAAGCCGTCGCCGGTCAACCAGTCGTGGGCCAGGAGCGCCTGCTCCAGGACATCCAAGTGAGCCCGCAGCATCTCCCGCCCCTTGCGGAGAGCAGCGAGGTCCGGGGCGCCGAGGCCCAAGAGCCGCTTTTCCATCTTTTCGTGCAGGATTAGGCCGTTGACCTCATAGTCGAACTTGCGGTCGAACCACTGTTGCCAGCGCCGGGCCTCGGCACGGCCTTGAGCATCCGCGGGCAGGAGCGGCTTTTCTTCGTGGTGTTCCTCCAGGTGTTCGAGGATGGCGCGGGTCTCGCAGATCACCACGCGGGCGGCGCCTTTGGCCTCCACCAGCACCGGCGGCGCACCCGAGGGATTCAGCGCAGAGAGGCTCTCCGGCCGCTCCCAATACCGCTCGATCACCTCCTTGAATGGCAGGCGCTTTTCCCCAAGCGCCAGGCGCACCTGGCGGGAAAAGGGGTCGAGAGTGAAGTGGTGCAGGGTGCGGTCGGCGGTCATCGCGGTGTTCAGGTGGAACGGGGTGTCCAGTCCCGACCCTGGAGAACAGGCGTTAAGGGGGCGTTTACTTGAACACTCTCCTTTTGCGGGAGAGGGGCGGCCCATGGCGATAGCCATGAAAGGGCGAGGGCTCGCGCCCCTATCTAGACACAGGCCTTGCGAAAACCCTCCCGCGACGGCTTCTCCGCAGGCGAGATTGGATCAGGCTTTCGGCGGCCGAAGGTGCATCAGGCATTCCTGCACCACCGAGGCCGCCAGTTGGCCGTCGTGGGTGAACATCTCGCCGCGCACAAGACCTCGGCCCTGAGAGGCGGAGGGGCTGTCCTGGGCGAAAAGCATCCATTGGTTGAAGTCGAATGGTCGGTGGAACCACATAGCGTGGTCGAGGCTGGCGTATTGCAGTCCCGGCGTTTGGAAGCTGAGGCCGTGGGGGCGCAGCGCCGTCTCCATAAACGTCATGTCCGAGGCATAGGCCAAAAGCGCCTGGTGCAGATGCAGATCCGGCCTAATGGACGCTTTGGCGCGCATCCACACCTGCTTTTGTGGCTCGCGGGGCTGATCTGCAGCGGAGGGGCGGCCCTGCACCCAGAGCATCTCGATGGGGCGAGGGCGACGCTGGCGCTCCGGCGCCTGTTCGGGAACCTTGCCCTCCATTTGTTCAGCCCGCGCCGCCTGGTCGAGGAGGTGTTCGGGACCGAGCACGTTCGGCATGCGAGACTGGTGGTCAAAGCCTTGCCGCGCCACTTGAAAGGAGGCGGCGAGGTTGAAGATCTGTTCGCCGTTCTGGATGGCGATCACCCGGCGGGTGGTGAAGCTGCCGCCATCGCGGGCGCGATCCACTTCGTAGAGCACCGGGATATGCACGTTGCCAGGGCGGATGAAATAGGCGTGCAAAGAGTGGCAGATGCGGTCCGGCACCGTCTCGTAGGCCGCCAGCAAGGCCTGGGCGATCACGTGGCCGCCGAAGAAGTGTTCCCCGTTGTCTTTCGGACCGTGGCCGCGAAACAGGTTAACCTCGATTCGCTCCAGCGCAAGCAGGTCGATCAGGTCCAGAGGATCGCGAGTTTGCGGATCGGGGGCAGGTTTCGTTTCGCTCATGCGAAGCTTATAAGCGGCCATGCCGTTCCTCGCCACCGTCCTGACCATGTTCCCGGAGGCGTTTCCGGGCGCCCTCGGCGTCAGCCTGATCGGATCGGCTTGGCGGGAGCAGAACCTCTGGGCGCTGGAGGTGCTGGACATCCGCGCCTTTTCCAAGGATAAGCGCGGCTTCCTGGACGACGCCCCTGCGGGCGGCGGGCCGGGACAGGTGATGAGAGCGGACGTGATCGCGGCGGCGCTGGACAGCGTCGATGTCGCGGGACGGCCGCTTTTGTGCATGAGCGCCCGGGGTCGGCCCCTGACTCAGGCGCGGGTGAAAGAGTGGGCCGCCGCGCCGGGGATCGTCATCCTCTGCGGCCGGTTCGAGGGGGTGGACCAGCGGGTGCTCGACGCCCGAGGGTTCGAGGAGGTCGCCGTGGGCGACGCGGTGCTCGCCGGCGGCGAGGCGGCGGCGATGCTGGCGATCGAGGCCTGCGTGAGGCTGGTTCCGGGCGTGCTCGGCAATCAGACCAGCACCACGGAGGAAAGTTTTGAAGACGGGCTCCTGGAGCATCCGCAGTTCACAAGACCGCGGACGTTCGAGGGGCGCGAGATACCGGAAATCTTGCTTTCCGGTCACCACAAGAACGTGGCGGCCTGGCGGGCGGAGCAACGGGAACTAACCACGCGGGAGCGGCGGCCGGACCTTTGGGCCGCTCACCTCGCCAATCAACAGCTAAAGGGCAAATAAGCCCGACGGAGAGTTAAGATGAACATCATCCAGCAACTGGAAAAAGAAGAGGCCGATCGCCTCACCACCAAACGCGCCATCCCCGAGTTCCAGCCCGGCGACACCCTGCGCGTCAACGTCCGCATCAAGGAAGGCGAGCGCGAGCGCGTCCAGGCCTATGAGGGCGTCTGCATCGCCCGCGCCGGCGAAGGCCATCACGAGAACTTCACCGTCCGCAAGATCAGCTTCGGCGAAGGCGTCGAGCGGGTCTTCCCGGTGATGTCGCCGATGATCGAGAGCATCGAAGTGAAGCGTCGCGGCGCCGTCCGCCGCGCCAAGCTCTATTACCTGCGCGACCGCCGCGGCAAGTCGGCTCGGATCGCCGAACGCACGGTCAACACCACCAAGGCCGATGCCAAGGGCGACGCGGAAGGCTAATTTCGAGTTTATCCTCCCCATGCCAATGGGGAGGGGGACCACGAAGTGGGAGAGGGGTTTGCGCGAGGTCTGCAGGACACAGCGCAGACCCCCTCCCCGGCTCCGCCGGTCGTCCGCCACTTGTGGGGGAGATATCTGAGCTAAACCGCTATCCCGTGATCGCCTGCGCGTCCTGCTCCCCTGTGCGGATGCGTAACGCCGCTTCCAGATCCACGACGAACACCTTGCCGTCGCCGATCTTGCCGGTGTTGGCGTTGCGGCTGATGGCTTCGACCACGCGCGGGACGATGTCCGAGGGCACGGCGATCTCCAGCTTGACCTTGGGGAGAAGCTTCACCTCATATTCCGCGCCGCGATAGACTTCGGTCTTGCCCTTCTGACGCCCATAACCACGTACTTCGGTGACGGTGATGCCCGAGGCGCCCGCCTCCGTAGCGGCGTCGAGGACGTCGTCTAGGCGGCTCGGTTTTATGATGGCGATGATCAATTTCATCGAAGTGCAGCGTCTCCTAACCCCAAAAGACGGTTTCGTGACACCTATGGCGCATGTTTTTGCCCCATCCAAGGTTTAAAGGCTGGCTAAGGCTCAAAGCGCTCGCGGAGGCTTGAGGCGGACGCAGGATCGAGTGCGGCGCCCACGGGCGAGGGCTGGAACACCGGCACGGCGAAGGCGGGCGCCTTGGCGCCGCGCGGGCGCACCGCGAAAGTCTGCTTCACCGCCTCCAGCATGATTACGCCGGAGAAGGGCGCGAACAGGCGAGAGCCCACCTGTTCGATGATCTCCGCATAGGGGGCGAAGGCGGCATGCGGCGGCATGTAGAGGGATCGCGACCAGGCGGTGGGCTCAAGTCCCGCGATGTTCACCACCGCTTCCAACTGGCTGCGGCTGAAAGGGCGCCCATAACCGAACGGCGTGTTCTCCGCATGGGACCAGATCCCCCGCCGTGACGCCGCCACCACGATTAGCCGGCCGGAAGGGGCGAGCACCCGGCGGGCCTCGATCATCAACCCCTCGGGATCGTCGCTCTCCTCCAGCGCATGGATCAGCAGCACCCGGTCGAACAGGGCGTTGGGAAAGGGCAGGGCGCTTTCCGCCGCGAGGCTGACCAGGTTTCGCCCCCCCGGCCCCCACGTCACCGCCCCCTGCTGCTGCGGCATGGCTGCGACCGTGCGCCGGGCGTCTGCGTTGAAGACCTCGAGATAAGGTGTGGGGTAACCGACGCCGAGCACGTCCAGGGTGCGCACCCCCTCCCACGCCTCAGCGATCTTGCGGGCCACCATGTCCCGCGCCGCCTGCCCGAGGGGGGAGGCGTAGAAGGCGGTCAAATCGTCAACGCTGCGCCGCATTGGCCTCGCCGTATCCCCCGATCATGTCCATATAGGGCTGAAGCGCCCGGGGCCACAGTCTCTACCAAAGCCGAGGATTTCCCATGTCGATCACAGTACATCAGTTCGCCTGCCTTGAGGACAATTACGGCTATCTGGTCCGCGACGACACCACCGGCCTTGCCGCCGCCATCGATACGCCCGACGCCGACGCCGTGCTGGCGGCGGTGCAGGAAACCGGCTGGACAATCGCTCTCATCATGAACACCCACTGGCACCCTGACCACGCCGGCGGCAACGCGGCGGTGAAGACGGCCACCGGCTGCGAGATCGTCGGCCCTAGCGAGGTGACCAAGATCGCACCGCTGGACCGCGAGGTGCACGAGGGCGACGAGGTGAAGCTTGGCGAGACCGTGTTCCGCGTGCTCGATACCGGCGGCCACACGCTTGGCCACATCAGCTATTACGACGCGGCGGACCATGCGGCCTTTGTCGGCGACACCCTGTTTGCGCTGGGCTGCGGGCGGCTGTTCGAGGGCACGCCGCAGCAGATGTGGACCAGCCTTTCCAAGCTTGCGGCCCTGCCGGACGACACCACTGTCTACTGCGCCCACGAATACACCGCGGCCAACGCCCGCTTCGCTTTGTCCATAGATGACGGCGCGGCGATCAAGGCGCGAGCGGCGGCGGTGTTCGCGGCGCGGGAGCGAGGCGAGTGGACCGTGCCCACCACTATTAGCGCCGAGAAGGCCTCCAACCCCTTCCTGCGCGCGCCGCTGCTCGCCCCCGCCATGGGCTTAAAAAACGTGGAACCGGCAGACGCCTTCGCCGCCGTCCGCGCCGCCAAGGACGGGTTTAAGGGCTGAGTCGCCGACGCTTCCGGCCGGCGCCGACTCCTGATACGAACGGAGCATGAACGGAATCGTCCTCGCCTTGCTCGTCGCCATGGCTGTCATATCGATCGCCGCCGTAGGACTGGCGTTTTTGATGCTGAGCGAGCGGCGGCGGGCGAACGGCCTTGCCGACAGGCTCCAGATCGCCACTATCGACCTGGCCAGGGAGCGGGAGCGGACCCACAATCTGGAGGACAGCCGCACCACCCTGGCCGACCTCCTGAAAGCGCAGGCCGGAGAAACGGCGCGCACGGTGGCGGACCAGATGGTGGCGCGTGCGTCCGAGAATTTCCGCGCTCAGGACCAGCTCGCCCAGGCGCGGATCGAGGCGCAGCTGAAGCCCGTCGCCGAAACCCTGACCAAGTTCGAGGCGCAGGTACTGCAGATCGAAAAGCTGCGCGTCGAGGAGACCGGCGGCCTCAAAGCCCAAATCGCCGCCCTGATGCAGGCTTCGGTGGAGACGCAGGCCGAAGCCCGTCGCCTTTCCGGCGCCCTCCGCCGCGGCGCCGGGGTGCAGGGGCGCTGGGGCGAGCAGACCCTCCGCAACGTTTTGGAAATGGCCGGCCTTACCAGCCGCTTCGATTTCGAGGAGCAGTTCAGCGTCGATACCGACGAGGGCCGCCGCCGCCCCGACGTGAAGGTGCGGTTGCCGGGCGGCGGGGTGTTCGTGATCGACGCCAAATGCTCGCTGAACGCCTTCCTGGACGCCCAGGAGCACGCCGAAGAGGCCGGGCGCGAAGCCGCGTACCTGCGCCACACCGCCAGCGTCCGCACCCACATGACCGGCCTCTCCAGCAAGGCCTATTGGGACCAGTTCCAAAAGGAGGGCTCGCCGGATTTCGTCGCCATGTTCGTGCCGGGCGACGGCTTCCTGGCGGCGGCGCTGGACCGCGCGCCCGACCTGATGACCGAGGCGATGGACAAGCGGGTTCTCTTGGTCACCCCGACCACCCTGTTCGCCCTCTGCAAGGCTGTGGCCTACGGCTGGCGGGTGGAGGGACAGGCGAAGAACGCCGAGGAGATCGCCAAGCTCGGCAAGGAGCTCTACAAGCGCCTGGCGGTGATGGGCGGCCACGCCAGCTCGGTCGGCAAGGCGCTGGACGCCGCCGTCAGCCGCTACAACGCCTTCGTCGGCTCGCTCGAGAGCCAAGTGATGAGCCAGGCGCGGCGGTTCGAAGATCTGGCGGTGGATCACGAAGGCAAGGAACTGCCGGAGATCGCGCCGGTGGAAAATGGGGTGCGGCCGCTGACCAAGCTGGCGGCGGCGGAATAAATCAATAGTCATCCTTGGGGCCGCATTGCGGAGCCCGAAGGACCCAGCAAGCCGGGACACTTGTAACTGCTGGGTTCTCGGATCGCCCTGCGATCGTCCGCGAATGACTGAAGGACCGCGACCAGCCCATCTTGACGCTAGGATTAAGCGGACTTACCTCCCGCCTCATGGCTCTACGCGAAATCCTTACGGTCGCCGATCATGCGGCGACGCTGAAACAGGTCTCCAAGCCAGTCGAGGGGCCGGTCACGGACGCGCTGCGCGCGCTGATGGACGACATGCTGGAGACCATGTACGCGGCCCCCGGCATCGGCCTCGCCGCCATTCAGGTCGGCGTCGACCAACGTATCATTGTCATGGACTTGGCGCGGAACGAGGAGGAGCCTCAGCCTCGCTGCTTCATCAATCCGGAAATCCTCTGGCGCTCGGAGGAAATCGCGTTGGCGGAAGAGGGCTGCCTCTCGGTGCCGGAAATCTACGACGAGGTGGAGCGGCCGGCGCGGGTGAAGCTCCGCTACATCAACTATCAAGGTGAAACCATCGAGGAGGACGCCGAGGGCCTCTACGCCGTCTGCATCCAGCACGAGATGGACCACCTGGAGGGCGTCCTCTTCATCGATCATCTCTCCCGCCTGAAGCGCGAACGGGCGGTCAAGCGGGTGAAGAAGGAAGCCAAGGCGGCTTAACCTTCCCCCCCGCCTCCGCTAACACCTTTCCATGCGCATCGCCTTTATGGGAACGCCGGTTTTCGCCGCGCGGCTGCTGACTGAGGTCGCCGCCGCCGGGCACGAGATCGCGGCTGTCTACACTCAGCCGCAGAAGCCGCGCGGGCGGGGCCAGACCGTACGTCCGACGCCGGTGCAAGAGGCCGCCGAGCGGCTTGGGCTGCCCGTCCGCACCCCCAAATCCATGCGCGACCTAGAGGAAATCGCGGCGTTTGCTGCGCTGGGTCTCGATGCGGCGGTGGTGGTGGCTTATGGGCAGATCCTGAAGGCGGGGGTGCTCGACGCGCCCCGCCTGGGTTGCTTCAACGTCCACGCCTCGCTCCTGCCCCGCTGGCGGGGGGCGGCGCCGATCGAGCGGGCGATCATGGCAGGGGACGCGGTCACGGGCGTGCAGGTGATGCGGATGAGCGAGGGGCTGGACGAAGGCCCGGTGCTCGCCACCGCCCGCGTGGCTATCGAAGGCGACGACACCGCCGGAACCCTGCACGACAAGCTGATGGAGGCCGCCGCCACGCTCCTCCCGCAGACCCTGGCCGCCATCGCAGCGGGGACGGCGACGGAGACGCCGCAGACGGACGAGGGCCTGACCTACGCCAAGAAGATCACCCCGGCCGAGGCGCGCATCGATTGGACCCGCCCCGCCGTCGAGATCGACCGCCTGATCCGCGGCCTCTCGCCCTCCCCCGGCGCCTGGTTCGAGCTCATGACCATCAAGGGGCCGGTGCGAGTGAAGGCGCTGCTCTCCCGTCTGGAACTCGGTCAGGGCGAACCGGGCGAAGCGTTGGACGACGCCCTCCTCATCGCCTGCGGCGACGGCGCGGTGCGGCTGCTCAGGCTCCAGCGGGAGGGCAAGACCGCGCAAGATGCGGCCGACTTCGTGCGCGGATTGCCTGCCGCCGCCGACATCCGCCTGTTCTGATGCCCCGCTACAAGCTGATCGTCGAATACGACGGCGGCCCCTATAATGGTTTCCAGGCGCAGGCGGAGCAGCCCTCGGTGCAGACCTCGCTGGAGCGGGCGATCCAGGCCTTTTGCGGCGAGTTCGCCCGCATCCACGTGGCCGGCCGCACCGACGCCGGCGTCCACGCCACCGGCCAGGCCGCCCACTTCGACCTCGTCAGGACTTGGAACGCTAATGTGGTGCGCGACGCCATCAACGCCCACCTCATCCCCGAACCGATCGCCGTGATCTCAGCCGAGGCGGCTGTCGATCCCGAGTTCCACGCGCGCTTCTCTGCCATCGGCCGGCGCTATCTCTATCGGGTGCTGGACCGGCGCGCGCTGGCGGCGTTGGAACGGGGGCGGGTGTTCTGGGTGAAGACGCCGCTGGATGCGGACGCCATGCATACGGCGGCGCAGGCGCTCGTCGGCCCGCACGACTTCACCACCTTCCGCGACGCCAGATGCCAGGCCAACAGCCCGCTCCGCACACTGGACACGGCGGACGTGGCGCGGGTTGGAGGGGAGGTGCATCTGACCTTCGCCGCGCGCTCCTTCCTGCATCGCCAGGTGCGCTCCATGGTAGGGAGCCTGGTGGAGGTGGGCGCTGGGCGCTGGTCGGCGGCGGATTTGAAGGCGGCGCTGGACGCGGCGGACCGTACCCGCTGCGGGCCCGTCGCCCCCGCGCAGGGGCTTTATCTGACCGGCGTGGATTATCCGCCGGGCTCGGGCTCTTGAAGGACGCCACGGGCTAAAGCGCGGCCTTCAGCTCGGTCATGGGGAGCTTTCCCGTGCCGCCCACGTTCACGGCGCGGAGGAGGGCGATGAAGGCAGTCACGCCGCGCCCCGGTCGAGGTCGTACTGCTTCACTGCCTTCTTCGGCGCCACCGCCCGCCAGCGTCGCTCGAAGAAAGTCCGCACCGTGCCCGGATCAACGGCGGCTAGGCGGGCGAGGACGCTGGGGTAGTCCTTATAATGGGGCGTGGTGTGGAAGGTTTCGGGCTCGGCCTCCATCAGCATTTCCCGCTCGTCGAAGGTGACGCCGGTGAGGACCAGGCTAGCGTCCTCAGTACGCAAGCGCGTCATGAACTTGCCGAACGCTTTGAGGCTCGGCGTGCCGTAGGAGGTGGATTCCTCCACCCCCGGCAGCTCACACCCCAGCTTCACCACCTCGTCCCAGGTCATGTTCCCCTTGCCACAAGGCCTGCGGCGATCTCCCGGTTTAACGCTGCGACAGCCGCGGCCGCGCCTTCGGGATGGGACCATACCCCCGCCGAGACGGCCAGGAAATCTGCGCCGGCCGTCACCAAGGCGCGGCAGTTCTGCACGGTGATCCCACCGATAGCGACGCAAGGAACGGTCATGGTTTCTTGCCAAATGGAGAGGATTTCCGGATCGGCGCGGGTGGAGGCGTCTTTCGTCGTCGTGTCGAAGAAGGCGCCAAACGCCACGTAGTCCGCTCCCGCCTCCGCCGTTTCCATGGCGAGATGACGGCTGTCGTGGCAGGTGACGCCGACAATGCGGTCCTTGCCCATCAGGCGTCGGGCCTCGGCGTAGGTGGCATCCTCCTGCCCCACGTGTACGCCGTCGCAGCTGAGGCGGGCGGCCAGATCCGGTCGGTCGTTCAGGATCAGGGCCACGCCGTGGGTCTCCGCAACCGGCGCGAGCGCGCGTACGGCCGCCTCGGTCTCGGTATCGGCGACGTCCTTCAGACGGATTTGCAGGGCGGCCACGTCGCCTGCGTTGAGGGTTGCCTCAAGGGTCGCGGCGAACTCGGCGAGAGCGGGCAGGCGCGGCGGCGTGATCAGGTAGAGGCGGCAGGGCAGTTCAGTCATTTGGCTCTTCGTAGTTCAGCTTTGCACTCACATCCACCGCCTCTCCTCCGCTGATCCCCGATAAGGCACGGAACCAGCCAAGTCATCTGCTCCGCCCGGTCCATCTGGGTTCCCGCCTTCGCGGGAATGAGCGGCGTTATAAATGTCGCAGACTTTGTTTGCGAATGTGCTGCAATAACTTTCGCCCCCTGGCTGTCTGTAGACCAACAGTCGGTGGAGCGTCCCGGGTCCATGTACGTCTGCAACTGCAACTGCAACTGCAACGGCATTCGCGAACGCGACGCTCACGCGGCCATCGAAGCGGGCGCTAGTCGCCCTTCGACATCTTCCGCCATTGCCAGAGCCGCCCTCAATGCGCGAAATGCGTCTGCGATATGCGGCGGATGTTTCAGTGCAGAGCGCAAGCGCTGCGTCACGCCGCCGAATAGGCCCGCTCCGGGCGTATCTGGCGAAAGGCTAAGGCCATGCTTGGCGATCCGGCGGTCATTCGTTTGAACTATCTGCAGTCCGCCATGGGCGATCTTGCGGACTACGGAGGGGAGGCCACGGGCTGATGCTTCTCGCCCTCTCCACCTGGCCGGAGATCGAAGGCTACCTCTCGCGGTCCAAGACCGTGGTGGTGCCCATCGGCTCCAACGAGCAACACGGGCCGACGGGCCTTTTGGGCACGGACTGGCTCTGCCCGGAGATCATCTCTCATCACGCTCATGCCACCGGGGATTTGCTGGTGGCGCCCACCTTCAACGTGGGCATGGCGCAGCATCACCTGGGTTTTCCGGGCTCCATATCGCTGCGCCCCTCCACCATGATCGCGGCCATGCGGGACTGGACGGTGTCGCTGGCGGCCCATGGGTTCGAGAAGATCTATTTCCTGAACGGTCACGGTGGCAACGTGGCCACCATCGAGGCGGCGTTCTCAGAAATCTATTCCGAAGCGAGCTGGCGGCGGGAGCCGCGCGGCTACGCCTTGAAACTGAAGAACTGGTGGGAGCTCCCGGGAGTCATGAGCCTCTGCAACCGCCTGTTCCCCGAAGGACACGGCAGCCACGCCACCCCGTCCGAGATCGCCATCACCCAGTTCGCTTATCCGGACTTCATCAAGTCGGCCAACTACGCTCCCCGCATCGCCCCGACGGGTCCGATCCGGGAAGCGGCGGATTTTCGCGCCCGCTACGCCGACGGCCGCATGGGCTCAGACCCTGGCCAAGCCACGCCCGAGAAGGGCGGCCAGATCGTTAGGGCGGCGGCGGAGGCGCTGGTGAAGGACGTGCGAACTTTTGGGGATGAAGTGTTCGTGACGCCGTAGCGCGCGCTATTTAGGCGGACGCACCGCGCTGGCGAGATGCTCCAGCACCGAATGGGCGTCGAAGGCTTGGCGGTCAGCGGGCTTTTGGCCGTGGCCCATCAGCACCTCGGCCGTGGCCTGGAACTGGTCCACCTGATTGTAGTCGAATTCGCCGGGGCCCCAGAACGGGTCACCGCCGAAATAGCCATAGCGCCAGCCGTAGCCGCGTCGTGCGAAGCCCCATCGTGGGCCCCAATAGCCGCCCCAGCCCGCATAGAAGGGATCGGATTCGCCGTAGACTTCAGTCTTCTTGTCGGTATGCCGGTCCACCGCCTCGAACCAGTCGTACCCTTGGGTCGTGGTCAGCTCCGCCGCGCGATAGAGCAGGTAGCGCTCCACGGTCTGGCGACTAGTGAGGGAATTGCCCTTGAAGCCCACTTGCCAGCGATTGGCCTCGATCTGATGGTCGAAATAGCCGCCTGAAGTCGCCGTGCCCTTGGCCAGGGGCTGATAAGGCGTCGCCGTCTCGCATCCGGCCAAAACAAGCGCGGATGCGGCGAAGGCGGCGAACAAGATGCGCTTCATGGCGGTCTCCCTGAACATGGTGTCTCTATTGCACACGATTAAGCAGAAAATCCGGCGATTGGTTTCCGATGTGTTTCAAGCTTCGCCTCACGCGCGGGTGGCGATCAAGACCGCTGCAGCCAGGAGGATGCAGCCCACCAAGGCCGAAAATCCGCGCCGAAACTTCGGTTCCGTCATGCGCGCCGACAGCGCCGCGCCGCCGAGACCGTAAGCGCTCATGCTGAGCCCGTCCATGACGATCGCGCCCGTGGCGAAGGCGAGAAGCTGCGGAATCAGGGGGCGAGCGACGTCGATGAAGGGGGGCAGGATGGCTGTGAAGAATACCACCGCCTTGGGATTGGTGATCTGCACGGTGAAGCCGTCTCGAAAGGCCGAGCTGCCAAGCTTGACGTGCCCGTGCGACCCACTGCCGTCGTCCCGCCAAGCAGCCCATAACGACCGCGCGCCAAGCCACGCCACATAGAGCGCCCCCAGGATGGCGAGGCCCTTGAACACCAGCGGAAAGGCGGCGACCAGGGCGCCTAGCCCCAAGGCGGCGGCCAAGAACCACACCAGGGTGCCGGCGTTCATGCCGAGGACGCCGATCATCGCCGCCCGAGGCCCGCGCCGCGCGCCGTTGGCCACGGAGAACAGGTTCGCCGGGCCGGGCGCCCAGGCCATCACCGTCATCACGCCAAGGTAGATCAGGTACTTCTGCGGATCGACGGGAAGCGGCATGGCGGTGGTCAGGCGGCGAAGCCGCCGGCGAACAAGCTCCACACCGCGCCGATCAGGCCGCCGAACAAGGCCACCGCCGTCGCCAGCGCCTGCACCATGAATCCGGTGTGGCGGGACGCAGGGTCCTTCATATAGGCCTGCCTGTAGACGTACCTGCCGCCGATCCACACCAAGCCAAGGACTGACGCCAGGATGGGATTGGCGAACACCGCGCAGAGCCACATGGACGGCAGGAAGATCACCAGCCACTCCAGCGTGTTCATATGCACCCGAATCGACCGTTCAAGCTCGGGATGGCCCACCATGGTCGGGGCGTCGATCTTATGCTTGCCCCGCATCTGACCCACCCCCATGCTGGTCCAGCAATAGAACAGCAGCACCAGAACCGTGACGATAGCGACCAAGGCGCTCATGATTAGCCCTCCCCCTGCGCGGCTCGTTCTGTGGGCCGCTGCGGGAATGGTAAGTGATGGGCGTGACTTGGCAATAGGCTGCTTCTGGCGATCCACTCCGCGTTAGATTGCGCTCTAAGGGCTGGGGCTACAGGTGGATTGCCCGCTGCAAGTCTCGGGCAGGGCGCACATGAAGGCGACGAATTTCGGCAAAAGATCGAGCCTGTGATAAGCGGCGATCCGCGTGGTGTCGCCGCAACTGGCCCCGACGCCGGGGCAGTGCGCCTCTCCCCCGCCGGGCAGGGTGGACGCCACCTGATCCACCTTCGCCGACACCGCGCCCCCGAGCTTGGTCTCGAACGCGTCGATATGGTCCGGCAGTTCCCCAGGCGCGATCCAGTTCAGATGCTTGTCTGGACATTGAGCCGCCAGACCGGCGTCATAACGCATGGCGGCGGTACGGTAGACGTCGTCGGGCGTCTGCGCCGATGCGGCCAGCGGTGTCAGCAACACGCAGCCAATGAACAATGATCGCAGCATGATCGGCTCCCATGAGTTGGCGCCGCCGGCGCGGCCGAGCTTTTTTAATAGTCGCCTGCACGGGAGGTAGTTTCTGCGCATCCTGATCGCTAGGTCTTTTGCAAGGGTTGAGAAGGCCGCAAAGATGGGCGACATTTCGCGGCCGCGCGACTCCCTCGGTCTTCCGGCGCAGTTGATGGGGCTGTCCTTGAAATCTTTGAACGCTTTGGCGACCGCCGCCCTTCTGGCTCTGACGGCGGGCGCCGCCTTTGCTGCTGACCCAACGCCGCCCACGGTGGTCAAGAAACCGTTTCAGGTCACATCGCCCAACGGCGCGCGGGAGGACGACTACTATTGGCTCCGCGACGACACCCGTAAGAACCCGGACATGCTGGCCTATCTGAAGGCGGAGAACGCCTACGCCGACGCCAAGCTGGCGCCCACCAAGCCGCTGCAGGACAAGCTCTACAGCGAGATCGTTGGCCGCATCAAACAGGACGATTCTTCGGTTCCCTATAAGGAGCGGGGCTACTGGTATTATACCCGCTTCGAGGTCGGGAAGGACTATCCCGTGCTCGCCCGCCGCCTGGGCGCGATGACCGCACCGGAACAGGTGATGCTGGACGAGGCGGTGATGGGCGCCGGGAAGGGCTACTTCCAGGTGGGGGCCTCAGTGGTCAGCCCCGACAATCGCCGTCTTGCCTACGCCGAGGACGATGTCGGGCGGCGGCAGTACGTGCTTCACGTCAAGGACCTCGTCACCGGCAAGACCCTTACCGACGTCGTGGACAACGTCGAGCCGGATTTGGTCTGGGCCGACGACGACAAGACCATCTTCTACATCGCCAAGGACCCGGTGACGCTGCTCTCCAAGCAGGTGAAGGCGCACGTGCTCGGCACGCCGGCCAGCGCCGACCGGCTGGTCTATGAGGAGAAGGACGACAGCTTCTACATGGGGCTGCAGCGCACCCGCTCGGAGCAGTTCATCTGCATCGCTCTGCAGAGCACCGTCTCCAACGAGCAACGTTGCGCTCCGGCGGCCAATCCGACCATTTTCGCGGTGATCGCGCCGCGGGAGCGGGAGTTCCGTTACGAGGCCGACCATCTGGACGGCCGCTGGGTGATCCGCACCAACTGGAACGCCAAGAACTACAAGCTGATGACGCTGCACGGCGATGCGGCGCTGGGAGACCGGAGCCTCTGGCGCGATCTCGTGCCCCACAGCCCGGACGTCTTCATCGAGAACTTCACCCTCTTCCACGGCGCCATCGCCATCGAGGAGCGGTCGGGGGGTCTGAAGCGTCTCGCCATCCGCCCGGACGTCGGCCCTGAGCGTTTCGTCAAGGCGGATGAGCCGGCCTACGCCATGCAGCTGGCCGACGGCGGCGATGCGGACACAACCTGGGTGCGCTACACCTACAACTCCCTCACTACGCCCACCACCACCTACGAGACTGACCTCAAGACTGGCGAGCGCAAACTCCTGAAGCAGCAGCCGGTGATCGGCTACGATCCCAAGAATTACGTCACCGAGCGGGTGTGGATCACCGCGCGGGACGGGGTGAAGATCCCCGTCTCGCTGGTCTACCGCAAAGGCTTCAAGCGCGACGGCACGGCGGCCATGTTGCAGTACGCCTATGGCAGCTATGGCATCTCCACCGATCCAGCGATGTCGGTGACCAACGTCAGCCTGCTGGACCGGGGCATGGTCTACGCCATCGCCCACATCCGCGGCGGGCAGGAGATGGGCCGCGCCTGGTACGACGACGGGCACCTGCTCAACAAGAAGAAGACCTTCACCGACTTCATCGACGTGACGCGAGGTCTAGTGGCCCTGAAGTACGCCGCCAAGGATCGGGTAGCGGCGGCGGGCGGCAGCGCCGGAGGCCTCCTCATGGGCGCGGTTGCCAACATGGCGCCGCAGGACTACCGCGTGATGCTGGCCCAGGTGCCGTTCGTGGACGTGGTCACCACCATGCTAGACGAGTCCATCCCCCTCACCACCAATGAGTTCGACGAGTGGGGTAATCCGAAGACCCAGCCCTACTACGACTACATGCTGAGCTACGCCCCCTACGACAATGTGGCCAAGAAGGCTTACCCAGCCCTGTTCGTCTCCACCGGCCTTTGGGACTCGCAGGTGCAGTATTATGAGCCCACCAAATGGGTGGCGAAGCTGCGCGATATGAAGACCGACACGAACCCGCTGGTGTTCCGCATCAACATGGAAGCAGGCCACGGCGGCAAGTCCGGCCGCTTCCGCCGCTATCGGGATCAGGCGGAATACTACGCCTTTATGCTGAACCAGCTTGGGATCGGCCAGTAGGTCGATTTAGAGAACCGTCTTCGCCCGCTTCGCCGCTTCCGCGAACCACGGCACGAGGCGGGAGATCGCCTCTTCCACCTCCTGCGTCGAGACGGCGAAGCTCAGGCGGATGAAGTGGCGGCCCTCCACCGGGTCGAAATCCACGCCGGGCGCGGTGGCGACGCCGGTCTCCTGCAACAGCCGCCTGCAGAAGCTGAGGCTGTCGTCGGTCAGGTGGGCGATGTTGGCGTAGATATAGAAGGCGCCGTCCGGCGGCGCGATCTCCTTCAGCCCAAGCCTTGGCAGCGCGGCCAGCAGAAGCTCGCGGTTCTTGCGATACACCTCAATGTGACCGTCCAATTCCTCCCGGCTGTCCAACGCTGCGAGCCCGGCATGTTGGCTGAGAGAGGGAGCGGTGAGGAAGAGGTTGCCCACATAGGCGCGGGCGCGGGCGATATGGCTCTGCGGCGACAGAAGCCAGCCGAGCCGCCAGCCCACCATGCTGAAATATTTGGAGAAACTGTTCACCACCAGGGCTTCCGGCTCGAACTCCAGCATGGAGTGGGCAGGGCCGACGTAGCTCAAGCCGTGGTAGATCTCGTCGGATATGATCCTGATCCCCCGCTCGCGGCAGACGTTGGCGATAGCGGAAAGCTCGTCGCCGTCGATCACCGTGCCGGTGGGGTTGGCGGGGCTGGCGATGATCACCCCCGCGATCGGCCCGTCCAAGTCGCGAAGGGCCGCCGCCGTCAGCTGGAAGCGAACCTCGGCGCCGCAGGGGATCTCCACCGGGATCATCCGCAGCGCCTTCAGCGTGTTTCGGTAGGCCACATAGCCCGGGCGCGCCAAGGCGATGCGGTCTCCCGGCTCAAAGCTCGATGCCAGCGCCAGCACCAGGGCGGGCGAAGCGCCGCAAGTGATGACGAACCGCTCAGGGTCCGTCTCCACCCCATAGGTCTCGGCATAGTGGCGGGCGAGGCGGCCCTTCAGCGCCGGGCTCTCCCAATAGCCCATCCCGTCCTCGTCCAGCACCTTGTGCGCCACGGCGATAGCGGCCTTAGGCGCGCCCGTGGACGGTTGGCCGAACTCCATGTGGATCACAGAGCGGCCCTCGGCCCTCAGGGCGTGGGCCGCCCGGCTGATGGTGATGGCCTGAAAGGGCTCGATCTCGCCGGTCATATCTGTACTTCAATCAATTTCTGCGTCGCTTGAACTGGCGCGTCGCCAATCATCAAGTGAAGTACATTCTGGACTGCTTCGACGTCAAAAAGTGTGTGGTTTCGTGCAATTCGACTGAGATTGCACGACCCCGCTTGCTTTAGCGTCTGCTCCAGAGACCAGACATCGGACGTTCTGGAGAGCCAGTTCGCGACATCTTCGGCTGCATGATAGGTCTCTCGTCCGGCTGGAGAGCTCATGCATGTTCCGAACGATCTTGGTGCTCATCGTCTTCCTCGGTTTGACTGGGGCGGCCTCAGCAGATCCGGTGGCGGTAAACACGACGACAGCCATCGCTCTTTCGCCGCCGATGGGTTTCAACAACTGGGCAAGGTTTCAATGCCTGCCGCAAGCGCCAGCGGATGGGCGAGATCGAGCCGGCTATAGCTTCCAGGACTTCATGCTGGATCAGGGCAAGGCCTTGGTCGAAACGGGCCTAGCCAAAGCGGGTTACCGGACGGTTGTGGTTGACGACTGCTGGATGGATCGCGGCTCTGACGGTGAGCTTCATGGCATTGCCCGCTGGGGTTCTTACAAGCACCCAAGTCGTCAACCAGGTTTTGACGACGACCTGACTAAGTATATCGCGGCGCTTCATAAGCTGGGTCTTCAGGGTGGCCTCTACAACACCTCGGGCAAGACCACATGCCAGCGAGTCGCTGCGGGAGATCAGGATCACCAAGTCGGCGATGCGGCGCGTTTTGCCAAATGGGGTGTCGATGTTCTGAAGCTTGACAACTGTGGCGCGTTAGATGGCGAACTCCCGGCGCTTTTCCGACAGATGTCGGACGCTTTGGGCCGCGCCACAGTCCATACCGACCGCAAAATCCTGTTCGACGAATCCGGCCCGGCTCAGTATGCGCCAACAGACCCGACATCCCGGACGGCCCGGAGGGACAGTCCGGGACTAGAAGGGGCTCGGAGCGCGCTGGGTCCCGGCTCTTGGCGGAGGTTATCCTCGGGCGAAGCTTTGCTTCGACGCGGGGTCTACGACCGGGATGACAGTGTGATCTAAAGGTCATTCCGGGGCGCCTTGCCGCGGGCCGCTGAATGTTGGAGAGCTAGGCGGGAGACTGGAACATTCAGGGCCGATCATGTCGCTGTCAAACGCCGGGGCGAAGGCCGCCCTTTTCGCTTCCGCTGTCCTGCTGCTGGCGGCCGCCTCGGCCTGGGCCGCCGATCCGAAGAGCGATCCCGCCGCGCCCGGCGGCGACATCCCCGCCAAGTTCGTCAAGCCGGACGCGGCCAACGACTACATCAAGCGGGTCGAGATGATTCCCATGCGGGACGGCATCAAGCTCTACACGGTGATTGTCATCCCTAAGGGCGCAAGCGGCGCGCCCATCATCCTGACCCGCACCCCCTACAACGCCAAGGGCCGGGCGGAGCGGACCGACAGCTCGTCGATGCTGGCTCTCCTGCCGCTCGCCGACGAAGGGTTCGTCAAGGCCGGCTATATCCGGGTCTATCAGGACATTCGCGGCAAGTACGGCTCGGAAGGGCCCTACGAGATGACCCGCCACCCGATCGGGCCGCAGAACCACTCCAAGACCGACGACACCACCGACGCCTACGACACCATCGACTGGCTGGTGAAGAACATCAAGCAGACCAATGGCAAGGTCGGCATGATCGGCTCCTCCTATGAGGGCTGGACGGTGGTGATGGCCCTGCTGGGACCGCACCCGGCCTTGAAAGCCGCCGTGCCGGAAAGCCCGATGGTGGACGGCTGGATGGGCGACGACTGGTATCACTACGGCGCCCTGCGGATGCCGAACTTCGACTACATCGCCGGCCAGACCGAGCAGAAGGGCGCCGGCGAAGGCGTGCCGCGCCCAGGCTACGACGACTATTCCACCTTCCTCGCCGCCGGCTCCCCGGAAACCTACGCCAAGGCCAATGGGCTGGAGCAGCTCGGCTTTTGGAAGAAGATGCTGGAGCACCCCGCCTATGACGCGTTCTGGCAGGACCAGGCGCTGGACAAGCTGATGGCCAAGCATCCCTCCAGCGTTCCAACCCTTTGGGAGCAGGGGCTTTGGGACCAGGAGGACATGTGGGGCGCCAACCATTCCTTCGCGGCGCTGAAGGCCGTGGGGCACGAGGACAGCAACTACCTTGTCATGGGCCCATGGTTCCATAGCCAGGTGAATCGCGACGGCTCGACGCTTGGCATGTTCAAGTGGGATGCCGACACCGCGCTGCAGTTCCGGCGCGACATGGTGCTGCCCTTCTTCAACCAGTATTTGAAGGACGGCCCGCCCTCGAACCTCGCCCGCGCCACGGTCTATAATCCGTCGGAGAGCCGCTGGGAGAAGTTCAGCGACTGGCCCATCGCCTGCCAGACCGGCTGCGCCCAGCCCTTGAAGCCGATCTATCTGCAAAGCGGGTTCGCTCTATCGTTCGACAAGCCAATGGACGAGAAGATGGCGGGCGACAGCTACGTCTCCGATCCCAAGCATCCCACCCCCTATCTGCCC
>CAXTHJ010000048.1:0-21324 GCA_964243985.1 uncultured Caulobacteraceae bacterium | reverse complement strand
ATACGATATAAGTTCTAACTGGCGTCGGCATTTCACAGGAAAGGGCGGCCTTTGTGGCCGCCCTTTTTCTTGGGCGCTTCGCCTGCGTCTTGACGGGGGGGTCCGCCCCCGCCACTTAACCTCGCTTCCCCCTCCCGATCGAGCGGAGCAATGGCATGAGCCTGCAATTTCCCGCCGAATGGTCGCGTCACCGCGCCATCTGGGTCGGGTTTCCGAGCCACCCTGATCTTTGGCAAGACGATCTTAGCGCAGCGCGCGAGGAGGTCGCCGCTCTAACCCGCGCGCTGGCGAACCCAGGCGGGGAGCGGGTGCGCCTGCTCGTGGCCGGAGACGAGGCTTTCGCCGCCGCCCGCAGCCTGACCAATGGAGAGCCGGGCGTAGAGATCGTGCGGGGCTTCTTCGGCGACATCTGGCTGCGCGACACCGGGCCGATCTTCCTGAAACGCGACGAGGCCACCGTGGCCGCCGGCTTCCACTTTAACGGCTGGGGCGGGAAATACGTGCTGGACGACGACGAGATGGTGGCCGAGCAACTGGCCGCCGCCGCCGGCGCCCCGCTTCTGCAGCACGATTTCATTCTGGAGGGCGGGGCGATCGACGGGGACGGCTTCGGCACGCTCCTCACCACCCGCCAGTGCGTGCTGAACCCCAACCGCAACCCCGGTTGGGACGAAGCCAAGGCGGAAATGGCGCTCGGCCTCGCCCTCGGCCTCAAGACGGTGCTTTGGCTCGGCGACGGTTTGCACCACGACCATACCGACGGCCACGTGGACAACCTCGCCCGCTTCGTGGCGCCCGGCGTGGTAGCCTGCCCCATAGCCTTCGGCCGCGACGATCCCAACGCCGACATCTATGACGCCGCCGCCAAGGCGCTCGCCGGGTTTAAAGACGCGCGCGGGGTGTCGCTGCAAGTGATGCGCATCCCGTCGCCCGGCCGCATCACCAACGACGACGGCGATGTTGTCCCGGCTTCGCACATGAACTTCATCATCGCCAACGAGGCGGTGATCGCGCCGGTTTATGAAGATCGCGCGTCGGGGTTCGCCCTCGACGCTCTCCGCGAAGCCTTTCCCGAGCGGGAGGTGATCGGCCTGCCCTCTCGCGCCCTCCTCACCGGCGGCGGCTCGTTCCACTGCATCAGCCAGCAGGAGCCGGAATGACGCAGACCGTAACCCTGGGCGTGATTCAGACCTCCTATGATACGGACCTGAACGCCAACATCGAGAAAACAAAGCACTTCATCCGTGAGGCGGCGGACAAGGGCGGGCAGGTGATCCTGCCGTCAGAGCTGTTCCAGGGCCCCTATTTCTGCGTCACCCAGGACGAGCGCTGGTTCGCCGATGCCTATCCCTGGCGCGAACACCCCTGCGTGACGGCGATGGCGCCCCTGGCGGCGGAGCTTCAGGTGGTGATCCCGGTCTCGATCTTCGAGCGGGAGGGGCCGCATTACTACAATTCCCTGGTGATGATCGACGCGGACGGCCAGCCCCTCGGCGTCTACCGCAAGAGCCACATTCCCGACGGGCCGGGCTATCAGGAGAAATACTACTTCCGCCCCGGCGACACCGGCTTCAAGGTCTGGGACACCAAGTTCGGCCGCATCGGCACGGGGATCTGCTGGGACCAGTGGTATCCGGAAGCCGCGCGCGCCATGGCGCTGATGGGCGCTGAAGTCCTGCTCTATCCCACCGCCATCGGCTCCGAGCCCCACGACGCCAGCCTCGACACCCGTGATCCCTGGCGGCGAGTGATGCAGGGGCACGCCGTCGCCAACGTCATCCCCGTCGCCGCCTCCAACCGTATCGGCACGGAGGCGGGGCCGCCAGGACGAGAGGCGGACGGCCAGAGCTTCTACGGATCATCGTTCATCGCCGACCATCGGGGCGATCTGGTGGAGGAGATGGGCCGCACCGAAGAGGGCGTGCGGGTCGCCACCTTCGACCTCGACTTTCTGAAAACCCACCGCGCGGCCTGGGGCTTCTTCCGCGACCGCCGCACGGATTTATACGCGGCGACCGGGCCCGGGAAGGTGTTCTAAGTCCCTTCTCCCCTTGCGGGAGAAGGTATGGGCGCAGCCGACGGATGAGGGGTCGAACCGCGCGATCAGCTTCTCTTAATTCATAACCTCAAGTGTTAGCGAGACCCCTCATCCGACCCCTTCGGGGCCACCTTCTCCCGCAAGGGGGGAAGGAGCGCTGCTACTTCTCCCCCGTCGGGTTTATCCACGGCGTATGCATCTCTGCATCCGCTTCCACCTTGCACTGGCCGGCGTCGAGGGCGGCGTGCGGCGCGGCGCGGGCGGCGACGAGGGCCTTCTTGGCGGCCTCCAGGTCGGCGCGGAACTCGGGATTCGAGTGCAGCACGGCCACCAAGGCGGCGCCGTTGGTGCGAGCTTCCTCTATATCGCTCACCGTATGCACGCCGCAAACGACGCGGCTTTCGCCGAACGCGCGCGCGCGGGCGAGGATCTCGGAAGCCTTGTCCGGCGCGATCTCAGCCAAGATGAGGCCCATGGCCCAGCTATAGGTGGCGTGGCCGGACGGATAGGAGAAGCTCTTCATCAGCCCCGCCCGGTCGCTCTCCGTACAGATGGCGCCGTTCGGCTTGATGAAGGGGCGGTCGTGCCTAAAGTGGTCCTTGGCCAGGTTGGTGACGGCCGAAGCGTCGCGGCCGACGCGCAGGAACAGGCGCCCCACTTCGGTCGGGCCGCTCTCCAGCTTAACGCCCAGGGCGCAGTCGAACGCCTGTACGTACTGCACCGCGTCCCGCGCCGCGAGATCGCCTCGCGGCGTGCCGGCGAGCTTGCGGGTCGCGGCATAGGTTTCGATATCGAGCTTGTCCTGCGTCGAACCCGGAACCGGCGGCGGCGGCAGGATCAGGATGGAATTGGGTATCTGATCCTTGCCGAGGTAGCCCGGCATGCGCATCGCCGGCTGGGCGCTCGGCGGCACGCTGCCGGTGACGGGCGACGCGGGCGGAGCCTTCGCCGGCGTTTGCGCCGAGGCGGCGCCGACCAAGGCCAATGCGCCGACAGAAACAGAAACCCAGATCCGCATGCTTGTCTCTCCGAGATGTTCGCCCGGGTGATACGACAAGTTCCGCGACGCTGTCATGGCCGCACGGCATTGTTCGGCGTTAACGGCGGATTTCCCCGCCGGCGTCGGCGCCGCCGTAGACGCCGGACGATGGGCCGTTCACGCTGCTGCAGCCGCCGAGAACGGCGGCGGCAAGGAGCGCGGCGAACATCAGACGGGCCATCGGCGGTCCGCTACGCGAACAGCTTCTGCCAGCGGCGCTTCTCGCGGTTCTTCCAGGTTCCGCGATGATAGGCGTCCGAGCCGATCAGGGGGACGACGGTGGTGGCCTCGGCGAACACCATCTGTTCGTGGGTGGTCTCGACCTTGCCCCAGCTCGCCGCTTCCTTGAGGGTGGAGGAGGAGCAGGCGCCGTCGCGGACGGCCGCGACCGTGATCTGCACCGCGTATTTGTGCATGTCGGCCTCGACGCCGAGGATCTCGGCGCAGACCACCGTGTCCTGGGCGAAGTTTTTAGGAACACCCCCGCCGACCATGAAGAGGCCGGTGGTGCCCGCCGCGATCTTCACGTCAGTCAGCTCGCGGAAGTCCGCCACAGCGTCGATGGAGACATAGGGCTGCTTCGCCGCGATCCGCTCCTTCTGGTGCTTCACCAAACCAAAGCCAGCGGAGCTGTCGACGAAGGCGGGGCAGAAGATCGGCGCGCCTTCCTCATAGGCGGTCTGAATTAGGGAGCCGGGCTTCTTGGCGTTGCCGGCCGCCAGCCACTTGCCGATCTCGTAGATGAATTCGCGGGAGGAGTAGGGGCGGGGCTCAAGGCTGTTGGTGATCTCCAGGATGGTGTGGTCGCAATTCTGAAGTTCTTCCTCGTCGATATAGGTGTCGTAGATGCGGTCGATGTAGTTCTCCCGCAGCACATTGTCGTCCACCGGGCCGGCGGCCTGATAGTGCTTGAAGCCCAAGGCCTCGAAGAAATCCATGTCGATGATGGAGGCGCCGGTGGCCACCACCACGTCGATCATCCCGAACTTCACCATGTCGCGATAGACGTGCATGCAGCCGCCGGCGGAGGTCGATCCCGCCAGGATCAGCCAGGGCGAGCAGCTCTTGTCCTCGATGGCCATGTTCAGGATGTCGGCCGCGCGGGCGGTGTCGCGGCTGGTGAAGCTCATCTTGCGCATGGCGTCGATGACGGGGCGCGCGTCGTAGGCGGTGATGTCGACATGCTCCACCACTTTGGAGAGCAGTTCGGCCTTGGTGTTGTTCAGAACGGGAGCGTTCATGGCTTGGGTTTCCCTCAAATACCGCTCATCCCCGCGCAGGCGGGGACCCAGTTCTGTCCAGCAAAATGCGCCGGTTCAAGCCTGGGTCCCCGCTTCCGCGGGGATGAGCGGGTTAATTCAGATCAGCGATAGTGCGAACTTGTGACGGAGGTTTGACCTACCGCCGCCGCCGCCGCACGCCCGCCTTGCCCTTGGGCCTGGAGAAGCGGACCACCTTTCTGGCCTCCTCTTCTTCCTGCTGGCGGGGCAGGGGGATGGAGCGCTTGGCGAGGCCGAACATGGAGGCCATGGGGGCGTCCAGCACCTCGGCCGTGACGGTGTCGCCATAGCCGTTGAAGCGGGTGTTCATGGCCGTGCCGTAGGCGCCGAGCATGCCGATCTCCACGTAGTCGCCCTCGTTCACGTCCTCGGGCAGCCAGAAGGGGCCGGGGAGGTGATCGATGCTGTCGCAGGTCGGGCCGTAGAAGCGGAAGGGCTTCAGTTCGCCCGAAGCCTCGCCGTCACGCACCATCTTCACCGGGAAGGGCCACTTGGAATGCGCCGCGTCGAACAGCGAGCCATAGGACCCGTCGTTCAGATAGAGCGCATCGCCCTTCTTCAGCTCGACCTTGCAGAGGATGGAGGTCGACTCCGCCACCAGCGCCCGGCCGGGCTCGCACCAAAGCTCGGTGGTTTCCGCCACCATCATCTCGTCGAAGCCGCGGTGGATGGAGTCCACATACTCCTGCATCGGCGGGGGCGTCATGCCGGGATAGACTGACGGGAAGCCGCCGCCAACATCCACCACGTCGGCGAATACGCCGGCGCGGACCAAGGCTCGCGAGGCTTGCGCCATCGCCGCTTGATAGGCGGTCGGCCGCATGCACTGGCTGCCCACGTGGAAGGCGACGCCCATCAGCTCGTCGGTGGCGCGGCGAGCGGCGAGCAGAAGCGACGGCGCTTCCTGCACGCCCACGCCGAACTTGCCGGAGAGGGAATAGGCCGCCCCTTCAGCCTGCACCGCCAGACGGACCATCAGGTTGAGGTCCTTGGCCCCGCCGGTGGCGTCGATGATCTTCTGCAGCTCCTCGTGCGTGTCGAAGGAGAAGGTCTTCACGCCGAAGTTGAAGTAGGCCTGGGTGATCGCCGCCCGGCTCTTCACCGGGTGCATGAACGCCATCTGCGCGCCGGGGGCCACGCGGGCCACCAGTTCGATTTCCGGCAACGATGCGACGTCGAACTTGGTGACGCCGTTGGCCCACAGGGTCTCGACGACCCAATCCGAAGGATTGGCCTTAACGGCGTAAAGAACGTCGCCTTTGAAATTATCCTGGAACCAGCGCCCTGCTACGGCCACCGCATCCTTGCGCACTAAGGCGTAGGGACGCTCCGGCGACCGCTCACGGACCAGGTCCAGGGGTTCATGGTACGTGTCCAATTCACGTAACCCCCTGCAGATTGTTGACCCAATCCGGCGTTAGCGGCGCTCAATGAAGGCGGGTCCGCCGGGAGGACGCGATTTAGGGAACGCGAACCCTGATGTAAAGGGCTTTTTGTGCGCATTGTTCCGACGGCCGCCACCGCCGTCGTGTGGAAGGAAGATCGAGAAAGAGTTACCTACAGAATCACAATATTAATCGCCATTAACTTCAATTAAGCCTCGGTAGTACAAGGTGCGACATGCTGACCCGCGAGGTTAATCGAAATAAACCATGTATTCAGCCGATCAAGGCTTTGCATTTCATTGGCCATTAACAATCATCAGGCAAAGTGCATTGGTCTTGAGGGGTTCGGCGAGCAGTAGGGCTCGAACCCTTACACCGCTCGCCATAGGAGAATAGAGCATGTCGAAGTTTGTTTCGCGTTTCGTGAAGGATGAATCCGGCGCCACCGCCATCGAGTATGGCCTGATCGCCGCCCTTATCGCCGTGGTTCTCGTCGGTGTGATCGGCACCGTGGGCACCAACCTGAAAGCCTCGTTCACCAACATCGGCACCGCGGTCCACTAAATCCGGACTTTAGTGTCAAGCGTAAGCGGGGCCGCGGCGGACACGCCGCGGCCCTTTGCTTTAGAGGGGAAGGCCTGGCCATGCGACGTCTTTTGAAGCGCTTCATCGCCGACCAAAGCGGCGCCACCGCCATCGAGTACGGGCTGATCGCCACTCTGCTCTCCGTCGTGGTGGCCGCCGCCGTGACCGTGCTTGGCAAGCAGTTGTATGGGCTGCTGGGCACCGTCTCCGCCGCGATCCACTGATCGCCAAGGCGTTCAACGCTTCTTCAGCTTCCTCTGCCAAAGTCGGTCATCGGGCGATTGAGCCCGGATCATCGGGATAGGTTCATGTCGGCGGCCGCGCTCCTCATTCCAGCCACCCTCTTCCCCGCCATGGTGATCGTCGCCGCCCTGCGGGACATGACCAGCTTCACCATTCCCAACTGGATATCGTTAGCGGGGGTGGTCGCCTTCTTCGTTACGGCGATCCTGGTGCGTATGCCGCTGGGCGCCCTTGGGGCTTCCGCCATGGTCGGCGTCGGGGCTCTGGCGCTGGGCATTCTCATGTTTTCCCTGGGCTGGATCGGCGGGGGCGACGCCAAGTTGTTCGCCGCCTGCGCCTTCTGGCTCGGCTGGCCGGCCATCATGCCGTTCGTGTTCTGGACCTCTGTCGCTGGCGGCGCCTTGGCCGTCGGCCTGCTCTGGAGCCGGAAGCTGGCTGGGAATCTCCCGCCCATGGGACCGCCCTGGTTCGGCCGGCTGATGCAGTCGGGTGGCGACGTGCCTTATGGGCTCGCCATCGCCATCGGCGCCTTGATCGCCTTTCCCTCCAGCGTCTTTTTCCACAGCCCCCTGTGACGCCCTACCGCGGCTGTTTTTAACCAAACCGCCAGGGCCTTAGGCCGGCGTTAACCCGCGACGGACCAAGATTCCAATCTGTAGGAGGCGCGAGTCCGGCTGTTCGCCAGTTGCGCCCTTGGAGGCATGGTCATGAGCCCGGTCCGGATGGGCGTTCTTGTCAGCGTGTCGCTGGTCGCAGCGATCGGTCTCGCCCTCGTGGCGCGCACCATCGCGTCTGGTCATGAGAAGGCGGCGCCGGTGGTTGTGGCCGCCGCGCCGGTCGAGAAGCCCATGGTGCGGGTGCTTGTCGCCAAGCACGATCTCAATCCGGGCGACAAGCTCACCGCCGCCGACTTTGGCTGGCAGCCCTGGCCGACCGAAGGCCTGAACACCCTCTTCATCACCGACGGCGCGACGGGCGCGCCCGCGCCGGCCAAGGCGCCCGCCACCGTCAAGATCGAAACCGCCGCCGTGAACGTCACCACCGAAAAGGCGCACGACCTGCTGACCGGCGATGGCGGCCCGGCCGCCAAGATGGTGGATGCCGTCGTCCGCGAGCCCATTCTGCAGGGCGAGCCGATCATTGAGAGCAAGGTGGTCCACGCCGGCGCCGGCGGAATCCTGGCGGTGGAGCTGGACCCTGGCATGCGCGCCATGGCCGTGCCCCTGTCGGCCGAGAGCGCGGCGGGCGGCTTCATCCTGCCCGGCGATCATGTGGACGTGGTGCAGAGCCGGCAGATGGATGGCCTCAACGGCGCCAAGAAATTCGCCTCGGGCTCGGTGCTGCGTAATGTGAAGGTCCTGGCCATCGATCAGAACGCCGCCCGCGCCCAGAAAGGCCCCTCCGTGGTGGGCGCCACAGCGACCCTCGAAGTGACGCCGGAAGAAGCCGAACTCCTGGCCCTGTCCAAATCGCAGGGGGAATTGACCCTGATCCTTCGCTCCTACGCCGACACCGCCGGCGGCTCCACCGCTGGCGGCGGGCCCCGCCTGGCGGAGCAGATCAACGTGGCGCCCGCGGTGGTCAAGGTGTTCCGCAACGGCGCGCCGTCGGACGTGCAGGTGGCCCGATGAGCCTTGGACAGATGCACCCCCGCCGAGCCATCGCCGCCGCCCTGCTCCTGGTGCTTTCACCAAGCCTTGCTTTGGCGCAGCCGGGCACCATCGGATCGTCGCAGGGCTACGGCGCTCAGCGTTCCTACGGCGCCATGCAACAGGCGTCTGGCCAGACCGTCCGCGTCGATCTCTCCAGCGACAGCACCGAGACCCGCGCCCTGTCCCTGCCCAAGGGCAAGTCTGCGGTGATCGATCTGCCGACCGACGCGCAGGACGTGCTCGTGACCGACCCAAAGGTCGCCAACGTGGTGCTGGCCACGCGCCGCCGCATCTACGTGCTGGGCGTGGAGGGCGGCCAGACCGACGCCGCCTTCTTCGATGCCTCGGGCCGCCAGATGCTGCGCCTGAACATCCGCGTGGATCAGGACATCTCCGCCCTCGGCGACACCCTGAACCGCATCCTGCCAGGGTCCTCGATCCGGGTGGAGGCGGTGAACCAGAGCATCGTCCTCTCCGGCGAGGTCGAGAACGCATCGGCGGCCGACAAGGCCATCCGCCTCGCCCAGGGCTTCGTCGCCAAGCCCGAGCAGATCATCAACATGCTGAGCGTGGCCGAATCCGAACAGGTGATGCTGAAGGTTCGCATCGTCGAGGTGAACCGCACGGTCATCAAGCAACTCGGCTTCAACTTGAACGCCGTGGTCGGCCAGCTTGGCAGCTTACAATACCTGCTGGGAACTGCAGCCACATACGGCGTCAACGGCGCCCTGCTGGGCGGCTTAACCGCCGGCTCTGCGCTCAATACAACCAACCAGATCACGCCCGGCACGACGTCGACGGTGAGCAACACGGCCGCAGGCAGCTTCACCACCGCTGTCCGAACAGACGCCACAGGCCAGCCGATTTTTAATCCCAATGGGACGGTGCAGACCTATCAAGTTCCGACCACCTCCTCGACGACGACCGTCAACAACAATGGCCTCGGGAACGCCGCCAGCACCGTCACAGGCGGCCACGCGGGCTCTTCAGGCGTCAACTCAGCACAGGCTTTGGTCAGTGCTTTTGAGCGCGTGGGCCTGGTCCGCACCCTGGCCGAACCCGACTTGACTGTGGTCTCCGGCGAAAGCGGCCACTTCCTGGTCGGTGGCGAGTTCCCGGTGCCGGTCGGCGAAGACAACACCGGCCGCGTCACCATTGAGTTCAAACAGTTCGGCGTCGGCCTCGGCTACACGCCCGTCGTGATGTCTAAGGGCCGTATCTCGCTGAAGCTCTCCACTGAAGTGTCGGAGGTGACCAACACCAACGCCTTCTCCGTCACCAACAGCAGCACCAGCAGCACGGGCACGACCACTTCAGCGCCGTCCCTGGTGATCCCAGGCCTGAATGTTCGCCGCGCGGAGACGGTGGTGGAACTGCCCTCCGGCCAGTCGATGATGATCGCCGGCCTGTTGCAATCGGTGAACAAACAGACCCTGGATTCCCTGCCCGGCCTGATGCAGGTGCCGGTCCTCGGCGCCATGTTCCGCTCCCGCGACTATCAGCAGGGCGAAACGGAGCTGGTGGTGATCGTCACCCCTTATCTCGTGAAGCCGGTGCCTCCGGGGCAGCTGCAGACGCCGGCCGATGGCCTGATCATGGCCAACGACCTGGAAACCAACCTGCTCGGCAAGCTGAACAAGAGCGTCGGCAAGACCGCCCCTGCCGGCAAGACCTACCAAGGGCCGTATGGCTATGTTGTGGAGTAAGCCCTTGAACCTCCGACCCTCATCCTGGATCCGACCGGCCATGTGCGGCGCCGCGCTTATGGGCCTGGCCGCCTGCGTCTCCGCGCCCCAGCCTTCCGTGCCGCTTCCGACTGAACATTTCCAGGCGACGGTGGAGGAAGTTCCCGATCAGGTGGCCCTGGGGGTTCACGCCGAAGGCGTTTCGGCTCACCAGCAAGCCGCTCTGTCCGACTTCGTCGCCCGTTGGCGCGAAGCGGGCGGCGGGTCGATCGTGATCAGGACCCCTGCGGACGCGGGGGAGGCTGAACAGGCCAAGTCCATGGGCTATGCGGTTCAATCCCAGCTTCAGGCGCTGGGCGTGCCGTCGGAGCGGATCGAACTGGCCGCCTATCAGGCGGGCGATCCCCGCGGGCCGGTGCTGGCCAGTTTCAAACGGCTTGAGGCGCAGGGCCCGGACTGCAGCGGCGGTTGGGACAACCTCACCTCCACCATGAGCAACGAGCCCTACAAGCATTTCGGCTGTGCGCTGGTCGCCAATTTCGCCGCCCAGATCGCCGATCCCCGCGACCTCGTCTCGCCGCCAAGCCTCGCCCCGGCCGACAATTCGCGCCGCCAGGTGGTTCTGTCCAAGTATCGCGAAGGCAAGGTCACCGCCTCCGACAAGGACACCCAGGCCTCCGGCGCCGTCTCGACGGCGGTGCAGCAATGACCGCCCAGATCGGCTTGAAGGACGATTTCGACGCCTTCGACGTGGACGACGAGTTTGGAGGCCCTTCGCCGTTCGACATCCCGACGACGCCCAAGTCCGCGCTCGCCTTCGATCCGTTCTTGCCTGACAACGCCGATCCCTTCGGCGCTCCCGCCGCCCCCGCCTCCGCGTCGTTCACGCCGCCCCCGGCGACCAATCCCGTCGGCGCGCTCATGGCCGGCGTGGAGAGCAGCCTCGGCGAAGCCTCCGTGCCGCGCATCAGCATCGACGTCTTCTGCCAGCGGGCCGAGACCGCCGCCGTGGCGCAAAAGGCGGCCGAGGATCGGCGCCTGTCCCGCGCCACCACCCAGGTGCTGCCCGGCGGCCTGGTGGAGGCTTTGGAGCACTACCGCAACCAGCCAACGCCGCCTCTGATCGTGGTGGAAAGCACCGAGCACGCCCAGCACCTTCTGGCCGGCCTCGACCGTCTGGCGGAGGTCTGCGACCCGGGCACCAAGGTGATCGTGATCGGCTCGCACAACGATATCGGCCTCTATCGCGAGCTGATGCGCCGGGGCGTCTCCGAGTACCTCGTGCCGCCGCTGCAGACCCTGCAGCTGATCAGGGCGGTGACCACCCTCTACACCGATCCAGCCGTGCCGTTCGTGGGCCGCACACTGGCGTTTGTGGGCGCGAAGGGCGGGGCAGGCTCCTCGACCCTGGCGCACAACATCGCCTATCAGATCTCCGAGGCGATGCAGGCCAACACCGTCATCGCCGACTTCGACCTGCCCTTCGGCACCGCGGGCCTCGATTTCAACCAGGACCCGGTGCAGGGCATGGGCGACGCGCTCAGCAAGCCCGACCGGCTTGACGCCACTCTGCTCGACCGCATGACCGCCCGTTGCACCGATCGCCTGGCCCTGTTCGCGGCGCCGGCGTCGCTGGACGACGATTATGACATCGGCGCAGAAGCGTTCGAGGAGGTTCAGAGTAAGATACGCGGCACCGCGCCCTATGTGGTGCTGGACCTGCCCCACCTCTGGTCGGGCTGGATGCGCAAAACGATCTTGTCGGCGGACGACGTGGTGATCACCGCGACCCCTGATCTCGCCTCTCTCCGCAACGCCAAGAACCTGATCGATCTGATCAAGAAGGCCCGCCCCAACGACGCGCCGCCGCACCTGATCCTCAATCAGGTCGGCGCCCCTGGGCGACCCGAGATCCCGGTGAAGGAGTTCGCCAAGGCGCTCGGGATCGAGCCTGCGCTGGTGCTGCCCTTCGACCCCAAGCTGTTCGGTCAGGCGGCCAACAACGGCCAGATGATCTTCGAGGTGAACCCCAAGGCCAAGGCGTCCGAGGGCCTGGCGCAATTCACCCAACTGCTTTCCCGCCGCGAGCCCGTCGCGGTCAAGCCGCGCTCGCTGGTCGACCGCCTCCTGGGCCGGAGCTGATCGGCGGACCATGTTCGGCAAACGCGCCACCGGCGAGCCTGACTTCAACACCGCCCCGCCGCCGCCGCCGGCCGCCGGCGCGGCCATCGCCACACGCCCACAGCGGCAGGAGCCGAAAGCGGCCGCCGCCAAGTCCGAAACCTCCGACGGCTACGCCAGCCTGGTCCACGACGCCGCCAACCGGCAGCTGTCCCGCAACCCGACCGACGTGGTCAAACGCACCGAGGACCCGCCCCAGGCGAAAGACGTGATCGCTGAAATCGTCCGTGAACAGAGCGATTATTACCACGCCACCAAGACCACCATCTATACC
Organism: uncultured Caulobacteraceae bacterium; assembly: GCA_964243985.1. Taxonomy (GTDB): domain Bacteria; phylum Pseudomonadota; class Alphaproteobacteria; order Caulobacterales; family Caulobacteraceae; genus CAIOYC01. Next base: position 8,962 of record CAXTHJ010000048.1, on the reverse strand, counting down.
GCCCTCCTGAACACCATCGACCTGGCCCAGCTGGCGCAGCTCGACATCAAGCAGGCGGGGGAGGAGATCCGCGACATCGTCGCCGAACTGGTGGCGATCAAGAACGTCTCCATGTCCGCCACCGAGCAGGACCACCTGGTCCAGGACATCATCAATGACGTCTTGGGTTACGGCCCGCTGGAGCCGTTGCTGGCCCGGGACGAGATCGCCGACATCATGGTCAACGGCGCGCATCGGGTGTTCATCGAAGTCGCCGGCAAAGTGCAGCTCACCAACGTCCGCTTCCGCGATAATCAGCAGCTGATGAACATCTGCCAGCGGATCGTGTCCCAAGTCGGTCGTCGGGTGGACGAGAGCTCCCCCATCTGCGATGCCCGCCTGCCGGACGGCTCCCGCGTCAACGTCATCGGACCGCCGCTCTCCTTGGATGGGCCGACGCTGACCATCCGGAAGTTCAAGAAAGACAAGCTCACCATGGGCAACCTGGTGCAGTGGGCGTCCATCAGTCCCGAAGGCGCCAAGGTGCTGGGCGTCATCGGCGCCTCCCGCTGCAACGTGCTGATTTCAGGCGGCACGGGCTCGGGCAAGACCACGCTGCTGAATTGCCTCACCGCCTACATCGACCCCACCGAGCGGGTGGTGACCTGCGAAGACGCCGCCGAGCTGCAGCTGCAGCAGCCCCACGTGGTGCGCCTGGAGACCCGGCCGCCGAACCTCGAGGGCCAGGGCGCCATCACCATGCGCGATCTGGTCAAGAACTGCCTGCGGATGCGGCCGGAGCGGATCATCGTCGGCGAAGTCCGGGGGCCCGAGGCCTTCGACCTCTTGCAGGCCATGAACACCGGCCACGACGGCTCCATGGGCACGCTCCACGCCAACTCCCCCCGCGAAGCCGTGTCCCGGATGGAGAGCATGATCACCATGGGCGGCTACGGCCTGCCCTCCAAGACGATCCGGGAGATGATCGCCGGCTCCATCGACGTGATCGTTCAAGCCGCGCGCCTGCGCGACGGCTCCCGCCGCATCACCCACATCACCGAGGTGTTGGGTCTGGAAGGCGACGTCGTGATCACCCAGGACCTGTTCATCTACGACATCACCGGCGAGGACGCCCAGGGCAAGGTGGTGGGCCGCCACCGCTCCACCGGCATCGCCCGCCCGCGCTTCTGGGACCGCGCCCGCTATTACGGCCTGGAGCGCGAACTGGCCGACGCCCTGGACGCGTCGGAGTAGGGAGATGGACACGCTCACCCTCATCCTCGTGACCGTCATGGGCTTTGTGGTCATCGCCGGCCTCGGCTTCGTGGTCGTGGGCGGCGAGACCGGCGGGGCCAGCACCAAGCGCGTGCAGGCCGCCGCCGGGGGCAAGGACGACAAGCCCCGCGCGCGCACCGCCGCCGACGTGGCCGGCGGTCGCCGCAAGCAGATCACCCAAACCCTCAAGGCCGCGGAAAAGCAGGAACGCAAGGTCAAGCTGACCATCGGCTCGCGCCTGCGTCAGGCGGGGCTCTCCACCAGCGTGCAGACCTTCTGGATCGTGTGCGGCGTGCTCGGCGTCGTCACGCTGCTGATCGCCCTGGTGCTCGCTCATAACGGCCTGATCGCGCTGTTGGCCGCTTTCGTGGTCGGTTTAGGGCTCCCGCGTTGGGTGCTCGGCTTCCTCACCAAGCGGCGAATGAAGAAGTTCTCTGAGGAGTTCCCCAACGCTACCGACGTGATCGTGCGCGGCATCAAGTCGGGCCTGCCGGTCAACGATTGCCTGAAGGTCATCGCCAAGGAAAGCTCCGAGCCCCTCGCCGGTGAGTTCCGGCAACTGGTGGAATCCTCGGCCATGGGCGTCAGCTTCGACCAGGCGCTGGACAAGATGTACGAGCGGATGCCGACCTCCGAAGTACGCTTTTTCGCCATCGTCATGAACATCCAGCAGAAGACCGGCGGCAACCTCGCCGAGGCGCTGGGCAACCTCTCCGCCGTGCTGCGCGCACGCAAGCTCATGGCCGAGAAGATCAAAGCCATGTCCGGCGAGGCAGTAGCCTCCGCCTTCATCATCGGCTCCCTGCCGCCGGGCGTGATGACGCTCGTCTACCTGTCGACACCCACCTACATCATGCCCCTCTTCACCGATCCCCGAGGCCACCTGATGCTGCTTGGCGCAGCCGTCTGGATGGCGACCGGCGTGTTCGTGATGAGGAAGATGATCAACTTCAAGTTCTGACCCATGGACCTGGTCGAGACCATCGTCGAGCCGGCCAACGTGATCACCGCCATCGTGGGCGTGCTGTCTTTCGCCACCGTCTGCACCCTCGCCGCGCCGGCCTTCAAGGGCGACAAGCTCGATGCGCGGATGAAATCGGTGGCCAATCGTCGGGACGAGTTGCGCCGCCGCTCCCGCGCCCAGATCGCCGGCGCTCAGCCGAGCCTGCGCCGTACCGACGAGGGCCTGATCAAGAAGGTGGTGGACCAGCTTCAGCTGAAGCGACTTCTGGAAGACCCCGCAGTGGCCGACAAGCTGGCCCAGGCCGGCTATCGCGGACCGCGCCCCCTGACCATCTTCTACTTCTGTCGCTTCAGCCTGCCGTTCGTGTTCGGCCTGATGACGGCGATCTATATCTACGGCACCAATGTCGGACACCTATCGGGGGTGATGAAGCTCGGCGCCATCGTCTTTGGCGCGGCGGCAGGGTTCTATCTGCCCAATCTCTACCTCTCCAACCGCGCCACCAAGCGGCAGGTAGCCATCGTCCAGGCCTTCCCGGACGCCCTTGACCTCCTTCTGATCTGCGTCGAGGCCGGTATGTCCATCGAAGCGGCGATCCAGAAGGTAGCTGGCGAAATCGGCGGAAGCTCCGCCGAATTGGCGGAGGAGCTGACCCTGCTGACCGCCGAACTGTCCTACCTGCCCGAACGCCGCCAGGCCTATGATGGCTTTGCCAAGCGCACAAACCATCCCGGCATCAAGGCGGTGGCCACGGCCATGATCCAGGCGGAACGCTACGGCACGCCGCTGGGCAGCGCGCTCCGCGTTATGGCCAAGGAAAACCGCGAGATGCGGATCGCCTCGGCGGAAAAGAAGGCGGCGCAGCTTCCCGCCAAGCTCACCGTGCCGATGATCCTGTTCTTCCTGCCGGTGTTGTTCGTGGTGATCCTCGGCCCAGCCGGAATGCACATCTCCGACACCTTCAAGAAGTCAGGTCCGCAGAACGAAGACCACTCCGTCCGACACTAGGGCGCCCCGAATAACGCGAGGGCACAACCGGTCAATTTGGGCGTTTGACGTTTTGTCGGGTGTCGGACACGCTTTCGCCTAGAGGCGTAGGCTTCTTTCCCACAGACGTTGAAACAGGAAAGAAGGGGCGGCGATGTTCGGCAAGGGGCGCAAGGAAGAAATCCCCGGCCCGCCGCTGACCTTCTCCGAAGCATTCGCCGTGGTCGCCCTCGGCGTTATCGCCCTCAACATCATCGGCGTCTTGCCCGTGGTGCTGGGCGCCTTGCAGGACGAGCATCGCCTCGACGCCTCCGGCATCGGCATATCCGCCATGCTCGAGCTTCTGGCCATGGGCATCTCCACTGGCCTCTGCGGCGCCTTCCTGAAGGCCGAGCGGATGAAGACCATCGGCGTCATCGGATCCATCGCCCTGGCCGCCTTGCACATCGGCACCCTTTACGCGTCCGGGCTCGGCGTCTTCCTGGTGCGGACGGCGGCGGGCTTGCCGGAGGGCCTCCTGCTCTGGATCACGGTTGGGATGGTGGTGAGATCCCGCACGCCGGAGCGGTGGTCGGGGATCTTCTTCACGGGCCAGACGGTGTCGCAGCTGATACTGGCGGCGGTGTTCTGGGTTTGGGTGCTGCCGAAGTTCGGCGCCAACGGGGGTTTCATGACCCTCGGCCTGACCAGCCTTCTCGGCGTGCCGATCGCCCTCATGGCCCCGTCCCGCTACAAGGCGATGGAGCAGGCGGGGGGCAGTCAAGGCGCGCCCCCGCCGCGCGGCTGGTTCGCGCTCCTGGCCACCGTGGTGATCGTCGCCTCCAATGGCGCGGTTTCGGTGTATCTGGAGCCCCTGGCGCACCAGGCCGGGCTTTCGGCGAACGTGGCCCGCCTCGCCCTGTTCGTCTCCCTGGCGGCGCAGGTGGCGGGGGGGACGCTGGCGACCCTGATCGCCGGCAAGGCGCGCTACATCATGGTTTTCGCCGTCTGCGTCCTCTCCTACCTGTTCGCCTGGTGCATTTACGGCTTTCGGCCGGCGGCAGGCATCTTTGTCGCGGTCACCGCCCTGGCGGGGTTCGTCACCATGCTGCTAAACCCCTTCCTCACCCCGATGATTATCGAGGCCGATCCCACGCGCCGGGCCGGGATGCAAAGCGCCGGCGCCCAGATCCTCGGCGGGGCGGCGGGCCCGCTCCTGGCGGCCTTCCTGGTCAGCGACGCCGACGTGCGCGGCGTCCTGGTGTTGGGCGGCGCGGCGCTTGTGCTAGGGTTCGCCATGATCTTCGCCATCCACCGTTCGGCCCGCAGCGGGTGATCGACTTTCGAGGCGTCGCCAAGTCCTTCGACGGCGGGCGCACCTTCGCCGTCGATCATGTGGATCTGGCCGTCGCCAAGGGCGAGTTCCGCGTCATCGTCGGCGCCTCGGGTTCCGGCAAGACCACGCTCCTGAAGATGCTGAACCGGCTGGTGGAACCCGACGCCGGGGCGATCCTGTTGGAGGGTCGTCCGGTGGCGGAAGGTCCCGCGCCCCTGCTCCGACGCAAGATCGGCTACGTGTTCCAGGGCGTGGGCCTGTTCCCTCACCTGACCGTCGGCGAGAACATCGGCGTGACGCCCAAGCTCCTGGGCTGGACGGCGGTCGACATCGCGGCGCGGGTGGAGGAATTGCTCGACCTTGTGGACCTGCCCCGCGCCTTCGCCTCCCGCCGACCCGACGCCCTCTCCGGCGGCCAGCGCCAGCGTATCGGCCTCGCCCGCGCCCTCGCCGCCAAGCCGCAGGTGGTGCTGCTGGACGAACCGTTCGGGGCGCTGGACGCCGTCACCCGCGATACGCTCGGCGGCGAATACCGCAAGATCCACGACGCCCTCGGTCTCACCACGGTGATGATCACCCACGACATGATGGAGGCCTTGCTGCTGGCCGACCGCATCGCGGTGATGAAGGGCGGACGGATGCTGGCCGACGGCGCGCCGCACGACATCCTGACCGGCGAAAGCGATCCTTACGTGCGAGAGCTCGTGGAGACCCCCCGGCGACAGGCGGCGCGGGTGTCTGAGCTGGCGACCGGCGCGGCGCCCGCCCCCGCGGCGAGCGCAACCCCATGAGCGAGCAGATCGCCGCCGCCTTCAGGCTCCTGCCGCTCTACCTCGGCTGGCATGTGGTCCTGAGCGGCGCGGCGCTGGGATTGGGGTTGATCCTCAGCGCGCCCCTTGCGGTGCTCTCGGCCCGCAGCGCCACGGTGCGGTGGCCGGTGCTGGCGGTCGCCGGGCTGATCCAGACCATACCGTCGCTAGCCCTATTGGCGCTTTTCTACCCGCTCCTCCTGGCGCTCTCGGCCCTTGCGAAAAGCGTGCTCGGCCACGGCTTTCCGGCGCTTGGCTTCCTGCCCTCGCTGCTGGCGCTAACCCTTTATTCCATGCTGCCGATGCTCCGGAACGGCGTCACGGGGCTGACCGGCGTCGATCCGGCGGTGTCGGAAGCGGCGCGGGGCGTCGGCATGACCGATGGGCAGAGGCTCTGGCGGGTGGAGGCTCCACTGGCCGCACCGGTGGCGATGGCGGGGGTGCGGACGGCGGCGGTGTGGGTGATCGGCACCGCCACCCTGGCGACGCCGGTGGGGCAGACGTCGCTGGGCGACTACATCTTCTCCGGCCTGCAGACCGAGAACTGGGTGCTGGTGCTGTTCGGCTGCGCCGCCTCCGCCGGCCTGGCCTTCGTCGTCGATCAGCTCCTCGGCCTGATCGAGACCGGTCTGGCGCGCCGGGACCGCAGGCGGATCGTCATCGGTTTCGGCGCCCTTGTTGTGGGGGTTCTCCTGGCCGCCGCTCCCATGCTCGTCGCCGCGGCCAAGCCGCCGGGCTATGTGATCGGCGCGAAGAACTTCTCGGAGCAGTATATCCTCTCCGACCTGATGGCGGACCGGCTGGAACAGACTGGCGCGCGGGTGAGCCAGAAGAACGATCTCGGCTCTGTGATCGCCTTTCGCGCGCTGGCCGCTAACGAGATCGACGCCTACGTAGATTACTCGGGGACCCTGTGGACCACCGTCCTCGGCCGCAAGGACACGCCGCCGCGCGCCGTGCTTCTGGCGGAGCTCGGCCGTGAATTGAAAGCCAAGTACGGCGTCATCTTGCTCGGGCCACTGGGCTTCGAGAACGCCTACGCCCTGGCCATGAAGCGGACCGAGGCCGAAAAGCTCGGCGTCAAATCCATCGCCGATCTTACGCCCCACGCGCCGGACCTGACCCTGGGATCGGACTTGGAGTTCCTCTCCCGCATCGAATGGCACGGCCTTCAAAGCGCCTACGGCCTGCGCTTCAAGGCCGAGCGCCAGTTCCAGCCGACCTTCATGTATAAGGCGATCACCGGCGGCGAGGCGGACGTGATCTCCGCCTTCTCCTCCGACGGGCGCATCGCGGCGGACGATCTAGTGGTGCTGACCGACCCCAAGGGCGCTATTCCGCCCTACGACGCGGTGGTGCTCATTGCGCCCAAGCGGGCGAGCGACGGCCGGCTGATCGGCGCCCTGAAGCCTCTGATCGGCAAGATCACCGTGGAGGCCATGCGCCGCGCCAACCTTTCGGTGGATCGGGACCAGGACAAGCGATCCCCCGCCGCCGCCGCCCGCGATCTTGCGCAAATTTCCGGGCTGAAATGAACCGCCTCTTAAGGCTGCCGCGCTAGACTGCCTTCACCATTCACCGGCCTCCATTCATCAGGAGCACGCCCTTGGCCGCCTCCGCCGCCGATCTAGCCTCCGCCGAACATCGACGCTCGGTGCGCCTGAGATCATTTCTGGGCGCCAAGCTGGTCTATGGCGACGGCGCCTTCACCGTTGATTGCGTCGTGCGCGACGTTTCCGAAACTGGCGCTCGCGTGAAGGTGCCCGAGGGTCAGGCCGTGCCCGACACCGTCTTTCTGGTGGAGATGCGGTCGGGCATCGCCTATGAGGCGCGAGTGGCGTGGAAGCGGCATCCGGAGATCGGGCTTGAGTTCGTGCATCAGCACGGCCTCGCCGAAGCCTCCACCCCCCACCTGATGATCCTGAAGCGCCTTTGGCTCGAAAGTCGCCAGCGGTCCGGCATTTAGTGCTTCGGCAGGTCGGCGGCGCTCCAGCCGCCGCCGAGGTCCTCAATCAGGGTCACGCTGGCTATCTGGCGCGCCTGCAGCACGCTCAGCACGCTTTGGGCGCTGGAGAGCTCCGTCGCCTGGGCGGTGACCACGGTGGTGTAGGGCTGGGTGCCGGCACGGTATTCGTTCAGCGCGATCTGCGTCGCTTGATGGGCCGAAGCCAGGGCCTGATCGCGCAAGGTGGCTTCGCCTTCGTAGATGCGGAGCGCCGCAAGCTGGTCCTCCACGCCTTGAAAGGCGGTCAGCACCGCCTCGCGATACTGGGCCACGGCCTGGTCGTAGGCCGCCTTAGCGCGGCGGACGTTGGCGCGGCGTAGGCCGAAGTCCAGCACCGTCTCGCTGAGGTTCGCGCCGTACGACCAGACGTTGGCGGAACTGGCGAACAGGTGGCTGAGGTTGGAGGCGCTGAAGCCATAGGAGCCGGAGAGGGTGAGGTCCGGGAAATAGGCGGCCACCAGCACTCCTATCAGGGCGTTGCTCGACTTCACGTTCCGCTCCGCCTGGGCGATGTCCGGCCGCCGCTGCAGCAGGGTGGAGGGCACGCCGGCAGGCGCCACCGGCACAACCTTGTTCAGCGGGATCGGATCGAGGGTGAGGTCTGCCGGCGCGACGCCGACCAGGAGCGCGATGGCGTGTTCGTTCTGCGCGCGGGCGACGCCGATGTCCGCGTCCTGCGCCTGGGCGCTAATAAGCTGGGTCTGGGCGGTGATCACGTCGCCCCGGGCGGCGACGCCGGCATTATACTGGTTCTGGGTGATCTTCAGCGAGCGCGTGTAGTCGGCCACGGTCCGGTCGAAGAGGCGCTTCTCCTCGTCCAGCACCCGCAGGGTCATATAGTCCACCGCCAGTTCGCTTTGCGCCGAGAGGGTGACGTTTGCGAGCTCGGCAGCGTCGGCTTGGGAGGCGGCGACGTCCGATTCCACCTGCCGCCGCACCCTGCCCCAGAGGTCCGGCACCCAGCTGGCGCTGGCGGCGGCGTTGTAGGTGGTGGCGGAGCGGTTGCCGCCTGTGCTGGTGGTCACGCCGGTGGTGGTCGTGCTTCCCGTGGTGGTTCCACCGGTCGTGGTCGTTCCGCCGGTGGTGATGAGGGCGCCGTTGTTGCCGTTGCCGCCGCCTGAGCGTGTGGCTCCGCCTGTGACGCCGAGGGTTGGGAAGAAGGTGGAGCGGTCGGCGGCGGTCAGGAAGCGGGCTTCGCGGTAGGCGGCTTCGGCGGCGGCGACGTTCTGGTTGTTGATGGCGACGCGCTTTTCCAATCCATCGAGTGTCGGATCGCTGAACACCGACCACCAGGCGCCCTTTTGGATGCCGTCCATGGGCAAGGCGGGGGACCAGCCGGTCTGCGGGCTGGGCGCTTCCTTGAAGGCGGGGGCGAGCGGGGCGCTCGGCCGCACGTAGTTCGGCCCAACGGTGCAGGCGCAGAGCGTCCCCGTCAGGGCCGCGAGGGCGGCGGCGGATTTCAGCAATGATCGTGTCGACATACGAGGGCCTTCAGGTCGCTTGCGGCGCGGGGGTGAAGCCGGGCTGGGGACGGCCGCGCAGACGCCGGCCGAGCGCGGAGCGCGGCTTGGGTTTGCGCAGCTTGTCCATGTAAAGATAGACCACCGGAGTGGTGAGAAGGGTCAAGC
>CAXTHJ010000047.1:0-22040 GCA_964243985.1 uncultured Caulobacteraceae bacterium | reverse complement strand
GATGTAGCCCATCGGATTGGACAGGAACATATACACGTGGTCATAGTCCCACACCGGCGTCTTCTTGCCGAAATCGGTCATGGCCGAGGAGTAGGCGAAGCCGGCGTGCGAGCCCGGCGCGCGGCCGATTACGCCCCAGTTGTTGGGGCCGGTGCCGTTGGGGCCGCCATTGGTGAAGGTGTGGCAGGAGGCGCATTTGGCCGATTGCGCCAGGCCGGCGGCCACGTCGGCCTTCGGCAGCGCCGTTCCCCAGTCGGGGGGCGTATCAGCCACGGCGGCCTCGCCGCCGGCGGAAGCGATCTGCACCGCGATGGCGTCGCCGGGCTTGGCGGGCGGGGTCGTGGCGAACACCATTTCGGCGGCCTGCTTCAGCACGAAAATGCCGAGCGCCGTCGCCAGGATCGCGCCGAAGATTTTGTTCCAACGAAGATCGTCGTTCATGTCCGCCCAGCGCCCTCGTGCGGTAGCCAATAAAGCTGCAACCGGCGAGCGGCGCTATATGCCGGATCGCCTGAACTTGCGTGGGCGTCTCTGACACGCTACCGCCGCTCGCGCAACCGGCCCCGGGGCCAAGCGGGCGTGGAAAAGGAGATCGCAAGCCGTATGAGCGCCATCGTGCTGATCCCCGCGCGCCTGGCCGCCACGCGCCTGCCGAACAAGCCCCTGGCCGACATCGGCGGCGTGCCCATGATCGTCCGTGTGCTGCGCCAAGCCGAGCTTGCCGGCATCGGCCCGGTGGCTGTGGCGGCAGGGGATCAGGCCATTGTGGACGTGGTTGAGGCGGCCGGCGGACGGGCGGTGCTCACCGACCCTGCGCTGCCGTCGGGCACTGACCGGCTCCTGGCGGCGCTTGAGATTTTGGGCGACGCGTCCGGCGCCGACATCGTCTTGAACGTGCAGGGCGACATGCCCTTCGTCCACCCGGCGGCGATCGTCGCCTGCGCCGCGCTCCTCCGCGACGAGCCGAGTTGCGACATCGCCACCACCGTCGGTCTCGCCGCCACCGAACACGAACGCACAGATCCGGACGTGGTGAAGGCGATCCTGTCCATGCGCGGCGAGACGCGGGGCCAAGCGCTCTATTTCACCCGCGCCGCGCCCTATGGCGAAGGGCCGGTCTGGCACCACTTCGGCATCTACGGCTATCGACGCGCGGCGCTGGAGCGGTTCTGCGCCGCCCCGCCTTCGCCGCTGGAGCGCCGCGAGAAGCTGGAGCAGCTTCGGGCGCTGGAGATGGGGATGTCCATCTGGGCGACTGTGCTGGACGCCGCGCCGATCTCCGTCGACAACGCCGCCGATCTCGCCGCCGCCCGCGCCTACGCTGAAGCTGACGCCTTATGACCAAACTGAAGATCGCCTTCCAGGGAGAACCCGGCGCCAATTCCGACGAGGCGTGCCGCACCTACTTCCCCGACCACGAGCCGCTCCCCTGCGCCACGTTTGAGGACGCCTTCGACGCCATCAAGGGCGGCAAGGCTCACCTCGGCATGATCCCGATCGAGAACTCCATCGCCGGGCGGGTGGCGGACGTGCACCACCTCCTGCCCAGCGCTGGCCTGAAGATCGTCGGCGAGCGCTTCAAACCGATCAACTTCCACCTCATGGTCAATCCGGGGACCAAGCTGGACGACGTGAAGACAGTCGCCAGCCATGTGATGGCTCTCGGTCAATGTCGCAAAGCCATCCGCCGCCTGAAGGTCGCCACGGAGATCGCGTCGGACACCGCCGGCGCTGCGCGAGCCCTCGCCGATCATCCAGACCCGACCCGCGCCGCCATCGCCCCCGCCCTGGCCGCCGAGCTCTACGGCTTGGACATCCTCCTGCGCGGCATCGAGGACGAGCACCACAACACCACCCGCTTCCTGGTCATGACGGCCGACAAGGACCCGCCGCCCCCGCCGTTCACCTCGCGCTGCGTCACCGGCTTTGTGTTCCAGGTGCGCAACGTCCCGGCGGCGCTCTACAAGGTGATGGGCGGGTTCGCCACCAACGGCGTCAACATGACCAAGCTGGAAAGCTACATGGAAGGCGGCGGCTTCACAGCGACCATCTTCTACGCCGAGGTGGACGGCAGACCCGAGGATCGCGGGCTGGCGCTGGCGTTCGAGGAACTGTCGTTCTTCTCCGAACGGTTCGAGATTTTGGGCGTCTTCCCGGCGGACCCGTTTCGGGATCGGTAGGGGAATGGGCCCGCCCAGGCGGATTATTCTCGCAAAAGGTCGTTCACGCTGGTCTTGGAGCGGGTCTGGGCGTCCACGGTCTTGACGATGACGGCGCAGGCGAGGCTCGGCCCGTCGCCGCGAGGGTCGGGGAGAGAGCCCGGAACCACCACCGAATAGGCGGGCACGCGGCCGCGATGCACTTCGCCGGTCTTGCGGTCGATGATCTTGGTGGAGGCGCTCAGGAACACGCCCATTGAGAGCACCGCGCCGTCCTCCACGATCACGCCTTCGGCCACTTCGGAGCGGGCGCCGATGAAGCAGCCGTCGCCGATAATGGTGGGGGCGGCCTGCAGCGGCTCGAACACCCCGCCGATGCCCGCGCCGCCGGACAGGTGCACGTGCTTGCCGATCTGGGCGCACGAGCCGACGGTGGCCCAGGTGTCGATCATCGTGCCTTCATCGACATAAGCGCCGACGTTTACGAAGGAGGGCATCAGCACCACGTTGGGCGCGATGTAGGCGCCCCGGCGCACCACGCAGCCCGGCACGGCGCGAAAGCCGGCGGCAGCGAACTCACGGGTGTCCCAGCCTTTGAACTTGCTCGCCACCTTGTCCCAGAAGGGGCCGGGAGCGTGCATATCGCCCATGACGACATTGTCGTTCAGGCGAAAGGAGAGCAGCGCCGCCTTCTTCAGCCACTGGTGCGTGGTCCAGCCCTCTGCAATCTTCTCCGCCACGCGGAGTTCACCGGCGTCCAGCGCGTCCAACACCTGATCGACGATCTTCTTCTCGGTTTTGTCCTTGGGCGTGAGCTCGGCGCGGCGCTCCCATAGGGCGTCGATCTGGGGCTGCAAGCTGGCGGCTGAGGTCACGAACTGGGCTCCTTCACCCGCGCGGCGTCGAGGAAGGGCGCGAGCGTCGAGGTTCTATGCTGGACGAAGGCATCGGTCGAGTTCTCGGCTTCGGGACCGACGAGGATGGTGGTCATGCCGAGCTTGGCGGCGGGCGCGAGGTTCACGGCGCGGTCTTCGAAAAAGGCGGTGGTCTTGGGCGTGATGGCGTGGGCGGCGATCAGGGCGTCGAAGGCGCGCTGGTCCGGCTTGGGGATGAGGTTCGAGGCTTCGGCATGGAACACCTCGTCGAACAGGTCGGCGAGGTTCAGCTTCTCCAGCACCCGTTCGGCGTGCCAGGCCGAACCGTTGGTGAAGACGAGCTTGCGCCCTGGCAGTCGGGCGAGGGCCTGGCGGAGGGCCGGATCGGGGTGGAGCGTATCCAGCGGCACGTCGTGGACGTAGGCCATGAAGTCGTGGGGATCGACGCCGTGATGCTCGACTAGACCCGGCACGGCGGTGCCGTAGGCGTCGAGGTATTTCTTCTGCAGCGCCCAGGCGTCGTCCGGCGGCAGACCTGTGAGGCGGACGAAATAGTCGAGGATCTTGCCCTCCACCAGCTTCAGATAGCCCACCTCCGGCGGATAGAGGGTGTTGTCGAGGTCGAACAGCCAGGTGTCGATGTGGGTGAGATCGATCGTCACACCCCTCGCCCCCATGGGGAGAGGGAGGGACCCGCGATGCACGGCATCGTGGGAGGGTGAGGGGCTGCGCTGACGATTCGGGCGCCGCAGCGGAACCCCTCATCCGGCGCTTCGCGCCACCTTCTCCCCAGGGGGGAGAAGGGTTCTGATCTCGCCATCATCCCTTCCGCACCAAGGTCCCCGCGCCGTGCTCGGTGAACAGCTCCATCAGCATGGCGTGGGGGCGGCGGCCGTCCATGATGACCACGGCCTCGACACCCGCGTCGACGGCGGCGATGGCGGTTTCCAGCTTGGGGATCATGCCGCCGGTGGCGACCCCGTCGCGGATGGCCTCGAACGCCTGCGTCACGGTGAGCTGGCGGATCAGAGCGCCGGACTTGTCGAGCACGCCCTTCACGTCGGTGAGGAGCAGCATCCGCTTGGCTTTCAGGGCGCCGGCCACCGCACCGGCCACCGTATCGGCGTTGATGTTGTATGTGTCGCCGGCTTCGGAGACGCCAATTGGGGCGATTACCGGCACATAGTCCTGCGGCGCGTCGATCAGGGCCCGTAGGAGCTGCGGATCGACCTTCTTGGGCTCGCCGACGAAGCCGAGATCGACCACCTGCTCGATCATGGAGCCCGGGTCCTTCACCGTGCGACGGGCCTTAGTGACGGTGATCAGGCGGGCGTCCTTGCCGGAAAGGCCCACACCGCGCACGTCGGCGTCGGCGCCGGCGCGGTTGATCCAGTGCACGATCTCCTTGTTGATGGCGCCGGAGAGGACCATTTCGGCCATCTCCATGGTGGCCTTGTCGGTGACGCGCAGGCCATTGATGAACTGGGTCTTGACCCCGGCCTTCTCCATCATGGCGCTGATCTGCGGCCCGCCGCCGTGCACCACCACCGGATGGACGCCCAAGAGCTTCAGCAGCACGGCGTCGGCGGCGAAGGCCTGCGCCACCTTTTCCTCGCCCATGGCGTGACCGCCGTATTTGATCACCACCGTCTTGCGGTCGTAGGTGGAGATGAAGGGCAGCGCTTCGGCGAGCGTTTGCGCGGTGGCCCAGCCGGGTTCTAACTCATCAGTCATGGAGAGCGGTTCCCCGAGGGCGACCGTGCGCGCGGAAGCGGCGTCAGATAGCGGCGATAGGGGCGGTTGTCACGTTTCGGTTGATAATTCCAAATGTTGAATGTGATCCCATACTCCGCTCATCCCTGCGAAGGCGAGGACCCAGATGGACTGGGCGTTGCAGTTGACTTGGCTGGGTTCCCGCCTTCGCGGGAATGAGCGGATTAAAGCTGGCTCAGACGTCGCCGTTGAACTGGCTTTCGATCTATTCAGCTTCCATGCGATCGAAATCCGCAGGAATTGAAATTTGCCCAGCCAGAAAGCCACGGCGGCGGACTTTCTTTTTGTTGACCGCAGCTTGATTGGCCAATTTGGAAAGCGCCGTTTTAAGCTCATCGTTGACGGTGTTCATTGCGGAGGCCTGAGAAAGTCTATCAAATTGCGGCCAACTGCCTTCGAGCGGCAAATATGCCTTTGGAGCGTATCAGAATGCACCAAATGAGCGTTCTTTTGCAGAGCCTTTTTACGCTGACGACGGGCTTTTGCGGCACCCGGCCCATTGAGCATCCCGTTCCAAACTCAGCTTGGGTTCTGATCACCGAGGAGTTTAGCTGCGGTGTGAGCAGTCAGTGGACGGAGGTGAGCGCTAGAAACCTTCAAACGGGCGAAAAGGCTAAGCTCGCTTCCTATGGAGCGATCAAGGAGTTCAAAATCTTATTCGCGGGCGATCAAGCCATCCTATCTGGATCAAATCCTGCTCCGATAACGCAATATCGCAATCAGATTGGCAGAACAAAGTTGCGCTTTACGTTCGTGCCTAGTGCCGGAGCGCGCTGATCGAAGTTTCGTAGAACAGCCCGAGATGTCGATCTGATTCATCCCCCAACCGCCGCCGCCACCTCCGCCCTAAGCTCCGGTATCCCCACGCCGTTCTCGGAAGACGTCGCCGCCACCCTGGGAAACGCCGCTGGGCGTTTGGAGATGGCCTTCAGGGTAGCGGCTTGCAGCGCTTCCACGGCCGCGAAGCTCCGCAGCTTGTCGGCCTTGGTGAGGACGATCTGGTAGGAGACGGCGGCGATGTCCAGGGCGTCCAGCGCCTCGGTATCCACCGGCTTCAGGCCGTGGCGGGCGTCGATCAGGAGGTAGACGCGCTTCAGGTTCACCCGGCCTCTAAGATAGTCACGGCCAAGGTTCTGAAACTGCTTGGTGGTCTTCTTGCCCGCCACCGCGAAGCCATAGCCCGGCAGGTCCACTAGGCGCCCGCGATTATCGTCCATCAGGAAGAAGTTCACTTCCCGCGTGCGGCCGGGTTCGTTGGAGGCGCGAGCGAGGTGGTTCTGGCCGGTGAGGGCGTTGATCAGGCTCGACTTGCCCACGTTGGAGCGGCCGGCGAAGGCGACTTCGGGCAGGTCTGAGTCGGGCAGCTGCTCGATCTTGGCGCAGCCCATCAGGAAGGTGACGGGGCGGGCGAAGAGGATGCGGGCGGATTCAATCTCCTCAGGCGTAAAAACCTCTGTCATTTCAACCGCTCATCCCCGCGAAGGCGGGGACCCAGCAAAGTCATTCGCTCCGCCCAGTCCATCTCGTCAGCCCGGTCCGTCTGGGTCCCCGCCTTCGCGGGGATGAGCGGATTATTCATGCGGGTTTGGGGGTTGCGCCCCGCAATCGCGCGATCAACCCATCGATGGGATTGTCCGCCTTGTAGCGGTGCATGATGAAATACTGCTGGGCGATGGAGAGGAACTGCGACCAGGTCCAGTAGATCAGGAGGCCCGCCGGATAGCGGCCCATGATGAAGACGAACATCAGCGGCATCACCTGCATCATCAGCTTCTGCGTCGGGTCGGTGCCCTGCTGCGGCGTCATCGACGTGGAGAGCCACATCATGAAGCCGTAGAGCAGCGGCCAGACGCCGAGGTGCAGCGGGCCGTCGAGAATCCCGCCAATCAGCGGCGTGGTGGCCGGGTTCCAGGGGATCAGGCCGAACAGATTGACGAAGGTGGTGGGATCGCCGGCAGACAGATCGTGAATCCAGCCGAAGAAGGGCGCCTGCCGCATCTCGATGGTCACGGTCAGCACCGTATAGAGCGAATAGAACACCGGGATGGTGGGCAGCATGGTGACGCAGCCGGCCAGGGGGTTCACCCGCTCGGTCTTGTAGAAGGCCATGGTCTCCTGTTGCTGCTTGGCCGGATCGTCGGGGAAGCGCTTCTTGATCTCCTCGATCTTGGGTTGAAGCTTCTTCATCTTCGACATGGATTCGTAGGATTTGTTGGCCAGGGGGAACATCAGGAGCTTCACCACCACCGTCAGGCCGAGGATGGCGAGGCCGAAGTTGCCGAAGACGTGGAACAGGATCTCCAGCACAAAGAACATCGGCCGGGTCAGGAACCACAGCCAGCCCCAGTCCACCGCGTCGTCGAAGTGGGGGATCGACAGGGATTTCTGATAATCCTGCAGAATGGAGACTTGCTTGGCGCCGGCGAAGACGTGGGTGGTCTCAGAGGTGACCGCGCCGGGGGCCAAGGTGCGGGGCTGGCCCACATAGTCGGCCTCATAGACGTCGGCGCCGTTGATGGTGGAGGTCTTAAATTCACCCTTCACCGTCTCCTTCTGGTCGGGAGATACGGAGGCCAGCCAGTATTTGTCGGTGATGCCCATGTAGCCGCCGGTGGTGTCGCCGCTCTGATCGCCGTTCTTCTTCCAATTCTTGAAGGCGATCTGCTTCAGCACGCCGTTCAGAGAGCCGATGGCGCCCTCGTTCACCAGCCAGTTGGGGGTCAGGGTGGGGATGCCCTGGCGCTGCACGGAGGCGTAGGGGGCAAGCTGAACCGGCGCCGCGCCCTTGTTGGTCACGGAGTTCAGGACGGTGAACATATAGCGGTTGTCCACCGAGACGATGCGGGTGAACAGGAGCCCCTGGCCGTTATCCCAGGTGAGCGTCACCGGATGGGTGGGGGAGAGCGCACCCTCGGAGGCTTGGGCCCAGACCGTGGTCGGGCCCGGCGCCTGGATCGGGCCGGTCCAGCCTGAGTCGGAAAAGTAGGCGTTTTTGGCGCCCTCGGGCCGGAAGAGTTCCACCGGCGGGGAGTTCTTGGCCAGGGTCTCGCGGTACTCTTTAAGGTAAAGATCGTCGATCCGGCCCCCCTTCAGCGCGAGAGAACCTTGCAACGCCGGCGTATCGATCTGCACTCGGGGCGACTGGGCCACCGCCTGCTCGCGGCTGACGAACAGGGAGGAGCCGGGGTCGGCCATCTGCAGGGGCGCGGCGGCGACGGCGGCCTGGTGGGCGCGGGCCTCCGCCTGGCGGCGCTTGGCGATGGGGTCCAGCACGAACATCTGGTAGAGCAGCCACAGCGCCACGGCGCACACCGTGAACACGATGGTGTTGCGGTTGTCTTTGTTCATGGGACGGTCTTACCGAGGGGCTTCAGCGCCGGCTTTGACCGTCGCTTCGAGGAAGGGGACCGCGCAGGTCTAGGGGGATCGGCGCGGCCGGCGGCGAGGCTTAACAGGGCGGTTTTCACGTCGTCAAGCAAACGGTCCCACGGCCGGTCGATCGCCCCCGCGCGCGCCACGAACACATAGTCATGAGACGCCTCGCCGTGTAGGGGCAGAAGCATGCGCGCTGCCTCGCGCATCCGGCGCTTAGCCCGATTTCGCTGCACCGCGCCGCCGATCTTCTTGGTGGCGGTGAAGCCGACCGCCAGGGTAGGGCGTTCCGGCTGCGGCAGGCGCTGGATCACCACCGATCCCCGCGCGCACGACGGACCCTGCGCGGCGGCCAGGAACTGCGCGCGCTTCTTCAGGCGTTCGATCTTGAGGGCTTCATCATCCAAATCCGCTCATCCCTTCCCAGCGGGACGCAGCGGCGCGCGCGCGAACTTAGGCGGTGAGCTTCTTGCGGCCCTGGCTGCGGCGGCGGGAGATGATCTTACGGCCGTTCTTGGTGGACATGCGAAGACGGAAGCCGTGGCGGCGGGCGCGCACCAGGCGGCTCGGCTGAAAAGTGCGCTTCACGGGAGGGCTCCAGGGTCTTTTATACGACCGTCGAGCGGCCTTGAAATGAGCGCGCGTGGATAGGCGAAAGGGCCCGTGGTGTCAACTCGGGCGGCCGCCCTCAGGCGTCGAACAGGATCACGCTGCGGGCCAGTTCGCCCCGCCGGAGTTCGTCGAATGCGTCGTTGACCTGCTCCAGCTTGATGCGTTGGGAGATCATCTGGTCCAGGTGCAGCTTGCCGGCCATGTAGAAATCGACAAAGCGCGGCATGTCGATAGGGAAGCGGTTGGAGCCCATCAGGCTGCCCTGGATGCGCTTTTCGCCGAGGAAATCCGAGCCCGACAGCTCGATTTTCACGCCCACGGGGATCATGCCGATGATGTTGGCTGTGCCGCCGCGCGCCAGCATGGCGAAGGCCTGCTCGGCGGTTTGCTTCAGGCCGATGGCTTCGAAGCTGTGCTGCACGCCGCCCCTGGTCAGCTCCTGCACCTGCTTCACCGGGTCGCCGTCCTTGGGGTTCACGAGGTCGGTGGCGCCGAACGCCTTGGCGAGGGCGAGCTTTGAAGGCTGCATGTCGATGGCGATGATGCGGCCGGCGCCGGCGATGGCCGCGCCGTTGATGGCCGCGAGGCCGACCCCACCGCAACCGATCACCGCCACGGTCTCGCCAGGGCGAACGCTGGAGGTGTGGATCACCGCGCCGACCCCGGTGGTGACCGAGCAACCGATCAGCGCCGCCACGTCCAGGGGCATGTCCTTACGGATGGCGGTGCAGGCGTGCTCGTGGATCAGCATATATTCGGCGAATGAGGAGAGGTTCAGGAACTGGTTCACCGTTGCCGCCGCCGCGTCTTCCTTGAACAGGCGCGGCTCGGCGCCCTTGGCACGGCGGGTCTCCGGCGAGATGCAGAGGGACATATGCCCCGAGAGGCACTGGTTGCAGTGGCCGCAGAAGGCGGAGAGGCAGGTGATCACGTGGTCACCCTGCTTCACGGTGCGGACTTCCGAGCCCACCTGCTCCACAATCCCGGCGGATTCGTGCCCGAGCACGGCGGGCAGGGGATGGGGATAGGCGCCGTCAACAAAATGCAGGTCGGAGTGGCAGACGCCCGCCGCCACCGTCCGGATCAGCACCTCGTGCGGGCCGGGCTTGCCGATCTGCACATCCTCGATCTGCAGCGGCTGGCGCACTTCGCGCAGGACGGCGGCTTTCATGGCGATCTCCCGTGGGACCTTATTGGTCCCTTATCGGCGATCACAAACAGCCTGACATCATCCCTGGCAAGCGTCGAACGCGGGGGTTGGTCGAAAAAGAAGTGGCTTTAAATCCCGTCGAACAAGCTTCTGGACCAGTGCTTTAATTTTAAGAAAGTGATCCCAGCGAAGCCGGACCTGACCCTAAACGCCGCCCCACTGGCGCACGGCGCCCACGTCCACGTGGACGAAATCGGAGGTCGGATAATAGCCGACGCCGCCGGCGCCAAGGCTCAGGGCAGCATTGTGCAGGTGCGTCAGCTGGACGTCGGCCAGGCGGATGTCGATGGCCTTGCCCTCCAGGTGCATGCTCTTCTTGGCGACCCCGGTGCCGGCGCCGCCTTCGTCGCGAAGCATGGCGTTGGTCTGCGGCGAGCGATAGCCGGAGATGACGTAGAAGGGCGAGCGGGTCTCGGTCTTGGCCGAAAGGGCCACCAGCACGTCGAGCAGGCCCGGGTCCATGGCGTGCGAATCGCCGGTGCGGAAGTCGCGCAGCACGTGGTTCACCTGGTGCAGGGCGTCCGGCACATAGCGGCCGTCTTCCCAATAGACCGCGTCCAACCGCTCATCGGTATGCAGGTTATGAAAGCGCACCCGGCGGGGATCGGCGCCGAGCTCCATATTGGCCTGCTGCACCGCGTGGGCATATTCGCGGCCGGCCTGAGGATGGCCATGAGGATGCAGGCTCTGGCGCGCCATCGTGGTGTGATGGCCGTGTCCGCGCCCAGCGGCCTTATGCAAGGCGGCTTTGTGCAGGGCGGCGTGGTGTTTGCCCTTGGCGAAACTTTCCGCCGGCAGGGCGGCGAGGCCGCTGGTTCCCGCGGCAAGACCAAGTTGCAGAAGACGGCGTCGGGCGAGGAGAGTCATACGCTTCAGCTCCTGGGTCCGGGAGAGCGGACCTTGGGGAGTCCCATTACTATTTCTGAAGATGTGACTTTTTCATCACCAGGCCGAAGATGCTAGGCGCGATTGCGCGCTGCGGCGATCAGTCCCATCAGGGTCTCGTCCCAGCCGTAGACGTCATTACGGAAATTGACCCGCCCTTTCACGTCCAGGAAGGCGGTCCAATACATGATGAAGATAGGCACCGGCTTCTCCAGCGGCGCGCGGGTGATCTTGCCGTCGGCCAGCACGTCGTCGATCTTGTCGCTGGTCCAGGTCTCGTCGGTCTTGAACAGCAGGTCGGCCAGCTCGCGCGGACGCTGCAGGCGGACACACCCGTGGCTCACCGCGCGGGACGTGCCGTTGAAGGCGCGGCGGCTCGGCGTATCGTGCAGATAGACGGCGTAATCATTGGGGAAGTCGAACTTCATCAGCCCGAGCGCACTCTTGGGCCCCGACTTCTGCTGGATGCGCTCCCCGCCGCCGTCACCGGTGGAGATCAGCCGGTAGCCGTGGCTGGCGAGGTATCCGGGGTGGGCATGCTCCTTGGGCCAAAGCTCCTTGGTGGCGATGGAGGAGGGCACGTTCCACGGCGGATTGAACACCACCGACTCCACCTGGGAGCTCAGGATCGGGGTCTGATCGTCCGGGCGGCCCGGCGCGGCGCGCATCTCCAGCGCGATGGCGTTGTCCTGGAAGGCGTCCATCTCCTGGGCGGCGATGTTGGCTTCGATGCGGGTGGCCGGCCAGATGCGCGGAACCCAGCGCCAACGCTCCATATTGGCCTCTATGGTGACGATGCGGTCCGACAGGGGCACGTTCAGGGCGGCCAGCGTCGCCTTGTCCACCACGCCGGTAGGATCGAGGCCGACGTTATGCTGGAAATGCCGCACCGCATCCGCCACCGACTCGTCAAAGGTCGATGCGGTGGTGTCGAGGCTCGATTGCGGATCTTCGGCGGCGAGGCGGGCGCGCAGGGCGGCGACCCGCTCCCCGCTGGAGCCCACTTCCAGCTTCGGCCCGGCGTCGATCTCGTCCCATCCGCCCTTGGCGGCGATCGCGCGGTATTGGGCCAGGGCGTCCTTCAGCCCGCGATAACGGTCGAACGGCGGGGCCAACGTATCCAGCCATTGCGGCAGGCGATCCTGCGCCAGGGCGAAGTTGAACTCCAGCTCCGGATCGTAGGGCGCGGGCCGCATCCCCCAGTTCTTCTGGAACATGGAGGCGGGGAGCCGCCCGCCATGCTGCGCCTTGGCGTAGGCGAGGATGGCGCTTTTCAGGAGCAGGGCGGCGCGCTGGCGATCTGTCGGGTTGGGAGAACGGAGCAGGGCGTCGAGACCTGGAGGCGTGAATTCATTGTGGCTGAAACCCTGGGTCTCGGCGTCGCCCAGGGTCTGCATCAGAAGGGCGATCTGATCGCTGCGGAACACCGGCAGGGCTGCAGTCGCTGTCGGCGCGCCGGGGGTCAGGGGCGGCGCAGTCTGTGCTTGAAGCGAAGAGGCCGATGACGCCAGCGACGCCAAGGCTCCCGCGATCAGGGCCAGCCGCAAAATCCGCCTGGATGCCATTTTGAACTCGCCCGCCGCCACGCCAATGCCCCCACCGCCCTTACTTCATTGGACGAGACAAGTGTTTCGGAAAAGCAAAATTATGCGATGTCGTTAAAGTATCAAAGGTGGATGGCATGGCCGAGGCGATGTCCTGCAGGACGGCCTCCACCTCTAGCGCGGGATGACGTTGGAGCGTTACGCCTTACATTGAGCCCATGCGCGCCTTCGCCACCCTTCTCGATCGGCTCTCCTTCACCGCGTCACGCAACGCCAAGCTTGTGCTGGTGCGCGATTATCTGAACGCTGCGCCGGACCCTGAGCGGGGCTGGGCGCTGGCGTGCCTCACCGGCGAGCTGACCTTCGACGCGGCCAAGCCGGCGATGATCCGCAAAGCGGTGGAGGCGCGGGTGGATTCGCAGCTGTTCCGCTGGTCCTACGACTACGTGGGGGATCTGGCGGAGACGGTGGCGCTGGTCTGGCCCGCCAAGCCGGGCGCCAACCGCGAGCCCGAGTTGAACGAGGTGGTGGACGAACTGCGCGCCGCCCACCGCTCATCGACGCAGAACTTGATCGAGGGATGGCTGGACGCGCTGGACGCGGACGGCCGCTGGGCGCTGTTGAAGCTCTTGACCGGGGCGCTTCGGGTCGGCCTCTCCGCCCGCCTCGCCAAGCAGGCGGCGGCGGACATGGCGGCGGGCTATGGCGTCTCGGTGACGGTGTCGGACATCGAGGAGGTCTGGCACGCCCTCGATCCACCCTACGGCGAGCTGTTCGCCTGGCTGGAGGGGCGGGGGCCGCGCCCGAGCCCCGATGCTCCCGGCCGTTTCCGCCCAGTGATGCTGGCGCAGGCGGTGGACGAGGAGACGGACTTCCCCAAGCTCGATCCCGCCCACTACGCCGCCGAGTGGAAGTGGGACGGCATCCGCGTGCAGGCGGTGCGCGAGCGCGGCGCCGACGGCGAGGTGGTGGCCAAACTCTACAGCCGCACTGGCGACGAGATCAGCGGCGCCTTCCCCGACCTGATGGCGGCGCTGGATTTCGAGGGGGTGATCGACGGCGAACTCCTGGTTTTGAAGGACCATCGCGTCCAGCCCTTCGGCGACCTGCAGCAGCGGCTGAACCGCAAGGCCGTGGACGCCAAGACCATGGCCGCCCACCCGGCCGGCATCCGCGCCTATGACCTGATGGCCGAGGGTGGCGAGGACCTCCGCGCCCTCTCCTTCCAGGATCGCCGCATGCGGCTGGAGGATTTCATCACCCGCTACGGCAATGACCGCCTGGACCTCTCCCCGCTGGCGCCCTTCCACAGCTGGGACAAGCTGGCCGAGCTGCGCGCCGATCCGCCGGACGGCGACGCGTCTCAAGCCGAAGGGCTGATGCTGAAGCGGTGGGACAGCGTCTATGAGGCCGGCCGCCCCAAGGGTCCCTGGTTCAAGTGGAAGCGCGATCCGCACCTGGTGGACGCCGTCCTGATGTACGCCCAACGGGGGCACGGCAAACGCTCGAGCTTCTATTCCGACTACACCTTCGGCGTCTGGACGCCCGAAGGCGCGCTGACCCCGGTGGGCAAGGCTTATTTCGGCTTCACCGACGAGGAGCTGAAGGGCATCGACAAGTTCGTGCGAGACAACACCCTCGAGCGCTTCGGGCCGGTCAGGAGCGTGCGCGCCGACCGGGGCTTCGGCCTGGTGTTCGAAGTGGCGTTCGAGGGGCTGCAACGCTCCACCCGCCACAAGTCCGGCGTCGCCATGCGCTTTCCCAGGATCAACCGCATCCGGTGGGACAAACCGGCTGGAGAAGCGGACACGCTGGCGACTCTTGAGGGCCTTCTGACCAAGATAGAAGAAGGTCGACGGTAATACGCGTTAAGACTTGCGAAGACTTCACAGGCGTCGCCGAAGATCCCTCTTCGATTCATCCGATGGTAACCACGACTTTTAAGCTCAAATATAGTCCTTCTGCCTAAAGATGCGGACGCCCTTAAAACGAGGGCATAATGTGCAGAAGGAAGACACGCATGTCGCTGAACAGCGTCAACACGAATGCCGGCGCCCTGGTCGCGCTGGAAAGCCTGAACGCCACCAATTCAGCGCTGCAGACCACCCAAAACCGCATCTCCACCGGCCTGAAGGTCGCCAGCGCCACCGACAACGGCGCCACCTGGGCCGTGGCTCAGAACGAACGCTCCACCATCGGCGCCCTGGGGTCGGTGCAAGACAGCCTGAACCGCGGCATTTCGGTGGCGGACGTGGCGGTCTCCGCCGGTCAGACCATCTCCGACCTTCTGAACCAGATGAAGGCCAAGGCCCTGGCGGCCACCGATCCGTCCGCCTCCTCCACCGACATCACCAACTACGCCAACGACTTTACCGCGCTGCGCAACCAGATCGGCAAGATCGTCTCCACCTCCGACTTCAACGGCACCAACATGATCAAGACCGGCGGCACGGCGGTCATGGCCCTGGCCTCGGCTTCGGGCGCAGTGAAGGTGACGGTGGCGGCGGTGAGCCTCGCCTTGGGTGGTACAACGGTGACGGTGACGGCGGCGGCGACCTTCACCTCCAACGCCACGGCGTCGGCGGTTCTGACCCTGGTCAACAACTCGATCACCAACGTCAACGCCGCGGTGGCCAAGCTCGGCACGGGCGTCAACGCCCTCAACAGCCAGCTCTCCTTCGTGCAAAGCCAGACCGACACCCTGACCACGGGCGTTGGCAACCTGGTGGACGCGGATGTGGCCAAGGAAAGCGCCAACCTGACGGCCCTGCAGACCAAGCAACAGCTCGGCGCCCAGGCCCTCTCCATCGCCAACTCCTCCTCCTCGATCCTGCTCAGCCTGTTCCAAGGCTAAGACCGCGGGCGACATAAACGCCTCGGCCTTCATCGAGGCGGCCTGAAGACTGGGAGCGGCGGGATAATCCCGCCGCTCCTTTTTCGTTTTGGGCGCGCGGGGGATGACTGGTGATCGTTAGGCGAAGCTTTCGGTGATGGCCGCATAGGCCAGGGTGCGCAGCTCCCGCCGGATCGGATAGAAGCTCGACGGGATCAGCTGGGTCATGAAGATGACGATCAGCTCTTCCTTGGGATCGATCCAGAAGGCCGTGGAGGCCGCGCCGCCCCAGGCGTATTCCCCCGCCGTGCCGGGAAGCAGCGTCCGCGCCGGGTCAATGGTGACGGAGAAGCCGAGGCCGAAGCCGACGCCGTCGTAGGCCACTTCGCTGAAGAGCGACCGGGAGAGCTGCGGCAGGTCCACCCCGCCCGGCAGGTGGTTTGAAGTCATCAGGGCGATGGTCTTGGGGCTGAGGTAGCGCACGCCGCCCGCCTCGCCGCCGTTCAGCATCATCTGGCAGAACTTCAAATAGTCCGCCGCGGTGGAGACCAGGCCGCCGCCGCCCGAGACCAGCACGGGCGGCTGCAGATAGGGGCTCTTTTCCGGATCGTCCTGCAGCACCCGCTCGCCCTTGGCGTTGATGGCGGAGCAGGCGGCGAGGCGGCTGCGCTCGCTCTCCTTCACCAGGAAATCGGTGTCGTCCATGCCGAGGGGGCCGGTCAGCCGCTCTTTCAGCACTTGTTCGAACGGCTTGCCCTCGATCTGGCCGATCAGATAGCCGAGCACGTCGGTGGAGACGGAGTAGTTCCACGCCTCGCCGGGAGAGAACTCCAGCGGGAGTTTAGCCAGCGCCTCGATCATGGCGTCCAGGCTGACCGCCTTTTCGAGCACGCCGACGCCATGCTTGCGATAGGCGGCGTCGACGTTGGTGCGTTGCTGGAAGCCATAGGTGAGGCCGGAGGTGTGGCGCAGCAGATCCACCATCCGCATCGGGCGGGCGCAGGGTCTGGTCTGCATCACGTCCCAGCCGCCGGCATAGACGCCGAGAGTCTTCCAGGATGGGATCAGGCTGTGCACCGGCTGGTCCAAGGCCACCTTGCCCTCCTCCACCAGCATCATGAACAGGACGGAGGTGAGCGGCTTGGTCATGGAATAGATGCGGAACAGGCTGTCGGCCTGCACCGGCTTGCCCCGCGCCTCGTCCATCACGCCCGAGAAGCCGTGGTGCGCCACCTCGCCCTTCCGCGCAACTAGGGTCATGGCGAAGGGCAGCTTGCCGGTCTGCACGTACTTGGCGTCGAAGTGGGCGTCCAGACGCTTCAGCCGTTCGGAGGAGAGGCCGAGGCTTTCGGGGCGGGTGGTCATGGGCGTTCCTCGGGTTTCTCTCCAACACTTGTCATCCCGGCCGGGATGACAAGTGAAGAGTCAGTTCGCCGGATTCCACCGCTTCAGCCACGCCTCCACCGTATCGTGCCATTGCAGCGAGTTGGCCGGCTTCAGCACCCAGTGGTTCTCGTCCGGGAAGGTCAGGAATTGGCTGGGAATGCCCTTGCGTTGCGCGGCGGTGAAGGCGGCGATCCCCTGGTCCAGCGGAATGCGGAAATCCTTGGCCGAATGGATCACCAGTATGGGCTTGGACCAGTCCTTCACATGGTCGATCGGGTTGAACCGCTCGTAGTTGTCGGGGTTCTCCCAGACCGGCGTGTGGCCGTTCTCCCACTCGGAGAACCACAGCTCCTCGGTCTCGTAGCCCATCATGCGGTTGTCGAACACGCCGTCGTGGTCGATCAGGCACTTGAACGGCGCGTTCCACACCCCGGCGATCCAGTAGGTCATGAAGCCGCCGTAGGAAGCCCCCGCCGCGCAGGCCCGCGAGCCGTCGATCCAGGGGTTCTGCCCCAGCGCCGCCGCCCAGCCCTTCTGCAGATCCTCCAGCGGCCGGTCGCCCCAGTGGCCGGAGATGGCGTCGGTGAAGGCCTGCCCGTAACCGGTGGAGCCGTGGAAATCGACGTTCACCACCGCATAGCCCCAGCCGGCCCACACCTGCGGGTTCCAGCGGGCGGACCAGCTATCCTCCCACGAGCCCTGCGGCCCGCCGTGGATCATATAGACCACCGGGTACTTGACGCCCGGCTGCCAGCCATAGGGCTTGGTGACCCAGCCGGAGACCTTGTCGCCGTTCCAGCCGGTGAAGCTGAAGCGCTGGTAGGGCGAGAACTGCACGTCCTTCAGCTGGGCGTCGTCGGCATGGGTCAGCTGGACCGGCGCCCGGCCGGGGCGAAGGGCGAAGATCTGGCCGGGCGCATTCATGGCGTCATGGCTGTAGACGATCACGTCGCCGGCCGCGGTGTGCGCCACATCGAAGTCGCTGACGTCGTCGGTTCCGGTGATGAGCTTCGGCGCGCCGGTAGCGGCGTCTAGGGCGAACAGCCGATTGCGGCCGTCCTCCGTCGCCAGCACGTAGAGGCGCTTGCCGTCGCCGGACCAGGCGAGCTTGTCGGCGGAGCGGTCCCAGGCGGGGGCGAGTTCGCGATCCTTGTCGGTGGTCTCGTCGTGCACGATGATCCTGAACCGGTCCGCCTCGAACCCCGGCCGGCTCATCGCCCGATAGGCGGCGAACTTGCCGTCCAGCGAGAAGGCGGAGCCGGCGTCCCACGCCTTGTTGGCGGCGGTGAGGTCCAGCGGCGGCGACGATCCGTCCAGCGGCGTCGCGTAAAGGTCGAAGTTGGTGGAGAGCGGCTCGGTGCGGCCAGCCAGCCTGGCGGAGAAGATCACCGCCTTGCCGTCCGGCGACACCATATAGTCCTCGTCCCCGCCGAACGGCTTGGAGGGGCTGTCGCCGTCGAAGCCCTTCATCAGCGGGACCGGCGCGCCGACCGCCTTGCCGTCGGCTCCGAGCTTCAGGGCGTACAGGTGGTTCTTCGTCCCATCCGCCCACGTATCCCAGTGACGGATGAACAGCTTATCGTAGAGCTTGCCGGAGGCCTTGGTCTTGGCTTGCGCGTCCTGCCTCGCCTTGGTGGCGGCAGGGTCCTCGGCGTCGGGGAACACGGCCATGGAGACCACCAGGGTCTTCTCATCAGGCGCGATGCGGAAGCTGTCCACATCGAGCGGCAGGGTGGTGATCTGCTGCACCCCGCCGCCGGGGCCGACGCCATCGTGCCGCCAGACCTGGCCCTTCACCAGGTAGTAGACCGAGGCGCCGACGGGCGCCCAGCGTGGGCTCGAGCCCTCCGCGAGCTTGACGGGCGCGCCCTTGCCGTCGGTGGATACGACCCAGATCGAATGGTTGCGCTTGTTGGCGGCCATATCGAGCACGGCGAGATCGTAAGCCGCCCAGCGCCCGTCCGGCGAAACATGGGCGTCCGACACCCGGTCCAGCCCCACCAGATCCTTCGCTGTCAGCGGATGGGCGGCGGCGACCTGCGGCAGGGCGAAGGCGATCGCCGCGGCGGCCGCCAGGCCGAAAAGGATGGAACGGGAGGCGCGAAGGGGGCGATGAACCATGTTGGTCTCCGGAACGTGACGTCTTACGCCAGAGAGAAGTGTTAGGCTGCGATGACGCCAAGCTCAACGGCTGGATTCAAGCGGTGAAATATCTCAACTTGAGCGATGGAAGCGCCAAATTCGTGCGCGGCGGCACAGTATGAAGGGTTGTTGATCCCCAAGCCGCCGACCTTTAATGCACATCGTGCCGCCGCCCGCGTGGAGAGCCGTCCCTGATGACCACCCTCAAGAATAGACGCGCCTTGAGCCTGCGCATCCCCGAGCCCCGCTTCCGGCCGGGCGACATCGTCGATTTCTCCAACCTCAACATCCCCGAAGCCGGCGCCATGCCGCGCCCGCCCATCGACGTGGCGCCGAAGGATACGCGCGAGCTTGCCTACGGCCTGATCCGCGTGCTCGGCAAGGACGGCCGCGCGGTGGGCGCTTGGGACCCCAAGCTCGACGCGGGAACGCTGAAGCGCGGCCTGGAAGCCATGATGCTGACCCGCGCCTACGACGACCGCATGTACCGCGCCCAGCGCCAGGGCAAGACCAGCTTCTACATGAAATGCACCGGCGAGGAGGCCGTGGCCGTGGCCCAGTCCATGGTGCTGAGCCGGGAGGACATGTGCTTCCCCACCTATCGCCAGCAGGGCATCCTGATCCAGCGCGGCTACCCGCTGGTGGACATGATGAACCAGGTCTATTCCAACGAGAAGGATCCGATGAAGGGCCGCCAGCTGCCGGTGATGTATTCGGCGCGGGAGTACGGCTTCTTCTCCATCTCCGGCAATCTCGGCACCCAGTTCAGCCAGGCGGTGGGTTGGGCCATGGCCTCGGCCTACAAGGGCGACGACAAGATCGCCGCCGGGTACATCGGCGACGGCTCGACGGCGGAGGGGGATTTCCACCACGCCCTGACCTTCGCTAGCGTCTACCGTGCGCCGGTGATCCTCAACATCGTCAACAACCAGTGGGCCATCTCCTCGTTCCACGGCATCGCGGGGGGCGAGGACGCGCCGTTCGCCAGCCGGGCTATCGGCTATAACCTCCCGGCGCTGCGGGTGGACGGCAACGACTTTCTGGCGGTCTATGCGGCGACCCAATGGGCGGCCGAGCGCGCCCGCTCGAACCTCGGCGCCACGGTGATCGAGCTGTTCACCTATCGGGCGGAGGGCCATTCCACCTCCGACGACCCGGCCCGCTATCGCCCGGCGGAGGAGGCCAAAGGCTGGCCGCTGGGCGATCCCATCGAACGACTCCGCGCCCACCTGATCGCCATCGGCGAGTGGTCCGACGCCCAGCAGGACGCCTTGCAAAAAGCGGTGGTTGATCTGGTGAAAGCCGCCGGCAAGGAGGCGGAAACCCACGGCACCCTCTCCGAAGGCAAACGCCCCAGCGTCGCCACCATGTTCGACGACGTTTATAAGGAACAGCCCTGGCACATTCGGCGACAGCGGCAGGAGCTGGGGGTTTAGGGATGTTATTCCAAAATTCCGCTCATCCCCGCGAAGGCGGGGACCCAGCCGAGGCAGCCTCAACCGTTCAGACGCTCATAAAGATCGTCCCAATCCGGATTGACCGCTTCAATCATGCGGAGCTTCCAGGCTCGGTTCCATTTCTTGATGCGCCGCTCATGCGCGAAAGCGCTTTCACGCGTGTCATGCACGACGTACCAGACGAGCTTGTCCACGCCATATTTGGCGGTGAAGCCGCGATAAACCTTCATCTTGTGCAGCCAGACGCGATTGGCCAGATCGTCTGTGTGACCGGTGTAGAGCGTGCCGTTCCGACCGCTCGCAAGAATGTAGACGTAGACCGCCACCCGTCGCATTCCGTCTGTCTGGGTCCCCGCCTTCGCGGGGATGAGCGGATTAAGGGTCAGTTTAGAGGCAATAATGATGGACGGTGAAGTTCCGAGACGCGAACCTGGAGCTTCTGCGACCTCCCGCATGAACATGATCCAGGCCCTGAACTCGGCCATGGACGTGATGCTGGCCCAGAACCCCGACGTGCTCGTGTTCGGCGAGGACGTGGGCTATTTCGGCGGCGTGTTCCGCGCCACCGAGGGGCTGCAGAAAAAGTATGGCCTGCATCGCTGCTTCGACACGCCGATCACCGAGAGCGGCCTGATTGGCGCGGCGATCGGCATGGGCGCCTATGGCATCCGGCCGGTGGTGGAGATCCAGTTCGCCGACTACATCTATCCCGCCTACGACCAGCTGGTGTCGGAGGCGGCGCGTCTGCGCTACCGCTCGGCTGGCGACTTCTCCTGCCCGATCACCGTGCGCTCGCCCTACGGCGGCGGCATCTTCGGCGGCCAGACCCACAGCCAGAGCCCCGAGGCCCTGTTCACCCACGTGGCCGGTCTGAAGGTGGTGATCCCCAGCAATCCGTACGACGCCAAGGGCCTGCTGATCGCCGCCGTCGAGGACGACGATCCGGTGATGTTCTTCGAGCCCAAGCGCCTCTATAACGCCCCCTTCGACGGTCGGCCGGAGACGGCGCTGACGCCTTGGGCCAAGCACCCGCTCGGCGAAGTGCCGGAAGGCTATTACAAGGTGCCGCTTGGCCAGGCCAAGACGGTACGCGAAGGCCGCGACGTGACCATCCTCTCCTACGGCGCCATGGTGCACGTGGCCCTGACCGCCGCCGCCGAGAGCGGGATCGACGCGGAGGTGATCGACCTGCGCACCCTGGTTCCCGTGGACATCAACGCCATCACCGCGTCGGTCGAGAAGACGGGCCGCTGCGTCATCGTGCACGAAGCCACCCGCACCTCCGGCTTCGGCGCGGAGCTGTCCGCCCTGGTGCAGGAGAACTGCTTCTACCACCTGGAGGCGCCGATCGAGCGGGTGACCGGGTGGGACACGCCCTATCCCCACGCCTTCGAGTGGGAATATTTTCCGGGGCCCAAACGGGTCGCCGACGCCATGCGTAAAGCGATGGGAGCCTCCTGATGGGCCGCTACGTCTTCAAACTGCCCGATGTAGGCGAAGGCACCGCCGAGGCGGAGATCGTCACCTGGCACGTGGCCGTCGGCCAGACCATCGAGGAAGACGCGCCTCTGGTGGACGTGATGACCGACAAGGCCACGGTGGAGATGACCTCCCCCGTCGCCGGCACGGTGATCGAGATCACCGGGGCGCCGGGCGACATGGCTGTGGTGGGCTCTGGCATCGTGGTGCTGGAGGTCGAGGGCGCGGGGAATGCGGCGGGGGCGGCGTCGGCGCCGGCCGCGCAAACGCCGGAGCGCTCCACCGAAGAGCGGGAAGCTGTCGGCCTCCCTTC
>CAXTHJ010000046.1:0-22818 GCA_964243985.1 uncultured Caulobacteraceae bacterium | reverse complement strand
GCGCCGGGGGCGACTTGGGGCGCGGCGGGGGCCGTCTGAGTGAGGCGGGCCACGGTCACCGGCGCCGCGGGCGCCGCGACGACGGCGGGCGCATCGGCGGCCGGAGCGGCTTGGACCGACGGAGCCTGAGACGCATAGGCGGGGGCCGCAACGGGCGGCGCGGCATTGGCTTGATCTTGTGGCGCTGGACGACGACGCCAGGCCTGGCGTTGGGCGGCGTAGGGATCGTAACCGCCGGCGTAGGGGTCCTGGGCGTAGCCGCCTTGGGCGTAGGGCGCGTAACCGCCGGTCGCATAGGGGCCTTGAGCATACGGGCTCTGGGCGTAGGCGCTCTGGGCATAGGGGTTTTGGGCGTAGGCGCTGGGCGGATAGGCGGGCGGCGGGTAGCCGCCCCAATCCTGCGCGCCGGCGCCAGAAACGGAGATCAAAAGGCTGGCGCACCCGGCGAGCAGGGCCAGGCGCGGGGCACGGCGAATGAAGCTGGTCAGCATGAAAAACTCCCCCGAAAGACGCAAGCATCGGGCGCCCCCAGTCGAGACCGCCAACTTAATAAACATGCCTAATATCGGCGGCTTATCCATGTGACGCGGAGCCGCGAGGCCCGGCCGTCCAATGTTGGGGCAGCGGGTTTTCCTTTAGCCATAAGGATTTCGCCCACAGCGCAGCCCAAGTCTTCAGGGCATCGAAACAGATTGGACGATTTGACGCAGGATTGATCCCCTAATGCCAAGCTTTGTTTTAAGGGGGCGGGTGTCTGGAGCCGACATCTACGTCGGTGCAAGATCGATGGGCTTGACGGCGGCTTGAAAACTCATCGATCAGCGTCACACCCGGTCGATGCGCGCGGCGTAGCAGCCGAACTGGGCGTAGTGGGCGTGCAGATAATCCACGGCCGGGTCGGCGAGAAGGCGGGCGATCAGGGGTTCCAGCGCATGGCCCTCCGCCACGTCGGCGTCGACCATCATGCCGTTCGCGTCGAACGCGCGAAGGGAGATCAGGCGGCGACGCATCACCTCGGGCGTCTCGCCGGTCGCCCGATAGGCCCGCTCGGCGCCTTCCCGCACGAAGATGGCGTGGCTGGATCGATAGGGTGTGTCGGCAGGCTGGTGAGTGTAATTGACCAAGAGCAGACGCTCGCCCACCTCGGCGTCCCGCATCTCGATCCGTTCGGGAAACCCTGGCGTTCGATCAACCCCGTAGCGGATGGCGCCTTGCGCCTTCAACGCCTCGTCGCTGAGACCGAACAGTTGCTGGAAGGGCGCGGGATCGAGGCCTGAGATTTGGAAGGTCATAGGCGGGCTCCGGGTTGGAGCGGAGGATCGCGCCCCGCGGTCCACAATGCAGCCCGGTTCTTGCGGCGACGCCACTTTAAAGACGGGTCCGCCCACCTCAGCCTTGCCCCTTGCCCCCTCGGGAGCTAGACCGCCCGCCATAAAACCTAACTTCGGAGACCTTCCCCTATGGCTCGTGCGAAAATCGCCCTGATCGGCGCCGGCATGATCGGCGGCACCCTGGCCCACGTGGCCGCGCGCGAGGAACTGGGCGACGTGATCCTGTTCGACATCGCGGAGGGCACCCCGCAGGGCAAGGCGCTGGACATCGCGCAATCCACCGCCGTCTACGGCTCGGCGGTTTCGCTGAAGGGCGCCAACGACTACGCCGACATCAAGGGCGCGGACGTCTGCATCGTCACCGCCGGGGTCCCCCGAAAGCCCGGCATGAGCCGCGACGACCTGATCGGCATCAATCTGAAGGTCATGAAGGCCGTGGGCGAGGGCATCAAGGCGCACGCGCCGGACGCCTTCGTCATCTGCATCACCAACCCGCTCGACGCCATGGTGTGGGCGCTGCAGCAGTTCTCCGGCCTGCCGCATGAGAAGGTGGTGGGCATGGCGGGCGTGTTGGACAGCAGCCGCTTCGCCCTCTTCCTTTCCGAGAAGACCGGCGTCGCCATTGAGGACATTCACGCCTGGACCCTGGGCGGCCACGGCGACGATATGGTGCCGATGGTGCGCCACTCCACCGTCGGCGGTCTGCCCCTCCCCGATCTGGTTTCGCAAGGCTGGATGACCCAGGAGGAGCTCGATGGCATCGTCAAACGCACCCGCGGCGGCGGCGGCGAGATCGTGGCCCTTTTGAAGACCGGATCGGCCTTCTACGCCCCGGCGGAAAGCGCTGTCGCCATGGCCGTCAGCTATCTGAAGGACAAGAAGCGCGTCCTGCCCGTGGCCGCCTATCTCAACGGCGAATACGGCCTCTCCGGCCTTTACGTGGGCGTGCCCGCCGTGATCGGCGCCGGCGGCGTCGAGAAGGTGGTGGAATTCACCACCAACGACGAGGAGAAGGCGATGTTCGAAAAGTCCGTCGCCTCGGTCCAGGGCCTGATCCAGGCTTGCAAGGACATCGATTCCAGCCTGAAGTAGGGTCCTTACCCCGCAAGGGGAGAAGGACCTCCATCCGCACTGACATCCTGGCCGTCAAACGCTTCCTCTTCGTCATCGTAGCCCACGAGACGCAAGGCGCGGGCCCTGATCCCATTCAGGTCGGCCCAGCGTTCCAGCGCCTCTTCCCGGCCGTGGGTGATCCAGAGCTCGCCGGGACGTAGCTCGGCGACGGTGGCGGTCAGCTCGTCCCAATCGGCGTGATCGGAGACGATCAGCGGCAGCTCCACCGCCCGCTGTCGCGCCCGGGCGCGCACCCGCATCCAGCCCGACGCGAACGCCGTGACGGGATCCGGAAACCGCCGCGCCCAACGGTCCTGCAAGGATGACGGCGGCGCGACCACAATGGCGCCGGCGAAATCGCCCTTCTTGCCGCCCCCGCCTTTGCTGGAAGTTTCCGTGGCGGGGGCCAGCGGGCCGAGATCGACGCCGTGCTGCTCGTAGAGCCGGTTCAGCCGCGCCATCGCGCCGTGCACATAGATGGTCTTGTCATAGCCGGCTTCGCGGATCAGGCGGATGATCCGTTGCGCCTTGCCCAGCGCATAGGCGCCGACGAGGTGGGCCCGCTCGGGAAACTGCCCAACGGAACGCAGCAGCTTGGCCACTTCGTCAGAGGCGTCCGGGTGGCGAAACACCGGCAGGCCAAAGGTGGCCTCCGAGATGAAGACGTTGCAGGGAACGGGCTCGAACGCCGGGCAGGTGGGGTCGCGGCGGCGCTTGTAGTCTCCGGAGGTCACCACCGTCATACCTTTCCAGCGGGTCACCACCTGGGCCGATCCGAGCACATGGCCGGCGGGGACCAGGGTTATCTCCACCCCGTTCCGCTCGATGGTCTCGCCATAAACGAGCGGCTGGCGCGTCCCAGTAAAATCCTCGCCATAGCGCACGCGCATGATGTCGAGGGTTTCCGGTGTCGCCGCCACCGCGCCGTGGCCGGCGCGGGCGTGGTCGGCGTGGCCGTGGGTGATGACCGCCCGGTCCACCGGGCGCACGGGGTCGATATAGAAGTCGCCGGGCGGGCAGTAGAGGCCCTCAGGCTTGGGGCAGATCAGGTCTTCGGGGCGCAGCATCGCCCGCTGATATAGGACCGCACGCTTTAGCCCGCCATCAGACCGCGAACCTGCAATCGCACACCGCCGGTGACGCCCATGACGCGGACCGGCGCCTCGGCGGGAAGCACGTCCTCGCCGGCGTCGATCTCAGCGCCCCATTCGCTCCCGTCGATCCAGACGCGGCCGACCCCGTTGACGAACTCGCCGGTGGTGCGGCCGATGCGGCCGATCAGGCGGCCGGTGCGGTCCTGGCTGGCCGCCTCCAGAGTCTCAGGCGTGGGCGCGGCCGTCCGCTTTTCAGTTTGCAAAGTGTTGTCGGGAGAGGCGTGCGGCCGCCGGCGATGCAATCCGGAGGTCACAAGCACGCCCACGGCGGACACCACCAGAAAGACGCCGATCTCCACCGGCAAGCCCAAGCGCACCTCCGCCAGATTGATGAAGGCCAAGGCCGCCGCCGCCACCCCCGGCCAGATCAGCTTGCCCGTACCGGTGGCGATATCCAGCGCGACGAACACCGCGCCCACGCCGAGCCAGATCCAAAACGGATTTTGCAGGTAAAGTTCGTAGATCGTCTGCATCCGAATTCTTAGCCCAAATCGAACAAGGAAATCTCACCTAGCAATAAGCAAGCCATAGCAGATCGAACCGATAGATGTCGCGCGACGAAGCGCCGCTCCAATCTGGTGCGAGTGTTGGCCCTGACCTATTGTGCTCAAATCAGAGCGAACGGCGCGCTCTTGTCAAGGCGGCGCCCCCGCTGCGAGGCGCCGGGCGATGCCCCGCCCCTTGGCGGCGACGTTTTTTTCCGCATCGGCGCTTTTCAGGCTGCATTTGGGATAGACGGCGCCGTCGGCCACGAAGCCGGCGTTGAAGCTTTCCATCAGCCGCTGACGATAGGCTGCATCCGGCGCCTCTGCTTTCAGAAGGCGGCCCATGCGGGCGCGCCAGGTATTGTCCTCAGGCCCGGCGCAAAGCCGGTGCAGGGCGTGGGCCTCGCCCAGCACATAGGCGAGGTCGATCACCCTCTGTCTTTGCTGCGGCGAAGGCGCTGGAGGCGGGGGTTGCGCCAAGGCCGGGCTGGCGGCGAGCGCTGTCGCGATGAGCGACGCGCCAAGGCTGCGGAGTTTTGTAGCTCTGAAAAAGGGCTGTGGCTCGGGCATTGGCCCAAGCATGACGTCATTATCGCCGCGCGGAAAGCCCGACGCGATCAGATCGTGGAACGAGGTTTAAAGCCCCGATGTCCTGGAATGGGTCGCGGCGCACACCAGCGCGGAGATGACCCAGGCCATCACTGTCGCCAACCATCCACGGTCGATAATCGACTGGTCCATATCTACCTCCAAGAGGTCCGCCGTCTACCGCAGCAGTACCTGATCCTTGAGCTTGTCCCAGAACGGGCCAGTCGTAAAGAGGTTTCTTGAACGGCGCTCATAACAATTATGCGAGCAGCGCATTGTCTAACCGGAAGATCAGCCGGGGACGTTGGCGTCCAGCTCCGAAAGCCACGCCGCCGCCGAAGCGTCCGACGGCATCCGCCAGTCCCCGCGCGGCGAGAGCGACCCGCCGGAGGAAATCTTCGGCCCGTTGGGAAGGGCCGACCGCTTGAACTGGTTGGCGAAGAAGCGGGTGAGGAAGAGGCGGAGCCACCGCTTGATCTCGACGAGATCGTAAGCGCGGCGGTCAGCGGCGGGAATGTCTTCCGGCCAGGCGCCGCCTGTCGCGTCATGCCAGGCGCTCCAAGCCAGAAAAGCGATCTTGGACGGTTTGAAGCCGAAGCGGGTGAGGTGGAAGAGGTTGAAGTCCTGCAGCGCATAGGGGCCGACCACGGCCTGGGTGGACTGCGGTCCCGTCCCGCCTTTACCGACCGGCACAAGTTCGGGGGAGATTTCGGTGTCGAGGATGGCGTGCAGCACTTCGGCCGTTTGCGCATCGAACTCGCCGGACTGGGCGGCGAAGCGGATCAGGTGCTGGATCAGGGTCTTCGACACCCCGCCGTTCGGATTGTAGTGGCTCATTTGGTCGCCCACGCCGTAGGTGCACCAGCCGAGCCCCAGCTCCGACAGGTCGCCGGTCCCCACGACAATCGCGCCGTGCCGGTTGGCCAGGCGGAACAGGTAGTCCGTGCGAAGACCCGCCTGCACGTTCTCGAATGTCACATCATAGACCGCTTCGCCCTTGGCGAACGGGTGGCCAAGGTCCTTCAGCATCTGCTCGGCGGCGGGGCGGATGTCGATCTCCTCCGCCGTGACGCCGAGACCGCGCATCAGGGTCCAGGCGTTGGCCTTGGTGGCGTCCGAGGTGGCGAACCCCGGCAGGGTATAGGCCATGATGTTGGCGCGGGGCAGCTCCAGGTGATCCATCGCCTTGGCCGCCACCATCAGCGCCTCGGTGGAATCCAATCCGCCGGAGACGCCGATCACCAGATGCTTGAGGCCCGTGGATTTCAGGCGCTGCGCCAGTCCCTGAACCTGGATGCTCCACGCCTCCTGGCAATCCTCCTTCAGCCGCAAGGGGTCGGACGGCACGTAGGGAAAGCGCTCGATAGGGCGCTGCAAGGCGATCTCGCCCTTGGGCGCGTTCAGCTCGAACGCGACGGTCCGGTAGGGGAAATCCGGCTGGCTGATGCGCCGGCCGTCGCCAAAGCTGCCCTGGCGGATGCGTTCGGCGCGCAGGCGGCCGAGGTCCACGTCTACGCTGGTCAGATGCGGGCCGGGCTTAAACCGCTCCCCCTCCGCCAGCATGACCCCGAGTTCGAACACCCCGGTCTGGCCGTCCCAGGCGAGGTCTGTGGTGGATTCGCCGGGGCCCGCCGCCGAATAGGCGTAGGCCGCGAGGCATCGCGCCGACTGCGCCATACAGAGCAGGCGGCGCATGTCCGCCTTGCCGATGGTGATATTGGAGGCGGTGAGGTTCAGCAGAAGCTCCGCCCCTGCTGTCGCCGCGAACCCCGACGGCGGATTTGGGACCCAGAGGTCCTCGCAAATCTCCATATGGGCGACGAAGGGGCAGGTTCCGGTGGAGCGGAGCAGGAGGTCGACGCCGAAGGGCGCATCTTGGCCAGCGATGCGGATGGTTCGGGCGATCACGCCCGCACCGGACGTGAACCAGCGATCCTCGTAGAACTCACGATAGTTGGGCAGATAGGTCTTGGGCGTCACGCCGACGATCCGCCCTCTATGGACGGCGATGGCGCAGTTGTAGAGCAGGCCCTGAGAGCGCAACGGCGCGCCCACCACGAACAGGGGATCGAGATCGCGGCTGGCTTCGCAGAGCTTGCCGATCTCTATCTCCGCCGTATCCAGCAAGGTCTCCTGCAGGTGCAGATCGTCGATGGCGTAGGCGGTGACGCAGAGTTCAGGAAAAACCACGACGGCCACATTCTCCGCGTGCGCCTGTCGCACCAAAGCGAGGATCGACCCCCCATTTGCCGCGGGATCAGCCGGCGTCGCCGCCGGCGTGGCGCAGCCTACCCTCATCAAGCCATGGGCGTAGGGCGAGAAGAAGGGCAGGGGAGCGGACATGCGCGGCAGGCTAATCCAAACCGGCGTCGGCGCCGAGCGCTCCTGACTTATACTTTAAGTGAGCATAACTCAAGGCCGCGACCTTCTGACCGCACGCAGTCCTTGGCTCCATAAGGGTTTTCTGGAACAAGCGTAGGCGTTCTCAAGTTATCGAACGGCAACGGTTGAAAGGGGTAAGTCACGGTGGCGCTGTCGCGGCTTCCCTGGCGTCAGTACGCAATTCCGGTGGCGGTTCTCATCGCAGGCTTGGTGTTCACCGCCGCCGCCGCCTTCACCACGGCTCACTACGTCAGACTGCGGGATGCGGAGCATTTCGACCGGCTGCAGCAACAGGCGCTGCGCTCCATCGACCACAGCTTCGACACCTACACCGGCCTTCTGCGCAGCACGGCGGCGCAGGTGGCCACCAGCGGATCGCCGGATATCGCCCGCCTCTCGCAGTTCATGCCCTTGGCAGGGGTTCCCGACAACTATCCCGGGCTTCGGCTGGTGGGGGTGGTCTGGTGGCTGGGCCAGGGCGCTGCGCCCGCTGCACGAGCCGACGCGGCGGCCGTGTTGGCGCGAGCGCCGCTCGCCATGAAGCCCACCGGCGACAGCACCGTCCTCTTCGCCTATCCGACCGGCAGGATCGATCCAAAGAAAATGGGAGCCGACCTTTATGGCGAGGCGATGCGGCGGGGCGTGATGGACAGCGCCCGCGCCTCGGGCGCGCCTCGGCTCAGCACCCAACTGAAGTCCCTGACTGACCCGACGACGGGACCCGCGCACCTGATCCTGTTTTTGCCCATCAATCGCGTCGATCCAGCGGCCCCGGGTGGAAAGCGGTTCCTGGGCTGGGTCTACGGCAGCTTTCGAAATCAAAGCCTATTCCAATCGACCCTCGCCGATCTTGGCTATCTGAACGAGATCAACGTGCGGGTTTACGATGGGCCGATCGCGTCGGATCGCCTGCTTTATGATTCAAAATCCCAAAGCGCGGCGCGGAGCGATCTTGTGAACGTGACGACCCACATGGTGGCGGGCCGCCGGTGGACGGTGCAGTTCTCCGCCTCGCCGAAGTTCGACGGCTGGCCGATGACCACCACCATCCTGCCCATCGTGGCGGCGGGGCTGGCCATCACCCTCTCCATCACCTTCGCCAGCTGGCTGCAGGCGTTCGGGTTGCAGCGGTCGATCGAGGCGGAGGCCCAGGCCAAGGCGGCGCGAGATCGCAGCGAGCTTTTGATGAACGAGGTGAACCACCGGGTCGCCAACAGCCTGCAGCTGGTCTCCACCCT
Organism: uncultured Caulobacteraceae bacterium; assembly: GCA_964243985.1. GTDB lineage: Bacteria > Pseudomonadota > Alphaproteobacteria > Caulobacterales > Caulobacteraceae > CAIOYC01. The sequence goes on along the minus strand of CAXTHJ010000046.1, from coordinate 14,527 downwards.
GGTCTCGATGCAGACCGATCAGGTGAGCGAGCCGGCGGCGCGGGACGCCCTCAACGAGACCCGGGCGCGGATCATAGCCGTGGCGCGGGTGCATCAGCGGCTCTACGCCTCGGGGGACGTCTCCAAGGTGGCGCTGAAGCCCTACCTAGACAGTCTAGTGCAGGAGCTTGGGCAGAACGCCCGGCGGGATGTGAAGCTGAAGCTGATCGCGGACGATGTGTCGGTGCTTACCGACAAGGCGGTCTCCGTCGGCATCGTCGTCGCCGAGCTGGTCACCAACGCCCTGAAATACGCTTATCCGCAGGGAGAGGGCGAAATCCGCATCCTCGTCGCCTCGGACGGGCCGCGCGCCAGCCTGACGGTGGAGGACGACGGCGTCGGCGTCGTGGAGCAGAAGCCCGAGTCCACGGGGCTTGGAATGCGCATCGTCAGGGCCATGACCTCAGGGCTAAGGGGAGAACTGGCTATAACGGCGGCCGCACCTGGCCATAAGGTGACGCTGAGCTTTCCGCTCAGGTAGGCGGGCTAAAGCCTAGACGGGCTTTGCGCCCGGCGCGCCGCACTTGGCGAACTTGCCCGAAGCGTCCTTGCAGCGAACCACCTTAACCGGCGCCGGCGGCGGGCACTTGATGAACTTGCCCTTGGCGTCTTTGCAGGGCGCCGCCAGGGCGGCGGGCGCCGATAGCGCGGTCAGGCTGAACGCCAGGACGGCGGCGGTGACGAGGGCGCGGCGCATGAAGCCTCCTAAGCGATCGAACGAAGGCCAAGCTGGCACGACGAGGCTTCAGGCGCAAGACGGCGGAAGCGTCAGCTCCGGTCGCAGCGGGTCACCGCGTAGGCCGCAATCTTCAGCCAGCGGAACTGACCGCCGTAGATGTAGCCGGGACGCTCAGGCCGCCAGATTTGCGTGTGGGGCGCGTTCGGCGGCGGCTCGCCCTCGATCACCGGGCTGACGATCCAGGCGGGACCGTCCGGCGTTCGGCACAGGGCGTTCAGCGCCGCGCCCGTCGGCCGGGTGACGTAGCCCTCGACCTGGGCGAACGGGTCCAGAATGTGCGGACCGACGAGGTGGAGCTGGAGCATAAGCCGCATCCGCGAACGCCACGCCATGGCCTGCTCGCGGGAGAAGACGATGCTGGCGCCCTGGATTTCGCTGGCCCAGTTGGCGCGGCCCGCGAGGCTCCACGCCTGGACGTCCCCATCGATCCACTCCACCGCCCCCGGGCGTCCAGCCATCAGCCGCGCCAGATCGGGCGAGGGATCGGCGGGGGCGCGGTCCCATCTCAAGGCGCCAAAGGCGAACAGCGCCGCGCCCAGCGCGGGCAGAAGCCACGTCGCGATCCGGGTCCACCGCTCGGGCCGGACGGACGCCGCCCAGATGGCCAGGGGCACGATGACCACGGCCTCAAGATGCAGGGCGATCAGGAAGGCGTCGGCGTAGGCGGAAGGCGGCATGGCGGCCACCGCCTGCAGTCCGAACGCGGCGATGCGCCAAACCTGGATCGCCCCCAACAAGGCGGCGAGCGCCCAGGCGGTGTAGACCACGGACTGGCCGATGCCGACGCCTTTGCCGAAACGGTCCAAGCCGAACAGGATCAGGGCCAGAGGCGAGGCGATCAGCGCCGCGGGCGAGTCCGGCGCCAGCCAGCCGACCGCCAGAGCCGCCAGTGCGATCTGCGACGCCGGTCCGCCCTGCCAGAGCTTGACCCCGCAGAGCCCGACGCCCGCCGCGCCGAACACGGCCGTGATCCAGAGCGCCCGCCAGGGCTGGACCTGCAACATCAGAAGGTTTGGCCAGACATCGCCAAGCAGCCACGACGCCGCCACCATCGCCACGGCCACGCTCGCCGCGGCGGCAAAGAGGATGCGCGCCCGTCCTCGCAGCAGCAGGGCGGCGATGACGGTGGTGGTCACCTGCAGGACGGACTGGCTCCAGGTGGAGAGCGGCCAAAGGCCGGGAAACAGGTAGGGATTGCGCAGGCGCAGGAGCGCCAGCCAATCCGGGTCGACCCGCTGGAACAGGCGGGCCGCGATCGGCGCCCCAAGCGCGCCGGCGATCACCGCCAACCCCGCAAGTCCCGCCGCCGGCGCGATCCAGCGCCGATCCTCCCAACCGATGAGGACGAAGAACACGCCGAAGCCGCAGAGCGCCATCAGGGGATGAAACAGGCCCGCCGCGATGAGCAAGGCCGAGGCTACAGGTCGGCGACCGTCCAGGGCGAAGGTCAGGGCGGCCAGCACTCCCGCCTCTGCGAACGGGCGCGGCGTCGCCAACGCCTCGCCGAACGGAATGATGCTCAGGCCGCCGTAGGTGCTCGGCAACACGGCGAGGCAGGCCAGCATGGCCCACGCCAGCCTACCCTTGGCGATGCGGGTGAAGAAGGCCGTCGCCGCCGCGAACCACAGCCCGGTCCCGGTCATCGCCAGGAGGGTCGCCGCCCGCTGCGGCCCGAACGCGGCGACCAGGCTGCGGGTCAGGAGGGTGAAGATGCTGAACTTGGCCTGTCCGTCATGAGCGAACATCAGGTCCCGGCCGATGGTGGCGGGCGCGAGGTCGGCCATCGCCCGGCCGATGTAGACCCGCGAGTCCAGTAGGACGCCCTGATAGATGTGGGTCAGGAGCCAGAGGCCGGCGACGACCCCGAACGCGCCGAGGGTCAAAAGTCCGTTTCGCGTCGATGACAGGGCGGCGGCTCGCCTCTGCTCAACGGGCTCCGCCTGACCGGACCACACTGGTTGTGCGCCGCCCAGCCTCAAGAATGAAAGATCGACCATCTCGCCCAGCTCGCCTCGCCGTCTCTTTTGTGACCGGGCGAGGTAAAGATTAGCTGAGCGCCTTACCCGGCGAGGGGCATCGTGAACGTGAAGGTGGTCGTCCCGCCCGCCGACGCGGCCGTCAGCGTCCCGCCGTGGCCCCTGGCGATCTCCGAGGCGATGTAGAGCCCTAGCCCCAGGCCCTGGGCGTTGGTGACATTGCCGCCCCGCGCAAAGGGTTGGAACAGGCGCGCCAAAGCGTCCGGCGGGATATCCTTGCCCGGGTTGGTCACAGACAGGGTGAACAGATCGCCTTCCGTCGCGGCGCGGACCACCACCGGGGCGGTCTTGGCGCCGTGGGTCAGCGCATTGCCGAGAAGGTTGGAGAACAGTTGCGCGATCTTCACCCGGTCGCAGTTCACCGGGCGGTCGATGGCGAAGTCGGTCTCGATCGGGCAATCCGCCCAGCTGGAGCGCAACTCGTCGATCACCTGGTTCAGGATGGGCGCCATCGCCTCGTCCGACCGGTTGAGGCTCAATCCCCCGCCCAGCCGACCGCGGGCGAAATCCAGCACGTTTTCGATCAGGGCGGCCATACGGTCGGCGCTGCTCTGCATGGCGACCACGATGCTGTGGGCCTTGGCGGTCAGCGCGCCGTGCCTCAGCAGCAGCTTGGTCCCCGCGTCGATGGAGGCCAGGGGATTGCGGAGGTCATGGCCGAGGACGGCGATGAACTGCTCCCGAAGCTCCGCCGTCTTGCGTTCGTCGAGGAGCGCGCCCTCGCTCAACTCCGCCCGCTGGTGGGCGTCGATGTGCATAGCGATCAGGTCGGCGAACAGCCTGAACATCGCCACCGTCTCGGGATTGTCGAGCTTATGCGGCGCGGGATCGATGGCGCAGAGGGTGCCGAAAAACTCGCCGTTCGGCAGCACGATGGGCATCGAGATGTAGCTCTGGAAGCCATACTGCAGGGGCGTGTGGTGGCCGGCGAAACAGGGATCTTCCGCCACGTGATTGACGATCACCGCCTCGCCGGTCTGGCGGATTTCGTGGCAGATGGTGGTCTCGACCTCCAGCTCGCCGCCGGGGACAAGGCCGAAGGCGATATCGTCCTTCACATTGCAGGCGATCCACCGCTCCGACGTCACCCGGGCCACGGCGGCGAACCCCATGCCGGTGGTGCGGCACACCACCTCCAGAATGGTCGGCACCGAGGGCAGGGCGCCGATCATGTCGACGTCGGCCTTGTGGTCAGTCACGCTACTCAAAGTCTGGAAGCCTCTTTGACCGACTGTAGCGACACAGGAAATCGGTCGTTTCGCGACAGGACGCCCCGTGAGCCCGTCGGCGGTTAGGCTGACATGCGCGAGTTCAGCCCACAAGGCCGATGACGATGGATCGCCCGAGCTTTACCAGGAAACCACGCCGTCATCGTTGAAGAAGCCGCCGTCCGGGCCGTCGTCCGCATTCGGAAGACGGCGGGCGCCCCTGGCGGCTTGCGTTCAGGACAAGCACGGCCCTTTCCCAGCGACGTGCTAGGATCGGCACATGATGGACAGCCAGCCACGCGAGAGCCCCGACCGCACGCCCGCCCCGGTGGGGGACGCGCCGCATGTGGTCATCGTCGGCGCCGGGTTCGGCGGCTTGTCCTGCGCCACGGCGCTCGGCCATTCGGGCCTGCGGGTCACCATCGTCGACCAACGCAACTACCATCTGTTCACCCCTCTGCTCTATCAGGTGGCCACCGCCGCCCTCTCCCCCGCCGACATCACCGCGCCGGTGCGTCAGGTGTTGGCGGCCTATCCGAACATCGACACGGTGATGGCGACGGTGGAGGGCGTGGACGCGGTCGCCCGGCAGGTGCGGCTGCAGGACGGCGGCCACCTGCCTTACGACGTGCTGATCCTCGCCACCGGCTCCATGTACGACTACTTCGGCCACGACGCCTGGGCCGAGCACGCGCCGGGGGTGAAGACCATCGACAACGCCCGGGCCATCCGCGCCCGCCTGCTGCGCGCCTTCGAGCAGGCGGAGACCACCGCCGATCCCGAGCGGCTGAAGGCGCTGATGACCATCGTCGTCATCGGCGGCGGCCCGACCGGGGTGGAGATGGCCGGCACGATCGCCGAACTGGCCCGCTATACCCTGGCCAAGGACTTCCGCCGCATCGATCCGGCCTCGGCGCGGGTGATCCTGATCGAAGCGGGCGATAAGCTTCTGGCCGCCTTCCCGCCGGCCTCGCAGCGGTACGCGCTGAAGGCTCTGGGGGAGATCGGCGTGGAGGTGCGGCTGAACGCCAAGGTGGAGGCGATCGAAGCGGGCGCGGTGACTGCGGCCGGCCAGCGGATCGAGTGCTCCAGCATCGTCTGGGGCGCCGGCATCCGCGCCGCCCTTGGCGCCGCCTGGCTTGGCGTCGAAATGGACAAGCAGGGCCGCATCACTGTCGGCGAGGACTTGTCGGTCCCCGGCTTCGACCGCGTTTACGCCATCGGCGACCTCGCCCGCGTCGAACAGGGCGGCAAGCCGCTGCCGGCCCTCGCCCAAGTGGCGACCCAGCAGGCCATCCACCTGGCCCACCAGCTACGCCGCCGCCCCGCGCCGCTGCTCAAAACCGGGCCGCTGAAGCTCGCCCGCTTCCGCTATTCCAGCCGCGGCGACACGGCGGTGATCGGCCGCTCCTCCGCCGTGTTCGTGGTCGGCCCGCTACAGCTGACGAAGGGGCTGGCGTGGATGCTCTGGGGCTTCGTCCACGTCTACCTCCTGATCGGCTTCGGCCACCCGCTTTCGGTGGCGTCGCAGTGGGTCTGGCGCTACCTCACGTCCGAGCGTGGGGCGCGGCTGATTGATTGAGAGCGAACATAGAGCGTTGAAGTCAATACCAAGTTTTGGTATTGGGCTGGACAAGGAAACAGGTCATGGCTCAGCACCAAAACACATCCGTATCGCTTGGCGAGCACTTCGCAGACTTTATCTCAACCCAGGTTCGTGAGGGTCGCTACAGCTCCGCCAGCGATGTTGTGCGCGCGGGGCTTCGACTTCTTGAGGAGAACGAAGCCAAGGTTCGGGCCTTACGCCAAGCGTTGATCGACGGTGAAAACTCCGGCCCTCCCGCGCCGTTCGACAGCGTGGCTTTCCTGCGGAAAATGCGGGAGACCTATGGCGAAGAGGGCTAAAGCCTACAGGCTGGCGCCCCTCGCCGTCCAAGACCTGGAAGGCGTCTACATCTATGCCCTCAGAACCTGGTCGCTGCGGCAGGCGGAGCGCTACATCGGCGATCTCGTCACGGCGTTTGAAGGTCTGGCGAACGGAAGCGAACTCGGCCGCAGGACGGACGTGCTGGAGGGCTACTTCAAGCTGCTCGTAGGTTCACACGTCATCTTTTACCGCGACGGCGATGACGCCATAGACATCATCCGCGTGCTGCACCAGGCGATGGACGCCAGCCGGCATTTGAAACCATGATCGGCGCCTAGCCAACCTCGCGCCCGCGCCCTACCTTCCGTTCATGGCCCGTTCCCGTCCTGCTCCGCTTGCCGATCAGTCCGCCCAGCTCGACGCCGCCGTCGGGCCGCCTGGCGTTGAAGAGGCGTCGGCGCGGTTCATTATGGACGTGCCGCAGTCGGTCTCTTCGGCGTGGGCGCCGCACCGGCCGGCGCGGCCGGAAAAGTCCGAAGGCGGCCGAAAGTTCAACCTCGTCGCGCCCTACTCCCCTGCCGGCGATCAGCCTACGGCGATCAAGGAACTGGTGGAGGGCATCAAGGCCCGCGAGGGGGATCAGGTGCTGCTGGGCGTCACCGGTTCCGGCAAGACCTTCACCATGGCCTCGATCATCGCCGAGACCCAGCGCCCGGCCCTGATCCTCGCCCCCAACAAGACCCTGGCCGCCCAGCTCTACGGGGAGTTCAAGAGCTTCTTCCCCGACAACGCGGTGGAATACTTCGTCAGCTACTACGACTACTACCAGCCCGAAGCCTACGTCCCCCGCACCGACACCTATATCGAGAAGGACTCGTCGATCAACGAGCAGATCGACCGCATGCGCCACTCGGCCACGCGGGCGATCCTGGAGCGGGACGATGTGATCATCGTCGCCTCGGTCTCCTGCATCTACGGCATCGGCTCGGTGGAGACCTACACCGCCATGACCTTCAGCCTGGAGATCGGCGAGGTGGTGGACGAGCGGCGGCTGATGGCCGACCTCGTGGCCCTGCAGTACAAGCGCAACGACCAGAGCTTCGTGCGCGGCACGTTCCGCCGGCGCGGCGACGTGATCGAGATCTTCCCCGCCCACTATGAGGACCGCGCCTGGCGCGTCAGCCTGTTCGGCGAGGAGGTGGAGTCGATCACCGAGTTCGACCCCCTCACCGGCAAGAAGACCGCCGATCTGCCGAGCGTGAAGATCTACGCCAACAGCCACTACGTCACCCCCCGTCCGACCCTGAAACAGGCCATCGACCACATCCGTATTGAGATGGACGAGCGGCTGAAATGGTTCGTCGACACCGGCAAGCTCCTTGAAGCCCAGCGCCTGGAGCAACGCACCCGCTTTGATCTGGAGATGATGGAGACCACCGGCTCCTGCGCCGGCATCGAGAACTACAGCCGCTACCTCACCGGCCGCCTGCCGGGCGAGCCGCCGCCAACCCTGTTCGAATACGTGCCCGAAAACGCCCTCCTCTTTACCGACGAGAGCCACCAGACCGTGCCCCAGATCGGCGCCATGTATAAGGGCGACCGCAGCCGCAAGACCACCCTCGCCGAATACGGCTTCCGCCTGCCCTCCTGCATGGACAACCGCCCCCTGAAGTTCGAGGAGTGGGACGCCATGCGGCCGCAGACGGTGCACGTCTCCGCCACCCCCGGCCCCTGGGAGCTCGACAAGACCGGCGGCGTCTTCGCCGAGCAGGTGATCCGCCCCACCGGCCTGATCGACCCGCCTGTCGAGGTGCGCCCGGTCTCCCGCACCCCCGACGGCCGCCCCTTCAGCCAGGTGGACGACGTGATCGCCGAGGTGAAGGAGACGGCGCTGAAGGGCTACCGCACCCTCGTCACCGTCCTCACCAAGAAGATGGCCGAGGACCTCACCGAATATATGCACGAGCAGGGGGTCAGGGTGCGCTACATGCACTCCGACGTAGATACGGTGGAGCGGATCGAGATCATCCGGGATCTCCGTCTCGGCGCCTTCGACGTGCTGGTGGGGATCAACCTGCTGCGCGAAGGGCTGGACATCCCGGAATGCGGGTTGGTGGCCATCCTCGACGCCGACAAGGAGGGGTTCCTGCGCTCCGAAACCTCGCTGGTGCAGACCATCGGCCGGGCGGCGCGCAACCTCGACGGCAAGGTGATCCTCTACGCCGACCACATCACCGGCTCCATGGAGCGGGCCATGGCCGAGACCGAGCGCCGCCGCGACAAGCAGCACCAGTTCAACCTCGCCCACGGGATCACCCCCGAAAGCGTCCGCAGCAACATCAAGGACATCCTCGACAGCCCCTACGAGAAGGGCGACCGGGTGATCGTCGACGTCGGCGTGGCCGAGAGCGCCAAACCGTTCCTGGGCTCCAACTTCCAGGCCACCCTGCGCGACCTGGAATCCAAGATGCGCGACGCCGCCTCCAACCTGGAGTTCGAAACCGCCGCGCGCCTGCGCGACGAGATCAAGCGCCTGAAAATGCTGGATCTAGAGTTCGCCAACGACCTGATGACCGCGCCGGGCGAGGTAGTGGACAAGGAAGCGCCGAAACGGGAGCGGAAACAGGCGCGCGCGGAGGCCGCGGAGCGCTTCCGGAAGGGGCGGCTGTGAGAATGATACCTTCTGACCCTAAAGGCTAATCGGAACGTAGAGGGCCTATAGAGGGATCATAAAAGGAACAAAAGACTCGCGTTGGTTGATGGAATCAGTGAACACGCTTGTCGTGGCGCCTGAGCCACGAGCAAGAGGAGATGGGCTATGCCCGACTGCCAAGTTGATTGTATTAACAAGAAAGATCGCAATAGCACCCACGAAGGGATAACCCACTTGGGAGGTCCTGGGGGCGGCACACGTTGGAAATGGCCCCGTGCAGACGTGATCACCTCAATCGAAAGCGGCACGAACACGTTTTACACCAGCGTCGGCGGCAAGCGCGCTGATGTGAAAGTGCGGGAAGGCGCAAACGGTAAGTATGTCCAAACTCAAGCTGACGGGTACTGGAATGACAACCTACTTGCTCTTGCCGAGTGCGCTTGAATTCTATTCCGCCGCGACGGCAGAATTGTAAGCGTAAGTATCCCACGTCGGCTCATATCCGGCGTCGGCTTGATTACCCCACACGGCCCACTTCTTCCGCTCACCCCGAGCGAACATTTCCAAGTATGGCCCAGGGCTGCAAGCTTCGATGAGCGCGTATTGCTCGTCGGGCTTGCGGCTATGTTCGCGTTTGCGGGTCTGAAGCATGTTCACTTGGCTGCGGCCAGGGCCGAGCGTGCGTGCGTTTTTGCCGCGCACGCCGAACAGGATCACCTCAGTCACGTTGCGAAAGTAGAAGCCGACGCCACGCCCATCTGAGCCGCCGTCCTTACGCACCTTGTGCCAGATCAGGTTCGATTTGTATTGGAATCCCCATTCCTGCATGACCCTCAGCCCTTCGGGTAGAAGAGCGTTCGGCACCCAGAGATAAAGGTGAGCCGTATCGGCGGCGATGGTTTCCACCGGCAAGTCGCAAATGTCATCCAACGTCATAGTCGGGTAGCGCGCTAAGCGCTTGTGCTCTGGAGCCACCTTGCCGGTCGAGTTCTGAAATCGCCAAGGCGGATCAGCTAGAATGGTCTTGAACTTCCGCCCTTTGGCGAAGGTGGTGAGATCGGCGGCCGCGTCAGGCTGCGTATCAAAGGCCATCTTCGCCTCCTTGCATGTCAGGGGATGAGGATAACTTTCCTATGTCGTCGCGATCATCAACATAGGTGGCGCGGGTGATGCCGAAGGCGATGACGGGGCAACCGCCACCGCCACCGCCTTCCATTCTTGGTAGTAGCTTGTCGAAATGAGTTGTCGAAGCCCCGTAGGATTCTTTGTTTCGGCCAACCTCAACGAATAGATTTTGCAGGCCTGTTTCGCGGGTGATGATGATGCCGACGTCGATGACCCGCAGGTCGAATAAGAGGCGGAAGTTGTTAAGGTCGCGGTCGAAGAACGGATCCTTGTTATTCCATTCAACTTCAAGCGCCATGCGACCTTTGAACATATCGACTTCATGCGTCGGAGATGGATGTTCGACGCCATCCACGGTGATCCGCGTGTCGAACCTCTTCTCCCGCCAACCTAGTTTCTTGAAGCCGCTGTCGAGCCGATCTGCAATCAGGGATTTTCGGCCGCCAGGCGTTGCAATTTCCGTGTGATGCAGACGAAATTGACGCAAGACTGCCAAGACGTCATTCCATTCGTTGGGATTTGCCGCGCTGAGCACCGCCAGACCATTACGCCAATCCCTCACCTTGTAGAGGGCGCGAACATCTTCAGGGACGAATCGCTCAACGGACATAGCTAATGGTTAACGCCGCGATTGATGAACGGAGCATTTATGCAACTTGTTCCTATTATGTTCTTGTGCACAAATGCAACCCTCACCATCAAGAGCATCCTTAAGTCCATGTTGGAACGATGCGGCGAGGCCCGCTCGCTGATCCCCGGAACCAGTCCGGGGACGGAACACGTCCGGGGAGGCCTCCATGGACTCAAGGGCGGGTCCGGTCGGGCGTGCTTTTCGGTTGCCGGGTGATCGCCACCTTCCCACCGCCTCCGTCATCCTAGGCCCCGTGCCTAGGACCCATACGCGCTGCGCCTTCCAGGGTTGGCTGGGCTGGCGTTGCTCCAGCGTGATCGAATGCCGAGTTCATGGGTCCTAGGCACAAGGCCTAGGATGACGAGTGTTGGTGGTTGGGGCGTGCGCTTCCTCTCCCCCTGCGGGAGAGGGTGGCCCCGAAGGGGTCGGGTGAGGGGTCGCGCCGCCCTATCCGGCTTCCGTCCAGAAACCCCTCATCCGTCAGCTTCGCTGCCACCCTCGGATCAAGTCCGAGGGCAGGCTCTTCTTCCGCACCCGCAGGGCGGCGCGGCCAACGGGAGAAGGACGCTGATTAATTCACCGCCACCGCCTGAACACCGGCCCCTCCGGCCGCGCCGCCGCCGGCCAGACCTGCAACGTCACAGCGCGGCAGAGGCAGGCGCCGCACGCGGTCTGGTTCTGGATCACGCTGAGGGACTGGGCCCAATCGTTGGGGGTGTTGCGCCAGCCCGAGGTGTCCACCGCCCCGGTGGTCTGGCAGCGGGGGCAGCACCCCACCACGACCTGATCCTCCTGGAGCGAGGCCAGGTTGGGGCAATCCCGATCGTGGGGGAGGCAAATCCGTCTCGTGCTCGCGCTGTACGACCCGTCCGCCATGGTTCGCCTCCAAAAGAACAAAAGCAGAACTTAAGCGAAATGTGGAGTCGCAATCTGCGATCATCCACAGGCTGGCGGCGTCGCGGGGCGTCCGTCGCGGACGGCGGCGATGAGGCATAGGCGCAAGGAGATGGCCGCGAGGCGAATGGCCCAGCGTCACGCTCCCAGGGTCGATTTTCCAGATTTTCTAGAGGTTGTGGTGGAAGTGGCGGGTTTTCGGTCGAAAGTGTCGTGTTTATCGATTGAAAGTAGAGGTTTTGCAGGTCGGATTCCCCTATCTGCTCACCCATCTATCCCCGCTTCGCCCCGCGCCGATGCTGGGAAAAAGCCTCCCGAGGACGGGCGTTCGAGGACAGCCTGTCTCCCTTCGGCAACACCGGCGTTAACTCGTGCGCCGGAGCGTTTTGTCGGGAACCGGGACGGTGTTGGCCGATTGTGCTTTGCGAAGATGGCGCCTACCTTCCTGTCTTGTAGCGCGCCTTTGGAGACGCAGACCCTATGGCCCCCAAGCACCTGTCGGTCGTTCCCGGCGCCGACGCCAAGCCCGAACAGAGCGAAATCTATGACTTTGGCCGCGGTCCCGACACCGTGGCCGACCGCGTCAAGCGCCTGCAGGAAGAGGCGAAATTGCTGGCGCGGGAGGAGATTCAAGCCTTCGAGAACCAGATCATCGCCACCGCCCAGATGGCCGACACTATCGCCAAGGGCGGCGACGCCTATCCGGTGGGCGTGCGGGCCATGGCCGAGCAGATGTCCGAAGAACTGCCCATGCGCGTGCAGAGCCTGAAGGCCTTGATGGAGCGGCTCGGCCGCTAAGCCGCTTTGTCGGCCGCGGATCGCACCTATCCGGTGGATCGCCTGAACCTGAAACAAGCCCTTCGTTGGGAAGTCGGCAATCCGCCGCCGCCCTGGGCATAACGGATTTAGCTCTAAGCTGATCTGGAAAAGGCGGAGGGACCGAGCGGGGATGGAAGCCCAGCCCCTCCTAAGCCGAGAACGCCAGCCGAAGGATCGGGGCCTTCAGCCGTCGCTAAATCCCGACTGGGGCAGCTACGCTGACACAGCAAGGCCGGATGCGGGCCACCGCAAATTTTTGTTAAACGACAGCCAGTTGGCCGGTGGCGATCACGGGGCCGGTGGGCAGGCCTGTGGCCGAGCCGCCCGGCGGTTCTATAGAGAGGGCCAGGGTGGCCTTGGCCTTGGCCAGCGCCTTGAACTTCGGCGGCATGGGCATGCTGGCGGGCTTGGACGGATCGACCAGGCCCATGGGGCGCGGCTTGCCGTCCGCCGGGATCAGCCACAGCTCCGCCGAACGCTTGTAGGGGATGGAGAAGTCCCCCGCCGGGGTGGCGAACAGCATCGACCTGACCGGATCGTAAGCCACGGTGAAGGCCGAGGCCTTGGTCTCCGTCAGCGACAGGGTGGCCACCAGAGCGGGGCTGCTGCTGGCGGAGGGGACCAGAGCCGGATGACCCGGGATCACCGGAGTGCGAACAGCGATGAACGCCACCGCCGCGGCGGCGACGGCGCTGGCCCCGATCGCCCAGACGCGCCAGATCATCGATCCGCGCCGTGGCGCATCGTTGGCGGGAACGGGCGGTTCGGTCAGCGTCGCCGGCTGGCCTTTGGGCCGATCGATGGCGGTCTCGATCCGAGGCCAGAGGGTGGAGGAGGGCTCCACCGGCGGGACGGCGTCAATCAGCGGCTCGAACCGCAACGTCCAGGCCAGCACCGTCTCGGCGAACTCAGGCTCCTGAGCTGAGCGCGCCTCTGCGGCGGCGCGTTCCGGCCCGTCCAAAACGCCCAAGGCGTATTCGGCGGCGGTGAGGTCCTCGCCGTCGAAAACATCGGTGGTGTCGGGGGGCCGCAGGTCGCTCATGCGGCCGCTTCCAGACAGGTGCGCAGGCGCTGCAGCGAGCGGCGGATCCAGCTTTTCATGGTGCCGGTGGGCACGGCCATGCGGTGGGCGAGAACCTCATAGGTCAAGCCGTCGAAGAAGGCGGTGCGGACAGCCAGGGCGTGTTTGGGCTCCAGCTGGTCCAGGCATTGGGTCAGCTGGGCCACGTCCTGGGTGGTCTCCAGCAGGGCGTCGGCGGCGGGCTTGTCGTCCGCCACGTGATCGGCTTCCTCGATGGGGCGGACGGCGCGGGGCTTCTTGGTGGCGCGCAGGCGGTCAATGGCCTTGTTGCGGGCGATGGTCGCCAGCCAGGTGATCGGGCTCAGCCCCCGCTCGGGATCGAACGCGCCGGCTCTGTTCCAGACAGTGACATAGGTTTCCTGCAGCACGTCCTCTGCCTCGGTGCGATCATCCAAGATACGCAGGCAGACACCCAAAAGTTTCGACGAGGTCTGGCGGTAGACGATCTGCAGCGCCTCCCGATCGCCCTTCGCCACGTCCACAAGGGCGCGGGTCAAGCGTGAACGGTCATCATCGGCCGCCATAGGCGCTCGGCTCCCTTTATCGTGGCTATCTAGTGGAGAGCGCGCAGGTCCCACAAGCGTTGCTGCAGATGAGGCTCTTTTAATAGCCTGCCGGCGCGCCTTCCCGGCGAGGATCGGCGGCGCCGAGATAGCCCTTGGGCGTGCGCACCACGGCGCTGAGCCCTGAGTCCTCGCCCTGGTTGGCCTGCACGTTCAGGCCGTGGGCCTTCAGCGCCGCCAGGATGGCGGGATCGGTGCCTGTCTCCACCGCCACGGTCGCGCCTCGCGCCACGATGTTGGGAAGGGAGATCGCCGCCTCTGGCTCCATCTTCCAATCGATGATGCCCACCAGGGCTTTGGTCACGTAGGCGACGATGGCGTTGCCGCCGGGAGAGCCCAGCGCCATCACGAACTTGCCGGGTTTGTCGTCGGGCAGCCGCTCGAACACGATCACCGGGCTCATGGAGGAACGCGGCCGCTTGCCGGGCGCCACGGCGTTGGCGGCGGGCGTGCCGTCGTCGTTCTTAGGGGCGAAGGAGAAGTCGGTCAGCTGGTTGTTAAGGAAAAAGCCGTGGGTGTAGCGGCCCGACCCCAGCACGCTTTCAACGGTGGTGGTGAGGGAGACCACATTGCCTTCCGCATCCACGATGGCCACGTCCGAGGTGCCGCCGGGCTCGGGCGTATGATCCGGCCCCCGCGCGACGGCGCCGGCAGGCGTGCCGTACTTGGGCTCGCCGGGCGCCGCGCCGTCGGTGGACAAGAGCTTCTCGCGAGCGTCGTCGTAGGTCGGATCGAGCAGGCCCGTCGCCGGCACGTTGACGAACTTCGGATCGCCCACATAATGGTCGCGGTCTGCGTAGGCGAGGCGGCTGGCTTCGGCGAACTCGACCCAAGCCTCGGGGTCTTTCGGCCCGCGTGTGGCGATGTCGCTA
>CAXTHJ010000045.1:0-24062 GCA_964243985.1 uncultured Caulobacteraceae bacterium | reverse complement strand
GGCGGCGGGGGCGGAGGCGGCGCGTCCGTCGATCTCGGAGATTGCGCCAGCGCCGGTGCGGAGACGCTAAGCATCAACGTCAGGGCAAGTATAAAGCGTCTTTTCATCTGGAGTTTCCCATCACAGCCATGGCCTCTGCAACGGCGCACGATGGTTATGGTTCCGTGATCTTAGTAATGATCAAATCACCTTGAAGCAGAGCTATACGGCGAAGCTTTTAAGCTTCGCCGTATAGCTTATAGAAGCGGCGTCAGAACTTGGCGCGAACCCCTACAAACCCACCGCGGCCGAGGGCGCCGTACTGGTAGGCGGTCTCGTAGCGCTGATCGAACAGGTTCTCGATCCGGCCGTAGAGCTCAAAGCCGCGAGGCAGGGGATAGGAGGCGCGCAGGTCCACCAGGGTGTAGCTCTTTAGCCTAGCCGTGAACGCGTTGAAGGCGGCGTCGAAGCCTTCATCGTCGGATGGCCCGGAGTAGCGCACCGCCACGGTGGTGGTGAGCTTGATCGGCCAGAGGTAGTCCACCTCGGCGTTGACCGCATCCTTGGGGCGACGCAGCAGCTGCTTGCCGTAGGCGTCCGAGCCTGGGGAGCGGTCCTCGGCGTCGGTGAAGGTATAGTTGGCGGAGGCCGTCAGGCCCGGCAGCGGCCGCACCACGCCCTGAAGCTCCAGCCCCGAAGCGATGGTGCGGTTCACGTTGGCGTATGAACCATAGGGCGGGGTGAAGGTGTCCACGAACTCGATCAGGTCGCGAGTGCGGCGATTGAAATAGGTCGCCTCCACGCTGGCCTTGTCATCCCAGAACTTCTGCTCGATCCCCGCGTCCCAGCCGTTGGAGCGTTCCGGATGAAGGTCGCGATTTCCGTAGGCGCTATAAAGCTCATAAAGCGTCGGCGCCTTGAACCCCTGGCTGAAGCTGGCGCGCAGCACTGTCGAGCCGTTGTTCAGGGTGTAGGCCGCATCCGCCTGCCCCGTGGTGTGGTCGCCGAAGGTGGAGTGGTGATCCTCCCGCACGCCGGCGGTGAGGGCGAGGTTCTGGATCGGCTCGCCGTGCAGTTGGCCATAGACGCCGTCGATATCGTCCGCCGCCTTGGTGGGGGCGGTGTCGAAGCTCGACTCAGTGTTTATGGTGTTGCGCTCATGCTCGGCGCCAAACACCGCGGACCAGCCCTGGACGATGGCCCAGGTTCCCTGGTATTCGGCGCGATAGGATTTGCCGCGGGAATAGAACTCCTGTGTGTCCGGGGCGTATTGCGGCTCGAAATCGGCCCGGTCGATGTCGGTATACTGGACGGCGAGGCGGTTCTTCAGGGCGCCCCCGAACAAAGACACGTTGATGCCGGTGTAGTCCACCAACTGGCGGGTGGTCTCGTACTCGTCGTCGTCGCCGAAGCTGAAGGTGGGGTTGTTGTAGCCGTCGATGGCGGTCTTGCTGTCGGTGTAGAAGGCGCGCTCATCGATGGAGACGTCCGGCGTGAGGGCGTAGGTCGCCCGGCCGGAGACGCCCTTGGACAAGAAGCCGTCGTCCTCCTTGCCGCCGAACGCCTTGTCGAACTGGGAGATGCCGGCGGTGGAGAAATATCCTCCTGCCAGGCGGAAGCTCAGCGGCCCCTCCGTTCCGCCGAGGCCGGCGCGGTAGTATTGCGTATCGCGCGATCCGCCTTCGGCCGAGGCGTCGCCCTCAAGCGGGCCGCCGGGCGGCCGGGTGACCACGTTCACGACCCCGCCGATAGCGTCTGAACCATAGAGGGTGGAGGCGCCGCCGCGCAGGATTTCGATCCGCGACACGTCACCGGTGAGGAAGTTGGAGAAGTCGAAGCCGCCAGCGGGGGAGCCGGGATCGTTCAGCTTCACCCCGTCGATGATGGTCAGGGTCTGCGCGCTTTCTGCGCCGCGGATGAAGACGGACGACACCCCGCCGATCCCGCCGTTGCGCGCCACGCTGATCCCCGGCGTGGACGCCAGAAGATCGGAGATGTTGACCGCCTGGCTGAACTGAATCTGCGCGGCGTCCAGCACGCTGACCGATTGACCGATCTGCGCTTCAGGCTCCGGCGTGCGGTTGGCCACCACCACCACTTCGGCGGAATCGGGGATCGGCGGCGCGCCGGTTTGGGCCAAGGCGGCGGTTTGAACGAAAGCCGGAATGAGGAGCGCGGCGGCTCCCGAAAGCAAGGTTTGTTGCAGGCGCGTCATGGCGCATATCTCCATCGGCCTCGGCGAGACCGTCGCCGCGGCGCATAGCGAAAGACCCACGACGGAGCGCACGGATGCGCGCCCTGTCGAGCGGCCGGGTCATGTGGATGTCGCTATCGACGGAGACTTCCGCGCCCTTGGTCTCTTCCCGGACCAAAGAACGAGCGACGCGGTGGCAGGTCTCCTGGCTCACGGGTCTTTAGTCTTCGCCCTCGTCTTCCCGGGATCATCTCCCAGTGACGCCGACCCCGAAAGGGAGCCGGAACGGACGCCAACCTCGCCGCTCACAGTTGCGGGAACAGCCGCGGATTCGGAGCAAGCCCCACACCGCGTTCCCTCTTAGCCCTCGCTCGCGCGAAGGAACCACCTGAGGCGCTCAATGGCCGAGGTTGTTTGACAAGGCAAGCGGCGCTTGCAACGGGCGGGACGTCTGCTCGTTGATGTGGGACAAACGTCACAGACCCGCAGGAGCTCGTCATGCTGGAGAAACTCCCCGAAAGCGTTGGCCACGCGCTGAAAGGCGTCCGCCCTGGCCTTGGCAAGATCGTGTCCAACAAGGCCGAGATCATCGACGCGCCGAACACCATCCGCCTGGAAAGCCCCGCCTTCTCCGATGGCGAGGTCATCCCCGCGCGCTATACGGCGGACGGTGAAAAGCTCTCCCCGCCGCTGACCTGGAGCGGTGCGCCGGACGACGCCGCCTCGTTGCTGCTGATTGTGGAGGACGCCGACAGCCCGACGCCCGTTCCGCTGATGCACACAATGACCTGGAATCTTGGGCCGGGTGACGGCGTGTTGACGGAAGGCGCGCTGAAAAGCGAAGGCGGCCCGGGCCTCGGTCACCCCATGGGCAAGAACTCGTTCATGAAGACCGAATATCTGCCGCCCGACCCGCCGCCGGGCCACGGCCCGCACCGCTATGTGTTCCAGCTCTACGCCCTCAACCGCTCTCTGGAGCTGAAGGACGGCGCCAGCAAGGACGATGTGGTGGACGGCCTCAAGGATGCTGTGATCGCCAAGGGAACCTTAGTGGGCACTTATGAGCGGGACTGAACCGCCGCCAGCTGTAGCGCGCAAAGCTCGCCGATCCCTTTCCGCGCCAAGCCGAATAGGGCGTCGAACTCGGCCTGGCTGAAGCCGCGTTTCTCGCCGGTGGCTTGGATTTCCACGATGGTCCCTGAGCCCGTCAGCACGAAGTTGGCGTCGGCTTCGGCAGTGGAGTCCTCCTCGTAGTCGAGGTCCAGCACCGGCTGGTCCTGATGCACGCCGCAGGAGATGGCGGCCACCTGGTCCAGGATCGGGTCCTTCTTGATCAGGCCCTCTGTCAAAAGGTAGTCGGTGCACTGCTTCAGGGCGATCCAGGCGCCGGTGATGGAGGCGGTGCGGGTGCCGCCGTCGGCCTGGATCACGTCGCAGTCGACGCTGATCTGCCGCTCGCCGAGGGCCTTGAGGTCGACCACGGCGCGCAGCGACCGGCCGATCAGGCGCTGGATCTCCTGGGTGCGGCCGGACTGCTTGCCGGAGGCAGCCTCGCGGCGACCGCGGGTGTGGGTGGCGCGGGGCAACATGCCGTATTCGGCGGTGACCCAGCCCGCGCCCTTGTTGCGCATCCAGCCGGGCACGCTTTCCTCCAGGCTGGCGGTGACCAGAACCTTGGTGTGGCCGAACGCGATCAGGCAGGAGCCCTCGGCGTAGCGGTTCACCCCCGTTTCGATGGTCACGGCCCGCATTTCATCAGGCTGGCGTTCGGAGGGGCGCATGGGCGGTGAGCTTTCTGAGGTGCGCGCTTGCGCCGGGACGCCTTGCGCAGAGTTGGGGGGGGCTTATCCTACAGCCATGTCCCAGTTCAACGCCTCATTCGGCGACCGTTTCGTCTTGGAGCGCATGGCCAGCCTCGGCGCCCTGGACGAACGGGCGCGGGCGATCTTCCGCAATATCGTCGAGACTTACCTTGAGACCGGCGAACCAGTCGGTTCGCGCACGGTTTCGCGGGGGGGCGTGCAGCTCTCCCCCGCCTCGATCCGCAACACCATGCAGGACCTAACGCACCTGGGCTTGCTGGCCGCGCCGCACACCTCGGCGGGCCGCCTGCCCACTCACGCGGGCCTGCGCCTCTTCGTGGACGGCCTGATGGAGATCGGCGACATCGGCGAGGAGGAGAAGCGGGGCATAGAAGCTCGGTTGATCGGCCGGGGTCAGACTTTCCAGGACGCCTTGGACGAAGCGTCCTCACTCCTGTCCGGTCTTGCCGGCGGGGCGGGCATGGTGGTCACCCCAGTGCGGGACGCCGGCGTCAAGCATGTGGAGTTCGTGGCGCTCGGCGGCGATCAGACGCTCGCCGTGATGGTGTTCGATGACGGCGCGGTGGAGAACCGCCTGATGCGGACCCCGCCGGGGCTCACGCCGTCGTCGCTGCAGGAGGCTTCTAATTTCCTCAACGCCCGTCTCAAAGGCCGCACCCTCTCGGAAACCAAGGCGGAGGTCGGCGTCGAGCTCGACGTCGCCCGAAGCGAACTGAACGCCACCGCCGCCCGCCTGGTGGAGGATGGCCTCGCCGCCTGGGGCGGAGGCGGGGGCATCGACCGGGCGCTGATCGTGCGCGGCCGCGCCAACCTGCTGCACGACGCCCAGGCCGAGGATCTGGAGCGGGTCCGCTCCCTGTTCGACGATCTGGAGCAGAAGGAGCGGCTGATCGGCCTCCTCGACGACGTGCGCGCGGCAGAGGGCGTGCGCATTTTCATCGGTGCTGAGACCAGACTTTTCTCGCTTTCGGGTTCCGCTGTGATCGCGGCGCCCTATATGACGGGCCGACAGAAGGTTGTGGGCGCCATCGGTGTGATCGGCCCCGCCCGGCTCAACTACGCCCGCGTGATACCCCTGGTGGACTACACCGCCAAGGTGCTCGGCAGCATGTTAGACGGCTGAAAGGCCGCGTGAAGGAAGATCTATGGTGGACGACGACGCTTTTGACGATGCCGAACACGGCCTGGACGCCGATGTGTCCGATCCCGAGGACGCCGCCCACGAGGTGCTGACCAAGCTGATGGAGGAGAACGCCGCCCTGAAGGATCAGGCGCTGCGCATCGCCGCCGAGGCGGAGAACAGCAAGCGCCGCGCCGAAAAGGACGCCGCCGACGGCAAGGCCTTCGCCATCCAGAAGTTCGCCCGCGACCTGCTCGACGCCGCCGACAATCTCGCCCGCGCCGTGGAGCATTCGCCCAAGGGTTCCGGCGACGCGGCGGTGAACAACCTCGTTATGGGCATCGAGATGACCGAACAGGCCCTGTTGAAAGCCTTTGAACGCAACGGCCTGAAGCGCATCGCTCCGGTGAAGGGCGACAAGTTCGATCCGAACAAGCACCAGGCCATGATGGAACAGCTGGTGGAGGACTTGGCGCCGGGAGCGGTAGTGCAGGTGATGCAGTCGGGCTACGAACTGCAGGGCCGCTTGATCCGGCCGGCGATGGTGATCGTGACGCCGAAAGCCGCTGCGATTTCAGCGGCGACGGCTCAGGCTGAGGGGAAAGCCTACGCGTCGTCCAATGGCGCCGATGCCGGCGCTTCGGTGGACCAGAAAGCCTAGGATTTCGATCACTGGGTCCCGGCGAACGCCGGGACCCAGTTCATAGGGCTCCGCGGGCGGTTGGTTCTGGAGCGGGTATCCGCTTAGGTCGCGCTTTACGCTCTGGGCCCCGGCCGGGATGACAGGAGCGGGGCTTTCAATGCAACGGCGTGTAGGGCTAGCCCCGAATCAGCCGCAGCACTTCAACCACATCCCCGACTTCGGCCGCCGAACCGCCCGCCAGCCGGCGGAGCAGAGCGTCCGCCCCGGCGAAGACGGTGACCAGGGAGGATTCCTGGTCCGCGAACGTTGTGACGCGTGGTCCCGCCTCATCCCATGCCAGCCTCGCCCGCATCCAGTGTTCGCGGGGGCCTGTGGGCGACAGAGGTTCCGCGAGGCGCGCGGTCTCTATCGCCAGGCTCGTCGCCGCGCCCTGGTACGCCATCAGCAGCGGGCGCAGGAACAGTTCGGCGCAAACCAGCGCGGAAGCCGGATTGCCGGGCAGGCCCAGCACCCGCCGCCCATCCTCCAACGCGCCGAACCACGTCGGCTTGCCGGGGCGCAGGCGCACGGTGTCCACGGCAATCGTGAGGCCCAGGCGGCGGAGCGCCGGCTTCACCAGATCATGATCGCCCACCGACGCCCCGCCGACAGTGACGACCAGATCGCAGGCCGTGTCCGCCACGGCGGCGGCGATGGCGGCTTCCTCGTCCCTGGCGGGCTCCAGCGCGATGGGCTCGCCGCCCCAGGTTAAGACCAGCGCCGCTAGGGCCGGGCCGCCGGAATCGAAGATCTGCGCCTCAGTGAGGGCGCGACCGGCGGGGACGATCTCCTCACCAGTGGAGAGGATGGCTACGCGGGGCCGCCTCGCCACGCCGACCTCAGCCCGTCCCGCCGCCGCCGCCAGCGCGATGCGCCAGGGATCGAGCCGCGCGCCGGCGGGCAGCAGCACCTGTCCCGCCCGGAAATCCCCGCCGCGTGGGCGGACGAAGGTTGAGGCGCCGCCGCCAGGCTCGAACGTCACGCAATCGCCGTCCTGCGTGGCGCGCTCCTGCACGATCACGCGGCAGTCGTTCGGCACGGCGGCGCCGGTGAAGATGCGGATCGCTTCGCCTGTGTTCACCGCGCCGGAGAACGGCCGCCCCGCCGCGCTTTCGCCGATCACGCGATAGTCACCCGCGATCTCGCCCGCTCTCAACGCAAAGCCGTCCATGGCCGAGGCGTCGAAGGGCGGCTGGTCGCGGATGGCGGTGATCGGCTCGGCTAAAGTGCGGCCGAGGGCTTGCGACAGCGACACGCGCTCCGCGTCGAGCGGCGCGACGCCCGCCAACATCCTCGCCCGCGCCTCGTCTACGCTGACCTCGCCGATTGAAGGTTCAGGCATCGGCGCTGTAATCGCCTGACCGGCCGCCGGACTTGGCGATCACCCGCACGCCCTCGATGGTCATGGCTTTGTCGGCGGCTTTGAGCATGTCGTACAGGGTGAGGAGGGCCAGGGAACAAGCCGTCAGCGCCTCCATCTCGACGCCGGTCTGGCCGGTGGTCTTGACCCGCGCTTCGACGCGGAGGCCGCTGTCGGCCACCGACACATCGACCTTGATCGAGGTCAGGGGCAGGGGATGGCAGAGCGGGATGAGGTCGGCGGTGCGCTTGGCGGCCATTACGCCTGCCAGTTCCGCCACGGCGAACACATCGCCCTTCTTGCCCTGGCCAGACAAGGCGAGGGCGACGGTTTCGGGCGCCATGCGGATGTAGCCCTCGGCTGAAGCCTCGCGCGCGGTGACGGCCTTGTCCGACACGTCCACCATGCGGGCGCGGCCTTGGTCGTCCAGGTGGGAGAGGGCGTTCATGTCTCCAGCAGCCGAGGCATCAGCTCAACGAGGTTGCAGGGCCTATGGCGGCTGTCGAGCTGCGGGCCGATCACCGACCAGCCATCCTTCACCGCCCCGTTGGAGCCCGGCAGGCAGAAGACGAACACGCCTTTGATGATCCCCGCGGTGGCGCGGGATTGCAGGGTGGAGAGGCCGATAGTTCCGTAGCTCACCTGATGGAACACCACGGAAAAGCCGTCGAGCGTCTTGTCGTAAAGGGGCTCCACCGCCTCGGGCGTCACGTCTCGGCCTGTCAGCCCCGTGCCGCCGGTGGTGATGATGGCGTCCACGTCGCCGGTCGCGATCCAGGCGAGGAGCTGGGCGCGGATGGCGTCCACATCGTCCGGCACAATGGCCTTGCCGGAGAGCACGTGCCCCGCGCCTTCGATCCTTTCGGCGAGGACGTGGCCGGAGGTGTCGCTTTCCTCGTCGCGCGTATCGGAGATGGTGAGGACGGCGATGCGAACGGGGATGAGCGCCACGGTCTCGTCGATGCGACCGCCAGGACGGTTGGAGGGGGAATGGGCGTTCATGGCTCAGCTTTCGGCGCGTCCCAGCGCGCGGCGTCTTCATAGTCCCGCGCCGCGGGTTCGATCCAGCGCGCGCCGCCCGCCTCGTGCGATTTCTTCCAGAAGGGGGCGCGGGATTTCAGGTAGTCCATCAGGAAGTCCGCCCCCTCGAACGCCGCGCGGCGATGGGCGGCGGCGGTGGCCACGAACACGATGGGCTCACCGGGGCCGACCTTGCCGGTGCGGTGGACGATTGTGATGTCCTGCAGGCCGAACCGAGCGGCGGCTGCTTGGGCTTGTTCGGCGATGGCGGCCTCGGTGAAGCCGGGATAGGCGTCGAGCTCCAGCGCCGTCACCACACCCTTCTCCGCCCGCGCGATGCCGGTGAAGCTGACCACCGCGCCGGTCTCCTCGCGCCCTTTGCAGAAGGCGGTGAGTAGGGCGCCCGGTTCGAGCGGTTCGGGCGAGAGGCGGACTTGCATTAGCCGCCGCTCATGGGGGGCAGGAAGGCGACTTCGGCGGAGGGCGGAAGCGCCACGTCGCCGCGCACCACCGCCTGGTCCACCGCCGCCTGCACGCCGCGCCCGGTCAAGGCTGCGCCCAAGGCGGGGTCTTCTTGGGTCAGGCGGTCACGCAGAGCGAACAGGCTGGCGGCGGCCGGCTCGATCCGCCGCTCCCGCCAACCGGCGAGGTCGCCGAGGGGGCCGAACAGGAGGACCCGCATTCAGCCGCCCGTCATCGACATATGTCGCGCCACCGCCGGCGTCGCGCCGGCCGCGATGCGAAAATCGTGTTTTTCCGGCTTTTGCGCGATCCCGCGCCGGATGGCGGCGATCAGCGGGGCGTCGTCGCCGGGGTGCTCGCGCAGGGCAGCCCGAAGATCGACGGCGTCGTCCTGACCCAGGCAAGTGTGCAGCGTCCCGGTGCAGGTGACGCGCACCCGGTTGCACGTGGCGCAGAAGTGGTTGCTCATCGGCGTGATCAGACCCAGCAGGCCGCCGGTCTCCTCTACGCGGAAATAGCGCGCCGGACCGCCGGTAGCGTGGGCGGCGAGGTTCAGGGTCCATATGGCGGCGAGGTCGCTTTTAATCTCAGCTAGGGAGACGAACTGGTCGGTGCGGTCCTGCTCGATCTCGCCCAGGGGCATGGTCTCGATCAGGGTCAGGTCGAAGCCGCGCCCGTGGGCAAAGCTCAGCATGTGGGGGATTTCGGCTCGGTTGTCGCGGGCCAAGGCGACAGTGTTCAGCTTGACCTTCAGCCCACAAGCCTCAGCGGCGTCCAGGCCTGCCAACACCCGGTTCAGGTCGCCGCCTCGGGTTAGGCGGGCGAAGGTCTGCGGGTTCAGGGTATCGAGAGAGACGTTGATCCGCCTCACGCCGAGCCGCGCTAGATCGGCGGCATGGGCGGAAAGCTGCGTACCGTTGGTGGTAAGAGTCAGCTCCCGAAGCGCGCCAGAGGCCAGGTGGCGGTAGAGCCGCTCCACCAGCTCCATGAAGCCCTTGCGCACCAGAGGCTCGCCCCCGGTCAGCCGAAGCTTCGTCGTGCCGAGACCGATGAAGGCGGTGCACAGGCGGTCCAGCTCGGCGATGCCCAGCACCTCCGCCCGCGGTAGGAAGCGCATGTGCTCTGGCATGCAGTAGACGCAGCGGAGGTCGCAGCGGTCGGTCACCGATACGCGCAGGTAGTCGATCGTCCGCCCGAACGGGTCGGCGAGGCCCGGCCCGGCAGAAAGCTGCAGGGCGGGCGGTGTATCGAAGGCGGCGTCGAACGGGGTCATACGGATTTGGCGATCATATAGGAAAAGCGATTGGGCCGCATATAGGCTCCCGGCGGGCTTGAGAATCCTTTGAGCCCGCCGAACGGCTGACGCGCCGGTCCGACTTGCTCGAACTCGCGGCCGGTCCTATGGCTCCGCCATGTTCGGTTTTTTCGCCAATCCCGCCCGGTTCATGGCGTTGTCACGCTGGCTCGCGCCGGTGCTCGGGGCGGTTGCGGCGATTTTGCTAACCGTCGGCCTATGGCTGAGCTTCTCCGCGCCGGACGATTACCAGCAGGGAGCGACGGTCAGGATCATGTTCGTGCATGTGCCCGCCGCCTTCATGGCCACCTTCGTCTATGCATGTCTCGGCGGCGCCAGCCTGATCGGGCTGATCTTCCGCCACTCGCTGGCCGATGCCGCGGCAAAGGCGGCGGCGCCTTTGGGGGCGGCGTTCACGGCGCTGGCGCTGGTCACGGGATCGCTCTGGGGCAAGCCGATGTGGGGGACGTGGTGGGCGTGGGATGCGCGGATGACCTCGGTCCTCGTGCTGTTTCTGCTCTACCTTGGCTACATGGCGCTGCATGCGGCGATCGAGGATGAGCAGAAGGCGGCGCGGGCGGCGGCGATTCTGGCGTTAGTGGGGCTGGTGAACCTGCCCATCGTCAAGTTTTCGGTGGACTGGTGGAACACGCTGCACCAGGGCGAGTCGATCTTCCGCGCCGGCGGGCCGACCCTCTCGGCGGTCTATCTCTGGCCGCTCGGGGTGATGAGCTTCGCCTACGCCTTCCTGTTCGGCAGCCTGTGGCTGGTGCGGATCCGGGCGGAGGTGTGGAAGCGGCGCGCGGGCGCGGCAGCTTTTAGGGCGGCGGCATGAGCTTGCATTTGGATGCGGGAAAATACGCCGCCTACCTCTGGCCCGCTTACGGCACTTCCGCCTGGATGATCGCCGGTCTGGTGATTGAGAGCCTGACCCGAGCGCGGCGCTGGCGCCGGGCGGCCGAGGCGCAGGAGCGGAAGGGCGTTCCGTCCCAAGACAATCCATGAAGCGCTGGCTCGCCGCCCTGCCGCTGGGCGTGCTGGCGGCGCTCGGCGTCCTGTTCGCCACCTTCGGTCTGCACCACGATCCGCACGTGACGCCGACAGCCCTGGTCGGGAAACGCCTGCCCGGAAACGTGATGCAGCCGCTATACGGCGGGCCGCCGACGGCCCTCACCGCCGAGGTTAAGGGGCCGACCTTCGTCAACGTCTTCTTCTCCACCTGCGCGCCGTGTGCGCAGGAACACCCGGCCCTAATGGCGCTGAAGGCCGAGGGCGCCCGGATTATCGGCGTGGCGTACAAGGACGATCCAGACAAGACCCGCGCCTTCCTCGCGCGCCTGGGCAATCCGTTCGAGACCGTGCTGATGGATCGTGACGGCCGCACGGGGATCGACCTCGGCATCTCCGGCGCGCCGGAGACCTATCTCGTCAACGCCAAGGGGATGGTGATCGCCAAGCACGTGGGCGAACTCATGCCCGCCGATGTGGAATCCCTTCTGGAACAAGCCCGCACGGAGGGCCGTTAAGCTTTGGTTAACCATAACCGGCCAAGTCCGTGTTATGGGCCGTTAAGGATTAGCCGTGGCCGACGTCCGCATAACCTCTGGATCGCAAGCGCTCACCCCGGTGCAGGCGCCCGCCCGCGCCGAGGCGGTGAAGGCGGCCCAGCGCGCCTTCTTCAACGCCGCGCTGGTCCAGGCTCAGGCGCCGACGGCGGTGAGAAGCGCGGTGGCGGCGCCCGCACCGCCCCAGCCCCAGACGACGCGCCTGAACGCTACCGTGGTGGATGATCCGGCGTCTACGGGCCGGATGCTGCGCCCGGGTTCGCTGCTCGACATTCGGGTCTAAGATTTAGGGCAATTAAGCCCTACCATAATATATCATTCCGGCCGTAGCGAAGCGAAGAGCCGGGACCCCAGCTTCAACCCGGAGCCGTTTTTTCTAGGTCCCGGATCGACCTTGCAGGTCGTCCGGGATGACAGTGTATGGGTTTGGGCTCGTTGAACCGCAATGCAAGCAGGCTCTAAAAGTCCCGCCTATTCGGCGGCGTGCAGCTTTTTGGCCTTCTTTTTCTTCTTCTTGCCCTCTTTGGCGCTCTTGGGCGCCTTGCCGGGTTTTTCCGTCTTGATCTTGTCGGCCTTGGCCTTCTTCTTCACCGCCCCCTCGGCCGGCGCCTCGTCATCGAGACCCGCCAAGGCGCCCAGCGCGGTGATGAAGCCCGAGCGGCGGGAGGCCACGAGGTGGGAAAGGATGCGCTCGTCCGCCGCCTCAACCTTCGGCGCGATCTCCTTCAACGCGGCGGCGCCCTTGTCGGTCAGGCGCACAGTCTTGGCGCGGGCGTCGGTCTTGGAGCGTTCGCGAGCCAGCCAGCCCTTCTCGATCATCCGCGCCACCATGTCGGCCAGAGTGGAACGGTCGATGCCGGTCATTTCCACCAAGTCAGTCTGGGAGGCGCCGTCCACCGTGGCGGCGGCGGCTAACACCGCGTACTGCCGCTGGGTCAGGGCGCCTTTGCCGGTCTCCTCGGTGTAGATGTCGAGGGCCAGCTGCAGCACCTTGTGCAGCAGGTGGCTGGGCGAGCGGGCCAGCACATCCACCGGCCCTCTTTGAGCTTTCGCCATCGGTCACCCCTCTTACGGCCTGACGGATCAACGCAATTTCGTCCGCACCCCGCTTATCAACGAATCGCGTCGGTTTGGCGACAGTGTTCTCGCGCTGGCGTTTACGACTGGGTGTCGATGGCGGTGGCGGCCGCTTCCATGGCCTTCACTTCTTTGAACATC
Organism: uncultured Caulobacteraceae bacterium; assembly: GCA_964243985.1. Classification (GTDB taxonomy): domain Bacteria; phylum Pseudomonadota; class Alphaproteobacteria; order Caulobacterales; family Caulobacteraceae; genus CAIOYC01. Next base: position 11,345 of record CAXTHJ010000045.1, on the reverse strand, counting down.
ATCGGGATTTGCGTCAGCGAAAACAGCACGCTGATGATTAGGGCGCCAGGAAAGCGGAACAGGGCCCAGGTCGCGTCGGACTGCGTGCGCCACACCGTTTCATTGAGAGCGGCCAGGAACAGGAAGAATATCCCGTACCGAAGAGTCAGCTTCAACCAACCCTGCTCGCTGAGCTTCAAGGTGTCGCCCAGCACCAACTTGATGGGACTTTTGCCGATAGCGAGACCGATCAGAAGCGCTGTGCCGAAAGCGATGTCCAAAAACGTGGGCTTCATCTTGATGAAGCTCTTGTCGTGCAGGATCAGCGTCAGCGCGCCGAACACCAGCGACGCGCCCCCATAGATCAGCGGCAGAGGCGCCAGCCGCCGCTCCAGCACGAAGTTGGCGATGATGGCCACGGCGGACACCGCCACCAGGCACCAGGTCGCCGACTGCACGTCGTGGGTGGCGAGGTAGCCGACCAGGAAGGCCGCGGCGCCGGAGTAGTCAATGACCATGCGAAGGATGGTCTTATTCTGGGGCGTCAGGGTCATGGGCCGCCTATCTCACGCCGCGTCCAGGCCCACAAGCGAACGGGCGAACGCCCGCGCGTCGAACGGCTGCAGGTCCTCTATCCCTTCGCCCACCCCGATCAGCTTGATGGGCGCCTTTGACGCCTCGGCCACGGGGATCAAGACCCCGCCCCGCGCGGTGCCGTCGAGCTTGGTCATGACGATGCCGGTGACGTCCGCCGCCGCCGTGAACGCTTCCACTTGAGACAAAGCGTTCCGGCCCACGGTGGCGTCCAGCACCAGAAGCGTCTCGTGTGGATAGGCCATGTCCATCTTCTTCAGCACGCGAACGATCTTCTTCAACTCGTCCATCAGGCCGGACTTGTTCTGGAGCCGCCCGGCGGTGTCGATCAAAAGGACGTTAACCCCGTCCTCCCGCGCCTTGGTCACCGCTTCGAACGCGAGGGCGGCGGCGTCGGACCCTGGCGGTTTGGTGACGATGGGTACGCCGGCCCGGTCGGCCCAGACGGTCAACTGCTCGATGGCGGCGGCGCGGAAGGTGTCCCCCGCGGCGATCATCACCTTGGCGTCGCGCCCCTTCAGGTCGGCGGCGATCTTGCCGAGGGTGGTGGTCTTGCCCGATCCGTTCACGCCGACAAACAGGACGACATAAGGCTTGGCGGGGGAGGGCCAGGGCTCGAAATAGCCCACGTGGCCTTTCAGTTCGCCGGCAATGGCGTCGGCGAGGCCTTCCTTGATCTCCGCCTCGTCCGCCTCCCGACCGAAACGGGCAGCGCTGAAGGCCGAGGTCACACGAGCGGCGGCGGCCGTGCCAAGGTCCGCCTCGATCAGCATCGTCTCCAGATCGTCCAGCGCCGCCTGATCCAACGTGCGCTTGACCAGCACGGACGCGACCTGCTCGGACAGCGCTTGGGAGGAGCGGGAGAGGCCCTTGGACAGGCGCTGCAGCCAGCTCTTGGACGAGCCGGTGCGGATCGGCGTGACGATCAGGCCTTCGTCGCGGACAACATCATTGGGGTCGGGCATGGAGGCTATGTAGCGATACTGCGGTCTTGGCGGAACCCCGAGGCAAAACCAGCACCCGCTCATCCCCGCGAAGGTCAGGATGAGGGGAATAAGAGATCGTTAATGTTTCAGTCCAACTGCCCGTTGGCCGTCGTGGTCTTTCAGCCGAAGGCGGACGATCTCACCCGCCTTCGCCTCGGCCCCGAACGCGACCTCAGTGAAATCCTCCGCCCGCCCTCGGCCTGGCTTCTCCACGATGGCGGAAACGGTGCGGCCGATCTGGCGATCGAGGTGGAGGATCAGCGCCGCGTCGCCAGCTTTGCGCAGCCGTTCGGCCCGCGCCTTGATCGTGGCGCGGTCCAGCTGCGGCATCCGTTCTGCGGGCGTGCCTGGACGGGGGCTGAAGGGGAAGGCGTGGACGTAGGCGAGGCCAGCTTCGGAGATGAGGCTGAGCGCGTTCTCGAACATCGTGTCGGTTTCAGTGGGAAAACCGGCGATCAGGTCAGCGCCGAACGCCACATCCGGCCGCACGCTCCGTACACGGTCGATCAGGCGCAGCGCATCACCCCGGCTGTGTCGCCTCTTCATCCGCTTCAGGATCACGTCATCGCCGTGCTGCAACGACAGGTGCAGATAGGGCATCAGCCTCGGCTCTTCCGCCAGGCAGCTCAGCAGCGCCGGGTCGATCTCCGCTGCGTCGATGGAGGAGAGGCGCAGGCGCGGAAGCTCCGGCACGGCTTTCAGGATGCGCGTGACGAGGTCCCCCAGCACGGACTTGTCGGCGAAATCCTGACCCCAGGCGGTCAGGTCTACCCCGGTCAGCACCACCTCGTTGAAGCCCTGTTCGGTCAGCGCCCGCACCCGGCGCACCACTTCGCCCGCTTCGACGGAGCGCGAATTGCCCCGTCCGAACGGGATGATGCAGAAGGTGCAGCGGTGATCGCAGCCGTTCTGCACCTCCACATAGGCACGTGCGCGCTGGGCCGGACGTGCGGCGATGGGCAGGTCCCGCGCCAGCCCCCGCGTCTGCATGATGTCGCCGACGTTGGTCTTGCTGGAGAAATCGGCATAGGCGCCCACGTCGGCCTTGCGGTCGTTGCCGAGCACGAGATCCACCTCTGGCATGGCGGCGAAGGCGGTCGGATCGATCTGCGCCGCGCAGCCGGTGACCACCAGCCTTGCGCCCGGCCGCGCGCGCCGGGCCTTACGGATCGCCTGGCGCGCCTGGCGCACAGCCTCGTTCGTCACGGCGCAGGTGTTGAAGATCACCGCGTCGGTCAGCCCGTCCGCCTCGGCGCGAGCGCGGGCCTGTTCGCTCTCGTGCGCGTTCAGCCGGCAACCGAAGGTGACGACCTCCACCCCAGCCTTATTTAATCTGCTGGGGGTGTTCTTTACGAGTAGGGCGGTGCTCACGGCAAAACCCCCGTGAACTCGATCTCCACCGGGCCGGTCATCAGCACGTGGTCGTCGCTTTCGCGCCAGTCGATCTGCAACTCGCCGCCGTCCATCAGCACGCGCGCGAAACGGCCGGTCAGCCCCCGCCGCGCCGCCGCCACCAGGGCCGCGCAGGCGCCGGTGCCGCAGGCCAGGGTCTGGCCCGACCCCCGCTCCCACACCTTCAGGCGGATCAGGTCCGGCGCCCGCACCTCGCAGAAACCCACGTTCACGCCCTGCGGAAACAGTGGATGGTTTTCGATCATCGGCCCGACGCTTTTCACCGGCGCGGCCTCGGCGTCGTCGACGAAGAAGACCACGTGCGGATTGCCCATGGAGACGCAGCCGGGGGTGTGCAGGTGCGGCGCGTCGATCGGGCCGACCTGCAGCTCGATCCCCCGCGTGTCCATATCCTCGGCCAGGGGAATCTGATCCCAGCGCAGACCCGGCAGGCCCATGTCCACCGTCACCAGCTTCTCGCCGGCGCGGACAGCGCCGATGGTGCGCTCATGGGTGTGGAAGACGGCCTGATGGGTCCCCGCCGCCTCCATCAGCAGCCAGCCGACGCACCGCGAGCCGTTGCCACAGGCGCCGATCTCCTCGCCATCGGCGTTCCAGAAGCGGACCAGGGGTTCGCCGTGGCCGTCGCCGGAGATGCAGATCAGCTGGTCGAAGCCAACGCCGCTTTTGCGGTCGGCCCAGGCGCGCACCTGATCCTGCGACGGCTGGAAGCCCTCACCAGCGTTCAACGGCGCCTGCACCACGGCGAAGTCGTTGCCGAGGCCGTTCATCTTGATGAAGGTCTGCTTTGCGCGGGAAAGAGTGTGGACCGGCTGGGTCATGGCGTCAGGCTATATAGGAAGCCGGCGCGAAACTCACCCCTTGGGGCTATCGCCGTGCGCGCCTCCGTTTCGCCGCCATCGCGTTCGAGTCTGAAGCATGACCAAGAGTGGAGCGGAAAACACGCGCTCGGTAGGCGGGCGGACCCTCCGCCTGGTGTTGGGTGACCAGCTTTCTGACGGCCTGACCTCGCTGACCGACATCGATCCGGCGACCGATGTGGTTTTGATGGCGGAGGTGATGGCCGAGGCCAGCTATGTCCGCCACCATAAGCAGAAGCTGGTGCTGGTCTTCTCCGCCATGCGCCAGTTCGCAGAGCGGCTGCGGGGTAGGGGCGTCAAGGTCCGCTACGTGCGTCTGGACGATCCCGCCAACAGCCACAGCCTGGAGGGCGAGCTGCGCCGCGCGCTGGCGGAGGCCGGGCCGTTCGATCGCGCGGTGGTGACCGCACCCGGCGAGTGGCGCCTGGCGGAGATGTTCGCTGGCCTCCGCGACGGCCTCGATCCGCCGCTGGAGATCCGGCCGGACCGCCGCTTCATCGCCTCGCACCGCACCTTCGCCGGCTGGGCGGCGGACAAGAAGGCGCTGACCATGGAGTTCTTCTACCGCCAGATGCGCCGGGAGACCGGCCTGTTGATGGATGGCGACGAGCCCGCCGGCGGCCGCTGGAACTTCGATGCGGAGAACCGAAAGCGCCTGCCGGTAGGAATCGCGCGGCCAACCCGCCGCCGCTTTCCGCCGAACGCCGCGACGCAGGCGGTGATGGCCGAAGTCGCCGCGCGCTTTCCTGACAATTTCGGCATGCTGGACAGCTTCGACTGGCCCACCAACCACGCCGAAGCCGAAGCGGCGCTGGACCACTTCATCGGCCAAATCCTGCCGAACTTCGGCGACTGGCAGGACGCGATGGCCACGGCGGACGCCTTCCTCTGGCACGGCCTGATCTCATCCTCCATCAACATCGGCCTGCTCGATCCCTTGGAGGTCTGCCGCCGGGCGGAGACGGAGTGGCGCTCCGGCCGCGCGCCGCTGAACGCGGTGGAGGGCTTCATCCGCCAGATCCTCGGCTGGCGGGAATACATGCGCGGGATCTACTGGCTGAAGGGGCCGGACTACAAAAAGATCAACGCCCTCTCCGCAGACCGCGCCCTGCCCTGGTTCTACTGGTCGGGCGAGACGGATATGGCCTGCGTCGCCGACGTGGTGGCCGAGACCCGTGATCACGCGTACGCCCATCACATTCAGCGGCTGATGGTCACCGGCAACCTCGCCATGCTGCTGGGCGTGCATCCGGACGCGATCAACGACTGGTACATGGTGGTGTTCATCGACGCATTCGAGTGGGTGGAGCTGCCCAACACCCACGGCATGGCGACGTTCGCGGACGGGGGGATCGTGGGTTCCAAGCCCTATGCCGCCTCTGGCGCCTACATCGACAAGATGTCCGACTACTGTCGCGGGTGCCGCTACGACGTAAAACAGAAGCTCGGCGAGGACGCCTGCCCCTTCAACGCCCTCTATTGGGATTTCCTGGACCGCAACGCCAAGGTGCTGCGCGACAACCACCGGCTGGCGTTTCCGTACAAGACGCTGGAACGGATGGGGGAGGCGGACCGGGCGGCGCTGACGGCCAAGGCGACGGCGACGCGGGAGCGGCTCGGTGCTCTACTACTCTAATATCTTAGTGGCTTAATTCTAATCATCAATCTGAAAATCAATACCGCGAAGGCTGGTAAGGAAATTCCAAGGCAAATGAAAACAAGTCCAACGCCGATGTCACTGTCGGCTAAATGAAATAGGGCTATAGCCGCCAGCGGAATAAAGGAGATGAATACCGCAGCTATTGGCATAAGCATTGGCCTCAAATACCGACCAATGGCGATCCTATCGAAATTCCCACTCCATTTTCGCCCTAAGGTAAAATCGTAGAGCTTTTTCAAAAACGAAGAACTGCTGCGCTGGCCCATCACGCCTCCGGTCTGGGCGCCGAAGGTAGCATTTTCCCAATCGTGCACCAATGCGCCAAGCCTTTTAAAACCTGTCTTCATCGCCCACATCTGCGGCCATGAGCATCGCACCCATCCCCGTCACCGTCCTCACCGGCTATCTCGGCGCGGGCAAGACCACACTTTTGAACCGCATCCTCACCGAGGACCACGGAAAGCGTTACGCCGTCATCGTCAACGAGTTCGGCGAGATCGGCATCGACAACGACCTGGTCGTGGACGCCGACGAAGAAGTGTTCGAGATGAACAACGGCTGCGTCTGCTGCACGATTCGGGGCGATCTGATCCGTATCGTGGGCGGGTTGATGCGGCGCCAGAGCGCCAGCGGCAAGGGCGGCTTCGACGCCATCATCGTGGAGACCACCGGCCTCGCCGATCCCGGCCCGGTGGCCCAGACCTTCTTCGTGGACGAGGAGGTGAAGACCAAGACCAAACTCGACAGCGTCACCACCGTGGTGGACGCCAAGCACGTCCTCCTCCGCATCGCCGACTCCAAAGAAGCGCGCGAGCAGATCGCTTTCGCCGACCAGATCGTGCTCAACAAGGCCGACCTCGTCACGGAGGATGAGCTCCGCGAGGTCGAGGCGCGGCTGAAGCGGCTGAACCCGCTGGCGCCCATCCATCGCGCCACCAAATCCAACGTGCCGCTGGACACCATCCTCGGCCGGGGCGGCTTCGACCTCGACCGCATCACCGAGCTCGAACCCGAGTTTCTGAACCCCGCCCATGGCGAGCCAGGGCACGTTCACGATGAGGATTGCGGGCACGACCATCACGGGCACGATCACCACGATCACCGTCACGGCGGCCATGCGCACGAAGATCAGGACATCAAGGGCGTCTCGCTCACCCTCGACCGCCCCATCGATGGCCAGAAAGTCACCCGCTGGCTCAATGAAGTGCTGCAGGCGCAGGGGCCCGACATCCTTCGTGCGAAAGGCATTATCGATATCAAGGGTGAGGACAAGCGGCTGGTGTTCCAGGCCGTGCACATGATCCTGGACGGCGACCTACAGCGGGAGTGGAAGGCGGACGAGCGCCGCTACAGCCGCATGGTCTTCATCGGCCGCAACCTCGATGAAGCGAAGCTGCGTCAAGGGTTCGAGGCCACGGCGGCTTAACCGGCGCTCAGCGGGGTTTCAGCGGTTAAGATGGATCGGAAACGAAGCTTAGGCGTCTTCCCGCACCACTTGTCGCCACAAAAACGGCGGAGCATCGCTACAATAACGGAAACGAGTCGATGAAACCTGCGGCCCCCCACCCCATCGGCCAATACGAGGACGTCGAGCGTTCGAAAAGAATCATAGCGGAGGGCATGCATCGAAATTTAGTCGGTGGCTTTTGGGATGAGATTGGGCAACTCCAGCTCGATTTCCTCAAACAGCAAGGCCTGTCTCCAGAGCACAGATTTTTGGATATTGGATGCGGATGTCTAAGGGCCGGCGTTAAGATCATTCCCTACCTGGACCCCAACAACTACTATGGCGTGGATGCCGAAAAGGCCCTTCTTGACGTGGGATATAGTCAGGAGCTGGCCCAAGCTGGGCTAAGCGATCGTTTGGACCGAAATAATTTGTTTTGCTCTCGGCTCTTCAAACACGAGAGGCTTGAAGAAAATACGATCGATATGGGCATCTCCGTATCGGTCATGACCCACTTGCCGCTCAACTATTTGAAAATATGTCTGCAAAATTCGGCACGATATTTTAAGTCTGGAGCGAAATTATTTTTAACCTTTTTTGAGCTGCCCGTCGAAGAGCTGTTTTCAGAAAAATATACGAACGATAAGGGCATCAGTACTATCGGATTTAAAGATCCGTACCACTACTATGCCGATGACATGTTGTTTTCAGCCCATGGCACGCCGTGGAAGGCGCGCTATGTAGGCGATTGGGAACATCCGCGCGGCCAACAGATGATCGAATACACGAAAGGATAAGGGCGTCGGCGTTGGATGGCCGCAATTTGAGCCTGGGAGCCGGACTGGTGAGTAGGTCACGTGTTTACACAGCGCTCGCTCGGCTTATTCCATCTATCGCAACGGCCGCGCTCGCCTTGGTGAGCGGCGCCTTTGCGGCGGAGGCTCACCGTGCTTCAACAGTACCGAGCCCGCCGGCGCCGGCCATCGAGAGGTTCCTGCCCCTGTCCGAAGAGGACAAGGCGCGTTCGCACCAGACCGGCTGTAACTTCGTCTTCGGCGGCGTGCGCACGGACTATCTCCAACTGATCGGCGACGAGTTGATGTTTCGCACGGGGTCGGGGCTTCATACCTGCAGCATCGTCAACGCCGACGCATTCCTGGATGAGAAGCACGTCGCCGTCTGCGACGGCGTCAGCCTGAGGTACCGTCGCACCGGGCGCACCACGGCTTATCCCGCCTCCGACAGCAGCACCGGCCCGGCGCGGCTGACAATCCGCCAGGGTCGAGCTTCGCGCGTCGTGCGCGGCCATTGGGGCGTGGCGTGCTGAACGCGGTGGGGCGGCGAATGGGTGGATAGATCGGAATCTATGACGCTTCTCCTCAGAAACGAAACTCAAGGGGCGCCTAAAATTCCATCTTGATCGCTGTTCAAAGCCAGTTCTTTGAAGCTAGGCGGAATCTCTCTAGTGTTCTTCCCCATAAGAATGTCGGCCACCGCGCCAATGTCCACAACTATAGCTCCAAGCTCGAAGAGGCGCTTGCAGTAGACTTTCCCAAGCATTCCCGCAGCAACTAAAACCAACATGCCTCTCCACTGCTTCCCGCTTATGATGCCTAGCACTTCTTCGTACCGTGTTGGCCAGTGGTCGCCTTCTATAGCCTCGCCGCCCAAGGCGTCGCCGTGAATTTGCTCTCCCGGTATTTTTATGAATTCCACGTTGGCGATGTTGTACCGCGCTTGGAGCAAACGTCCGAGTTGTTCATGACAACTGATCAGACCGATTTGATCGCGATTCTCTAGAAGTCTCCCAAGAGCGCCGCTTTCGAGAAGCTCGTAGTGAATCGTAAGGGCGGTTATTGCGGTTTCCGCCGCCCACGCAGGGTCGAAGCTCGCCAATTCAAGCATCTTTCGCATGGTATTCACAACCCAGGTTATTCCGCGGCGACTTTCCTATTCTATACTCGTGGTCAATCCGCTCCTGGTCAATAAAGCCGACGCAGTTCGCTCCATATATAGATGCGTTGAACTCGTCCACCGCTGCATCGAATTGCTCATCTTCAATTATGAGCTTATTTCGAAACCAAATATCTAGAAATTCTTTTTGATTTTCGCGATATAGTATGACATAGTTTTCATCATCTTTTAAATCGAAGCGGATGCAAGACCCCTCTCCATCTCCCATCCGCAACAGAAAATACGGTTGCTGGTGATCAAGAGCGGCTTTAATTTCGATTTCTATCTCCGACACCGTGATCTGACGAAATTGTCGTTGTAATTGCTGTAGAAGATCGTTTGCGATTGCGTGACTGTAGATTGATAAGAACCTGAAAAATTGCAGATCGGCGAAACATCGGTTGCGCAGTGTTCCATCTTCTTTGACAGCGGCGACCAGCAGATGCTCTGCGCGTTCGCGGCGCCCGACCCTCGCGTACTGAACAGCCGCAAAGGCCATGCTCCATGCGTCGAGCGGTTCGATGGCTTCCATCATCGCCCAAGCTTCGACCGAGCTCGCGGGATCATTTTGCAGAGCTTTTGAGATGGCGAGCTGAGCCAGCGCGGCGGCCCGACATTGTTCGATCTCTGCGCACTTGGAAAAAAGCACGTCCGCCATGGCGAATTCTGAACGGTCTCGAAGTATGATCGCAACAGCGACTGGAAAAAGCACGTCAGCGGAGGTGATGTTCAGCAGTTGACCTATTCTGGCGGCTGTCGTGTTTTCGTCAGCTTCTTGCAAGAGGGTCGCTTCGTTCCGAATCGCGTCCTCGCGGGGGTCGTTTGCTTCCTCACTCATTTGCTCCACCCCTGGGTCGTGAACGCAATCACACAAATGCTTCTTCGATTCATTTATAGCCGGATCGCCTCCGCAAAACGCCCATGAAAAAGCCGGCGGCCTTGCGGCGCGCCGGCTCGTTCGGAGCTTAAATCAGGCGATCAGCCGTCGATGTTTTCGGTGATCAGGCCGACTTTGTAGAAGCCGTCCGTCTGCAGCTGGTTCACCACCGCCATGAAGTCGGCGTACTTCACGTCGCGGTCGGCGCGGATCAGCACCACTTCGTTCTGCGGGTTCGGCACGTCGAGCGCGCGGGCCAGATCGCCGGCGAGCCCGGTCAGGCTGGTCGGGTTCGACACGATGTAGATGTGGCCGCCCTTCTGCAGAGAGATGTAGGTGGGCTTCTTGGGGTGAGCGTCTTTCGGCGGCGTCGCCGGCGGAAGGTCGATCTTGATCGAAACCGTGGCTAGGGGCGCGGACACCATGAAGATGATCAAGAGCACGAGCATGACGTCCACGAAGGGCGTCACGTTGATCTCCGCGTTCTGCTTCAGATCGAATTTACCTGCGCCACCGGGGCCGGCCAGCTGAGCCGCCATGCTTTAACTCTCCCAAACGGCCCGCGTGCGCGGGCCTTCGCTTTCACCACAAAGACATCGCCTCGATCAATCTCGATGTAAAGTCCGAAAGATCGTCCGATGCGCCGATCCCTTGGCGGCGACGCCTAGGGCCTATATTCGCAGCAGATGAACCATAGCTTTGACGCCTATGTGGCCGCAGCCCTTTTCCCCAAGAGCGGGAGCGGGCCGGTGTTCGCCCCTGTCTTTGCTCTGGGCGATGGAACCGTGCGGTTCGAGGGCGGTGAGACGGTGCAGGCGCACAACGGGGCTGTTCTCTGCGCGGCGGCGCATCCGTCTGGAGAGGGGATCGTTACCGGTGGGGATGATGGACGGCTGGTCTGGTCACGCGCCTCGGGTCCCGAGGAGATCGCGGACCTCAAGGGCAAATGGATCGACGCCTTGGACGTCAGCGCCGAAAGCGGCCTGATCGCCTTCGCCGCCGGGCGGGAGCTGCATGTGCAGGACATCAAGGATGCCGCCTTCGCCCGCGTGTTCCGGCATGAACGCTCAGTGGCCGGGGTCGCCTTTGATCCTAAGGGGCGGCGGATTGCGGCGGCGAGCTACGGCGGGGTGCAGCTCTGGTACGCTCGTATCGCCGAGCAGAAGCCGCAGCTGCTAAAATGGGCCGGCTCGCACATCGGCGTCACCTTCAGCCCCGACGGGCGGTTCCTGCTCTCGGCCATGCAGGAGAACGCCCTGCACGGCTGGCGGCTTTCAGACTCCAAGGACCTGAAGATGGGCGGCTATCCCGCCAAGCCCAAAAGCTTCGCCTTTATGGCAAAGGGCGCCCTGTTCGCCACCTCCGGCGCCAACGGCGCGGTGGTCTGGCCCTTCGCCGGCGCCAATGGGCCCATGGGCAAGGAGGCGGTGGAGATCGGCGCGGAGGAGAGCGCCCTCGTAACGCAGGTGGCCGCCCATCCGTTGAGCTCGCGCCTCTGTGCCGGGCTGGACGACGGGCGGGTGTGGGTCGCTGACCTGCAGGGGCGGGGCGTGATGTTCGTGAAGGCGGAGAAGGG
>CAXTHJ010000044.1:0-24599 GCA_964243985.1 uncultured Caulobacteraceae bacterium | reverse complement strand
CTCCCGCCCCTGTGGCAGCCCCGCCAAAGCCCCGGCGTCGCCGCACCCGGACAGGGTCAGCGCCGTCGCGAGGGCGAGCCCTGCAAAAGCGTTATTCCAAACGCGCATGGTGGATGATAACGCGCCTGAGTTGTTTCCGCCAACACGCGGGTGGGCTTGACGCGCGTCAGCCTGGCGCACTTGATTGCGGGTGGACGCAAAAAAACACATGCCCCTCGCAACAGGCCTCACCGTCTTTGAGACCGCCATTGGAGCCTGCGGCCTCGCCTGGAGCGAGCGGGGCCTGACCGGCGCGCAGTTGCCAGAAGCGGACGCCGCCCGCACCAATGCGCGGCTGGCGCGCCGGTTCCCTGATGCGGTGGACGCCCCGGCGCCGCCGAAGGTGCAGGCGGTGGTCAACGCCATCGTCGCCCTGGCGGCTGGCCAAGCGGAAGACCTGACCTTCGCCGAACTTGATCCCCAAGAGCACCGGGCCTTCAACCTCGGCGTCTACGCGATAGCCCGCGCGATCCCGCCGGGCCGTACCCGCACCTATGGCGACATCGCCCGCGAACTCGGTGACGGGAACGCCGCCCGCGCCGTGGGCAAGGCGCTCGGCGAAAACCCCTGGCCCATCGTCGTGCCTTGCCATCGGGTGCTGGGCGCGGGCGGCAAGATCGGCGGTTTCTCCGCCAATGGCGGCGCCTTGACCAAGGCTAAACTCCTCGCCATCGAAGGCGCCCGCACCGGCGATGCGCCCACCCTGTTCGACGGCATCCCGACCTTCAGCCTGGCGCCGCCGCGACGAACCTGAGATCCGAACGCCGCAGACGCATTGTCCAGACCCGCGCAGCAGTGATAAATCGCCCCGACGTCTCGTTAGCTCAGCAGGATAGAGCATCGGTTTCCTAAACCGGAGGTCAGAGGTTCGAGTCCTCTACGAGACGCCACCTAGAAACATATATTAATATAATCAGCATCTTATTTAAGTTTGCCTGGCAAACTAGCGACGGGTTGCCACTTCTTGTTCAGCATTTAGTCCAAATTCACGACGTCGGGTTACGACTGTGCGTGCTCGGCATGTGCCTGCGGCGTTAGGGGCCGCAGGCTTCCACCCAATTAGCCCTCGCGGCGGAACGCGAGGGTCAACGACTGCTGGCCGATGATAACTGGCCAAGCGCCATCTTCGTCGCAGAACGCACCGATGCTCGAGTCCAGTCGACCATAGAAATAAAGCATGCCATCCACCATCACCCCGACGCACTTGATCTGAGGCGCTTGCTCGCCGATCAAATCAAATTGGATGGGATCGGAGTTGCGAAGTACGCCGCGCGCTTGAGTAGGAGCGAACTTGGCGGATTGTCGTTTGTAACCATAGCCAGACAGTTCGCGGATGTTGCCCCCTTCAGCCGAAGGAACATCAGTGAGCAGCACAATTTCGACGAAGCCTTCCGGCAAGTCACGGACAACCTGCTGGTAGCGCGCAAGCAGCGTCGCTTGCGCTTGGTATTCGGACCGCCATTGTTGATAGTTATGGCGGCGAGAATTGGGAGCTGGGGCACGGCTAGAATAAGGGAATGGCGTCGACAGTGTCATCTGTCCTCAAGGAAATAGATTGCTGGGGGAGTTGACGGACCCCGCCCATCAACAGCAATATTCTATCATGTGCTTGAGATATTGCAAGAATATTGGCTGCATACCGAGATCATTCAAGGTTGTCGAAATGGAGTAGCCGTACGATGGGAACAGTGCCAAGCTTGAGCCTTAATGGGGCGCCGCAGGGGGCGCAGTTACCTACAAGTGGTAGCGCTGTTGGTGCGGAGGAGATCGACGCCCGCTGGATCGGGACCGTGATCTGCCGAGAACATTGGCATTTTCACACGCAGTTGCTGCGTCGCTACGGAATAGTCCTAGCGCCAGGCGAGTTTTCGATGATCACAAAAATGCTGAAAATGGGCAAAGCTCTGCTCATCGAGCGGCGAGCTAAAGGCGACATCTATTCCATTAGAATCCCGAGCGTTGGTGAACGGATTTATGTCATGGCCAAAGGGTGCCGCTTGATAACGGCTTGGCCGCCGAAGAGAAAATTGAATGAGATGAGGCGTGTCAAATCGGCTTCTCGTTGGACCGCCGGGGCGTGAAAATCATCGGTTTGTCGTCAGGCTGTGCGAGTCAACGCTATCGTAAACGGGCTGGGCTACGTCCAAGCGAAGAGGCGGCCTAGTCGGGTTGAAGAAGATCGAGCGGATTAACGGCTAGGGAAGCTGCAATGGCTTCTACGACCTTAAGCGTTGGATTTCTGCGGCCACGTTCAATCTCGCCTACGTAACTGTATGCGAGCCCGCCACTGTCGGCCAAACACCTCAACCGCATCACAGGTAAGCTCGAAATCGCCCTCACCGTTCACGGCACTCATCGCGATGGAGCGCGCAAGATCACTGCAAAGTGCAATACGACAGACTTCACCGGACTACCCGTTCCGAAGTTCTAGTCCTTGTTCATCTGGTGCTCGCAATGACACTCGGATGGTAGCTGAATCAGCTCCTCCTTAATCATGTCGCTGAAGTCAGTCCGCGTAACACCACCGCAAAGCTCTATCTCATTTGCGCTGATACGGGCATTACCGAGCTTGTAAGCCTCCACGGGGTTGTCGCCGGCACCTGCGTCCGTAACGTCGTCGCAATATTCACAGCGGCTGGCGTAGCCGGTTTCAATTAGAAGATCCTGAGCTGTCTGTCGCAACCCGTCCAAGTCTTCACCGTGACGCTTAATACCGCTCATCCCTCGTCTCCTGACATCACCACGCGCCTACAGGAACGCAGCTACCGCTTATATAGGGAGGCTCAAGCGTAACCAGCTATGGCCACCCGCTTGAAAGCGGACGCTTGGAGAGTCTCAGAGGGGTCGTGAACGGTCGCCACCGCCTCGCCGAAGGCGCGCCATTGGAAACATCGCCTGAAAGCGACGCCGCCGAGGGTGAGATGGGAGTGGATAGCGGCCCCGCGAATAGTAGGTAGTCGCGCAGATCATCAAAGTCATCGCCGAGACGAGCAATCATTCGTGCGCTCCCAACGAGTAAGGCGACGATGCACGGTTCGGAGACAAGAACGTTGCAGTCACCATCGGCTATGACGTTAGGCTCAAATCGTCGCCCCCTTTAATCGGGGGCCCATCAAGTGTGCCATCTGCGTCCAAAATCTTGACATCGAGTCGGCGGGCAGGTTGCCAATCAAGAAAGAAAGCTAGGTGATTCAATAGATGATTATTTAGGGGTTTGACATTAAAGGCCATTGTTAATTCTACACAAATTCAATCGGAGCGGGTTCTCCACAACGTTGGATTGGCTCGGTTAAGCAGGCGGTTGTCGGGGATTATCCATTGGCGGTCGAACGAACGGAATCCATAGCGCACCGGCTTGACTGACTGGGCTTTGTCATCAGCTACGGAAAGCGGCGGATGAGGAAGACCCGGTAAGGGCTCCCTAACGATGCGACGGACTTCACGGTCTCCACCCTCATGTGGATGGAATAGCGTCGCCTTTTTGACCGGGTCTTTCTCTGTTTGCAGCCTCTTCCAACGGTCGGTCAGGGACGCCGCATCTGGGGCGATAACCCAGGTCCGGCCGGGCATGACGCCCGAACCGTTATAAAGAAAGAGATCGTCGAGGGCTGGATTGCTGGCCCAGGCTTCCGCTGCTCTTGGGAGGAAGGATGCGCGCCAATCGTCCGACGCCTCCACCCAGCCGTCATCCTCAAGCGCAATGATAGCCATGGCGGCGAATTTCTCTTCACGCCGTCCGACCGGAAGCGCGCGATACCGCACCTTGGCCGGCTTGGCGACCGCCTTTTCCCCTGTGCGCGCGGCTATCACGATGCAAACCGGCTGCTGCACGCCTTGAAACACTCGGCTGGAGACCGGCGGCTGATGGCCCTCGGGCGAGCAGTCGATCACCCATAGGGCGTCAGTCTCGCGCCGGAGCTGCGACCGCATCTTCTGGAATCCGGGGCCATTCAGGAAGCCGGCCACAGTGATGAAGCAGACCACACCCTTGCGGTCGCTGGCTGGCGGCGTATCGGGCGTTTCCGTCTCGCCGAAAACCTTCCACGTCGCCCAACGCCAAAAGTAGACGTAGAGATTGCGCAGGTGCTTGGCGTGCTCGCCGACACCCCATGACGCCAGCGGCATCCAGGTTTGCAACGGAGGGTGGACCCCGTCGCGGCCGTTCTCGACCCAACCGCCGAGACCTTTGGCCTTCTCCTTGTAAGGCGGGTTGCCGATCACGACGGTAATGGGCTCCTCGCGCTTTATGGCGTTGGCGGCGCGTCGGGATTCTGTGATCGGGCGGACCAGGGTGGTGAGGTCGCTGATCTCCTCCTCGGGATCGGCGAGGGTGTCGGCGATGTATAGGCGAAGCGGCGCCTCCACGGCCGTGTCTATGTCTTCCTCCGACAAGTCTGCGATCTCCGCCAACAGTCGAAGCTGAGCAACGGCGAAGGGTCCAAACTGAAGCTCGAAGCCGATCAGCCGCGTCAGCGCGGCCTTGACAGCGCCCGGAACAGTCCCGGCGCCGCCGTCTGTCTCGGCCGTGCTTGCGATCTGGCGCAGCACGCCAAGAAGGAAGGTGCCGGTGCCTGTCGCCGGATCGGCCACCGTGACCGCCGGAGACGCAAAGCCACCGGGCTGGGCGAACCGTTGTCGGAGAGCGTCGTCCACCAGCCGCACCATGTGCGTCACGATCTCGGGTGGCGTGTAATAGGAGCCGGTCTTCTTCCGCAGATCATTGTCGTAGACGCTGAGGAAGTGCTCGTAGAAATAAAGCCAAGCCTCAGGATCGCCCTTACTGATCCTGGACCAATCAACGACATCCAGCACACGAGCGAGGGTGGCGAGTGAGGTCTTGAGAGCGGCCTCCTCTTCCGCCTCGTCCGTAAGCAGGCGAAGCGCAGTCCCAATGAGCGAGTTGCTCTTGCGCAGGCTGCGCGCGACCGGCTCCAGGCCGTTCGCCAGGGAAAGGCCGCGCGCCTTGGCCATCAGCAGGCCAAAGGTGACGGCTTGGGCATAGCCGTCCGCAAACTCCGCGTCCGACGCATGGGGGAACAGTAGCCGGCGCCAGTCGTGCTTCAGCTCGCTCAGCCCCTTGGCCCCGATCTCAAGCTGTTCCTGAACCTCATCGCGGAGCAGGCGACAGAGGCGGGCGCTCGTGTCGGCCAATTCCGAGGGCGAACGCGGCGCAACGGGGTTCCATCGCAAAAAGTCGGAGATCAGACCGACAAGGCCATCAGGCGCCGAAAGCTTAGCCCCCGCCGTGTTGAGATCACCTGACAAACCGATGATGGCTCCGACCAAATGGCCATTGCGCCACAGGCTGAACGCCGCGCCGTCGGTGTAGATCAGGTTAGGCAGGGACTTCAGCTTCTCCCACTGATCCTTGTCGTGCGGGTCGGAGAAACGGCGCGGATCAGCCCCTTTGCCGGGCGCCTTGACCTCGATGAAGCCGATCAGCGCGTTGCTGCGCGATACGGCGTAGTCCGGGCGTGTCTTGAGGCTGGAGAGCGTGGTTTCTCCTACCATCACCGTTTCGCCAGCCGATAGTCCGATGAGGATGGAGAAGTCGCCGAATAGGCCCTCCAAAGGCGCGCGAAGCTGGTCTTCCGGCGCACCGCCGATAGCCGGGTTGTTTAGCTTGGCCTTGACGGACACACCGAAGGCCGAGATCGCATCAGATAAGGATGAAACGCCAGCCACTCAGTGCCCCTCGCCCACAACCAAGGGATGGCCCGGTCAACTGCGTTGCGCAAGCCCCTCGCGCCGCCGGCCGAATCAAGTAGAAATTACAAGATGAGCCAGCTCGATATGTTCGGAACCCAGGAAGCAACGGTCTGTAGCGCGCCCAATATGGACTCCGTGCGCCAGCGGCTGTCCGAAATCATGGCCCGCCTGCGTTCAGCCGGCGAAGCGCCGCTCTCCGAACAAGAGAAGCAGAGGTTCGCCGTGATTTTGCCTCAGATCGCCAGTTGGCTGCCGGATACTGAAAAAGCCGAAGCTACCGATGATATTTCTGCCGAGCTTCAAAAGCTCGCGTTGATGGCTGCGTGAAGGCTAGTCACCCCTTTTCAAGAGCTGGCTTAGGGACTCGACACCTTTGCGGTTGAGAAGGTTGCTCAAGTGCATATCGCCGCGAACGCCGGGCGCAAAGTTTTCGCCGTAGGTTTCGCGGAGGGTATCTACGCGGGTATTTCCATGCTTTTGGCTGATCTGGCCGTTAGCGTCGCGATGACGGCCATCCAGACCGGGTTGCTTGGTGGACATGGGGAGATGCTCCAGCGCCGACCGGGAATTGGTCAGATGGAAGTAGGATAGCACAAAAGTAGAACACCAACCTGGGCTGTGTGGCCGAATTGACTCGGTCGCGGACGATTTTTCAGAACCTAATAGACGTTAACCAATGAGTGCGCTGGTCCCCTGCACCATCATAGTTGAAGGAGCAGACCATGCCGCAGGTCAAAACCATCGGATATGAAGGCGCCGACTTGGAGGACTTCCTCCAGACGCTGGAGCGTGAGAACGTCGATATTCTTGTCGATGTTCGCGCCTTAGCCGCATCCCGTCGTAAGGGCTTCTCAAAGACCGCGCTGTCAAGCGCGCTGTCCGCGAGGGACATAGGTTACGCCCATCTGCGCTTCCTGGGAGACCCAAAGGAAGGACGACTTGCGGCAAGGGCGGGATTCATGAGCAGCTTTCGGCGAATCTATGCCGCGCAACTTGCGACAACTGAGGCCCAAGATGCGCTAATGGCGCTATCGTTGATGGCCGGAAGCCAAACTGTTTGCCTCCTTTGCTATGAGGCTGACGCCACACAATGTCACCGGACCTTGATTGTTGAGGCATTGAACGATGTCATGCCCGTGGAAGTTGATCATTTGCAGGTGAGTCGTGGCGGCTCTAGAGTTCAACGAGCAGGTCGTAATCTTAGTGAAGGCAGAGCCGCAGCCTAGCCAAAAATTTGGCGAAACTGTTTGTTCAGCGGGTCTGACAGCCAATGCTGAGTGGCGCCGCCTCTTTCCGATACGCTATCGCGCACTGCCGCCGGAAAAGCGTTTTAAGAGGTGGGACTGGGTCAAATACAGCGCGAAGCGGCCAACGAATGATCATAGGTCTGAAAGCCGGCATGTCTGGGAAGACCTCCTAGCCGTTGCCGGCGAACTCCGAAAGGCGGATCGCTCCAGATTGGTTGAAAGGTCGCTGCGTACATCGGTCAGCGCTGCTGTTTCCCGAGGTGAAAGCTTGTGTGCGCTGAGGCCAGACCGGGGTAAATTTCGCTTTTCTTATAAAGCTAAGTCGCCGCAGGAAATCACCGCTGAGGCGGAGAAAAGCACAAAACGGCTGACTCAGGGCTCCCTACTCGAAACCGCCATTGAGCCAATCGCGCCGTGTCCATTTCATTTCTCGGCAGTTTTTAACGCCGGTGGCACCACCCATCGCTGCGGCTGTGGCGATTGGGAAACGGACGCCATGTATTGGCGCTTTGAACAGTCGTTGGGCACCACAGCCGCGCTCGATAAAATGTGTGAGACGTTCAACGTCGAATATCCCAAGTCGGGCATGGCGATAGCCATGGGGACGATGGCGAAACGCCCGCAAACTTGGACAATGCTAGGCATCATGCGTGTCGATGAGGGTCAAGCAGAATTGTTCTAATTACAAGCTAGACGCATGTCCTAGGTGCTGAGCGAGTATGCCCCTTGACTCTCACAAAAGCGATTCGGTGGGTAACAACGACTCTTGTTTATCACCAATGGTCAGCTACAAGATTTGATTATCAAAATTTCACATTGGTGAGAAACAAGCGTGGCAATCCAACCGAAGGGCTACACTGACGAAGGAGCGACTACGTACCACTACGGTGCCTTTCCGCCAAAGGAGCTGGACTACAAACGGCTTATCAGACCCCTGGCTGCCGCCACAGAAGCTTTGGCCAAATACGACGCCATGCTTCGCGGCCTTCATAATAAGGAGCTTCTACTCGCGCCCCTCAGAAGCACTGAGGCCGTTATCTCATCGCGCATCGAAGGAACCGTTGCGACTCTCGAAGAAGTACTGAAAATTCAAGCAGAGGCAGAAGAGGGCGACGAAAACTCCCATCTGGACACGAACCGGCAGGAGGCAATGGAAGTCTACTCCTACACGCGCGCGATGCGTCTGGCCCAGCAATCCATGTCAGAGGGCCTTCCAATCAGTTCACGCCTTATCCGCCAAATGCACAGCCATTTACTGTTCTTCGGCCGGGGCTCGGACAAAAGCCCGGGTGAATTTAAGATAGAGCAGAACTACGTCGTGGATCAGCGAAATCGGCGCGTACTGTTCGTGCCAATCGAGCCCGCACAGTTAGAAAATGGAATCGCCGAGCTTGAACGATACATCAATGACGAACACGACGATTATCTGATTCAAACGGCGATTTCACATCTAGAATTTGAGGCTCTTCATCCATTCAAAGATGGAAATGGCCGCGTCGGAAGAATGCTGATTACATTAAATCTCTGGGATAAGAAAAAAATATCTGGCCCCAATTTCTATATCAGTGGGTTCTTAGAGCAGAACCGGGAAGAATATATTGAACGACTAAGGCGCGCCTCTGAAAGTGGCGAGTGGACAGAATGGGTGTTTTTCTTCCTACAGGCAATAGAGGCGCAGGCAAATGTTAATATCGAAATTGCAGAGAATGTTTCCAAGCTTTATGATGAGATGAAGGAAGTCTTCCGAAAAACACTTCGTTCTGAGTGGTCCACGGTGACGCTCGATTACATCTTCGAGCGGCCATTTTTCCGGAACAGCGCCTTCACCAAGACGTCCGGCATTCCGCTACAAACAGCGCATCGGATAACAAAAGCGCTTAGCGATGCCGAACTGCTTTCAGTCGTTGAGCCCGCATCAGGCAGGCGTCCCGCGCTTTACGCTTTCTTGCCCTTAATGGAAATTGTCCGAGGATGATGAGGTCTTAGTCGGATACTAGGTTAGCCACTGGATTAAAAAGCTGTGGAAAAACAAACGGATTTGTAAAACGGTTTGCCAACGCTAGCCGTTGATTTTACTCGACACATTCTGTTCTCTACGAGACGCCAGCATGCGTTTTTTGTGCGGTTGCATAGCCGTCGACAAGCTGTGGGCCAACATCCGCTCGCGTTCACGGGCTCAGGAACTTACGTCTACCAAGGAAATTCCTATCCATTTGCGCTGTCGTGATCAGCGGTCGGACACTTATTTTTTCCCAAAGCTGCCTCGGCCTTCGCGAGCAACATCAGCGCAACGGGGTCATTGGGCCAGCCCGTTAGGCTCTTGCGGAGTTCGGTCACAGCCCGAGCAGCTTTGCCGTCCGAGATCAGGGCTGCTCCCAGACTTCTTCGCACCGGGCGCCACCAGGGCGGCGGATCTTTTTATCTTCAACTCCACCTCCTGGAGGTTGGCGGCACGCTCAAACGCTATCTCGGCACGGCTTCTTACGCAGCCAGCCCCTTGACCGTCCCTTCGCCGACGGGTCAGGTGCTGGTGACGGCTTGTAAACAAAGCCCACCGGCGGGGACTTCCTTTATGTGGCGCATCAAGTCCCTCGACCAGATTTTGGCTACCGCTGAAAAAAAGTCGCTGAAGCGGTCGCTCGGCCCGATCCAACTCATCTTGATGGGCATCGGCGGGGTGATCGGCACCGGCATCTTCGCCCTGACGGCCGTCGCGGCGCAAAAGGCCGGGCCGGGGATGATGCTCTCCTTCGTCGCCGCCGGGGCGGTCTGCGCAGTGGCGGCGCTCTGCTACGCCGAGTTGGCGTCGATGGTGCCGGTGGCGGGGTCGGCCTACACCTATTCCTACGCTGTGATGGGCGAGCTGATGGCTTGGCTCGTGGGCTGGGCGCTGATCCTGGAGTATGCGCTGGGCGCCAGCGCGGTGGCCGTCACCTGGTCCGGGCACATCACCGGCCTCCTGAACGCCATCGGCGTCCACATACCCCATGCGCTGACGGTCGGACCCAAGATCAACTTCGGCGGCTTCCTCGAAGGGGGTGAGGTCGGCGGGTTCGTCAACGTGCCGGCGATCCTGATCACGGCCATCATCACCACCCTCCTGATCATCGGCACCAAGGAGAGCGCCCGGGTGAACACGGTGCTAGTGGCCATCAAGGTGGCGGCCCTGACCTTGTTTCTGGCCCTCACCCTGCCGATGGTCACCGGCCATATGAGCAACTTCCACCCCTTCACGCCGCGCGGCTGGGGCAACCCCTTGAGTTCGTCAGGCACCGGCGTTTTGGGCGCGGCGGCGTCGATCTTCTTCGCCTATGTCGGCTTCGACGCGGTCTCGACCTCGGCGGAAGAGACGGTCAACCCGCAGCGCAACGTGCCGATCGGCCTGATCGGCTCGCTCCTGATCTGCACCGTCTTCTACCTGTTGGTGGCCGGCGGGGCGGTGGGCGCCTACGGCGCGCAGCCGCTGGCGGGCGCGGACGGCAAGTTCTTCGCCGACGGCTCGCCCGAGCTTTACGGCAGCGCCGCCTGCACCGGGCTGAACGCGCCGATGGTCTGCTCCAAGGAAGCCCTGGCCTATGTGCTGCGTCAGGTCGGCCATCCCCTGGCCGGAGAGCTGGTGGCGCTGGCGGCCACCATCGCCCTGCCGTCGGTGGTGCTCCTGATGATGTACGGCCAGACGCGGGTCTTCTTCGTCATGGCGCGGGACGGGCTGTTGCCGAGGGTTTTGAGCACCGTGCACAAGCGTTTCCGGACGCCCTGGGTGATCACGCTGGTGACCGGCGTCGTGGTGGCGTTGGCCGCCGCCTTCTTCCCGGTGGGGCAGCTGGCGGACTATTCCAATTCCGGCACCCTGTTCGCCTTCGCGGCGGTGTCGGCGGCGGTGATGATCCTGCGCTTCACTGACAAGGGTCGCCTCAGGCCCTTCCGGACGCCGCTGCTTTTTTTGGTGGCGCCGCTGTCGATCCTGGGATGCCTGGTGCTGTTCCTGAGCCTCGGGGTGCAGTCCAAGCTCCTGTTCGTGGTCTGGACCGCCATCGGCCTGGTGATCTACTTCAGCTACGGCTTCTGGCGTTCGAACGTGAAACGGGGCGTGGTGGACAGCGATGACCTGGACGGCAGCGGCATCTAAAACTGCGGCCACGCTCCGAACGCCTGAGGCGCCGGCCGGCGCCGTCTGATAAGCTGACTCTGATGACCGACCTCGCCGTCTATTACGAACACCCCGCCTGGTTCGAGCCGCTGTTCCGCACCCTGGATCGGCGCGGTGTCGATTATGTGAAGATCCCGATCCAGGACCACATCTTCGATCCGGCCGATCTCTCCGCCCCGGCCAAGGTGGTGCTGAACCGCCTCGCCATGTCCTCCTTCCTGCGCCAGGCGGAGCACGCCACCTTCTATAGCGGCGCGCTTCTGGCCCATTGGGCGGCGGCGGGAGCGCGGGTGATCAATGGGGCCGAGGTCCTCTCCATCGACGCCTCCAAGGCGCGCCAGCTCACCCTCTTCCGCACCCTTGGCCTCGATACGCCCACTACCCGCGTCGTGCACCGCCGGGCCGACGTGGCGCGGGCGGCGCAGGGGCTGCGCTTTCCGCTGATGGTGAAGGTGAACATCGGCGGCTCCGGCACCGGCATGATTCGCTACGAGACGATGGACGACCTGATCGCCTACGCCGACGAAGGCTCGACCCCAGTGGGCGTCGACGGCGTGGCCCTGGTGCAGGAATACGTTCCGGCGCGGGACGCGCGGGTGATCCGCTGCGAGACGCTCGGCGGCAAGTTCCTCTACGCCATCGCCTTGAACGGCGCAGGCTCGACCTTCGACCTCTGCCCAGCGGACGTCTGCATGGTGGACAAGCCCACCATCACCATCGAGGCCTTCACCCCCCCGCCGGAGATCGTCCGCGCGGTCGAGGCGGTGGCGCAGGCCGCACACCTCGACGTCGGCGGCGTCGAATACATGATCGATGATCGGGACGGGCGGCCCAAGTTCTACGACATCAACGCCCTCTCCAATTTCGTCGCCAACCCGGTGAAGATCCTCGGCTACGACCCGCACGAGAACCTCGTGGATTTCCTTGTCGGCGAGATCGCGGCGCAGGGGAGGAAGGCGGCGTGAGATACGGTTTCTGGGCGCCCGTCTTTGGCGGCTGGCTCCGCAACGTGCGGGACGAGGGCATGCGGGCGGACTGGTCCTACATGCGCGATCTCTGCGTCCGCGCCGAACAGATCGGCTACGACCTGACCCTGATCGCCGAGCTGAACCTCAACGACATCAAGGGGACCGACCAGCCGGCGCTGGACGCCTGGTCCACCGCCGCGGCGTTGGCGGCGGTGACGGAGCGGCTGGAGCTGATGGTGGCGGTGCGGCCGAACTTCCACCACCCGGCCCTGTTCGCCAAGCAAGCGGCCAATATCGACAACATCGCCGGCGGCCGCCTCGCCCTAAACGTCGTCTCCTCCTGGTGGGCGGAGGAGGCCAAGAGCTACGGCCTGCAATTCGATCAGCACGACGACCGCTATGGCCGCACCTCGGAGTGGCTGGATGTGGTGGACGGGCTTTGGACCGAGACGCCGTACAATCACACAGGCCAGCGCTACACGCTGGAAAACGCCATCTGCGAACCCAAGCCGATGAAGAAGCCGCGCCCGGTGATCTACGCCGGCGGCGAATCTGACGCCGCCAAGACCCTGATCGCCAATCAGTGCGATGCCTATGTCATGCATGGCGATGAGCCGGAATTCATCGCCGAGAAGATCGCCGACATGCGCGGCCGCCGCGAGAAGGCTGGCAAGCCGCCCATGACCTACGGCATGGCCGCCTACGCCATCGTCCGCGACACCGAGGAAGAGGCCGAGGCCGAGGTCCAGCGCATCACCACCCTCGATCCGAACGCGCCCGGCTTCGCCAACTTCGACCAGTGGATTTCCGGCACGGAGCTGGAGCGCGAGCTGAAGATCCAGGAATACTCCGTCTCCAACCGGGGTCTCCGCCCCGGCCTGATCGGCACGCCCGACCACATCCGCGCCCGCATCGCCGAGTACGAGGCGGTGGGCCTGGACCTTCTCCTCCTGCAGATGAGCCCGCAGAGGGAGGAGATGGAGCGGTTCTCCAAGGCCTTGATCCGGCCAAATTAGCCGATCCGCTGGGGTCTGAAGCGCAACGCATGCTAGGACGACCCCGCCCACGGCCGGAGGTCCATCATGCCCGCCATCCATCCCGCCATCGTCGCCGTCACCGAGGCGATCGCGGTGCGCTCCAAGGACGCCCGCGCCGATTACGAAGGCCGGATGCGCGCCGCCCGCCTCACCGGTCCGGCGCGGGCGGCCATGGGCTGCTCCAACCTCGCTCACGTGTTCGCAGCGGCGGAGGGGGACAAGCCGGCCCTGAAGGCGCCGGTGATCCCCAACATTGGCATCGTCACCGCCTATAACGACATGCTCTCCGCCCACCAGCCGTTCGAGACCTATCCCCAGGCGATCAAGGCGGCGGCGAGGAAGGCCGGCGCGACGGCGCAGGTGGCGGGGGGCGTGCCGGCCATGTGCGACGGCGTCACCCAGGGACAGGCGGGCATGGACCTGTCGCTCTTCTCCCGCGACGTGATCGCGCTCTCGACCGGCGTCGCCCTCAGCCACGAAGCGTTCGATGCGGCGATCCTGCTCGGCGTTTGCGACAAGATCGTGCCGGGCCTCTTTATGGGGGCGTCGGCGTTCGGCCACCTGCCGGTGATCTTCTGTCCGGCCGGGCCGATGCCGTCTGGCGTCGCCAACAGTCACAAGGCGGTGGTGCGCCAGCGCTACGCTGAGGGCAAGGCCACGCGAGAGGAGCTTCTCGAGGCCGAATCCGGCTCCTACCACACCGCCGGCACCTGCACCTTCTACGGCACCGCCAACACCAACCAGATGTGCATGGAGATGATGGGGCTTCACGTTCCCGGTTCGGCGTTCGTCAATCCCGGCACGCCGCTCCGCGCGGCCTTGACCGACGCCGCCGCCGTCCGCGCGG
Source organism: uncultured Caulobacteraceae bacterium (assembly GCA_964243985.1). Classification (GTDB taxonomy): domain Bacteria; phylum Pseudomonadota; class Alphaproteobacteria; order Caulobacterales; family Caulobacteraceae; genus CAIOYC01. The sequence goes on along the minus strand of CAXTHJ010000044.1, from coordinate 10,602 downwards.
CGGGGTCCACGGCGCTCGGCAACGATTATGCGCCCTTCTTCGAGATCGCCTCGGTCAAGGCGTTCGTCAACGCGCTGGCGGGGCTGATGGCTACCGGCGGCTCGACCAACCACACCCTGCATCTGGTGGCGATGGCGGGATCGGTGGGACTGACTCTGACATGGGAGGATTTCGAGGCGGTGTCGGACATCACGCCTCTCCTCGCCCGCGTCTATCCCAATGGCCAGGCGGACGTGAACCACTGGCAGGCGGCGGGCGGGCCGGCCTTTGTGGCGAAAGAGCTGATCAAGGGCGGCATCCTGCAGACCGACGTGAAGACCGTCTGGGGCGAGGGTCTCGAGATCTATGCGAAAGAGCCTTGGCTCAGTGACGGCGTGCTGGCCTGGCGAGATGCGCCGGACGCGCCGCTGGACCGGGAGATCGTGCGGTCCTTCGACGATCCCTTCTCTCCATCCGGCGGGCTGAAGCTCCTCACCGGCAACCTCGGCCGAGGCGTGACCAAGCTCTCCGCCGTGAAGCTCGAGCATCACGTGATCGAAGCGCCGGCGCGGGTGTTCGCCGATCAGCACGAGGTGGAGCGCGCCTACGCGGAGGGCCGGCTCACCGGCGACTTCGTCTGCGTAGTGCGGTTCCAGGGGCCCAAGGCCATCGGCATGCCGGAGCTGCACAAGCTGACCCCTCTCCTCGCCAATCTGCAGGACCGAGGGCAGAAGGTGGCGCTCCTGACCGACGGGCGCATGTCCGGCGCCTCGGGCAAGGTGCTCGCCGCGATCCACATGTCGCCCGAAGCCCTCGACGGCGGCCCCATCGCCCACATCCGCGACGGCGACATCCTGCGCATCGACGGCCACGCCCGCACCCTGACCGCCAAGGTGGACGGCCTGATGCAGCGCCCGCCAGCGACGGCCGATCTCGCCCGCGAGCAGTACGGCGCCGGCCGCGAGCTGTTCGGCCACTTCCGCAGCATGGTCAGCTCGCCCGACACCGGCGCCAGCGTGATGTTCGGCTGAAGCGGCGGCGTTTCCCCATCGACGGCTCCCGAACTCCCGTCTAGCCTTCTCCCATGACCGCTGACGCCGCCTCTGTCGAACACCTCGCCGACGCCCCGACGGGCAAGAAGGTCTGGGCGGTGGTCCGCGTGGCCAGCGGCAACTTCCTGGAAATGTACGACTTCATGGTGTTCGGCTATTACGCCAGCGCCATTGGCCGCGCCTTCTTTCCGTCGAAGGACCCGTTCGCCTCTCTGATGCTGTCGCTGATGACGTTCGGGGCCGGCTTCCTGATGCGGCCGATCGGGGCGGTGGTCTTGGGCGCCTATACCGACAAGGTGGGGCGGCGAAAGGGCCTGCTGCTCACCCTTGCCCTGATGTCCGTCGGCGTTTTGACCCTGTCGCTGGCGCCGTCGTTCCGCATGATCGGCCTGCTCGCGCCGTTGATCGTGGTGTTCGGACGGCTGGTGCAGGGGTTCTCGGCCGGAGCGGAGCTCGGAAGCGTGTCGGTCTACCTGTCGGAGATCGCCACCAAGGGGCACAAGGGTTTCTACGTCTCCTGGCAGTCGGCCAGCCAGCAGGTGGCGGTGATGACGGCGGCGGTGATCGGCGTGCTACTCAGCCTGACCCTGAAGCCTGAGCAGATCGACGATTGGGGCTGGCGCATTCCGCTCCTGTTCGGCTGCACCATCATCCCGCTGATCTTCCTGCTCCGCCGCCATATGAAAGAGACCGAGGCCTTCGCCGCGCGAGGAAAGCCGCCGGAACTGAAGACCATCCTCCGCTCGCTGCTCACCCACTGGAGCAAGGTGCTGACCGGCATGGGCCTCGTGGTGATGACCACGGTCAGCTTCTACATGATCACCGCCTACACCCCGACCTTCGGCGGCCTCCTGAAGCTGAAGCCGATGGAGACCCTGGTGGTCACCTTCTGCGTCGGCCTATCGAACCTCCTCTGGCTGCCGCTGATGGGCGCCGTCTCCGACCGGATCGGACGGCGACCGATCCTCCTCGCCTGCACCGGCCTGATGCTGGTGACGGCCTGGCCGGTGATGGCGTGGCTGGCGGCCGGGCCGTCGTTCGGGCGGCTGATGATCGTCGAGCTATGGCTGAGCTTCCTCTACGCCAGCTACAACGGGGCCATGATCGTGTTCCTGACCGAGGTGATCCCGGCGGAGGTGCGCGCGTCGGGCTTCTCTCTCGCCTACAGCTTGGCCACCGCCCTTTTCGGCGGCTTCACGGCGGCGATCTCCACCTGGCTGATCCACCAGACCCATAGCAACGCCGCGCCGGGGCTTTGGCTCTCCTTCGCGGCGGTGTGCGGTTTGGGGGCGACATTGGCCGCCGGCCATCCCAAGGAAGAGGATTAGCGGTTAAGCCGCAGCCTTGAGCTTTTCCAAAATCAGCGGCTGCAGCTCCAGGTTGGCGCAGCAGATGGAGCCCTCCTCCAGCTTGAACTCGCCGCCGTGGGCCGACGCCACCGCGCCGCCCGCCTCCAGCACCAGCAGAGAGCCCGCCGCGATGTCCCAGGCGCCGAGATTGCGCTCCCAATAGCCGTCGTAGCGTCCCGCCGCGACCCAGGCGAGGTCCAGCGCCGCTGAGCCGAACCGGCGCACCCCCGCCACCCGCTGGCTGATCTGGTGCAGCTCCTTCAGGAACAAGCCGTGTCCCGGTCGGCCGGCGAAGGGGATGCCGGTGGCTAGCACGGTTTCATCGAGATGCTTCCGCGCCGCCACCCGCAGCCGCTTCTCGGAATTGAGGAAGGCGCCTTTACCCCGCTCGGCCCAATAGGTGTCGTTGGTGACGGGGTTGTGGGTGACGCCGGCGACGATCACGCCCTCCCGCTCCAACGCGACGTTGACCGCGAAGTGGGGGATGCCGTGCAGGAAGTTGGTAGTGCCGTCCAGCGGGTCGCAGATCCAGCGGTGGGTCTTGTCGGTGCCCTCGATCATGCCCCGCTCCTCCCCAAGGAAGCCGTAGCCGGGGCGCACCTTGGCCAGTTCCTCATAGAGGGTCTGTTCGGCCTTCAGGTCGGCGGCGGAGACGAAATCGGCGGGCCCCTTCTTGGAGACCTGCAGTTCGGAGACTTCACCGAAGTCGCGCACCAGTTTCTTGCCGGCCTTGCGCGCGGCGGCGATCATCACCGTGAGGAGGGCTGAGGGGGTGGTCATGGGCGGCGTTTAGAGGAAGGCGCGGCGGGCGTCGAGATAATCCCGGCGCGGTTTGGGGCTCACCCGCACGCGCCGATCTCGTGATTCAGCGCCGTGGTGGTCTGCAACAGGAGAGCGTGCAGCCGCAGGAGGGGATCGAACAGGGTGGCGTGCTCGTGGGCATACCCCCTACCCTCGCCGGGATCGTAGGTGGGGTGTTCGCCGTAATCGCCGCGGGCGCGCGCCGTCTCGCGGTGCGCTGGGAAACGGTCCTTCAGGGTGGCGACGGCGTTATTAACGTCGAGCCTCAGGAGCTGCACCTGCACATCTTCCAGGGTGATCCCCTGATAGGGCGTGAAGGGCGGCAGGCGGGCGGCGATCAAGGCGATGCGCTGGATCAGGCTGATGCGGATCGCGTGGATCAGCCGCATCCGGTCCCGTCGCGCGTCATCCACCAGCGGCAGGGGGAAGCCTGGCTCGGCGCGCAGGCGCCGGAGGGTGCGGGAGAGCCCGGCGGTTAGCCCCGCCCGTTCGGACAGCCGGGTCAGGTCCGGCAGGAGCCCGGCTTCCTCGGGCGGCGCGCCGGCGCGGCGGTCGAGCCAGAGGCTGGGGTTGACGGTGGCGCCATAGGCTCGCGCGGCGGCAAGGTCGCCGAGGCTGGCGGCGGTGCAGGCCATCTCCAGGGCGCGGCGGAAGCGTGGAGAACGCTGCATCATATCGGCGAAGGTCTCCGGGTCCTTGGCCGCCGCCCGCGCCACGCCGAAGGTGGTGTTGGCGAGGTCGCCGAGCCCCTGCAGGATGCCGTTGTTGGGGATGGCGCGTAGCTCCGACACATGGGCGAAGGTCCGCACCTGGGCCGATCCCTCGCTCTGCCGCTGCTCGGGGCGGGAGCCGGTCTTGTTGAGGATGCGGGTGCCGAACAGGCTCAGAAACACCGGATAGTCTTTGTCCCCCGCCAGCTCGTCGAAGCCTTGCTGGATGGTGGCGAAGAAGTCTGAGGCGAAATCCGGCCGCTCATAGATGGGGTCGCCGGTCTCGGTGATCTCTGCGAACCCGAACTGGAGCAGGCCCCGCACCGTCGCCCGCGCCGCGGGGAGGGTGAAGAAGGGCAGATAGCCGTCGCCGCCCTGGAAGCTGTCCTCCTCCCGCACCGCGATGCTGCGCCGGGCGAACTCTTGGCGGTTCTGGGCGGGAGCGGCGTAGGCGAGCCGGTCCTGCAGACTGGTGGGGTGGCCGCCCCGGCCCATGCTCTCACCGTGGGTGTTGAAGAGGACGATCTCCAGATCGGCGAGACCTGTCCGCTCCATCAGCTCGGCCAGCCGCAGGCGCAGCCGCTCGATACGGAAGGTGGCCGCCATCTGGCCGATGAAGCGGCCGCTGTCGGAAAAGCCGAATTCGATGCAGAGTTTGCCCCGGCGTTTCAGATAGTCGCGGAAATAGGGGCTTTTCAGCGCCTCCTCGATCACCGCCTCGCCCCGCGCCAGCGCCTCCTCGGTCTCGAACAGGGGGGAGATTTCGACGATGTCCTCCACCCCGAACAAGCGGGCGTAGTAGAGGGCGGCCAGGAGGGTGAAGCCGCTCTCCGTTTCGGCGATCAGGAAGCGGACAGGGGCGCGGGCGTCGATGAACTTCTTCATCTGGGCGATGGTGATGAAGAGGCGCCTGGCGGATGCGGATTCTTCCAGGAGGCTCTGGAACCCCACCTCCGCCGGCTCGCACGCGCCGATCAGCTTGTTGATGGCCGCGAAGTAGGCGCGGCGGTTGGCGGGATCGGCGGGCGAGGTCTCCAGCCCCACCTCGCGCCGTACCGCGTTATGAAGCTGAGCCGCGTTCAGGCGAACATGAATGTGAGCGAGGCAGAGGCCGTGGGTCTCCACATCGGCGGTCAGCGCGATCAGGGCGCGGCGGGTGTCGTCGTCCTTGGCGGCGGCCAGGGCGTTCGCAAGGTCCTTCAGCAGCGGCGCGGGATCGGCCAGGGACGCGCGGCGACCCTCCACCATGGCGCGGGAGAAGCCGGCGATCTTGCCCACGTCCTCCCCCATGGCGTGCAGGATGTCGAGCTGGCTGGTCACCATGTCCCGCGCCCGCTCCAACCGCTCGGCCACCGGGCCGGCGGTGGCGGGATCAATGGCGGCCGCGTGCCGCACCAAGCGGATCAGGGCGTCCTCCTTCAGTTGCAGCCGCTTGCCAACGCTGACCAGCCAGGTGACATCGGTGCGCCCGTCCTGGTCGAACCCGACCCAGGTGGCGAGGGTCAAAAGGTTCGGCTTCAGCGCCGTCCAGCGCTCGGGCCATTGCTCGCAAGCCACGTCCAGCGCGATCAGGCGGGCTTCGCGCAGGGCGTCCAGCGCATGGGTCAGCGCCCGCACCGACCAGGCGTGCTCTACATCCAGGCTCAAGACCGGCGGCGGGGCCTGGGGTTGGGCGTGGGCGAGATCGGTGCGAACCTGGCGGTCCGCGTCGGTCAGGGGCGCGCCGTCGGTCGCCTGCCCTGTGGCCAGCTCCACCAGCGCCTGACAGAGCGGCTCCGCCAAGGCGAAGGTCGGATGACCGGTGGTCACCACCCCCTGCGGCGGGCGGGCGAGGGCTGAGGCATAGGCGTCGAACCCCTGTTTCGCCAAGCCCTCGAATACGGCGCGCAGCGCCGCAGCGTCCTGTTTCTGGTCGGGATAGCCGAGGTAGGCGCCGAGCCGCGCCGCCCGCGCCGCGAAACCGTCGGCGGCCACATCGCGGATCACCCCCTCGACCGCGTCCAGATCGACCGTCTCCGCCTCTATCCGCCGGGTCAGGTCCAGGGCGAACAGCAGGTAGGGGTTGGTGAACGGGTCCTTCGTCGCCGCCGCGCGATCGTCGGCGAGCAGAATTTCAAGATCGGCGCGGAGAGCGGGAGCTGGCATGAGAGAGGTTTAACGTCGGTCGGCGTGAAGGGATAGACGGACGCGCCTCCTCGAACGAAAGACAGGACAGCGCCCAACTATTCGTGCGTTCATCGACAGACCGCCTGGGATCGATGTCCGCGCGCCCTGAAAGGCGCACAGCGCGAAAACCGCACAAAAGCATCCCGGTTCGGGCATACACAGCCCACCGTGACCGGCCTGACCGAAACCCTGCCCATAGAGGCCGAAGCGAGCACGCCCCCCGCGCGCGCCCTCGCGCCGTGGATCGCGGAGGCGCGGGCGCTTTCCAGGCTGGCCCTGCCCCTGGCCGCCACCCAGTTCGCGCAGATGGCGGTGACGACCACGGACATCGTCATGCTGGGGCGCCTCGGCAAGGGCGCGCTGGCCGCCGCCGCCATCGGCAACACGGTGTTCTACTTCGCTTGGATGATCGGCATGGGGCCCATGTACGCCTTGGCGCCCATGATCGCCCAGGCCTTGGGGGCCAAGGGAAACGCCGCGGCTGAGATCCGGCGCATCGTCCGCATGGGCGTCTGGGCCATTCTGAGCCTGGCGGCGCCCTTGATGAGCATCCTGTTGTTCGGAAAGGACATCCTGATCTTCCTGCATCAGGACCCGGCGCTGACGCGGGACGCGGGCAAGTTCGTCAGCGTTTTGGCCATCGGCCTGCCCTTCTCCCTCGGCTACCAGGGGCTTCGGAACGTGGCGACGGCGCTGGGCAAGCCTCATCCGGCCCTGTGGGTGATGGGCGCCACCATCGGCATCAACCTGATCGGCGACTATATGCTGATCTTCGGCCATTTCGGCGCGCCAAAGCTTGGCATCGTCGGCGCGGGCGTGGCGACCAGCCTGTCTTTCATGTTCAGCGCAGCGGCCATGGGCCTGGTGATCCGTTTCACGCCGAGCCTGCACCGCTACCGCGTGCTGAAGCGCTTCCATCGCCCAGCCTGGCGCAAGTTCGTGGAGGTGTTCCGCCTGGGGCTGCCCATCGGCGTCACCATCCTGTTCGAGTCTACCCTTTTCGCCAGCATGACCCTGGTGATGGGGACATTCGGCGCCATCTCGCTGGCGGCGCACCAGATCGCCCTCAACGTAGCGTCGATCGTCTTCATGGCGCCGCTGGGCGTCGGCATGGCGGCGGCCATCCGCGTGGGGCTGGCGACAGGGGCGGAGGATTTCGCCGGGGTGCGACGTGCGGGCTATACGGCGATGGCGCTGGGCTGCCTGATCACCGGCGCCTGCGGGATTGTCATGGCGTCGTTCGGCGGCCATATCGCGGGGCTGTATTTCGCGGGGCGGGCGGCGAGCGATCTTTCCGTGATCGCCCTCGCGGCCCTGCTCCTGAAGGCGGCGTCGGCGTTTCAGCTCTTCGATGCGCTACAGGTGGTGAGCGCCATGTCGCTCCGCGGCCTGAAGGACGCCCGCGCGCCGATGATCCTGGCGGGGGCGAGCTACTGGCTGGCCGGGGCGCCCATGTGTGTTTTCCTTGGTATCGGCCTTCGCATGGGCCCGCTTGGCGTGTGGCTGGGGCTGGCGTTCGGCCTTGGGGTGGCGGCGTTGTTTATGGGTCTTCGGTTCTGGCGGCTCAGCCGCCGTTGAGCCTTAGCCATGGGATCTAAGCGATCACCGCATGAATTGACTTCCACCCCCGCCGGGCATACCGCCCCTTCCAAAGAAAACATCGGGAGAGGATCGCATGAACCGTCTTGAGGGGCGCACAGCCCTGATCACCGGCGCCGCCAGCGGCATCGGCCGGGCCAGCGCCAAGCTGTTCGCCGCCGAGGGCGCGTCCGTGGTGCTGTTCGACCGCGCCGACGCCGTCCACGAGACCGCCAGGATGGTCACGGATGCTGGGGGCAAGGCCCTGTCCCTCACCGGCGACGTGGGCGAGGAGCGCGAGATCGAGGCGGCGGTGGCCAAGACGGTGCAGACCTTCGGCGGCCTCCACATCGCCTTCGCCAACGCCGGCGTTTCCGGCGGCCTGACCACCCTGATGGAGCAGACGGGCGAGATGTGGCTCGATCTTCTGCGCACCAACCTCGTGGGCCCTTTCCTGATGGTCAAGCACGCCGGGAAATACATGGCGGCGCAGGGGCGGGGCTCGATTATCGGCACCGCCTCGGTGGCGGCGCTGCGCTCCGGCGCCGGGGGCTCGCCCTACAGCGCCTCCAAGGCCGGCGTCATCAGCCTGGTGCAGACCTCGGCGCAACAGCTGGCTGGCACCGGCGTCCGCGTCAACGCCATCTGCCCCGGCCTGATCGAAACCGGCATGACCGCCCCCCTGTTCGACCGCGCGCGGGAGAAGGGGACCGAACAGAAGCTCGGCCAACTCAATCCCCTCCGCCGCGCCGGTCAGCCTATCGAGATCGCAGAGGTCGCCCTGTTCCTGGCCTCCGACGCCGCCTCTTACGTCAACGGCCAGGCCATCGTGGTGGACGGCGGCCTTTCCAGCTCCCACCCCGTCGCGCGGCCGGGGGCGATGTCTTAAGGCCGCCCGCCCACAGGCTAAGGGTTCATCCGAGACGGCTTTTGCGGCATAGAGCTGCGATGAAGTTCCTGGACCAATGCAAGATCTACGTCCGCTCCGGCGACGGCGGCGGGGGGGCGGTGTCGTTCCGGCGGGAGAAGTTCATCGAATACGGCGGCCCGGACGGCGGCGACGGCGGGCGGGGCGGCGACGTCTGGATCGAGGCGGTGGAGGGGCTGAACACCCTGATCGACTACCGCTACCAGCAGCACTTCAAGGCCAAGACCGGCATGCACGGCATGGGCCGCAACATGCACGGCGGCGCGGGCGACGACGTGACGCTGAAGGTCCCGGTCGGCACCGAGGTCTTGGACGAGGACCACGAGACCGTCATCGCCGATTTGAGCGAAGCCGGCGCGCGCTACCTTTTGGCCAAGGGCGGCAACGGCGGCTGGGGCAACGACCGCTTCAAGGGGCCGATCAATCAGGCGCCCAAACACGCCAACCCCGGCCAGCCGGGGATCGAGAGATGGGTGTGGCTGCGACTGAAATTGATCGCCGACGTGGGCCTTGTGGGCCTGCCCAACGCCGGCAAGTCGACCTTCCTCGCTGCCTCCAGCGCCGCCAAGCCAAAGATCGCCGACTATCCTTTCACCACCCTCTCGCCCAACCTCGGCGTGGTGGACCTCTCGCCGCAGGAGCGGTTCGTGATCGCCGACATCCCTGGTCTGATCGAAGGCGCGTCCGAAGGCGCCGGCCTCGGCGTGCGATTCCTCGGCCATGTGGAGCGCTGCGCCGTCTTGATCCACCTTGTCGACGGCACGCAGGCCGACGTGGCCGGCGCCTATCGCGAGGTGCGGCATGAGTTGGAGGCCTACGGGGAAGGCCTCGCCGAAAAGCTGGAGATCGTGGCGCTGAACAAGGCCGACGCGCTCTCCAAGGACGATCGCCGCGACCTGATCACCGAACTCGGCACCGCAACGGGCAAGCAGCCGCTGGTGGTCTCCGGCGTCTCCGGCGAAGGCGTGACGGCGCTCCTCCGCTCCGCCTGGGCCCTGGTGCGCCACCAGGGGGGCGAAGTGGTCGCCGGCCTCGAAGGCGCGCACGAAGGCGACTACGCCCCGCCGGGGGAGTGGAGTCCGGAGGTATGAAGTTGTTTGCGTCCCCCTTCTCCCCTTGCGGGAGAAGGTGTCGGCGCAGCCGACGGATGAGGGGTCGCGCCGCGACCAAAAATGGTTGCAGGAACCCGCCGATCGGACAAGGCTGCAAAACCCCTCATCCGACCCCTTCGGGGCCACCTTCTCCGGCAAGGGGAGAAGGACGGGCGCAAGCATGATTTCTTCCGCCAAGCGCATCGTCATCAAGGTCGGCTCAGCTCTGCTCGTCGGCGAGGGCGGCGCCGCCGACCGCGACTGGCTGGCGGCGTTGGCGAAGGACGCCGCGCGCCTACGGAGCCAAGGTAAGGACATCCTGATCGTCTCCTCCGGCTCCATCGCGCTGGGCCGTCGCCGTCTCGGCCTCACCGGCCGAAAGCCCCTCGACCTGGAAGAGAAGCAGGCCGCCGCCGCCGCCGGGCAGTCCCTCTTGATGCGGGCGTGGGAGGAGGCGTTCGAGCCGCACGGGCTCGGCGTGGCGCAGATCCTCCTGACCCGCGACGACACAGAAATCCGCCGCCGCTGGCTGAACGCCCGCGCCACGGTGGAGACCCTGCTGCGCCTGCGCGCCATCCCCATCGTCAACGAGAACGACACCGTCGCTACCGAGGAGATCCGCTACGGCGACAACGACCGCCTCGCCGCCCGGGTGGCGCAGATGATCGGCGCGGACCTCTTGGTGCTGCTCTCGGACGTGGACGGGCTCTACACCGCCGATCCCCGCCGCGATCCCGCCGCCGCGCACATCCCGGTGGTGGAGTCGCTGACGCCGGAGATCGAAGCCATGGCCGGCGGCGCCAACGCCTCGGCTGGGGTCGGCACAGGCGGCATGGCCACAAAGCTCGCCGCCGCCCGCATCGCTCATGGCGCCGGCTGCGCCACCCTAATCACCCTCGGCCATCGCGACGGCGCAGGGCCTCTGGAGGCGGTGCAGCAGGGCGCCCG
>CAXTHJ010000043.1:0-24721 GCA_964243985.1 uncultured Caulobacteraceae bacterium | reverse complement strand
TGATGATGTTCTTGGCGAAGTCCGGGGAAATCTCGAAGAAATCCGCCTCGTCCACTACCTTCAGGATCAGCTCCTTCATGTCGTAGGGCTTGTTCGGATTGGCGGGCACCAAAGTATCGAGAGAGGCCTCGTCTCGGTCAATCTCGTCGTAGCTGTCCCGCGTCGGCGGCGGCGCGCGGTTGGAGGAGGGCAGGAAATCCACCAGGCGGCGGATCTGCGTCATGGCCTCAAGATCGTTGTCGAAGGCGCCGTCCGCCACCCCGGACTTGCCCGCGTGCACCCGCCAGCCGCCGAGATCGTCGTGGCTGACCACTTCGTTAGTGACCGTCCGCACCACCTCGGGCCCGGTGACGTACATATAGCTCGTATCCTTCACCATGAAGATAAAGTCGGTGATGGCGGGTGAATATACGTCGCCCCCCGCGCAGGGGCCCATGATCACGCTGATCTGCGGGATGACGCCCGAGGCCAGGGTGTTCTGCAGGAAGATGTCGGCGTAACCGGCTAGACTTTCCACGCCTTCCTGGATGCGTGCTCCACCAGCGTCATAAAGGCCGATGATGGGCGCGCCGACCTTCAGCGCCTGGGTCTGCACCTTGATGATCTTCTGCGCTTGGGCCCCCGAAAGCGAGCCGCCGAACACGGTGAAATCCTTGGAGAAGACGTAGACCACCCGCCCGTTAATCGTCCCCCATCCGGTCACCACGCCGTCGCCGGGGATGCGTTGGGCGTCCATGCCGAAGTCGTGACTCCGATGCTCCACGAACATGTCGAACTCCTCGAACGAGTCTTCATCCAGAAGCAGCGCGATCCGTTCACGCGCCGTCAGCTTGCCCTTGGCGTGCTGGGAGGCGATGCGCTTCTCGCCGCCGCCCGCGCGCGCCTGCCTGCGCCGGCGGTCGAGCTCTTCAAGAATATGCTGCACGCTTGTCTCCGCCCTGCGTCCAGAAAGGTTGGTAAGGGAGCGTCTAACTTACCGCAAGTTTCGCTGTTCACGCTTGGGAGCTAAACCGTCATGCAGGCGTTATGGGCGAGGGGTAAAAAGAACATGGTCGAGCGATTCGCCGGCTTGACCGGCGGATGTTCAAGGGAGAACCTTAGCCATGCGTAGGACGATCAAGCGCATATCCGCCTTCGCCGCTCGCGTTTTCCGCATGAGCGTAAAAAACCGCGTACGCCGCCAATTCTTGAAGCGGCTTTATACCTTCGCCTAGTTAAGGGTCCGAGATTAAGCCGACCTATAGTGTAGTGACTTTGAAGGCCTGTTTGGCACCAGATTAGATGCACTTCGGTTCATCCTCGTGTCACGAGCCACAAACACGACGCCCCCTCAACACCCAACTGAGGGAGCTGACTTAAGAAAACGCCACCCGACTTCCAGTATGATCCGCTCCCGGAACCTGGATAGATATCCAACGTTTGCCACGTTCCGGAGGGAATGCTGCCAGACACTGCCGGTCGTTATCGCAATTTGCCTCCATCGGTCCTTGCCATAAAACCTACGCGCTCCGGTTTCCAAGGCCAGCTCAGTTGGCCGTGGCTTCGGAGCTTTTCATCGTTCCGACTAGCCCATGCGGCGGTCTTACGCGTGCCGATTATTTCACGACAGAATTATTCAGCCGCCGTTCATCATCGGATGGCAGCATATAGGTGGGCGCCTTGGCGCCCCGTTCACACATTTGGAGGCATCGATGTTGAAGAAGACTTTGATTGCAGCCGCTTCGCTCCTCGCCGTAGTCACTGCGGCGACCTCTGCTAACGCGTACCCCTGGGGTGGCTGGCACGGCGGTTGGGGCGGCTGGCATGGTGGTTATGGCTGGCGCGGTGGATACGGCGGTTGGCGCGGCGGCTATTGGGGTCCGGGCTGGGGTCCGCGGCCTGGCGTGTTTGCCGCCGGTGTCTTGGGCGTGGCCATCGGCGCGAGCCTTGCGAATCCTTACTACGGCGCCCCGCCCGGATATTACGCGGGTCCTGGTTACTGGGGTTACTACGGCGGGTGCAGGGGCTACTGGCGGTGGGCTCCAGAGCTTGGCCGCTATGTCCGGGACGCACGCTGCTACTAACCATTAGCTCTTTATGGGCGGCGCGCGGCTCTGCATTCGCCGCCCATCCTTTCACCATCATGGAATTGGAGTTTATATGAAAGCCTTGTTGCTGGCCGTCGCTCTGACGGGTTGCGCGGTGTCGATGAGTGGATGTGTCTATGGTCACGGCTGGTGCTACTACCATCCTTATCAGTGTCGTTAGTCGAAACAGAAGTGCGGGCGTCATTACCGCCTGCAGTGCTGGACCCGGTGCAGAGGGAAACCGCGCGGGTCGCCTTCCTAGTCAAACTCGGAGAAACTATTCATGTCAGAGGAAAAAGTCTCTGGCGGCTTAGTGCACGCCCTGCCATCGGATCTTGAAGCGGCGTTACGCTCCAATCCACAGGCATTGGCGACATGGGAACACATCACAGCGCTCGCGCGCAACGAGTGGATATGTTGGATTGAATCCGCCAAGAAATCAGAGACGAGGCTTAAGCGGATTAGCTGGGGTTGTGAGAACCTCGAAATAGGGAAACGCCGGCCCTGTTGTTGGCCAGGATGTGCTCATCGTCAACGCACCGACATCTCTAAAGTGCAGCCGCGCGCTGACGAGCCTGCGGCGTTCGTTGCTCAAACCAGCACGAACCTATCGACGTCAACGTCTCGCGTTAATCGCCATAGCCTGCTCAAAAGCGACTAAGGCGTGGACACTTAGGACTGGAGCGGAGGCAGGCATATGGACGCGACATGGATCGAAACTTGGCTCGATAATGTAGCGAGTGGACAAGCAACCATGAGCCAACGCCTGGCGTCGTCCATTGAAGCTCATGGAGGTCTGGACCACGCCATCGCTGCGGCAAAGCTTCGAGGAGTTCACCTCGTGCAAGTTACCGACGACCACGGCAAGGAACTCGTTGCAGCCAGCCTCAACCCATTTAAGGTTCTATGCTGACGGGTGTTTGCACAAGTTCAAACCACTCCTGAGCCACCTCGTCCAAGGGAAAGACGGCAATTCTCGGCAGCGTCAGGGATATGGCTCGCGCCTCAGAATCGATCTTCGCGCAGACCGGATTTGCCGGGTAAGGCTCAGCCAGGGCGATAAGCAGTTTTCGGTCGAGCCGCTGTCGGGGCTTTCAATTAATCTTGAGGGGACCGGCGTGTCGCGACGTCGTATTCTCATGGTGGGTGCAAGCGATCATAACAACAAGGCCACGTCCGCTAGCCATCGAGGGGATTTTGACCTTAAGGTTCGTGAAGAAGCGTTGGCCATCATTGAAGACTTCAGAGCCCAAGGCGACGCGCAGAAAATAGATCGGTTAGCCTCCAGCCTGATGCTCGGATTGGAGGACTATGCGAATGATCGCGAGTTCGGTCTCGCCGTGGTGGCTCAGCTTCGGCGCCTAGGCCAGCAGTTGACTGGGCGCGCGGGGTTGAGGGCCACGTGATCTCACGGCGTCTATGAAATGGGGCGGCGCATACGAGGTTTGAACTTGGATGCTTCGAATACCATCGTGTTCGAACAACACGTGGAAGAGGAAGATGGGCCGACCATAGGCTGGCTGGCGCGTTATGGGGAAGGTCAGTCGATCTGGTGTGGCGAAATCAGTCGCGCCACGTTTAAAAGCCAACCGGCGTCGGTGCGCGAAGGCCTGAGGGACGACTTGGGTTGGTTCTTGGTGGATTGCGATGGAAGAGAGCCGGCGACGCCGCGTAACATCCTCGGAAAGGCGGCTTGTGAAAAAACCGCGCTGGAACTTGTAAATCTGATCGTTCAAGGCCGGCTGGCGATCTCTCGCGCCCGGATCGATCCAAAGGTTAGGACAAGCGTTATCGCCAAGCAGCCCGTCATCCGCAAATTTGGATTGGGCGCCTTCTGATCAAAATGCTCCCCTCAACTGGGGGAGCAGATCGCTCGCGACGTTCTTAAGGGGGAGACTAAGGAACAATGGTATGGCGCTTTGGGATCGTCATGTAGCGCGCGAGATAACTTTTCGACGGCTCGCCGTTTGGATTTGGATGCTGGCGCTCGTCATGGGCTCGTCCGCTTTTGTCCTCAAGAGCGCGCCTCAACTGATGGACCAATACGCTTCGCACGAATGATCAAAAGGACGCCGAGAGCGAGACGCCGATGGTGCGGGGACGCAGCGGCGTTGTCTGCTTGGTCTGCCGGATGCTGAAGGGGTCGCCGTAAGCGAACGTATTTCCCACTGTGTTGGCCGGATTTTCGATAAATATCTGCGCCCGAAAGGATGTCGTGTCCGCGCCGAGGGCGATCCGTCCGGTGGTGTAATTTCCCATGCTCGCCATCGTCGCGGCGTCGAAGCCGATCGTCGATTCCCCCACGTAGGCGGCGCGGGCGTCCAGAAAGGCAGTGACGGTTTGCGTCACCGGTCGCCGATAGCTCACCTGGATACCCGCCGTCGCCCGCGAGATCCCGGGGAGGCTGGCGTCGGCGACCGATGAAAAGCCCGCCGCAGGGCTGACCAGTTCGGGGTCGTTGAAGGCCGCGTCACCCCTGATCCAGAACTCTGGCGTGGGCTGATAAAGCGCTTCGATCTCGACGCCCTTGTTGGCTCCGTCTCCCACATTGGCGGTGAATGGCAGGCCGGATGGAAGGATCTGATCGGTCTGAATGTTGTCCCAGGAGTCGTAGAAGAGCGCCGTTCTAATGCTGACCGTCGAGTGATAAAGCGAAAGCTTTGCGCCGATCTCGTAATTCCAGAGCTGATCCCCTGCGAACTTCATGAACGGCTGGTTGCTGCTGGCGGCGAAAGCCTGGGCGGGAAGGCCGCTGGTGTTCACGCCGCTTCCTCGATAGCCCTCCGTTATCTGCAGATAAGCCATGACGCTGGGTGAGAATTGGTATCGCGCCACGATTTTCGGCGCGAAGCCCTGATCGTCCGTTTTCGCCATTACCAATCTAACTCCGGGCGGCGTCGAGACGGCGGAGCCCGTCACGCCTGTCGTTTGAAACAAACGGCCGCCCAGCGTCAGAAACACTTCAGACCACGGCGTGAAGGTGATTTCTCCGTAGGCGGCGTAGTCGCCGATCCGATCCGTGCGATTTTCAATATATAGTGGTCCAGGCGTTGGAGCCTGCGTCGAATAATCCTT
The DNA here is from genome assembly GCA_964243985.1 of uncultured Caulobacteraceae bacterium. Classification (GTDB taxonomy): domain Bacteria; phylum Pseudomonadota; class Alphaproteobacteria; order Caulobacterales; family Caulobacteraceae; genus CAIOYC01. Next base: position 19,580 of record CAXTHJ010000043.1, on the reverse strand, counting down.
CAGTTGTGAGAGGGTGTTTTCCCGGTCACGCAGGGCGAACAGCCCGATCAACCACTGCGTTTTGCCGACCGCATCCGACGCCAGGGTGAACTCCTGGGTCATGAGGCTCTTATGATCCGCTTCGGTGAAGGTCGCCGCGCCGGACGCATTCGGCTGAAAAAACGCAAGGGAGTCCGATGCATCGTACTGGCTGGTGATCTGGTGATGCACTTCGGAGGTCGACGACTTGAAGCGCCAGCCCGGACCGCGCCCTTCGATCACCAGCGAGACCTCGTCGAAATCGTTGTCGTGGGGTTCCAGCACCTGCGTCGCGCGCCTGTAGGAGCCGAGGTCGCCGCTGACGTACTGCGTATCGGCAGAATTCAGCGACTGGTAGACGCCGCTCAAGGTGGCCTTCCAGTCCTCAGTCACCTTCAACAACGCCTGGGCGCGCACCCCATCACGATCGGTGCTGTTGGCGTTGTCCCGCTTCAAAAGGACATCGTCTATATAGCCGCCGTCCGCCTCGCGATAACCGACAATCCGCAGGCCAAGCCGGTCCGTCAGGATGGGCAGATTGGCCACGCCTTCAATCACATTGGTCCCCGCGCCAACGGCGGTTTCGGCTCCGGCCACGGTCACGCTGCCGCTATATTGGGTCAGGTCCGGCTTCTGGGTGATGATATGCACCACGCCCCCGATGGATCCCGCGCCGTAAAGCGCGCCTTGGGGGCCCCTCAGCACCTCCACCGAAGCAATGTCGACGAGCCGTAAGTCCGGATCCGGCGCGTTGTAGGTGAGGGTCACGTCGTCGAGATAGAGACCTACAGTGGATTGGGTGCGGCCGGTGAAGACGCCGTCGGACAGGCCCCGCAGCAATATCTTATCCCGGCCGGGGCCGAGGTTGGTGACGGTCATGCCGGAGACCAAGGTGGCCAGTCCGCCAATATCGCTGACGCCCGCGCTGACCAAGTCCTGTTCGCCGATCCGGGTGACATCGTAGGGTGAACGGTCGATCAACTCAGCTCGACGAGACGCGGTGACCACCACCTCCGGCGCGGCCGCCGCCACAGCCGGCTGGGAGGCCGGCTTCACGGGTTTGATCGGCGCGGGTGGAGCGACGGCGATGATCACCGCCGTTCGCGGATCAGGCATAATGAAGGTGCAGGCCGTCTTACGCAGGATCGCTTTTAGGCCGTCCTTCACCGTGTAGCGACCGGCAAGGTCGACGGTTCGCGGCCCGCAATCTAGATTGGGCGCGTGGCCCACGGAGATGTCAGACTGCAGGGCGAAGGCGATCAGTGCAGACGGGATCTGTTGCGGTGGGATGTAGAAATTCCGCGCGGCCTCGGCAGCAGCGACGCCTCTCGGCCAAAACGCCATGACGCCGCAAGCCGCCGCAAAGATTCGCCAGCCGTTTGTTCTAGGTTTTATGGCGTCTCGCACGAAGGATAATGGCGCCGTTCGATCGTTCCGCCGCCACGGGGAGGAATGCTTGTAGACGGCCGACAACCGCATCCTCCGAATCCAGGACGAGAACGCCGGAGAACTGAAGCTCGGCCGTCCGATTATCTTGTACACGAATCGGCGTCGGGAAGTATTCGCTGAGCTCGGCAGCGAGCGTACGCAGCGTCGCATCATGATAGATCAGCCGGCCGCTTCTCCACGCCAAGGCGTTGGCGACATCGACGGCGTGAACGGTTGAGTTAGCCGCCCCGTCTTCATGAACCAGTTGCTGCCCGGCGATCACAGTGTTTGACGCATCACCGACGCCCGTCACGGCCACCTCGCCCTTCTCGACGGTGACGTGGGTGCTATGGCCTTGCCTCAGAACGTCGAAGACGGTGCCGATATCGGTGATGCGCCGATCTCCCGTGCGCACAGCGAAGGGACGCGAAGGGTCATGGGCGACCTCGCACGCGACTTCGCCTCCAAGCAGATCAAGCGTTCGCTCATGGCGATCCAAGCGAACCGTCAAGGTCGTGGCGCTGTTCATGTCGATCCGCGTGCCATCACCGAGTGTCAGCATTCTCCGTTCGCCCTTGGCCGTGGAGATCGTCTGCGCCGGGGTGGCGGGCTTGGCGATGATATGCCAAAGGCTGGGCGCCCCAACGCCGATCACCAAGGCCGCCGCGATCGCTCCAGAGGCCAGCCATATCCCCAAAGGTTTTAGCTTCCGCACTTTGAACGCGACGACGGTGTTCGGATTCAGCGCTGAGGCTGGGTTGTCGGCGGCTTCCAGGTCGATCCAGAGCGCCTCGACCTTCTGAAACGCCGCTTGGTGAGCATCGCTCGTTCCGAGCCAAGTTTCAAACGCCAGCCAGTCTCTCTCGCCAGCGCCGTCAGATTGCAAGCGCACGAACCACTCCGTCGCCTCGCGTTCCACTATCGTCTGATCTGTCGCAACACCGTTCATGGTAGGTCGCCCGATGACCCCGATCGCACCATCTGTTGAAAGACGCCGCAGGAGCCCAAGACCCTCATGGGTAGGCGTTCCAGCGTTAGGGTTCGCGCCCTCATTCCATCCGGTCCATCAAGTGGCGCAGCGCAGCGCTGACATGCTTCTCCACGGCGCTGCGCGAGATGCCAAGCCGTTTGGCCACCTCAGCGTGGGATAGACCGTCAAACTTATGCAGTCGGAAGACCTTCTGAGTGCGGGGTGAGAGGTCTTCCAAGGCTTTCAACAGGCGTTGCAGCCTCTGTCGCCCGGCCACCTCATCCTCCGCCGAAGGCGTATCTACAATGGCTTCGCTGGCCATATGGTTATGCCGGGCGTCCAACCAGATTCCGTCCCTCGACCTAGCGCGGCGCTGTTGCCGAAGTTTGTCGAGCATGAGGTTCCAGCCCAGCCGGTAAAGATAGGCGGTAGGATTGGAGATGTCCTGCGTCTCGATCGCGGAGATCTTCAGAAAAATATCCTGCACCAAATCTTCCGCGGCCTCATTGGATTTGAGGCGCAGTTGAAAGAATCGAACCAGATCGCCGCGTTTTTCCAGATAGACGGATTGAAGGGGGGGAACAGGTCTGGACAACAGCAGGTCGCACGCAAGCCGAAAGTCGACGCGAGGCGCGCCGGTTCGTCGCCATCTAAGACCAACTCAGCAGTCCGCGCGAGGGTCAACTTCGCCCATCATTCAAAGACCAAGATGTTGATGCGACCGAGGTGAGGACGCGAGGGAGCGGTGACGTCATTCCCCAGGGGCCTTGATCGCGCGCATGCGTCTTGAACAGCTGAGTTTCTATGTGACTGCGGCAACGCTGCTTTTGGCCCACGATAAGCCCGTGACGATCGGCGAGGGCGCGGAGCCGATTCCCCTCATCGAACTGACTGTCGTGGCGCCGACTTTTAACGAGCGCTGCAACATTGGCCCCCTTATCGATCGGTTGAAGGTCGCTTTGGCCGGCGTTCGTTGGCAGCTCATGGTGGTCGACGACGACTCCCGCGACGGCACAGCCGATCTGGTTAAAGGATTCGCCGGCGCGGATGTTCGCGTCCAGTGTATTCGACGTATCGGCCGGCGAGGGCTTTCCGGCGCCGTGGTGGAAGGCGCCCTCGCCAGCGCCGCCCGCTTCGTCGCGGTGATCGACGCCGACCTGCAGCACGACGAGACGTTGCTACCCCAAATGCTGGGCCTATTGAGAAATGGAGACGCTGACCTCGTCATCGCCAGCCGCTATCTCGCTAAAGGCTCATCGTCCGCCGGGTTCAGCCGTTGGAGGTCCTGGGTCAGCCGTATTTCCATCCACCTCGCCCGGCGCGCGCTTAAGATGGACGTGACCGATCCCTCCAGCGGCTTCTTCATGGTCCGCCGGGTGGTGATCGACGATCTAGCGCCGCGCCTATCGCCCACAGGGTTCAAAATCCTGTTCGACATCATCGCCTCTGCCAAAGGGGCTTTGCGCATCAAAGAGATCCCCTACGTCTTCACGGCGCGGGCCGAGGGCGAGAGCAAGTTTAACAGCAAGGTGGCGATGGACTACCTCGGCCTTGTTCTGTCGAAGCTGACCAGAGACTGGGTGTCGCCGAGGGCGTTTATGTTCGGCTTGGTTGGCGCCAGCGGCGTTGCGGTGCATCTCACCATATTGCGCGCCGCACTGGGGCTGGGCGTGAGCTTCACCGAAGCGCAGGGCTTGGGCGCCTTGGTCGCCGTGACCTCCAACTATTTCATCAACAATGGGCTGACCTACCGAGACCGCCGCCAAAGCGGTTGGCGCATGGCCGGCGGCTACGCACGCTTCTGCATCCTCTGCGCACTGGGATTGATCGCCAACATAGCCGTCGCAACGCTCGTGCGGGAGCGTTTAGGCGGATGGGGCGTGGCGGGCGTCGCCGGCGCTGGCGTAGGCGCGGCCTGGAACTATCTCACCACTGCCGTCGCCGTGTGGTGAGCGCTGCAGCGGCATCGGAAATCGGCTCGGAGGGTGTCGGCGCTCGGTTATCACCGATGATTATCGTTCTGGTCGCGATCCTGACCGCGGTCCGCTTGATCGCGGCGGCGACGATCCCGTTGACGGAGGACGAGGCCTACTACCGTCTGTGGGCTGATCATCTGGCGTTCGGCTATTTTGATCACCCGCCTATGGTGGCGTGGTGGATCGCCCTTGGCCGCGTCCTGGCGGGAGATGATGCGCTGGGCGTGCGCCTGCTGCCCGTTTTCGCGACAACGGCGACCACAGTCTTGATCATCGATACCGGCCGAACGCTGGGCTTTTCGCAGAGAACGAGCGAGCGGGCAGGCATCTGGTACAACGCCATGATCCTGATCGGTCTTGGCGGCGAGATCATGACGCCGGATTCACCCGCGACCTTGTTCTGGGCGGCGTGTCTTTGGGCGCTGGCGAAGGGCGCCCGATCAGAAAAGGATCCATGGTGGCTGCTGGGGGGGGCATGCGCCGGACTCGCCATGCTGTCCAAGTATTCCGCCCTGTTCATCGGACCGGGCGTGCTTCTGTGGCTCGCGACGTCAGCCGAAGGGAGGCAGGCGCTAAGAAGGCCCTGGCCCTGGGGCGCCTTGGCCGTGGCGGTCCTAGTCTTTTCGCCAAATCTCATTTGGAACGCAGACCATCATTGGCTTTCGTTCTCCAAGCAGTTTTCGAGGGTCGCGCCGACAGGTTTCACCCCAAGGCACATTCTGGACTTTCCGGCCTCCCAATTCTTCCTCCTGAACCCGTTGATCGCCATCTTCGCGATTTACGCATTGCGAGACGCTGCGCAAGGCAGAGGGGAACGGGCCGTCCTGATCCTGCCGCTCGTCACTATACCGTTCGCCGCATACCTGTGCCTCCACAGTCTCCACGCCGGCGTTCAGGCGCATTGGCCGGCGCCGCTTTATCCTGCGTTGGCGATCCTGGCGGCGCATGGCGCCGATCGGCGTAGCGATGGCCTTTGGCGAAGAGTGGCCACAGCGGCTCCCCTCATTGGCTACGCAGTTTCCGCTATCGTCCTCCTACACATGGCCATTCCCCAAACCGATTGGTTCGGCCGTAGGGACCCCATCGCCAATTTGCGCGGCTGGCCGACGTTCGCCCGCGACGTGGAATCGCTTCGCCGATCCGCCGGCGCCGAGTGGGTCGGAACATTGCGCTATGGAACGGCGGCTGAGCTTTTGAACCAACGCAAATCCAACGCTCCGATCCTCGAACTGATCGAGCGAACGCGATACGCCGACCCCGCGCCTCAAACTTCGATCATGGGCATAGGGCTGGTCATCGATCTGAACCGACGCCTAGACCCTGCGGAAATCAGCCCCTGCTTCAAAACTATCCAACGCCTCCCCTCGCTCCAGCGCGGCGACAGCGGCTCGCCGAGCGCCCGATACGACGTCTACAGGGTTCAGGACCCGTTAGTTGATTTGCTTCGTCAGGGGTGCTGGGGAGGCAAGGATCGTTTGGAGCTATCCTCACCTTCTTGATACGTGTGTTTATAAAAAGATACCCGCGACCGAAATTTGAGTAGAGAAGAACTGGCAGCTTTCCACCCCCTGACGTTAGCTCAATTCCCAAGCCTTTGTGTTTAGGTGATCAACGATGGCCGCTCAACATCGCCGCGGCTATGGGAGCTAGGCGGCGCGCGATGATCATGACGCCCGCGGCGTTGGGATGGACGCCGTCCGCCTGGCGGAAGCCAGGTTGATCGATCACCCCGCTCAAAATATCCGACGCCAAGGTTGCGCCAGTGGACCTGGCGACGGCGGGAAACACCGCATCGAACGCCCGCCCATAGGCGCCGGACCCTTTGGGCGCCTTGTTGGCTGCGAGCACCACGCGCACGCCCCTCGCCTTCAGCCGCTTGACGATGGCGATCAGATTGGTCTGCATTTGGGGCGGCTCGACCGACTGGAAGTAGTCGTTGGCGCCGAGTTCGACCACGCAGAGGGTAGTGTCGGGCTGCACGCTGAAGTCCAGCCGCGCCAGCCCTCCCGCGGTGGTGTCGCCGGAGACGCCCGCGCCGCGGACCACGGCATTCACGCCCAATCCTTTGAGCGCCGCCTGAAGTCGGGCGGGTAGAGCGTCGCCGGCGGCGAGGCCGAGCCCCGCCGTGATGGAGTCGCCGAGGATAGTGACCACCGGCGGTTTCGGCGCTGCAGCAGCCGGGAAGGCGGCAAGCAGCACGACGGCGGCGATTAAGAAATGGCGGGTGATCATGGGCGAGCGTCTCGCGGTTGCGATACCTATGTAGAGCCTGTCCAACACCCCTCAAGCGCCAAGGCACCCTGAATGTCCGATAAGCCTGTGCTTCAGCTCCAGGGCGTGGAGCTGACGCTGCCGTCCGCCGCCGGTCCGGTGGTTATCCTGCAGGGCGCGGACCTTACGGTTCAGCCTGGCGAGCGGGTGGCGATCGTCGGCCCCTCCGGCTCCGGCAAGTCATCGCTGATCGCCGTGGCGGCGGGGTTGGAGACGCCCTCCGCCGGGCAAGTGCGCCTGTTTGGCGAAGATGTGTCCAGGCTGAACGAGGACGGCCGTGCCCGGCTGCGGCGCGGTAGGGCGGCTCTGGTGTTTCAGTCTTTTCACCTTCTGCCCAATATGACCGCGGAGGAGAATGTCGCCGCGCCGCTTGAGATCGCCCGCCGCCACAAGCCCCGCGTCACCTCGCGTGATTGGCTTGATCGGGTCGGGCTCTCAAAGCGCCTGACCCACTATCCGCATCAGCTCTCCGGCGGCGAGCAGCAAAGGGTGGCGCTGGCGCGGGCGCTGGCCGTCGAGCCAGCTCTGCTGTTTGCGGACGAGCCCACTGGTAACCTCGATCAGGCCACGGCCGCGCAGGTGGCGGATCTGATGTTCGACCTCTTGGCGCAGACCCGCGCGGCCCTGGTGCTGGTGACCCACGATCCGGTGCTGGCGGCGCGGGTGGATCGCCGCTGCATCATGGATGGCGGAAGGCTCGCCGCCGCATGAGCCTGTCGCTGACATTCGCCCGGCGGGAGCTCAGATCGGGCGTCGCCGGGTTTCGCATCTTCCTGGCCTGTCTGGCGCTTGGCGTCGCCGCGCTGGCTGCGGCGGGATCGACGGCGGAGGCGTTTCGGCAGGGGCTGGCGTCTCAAGCCCGCGCCATCCTCGGCGGCGACGTGGCGGTCTCGGTGGAGGGCCGGCGCTTCACCAGGGACGAGCAGGCGGCCTTCGCACACCTCGGCCAAGTAACCGACACCATCGGCGTGCGGGCGATGGCCTCGGGCCCCAACGGCGAAGGCGACCGACGTCTGGCCGAGGTGCGCGGTGTTGACGCCGCCTATCCCCTGGCCGGCACGGTGGAGCTGAACGGCGCCGCCAGCATCGCCGAGGCCACGGCCGCTCGCGACGACGTTGCGGGCGCGGCGGTCGAACCTGAACTGATGAGCCGCCTGCACATCGCACTCGGACAGCAGTTCCTGATCGGCGATACGCCGTTCGTGGCTCGCGCTTTGCTGATCAAGGAGCCGGATCGGCTGGCGCGCGGCTTCGCCCTCGGCCCCAGCGTCTTGGTGGCCAAAGCGGCGCTGGACCGCTCAGGCCTGATCTCCAACGATGCACTGTTCGGCGAGACGATTCGGATCGCCCTGCCGCCCGGCGCCTCCCCTGCGGCGGCGATAGTGACCTTGACCCGCGCCTTCCCGAACGGCGGCTTTCGCGCGCGAGGCCGCAATGAGGCGGCGGCAGGGCTGGGGCGGCTGATCGATCAGCTGGAGTTCTTCTTGAGCTTTATCGGCCTTGCGGCGCTCCTCGCCGGCGGCCTTGGTGTATCGAGCGCGGTATCAACTTATCTTGGTGCGCGCAGGCCCTCCATCGCGGTCTTGAAGGCGCTCGGCGCCGAGGGCGCCTTGATCCGCAACGTCTACCTGATCCAGATCGGCGTCTTGGCGGCGCTGGGCGTCGCCATCGGGCTGGTGATCGGCGCTCTTTCGCCGTTCGGCCTCGGGTGGATCGCCAAGAACCGGCTGCCGGTGCCGGTGCTGTTCGCCCTCTATCCCGAGCCGCTGATCCGCGCCGGGCTGTTCGGCCTTCTTGCGGCGGCGAGTTTCAGTCTTCTGCCGCTGGCGAGGGCGCGGGCGACGCCGCCCTCGTCCCTGCTGCGCAAAGACCTCGGCGGCCGGGTCCCGCTCGGGCTGGAGATGGTCGGCTTGACGCTTTCGGCGCTCGGATTGATCGCACTGACCATCGTCACGGCGCCCAGCGCGGAGGTCGCCGGCGTCATGCTCTCCGGCGTCCTTGCTGGGTTCGGCGTGCTGTGGCTGGTGGGCCAGGCGGCGACGTGGCTGGCGGGCCGCGTCAGGCGCTTCTCGTCGGGCGCAGTGAGGATCGGCCTCGCCAACCTTTCGGGACCAGGATCGGCGGCGCGGACCGCCTCGCCCTCCATCGGCTTCGGTGTCGCCATTTTGACCACCGTGGTCCTGATCCAGTCGAGCCTCCTGTCGGAAGTGCGGAACGTGGCCCCCAACACCGCCCCATCCCTGGTCTTCACCCAAATCGCGCCGGAGCGCGCTGCGGCCTTCGACGCGGACATCGCCGCCGTGCTGGGCCCGCTGAGCGCCGATGACTACCGCCGCTATCCCTTTGCCACCGGCCGCATCACCAAGATCGGCGGGGCGCCGGTGGACGAGGACAAGGTGGCGCGTGAAGAGCGCTGGGCTTTCGACTCCGACATCAGCATCTCCGCTCTCGGCGCAGCGCCGCCCGACGCCGGCGTCACGGAAGGCCGGTGGTGGGCCGCCGACTACACAGGGCCGCCGCTGGTGATGCTCGACGCTGACATCGCCCATGCCGCCAAGCTGAAGCCGGGCGACGCCATCACCGTCTCCGTGCTTGGCCGCGACCTTGACGCCAAGGTTTCGGGCCTGCGGAAAGTGGATTGGAGCCAGTTTGGCGCCAGCTTCCCCATCATCATTGACGCCCATACGTTGCAAGGCGCAAACCTGCGCGATATCGCCATCGCCAAGACCACCAAGGTTCAAGAAGCGGCGATCCTTGGGCGCATCGGTCATGACCTTCCCAGCGTCAACGTCATCAGCGTGCGCGAGCAGTTAGAAGCCGCGACCAAGATCTTCGACCAGTTGGCGTGGGCGGTGCGCGGCGCAGCAGGCGTGGCGGCGCTGGCGGGACTGCTAGTGCTGATCGGCGCCATCGCCGCCAGCGCTCAAGCACGGGCGCGAGAGGCGGCGGTGCTGAAGGTCCTGGGCGCCACCCGCGCGGAAATCCTTCTGGCCTATTGTGTGGAGTACGGCGCGGTGGGCGCCATCGCCGGATGCGCCGGTATCCTCTTGGGCGGAGCGGCAGCCTATCCCGTAGTCACGCTCGTCTTCCGCACCCACTGGAGCATCGATTGGGGCGGCATTGTCTGGCTGCTAGCCGCCGTCGCCGCCGTCGCCACGGCGGCGGGCGCAATCGGCGCGCTTTCGGCCCTGGAAAGACGGCCTGCGCCGGTCCTGCGCTCAACGTGACGGCAATTTGTCGATGTCCGTAGCTGCAGCGCGGTTAACCCTTCTTGCGGCGAAATTGCACCCACGCCAGCCAGCTCACGCCGGTTGATCGCCGTAGATCTTCATAAGCCGATAGAGATAATCGCGGCTGTCATAGAGCACCTTAACGCGAATGCGCTCATTCAGACCGTGTACGCCGTCGCCATCCGGGTCGCCAAAGTCCCCAGAGATGCCGTAGGTCGGAATGCCGACCGGCGTCAGGAATGCACCGTCAGTGGCGCCCGCCGACATCAACCGCACCTCCGGCACGCCCGGCCACATCTCGGCCGCCAGTTTCTCCGCAGGACCCAAGACCTTGGGATCGAGCGGCGGCGGAGCGGACGGGATGTTTCGGGTTTCGCGAATGGAGACCTTCACCTGCGGATCGCCGATGGTGGCGATGAGGGTCTGGCGAACCTCCTCCGCCGTCGTGCCTGGGAAAATACGACAGTTGATGTTGGCGCGAGCCCTTTGCGGCAGAGCATTGGTCGCGTGTCCGGCATCGAGCAAGGTGGCGACGCAGGTGGTGTGCAGGATGCCGTTGATGTCGGGATCTTTCTCCAACAACGCCCGCGAGGGTTCGTCGCTGGGATTGGCCATGAGGACCTTAAACGCCGCCTGTTCTTGCGGTGTGCGGGTCTTGGCCATGCGGTTGAATAAATCCCGCGTGGTGTCGTTGAAGGTGACCGGGAAGCGATAGGCTTCGATCGCCGTCAGCGCGTGCGCCAGATGATAGATCGCGTTGTTGGGTAAAGGACGGGAGGAGTGTCCGCCAGGGTTCGTGACCTCCAGCGTGTAATTTTGTGAGAGCTTTTCACCGACCTGGATGCCGAGGAACACCGGCTTGCCCGACGCATCCAGCAATCCGCCACCGCCTTCATTGACGGCGAAGGCGGCGTCGATCAAATCACGCTTGTTGTTGGCGAGGTACTGCGCCCCGTTGAAGGCGCCGTTGGTCTCTTCCCCGCAGGTCAAAGCGAGCTTGATGGTGTGGCGCGGATGAAAGCCTTCTTGCTTGTAGCGAGCGAGGGTATCGACCCAAATGGACGCCATGGCTTTGTCGTCGGCGGCGCCGCGTCCGTAAAAGTTGCCGTTCTCCTCCACCAAGACGAAGGGATCACGGGTCCAGTCCTCGCGCTTGGCCTCCACCACATCGAGGTGGGCGAGCATCAGCACCGCCTTGGCTTTGGAATTGGTTCCGGGAAGGACCGCAACCAGCCCGCCCTCCTTGGGGTGATCCGGGGCGGTGAAGAGGTGCAGGTCGCTGTCTGGAAAACCCGCGGCTTTAAGGTGCGCCGCCATGCGCTCGGCCGCCAAGGTGCAGCTACCCGCGGACAAGGAGGTGTTGGTCTCAACAAGCTCCTTATAAAGCGCGCGGAATTGAGCCTGATCCGGGCGAAGCGATTGTGCTTCGCTGCCCGTCGAGATGGCCAAAGCGAATGTCGCACCAATGAGAGTCGAGATTTTCCGCATAGTCCCCCCTTAAGCCGACCAGCATACCGCGTCTCCAGGTCTTGTCACCCCAAACCTAACTGCCCAAGAAAGACCCTGAAACTGACACTACCCTCGCTACACCTTGCGGACGTCGTCGCAAAGCCTGCATCAACGATGTAAGCCGATGATCATCTGGGGATGACACCATTGAAGTAAGGGCCGGTGGAGGCGCCATGCAGTTTGTGCTTATCCTCGGCGCAATCCTCGTCGCCGTAACCGCGCTTGCGGATACGGCCTCCCAACGGTTGCGAACGCCGCACTCTATCCTGCTGGTGATTATCGGGGCGGCTCTTTCGCTGGCGCCGGGCATGCCTCACGTCTCGATCGACCCGCAGTTGATCTTGTTGTTGTTCCTGCCGCCGTTGATTTACGCCTCCGGCGTCGGGATGAGCTGGCGCGGCTTTCGCAGCAACCTGTCGCCTATATTGCTGCTGGCGATCGGCTGCGTGATCTTCACCGCCGCCGCCGTAGCCGTGTCGGCCCGTTGGCTGCTTGGCGCGCCGTGGGCTGTCGCCTTCGTTCTCGGCGCCGTCGTTTCACCGCCGGATCCGATAGCGCCCATGGCGATCGCGCGGCGGCTGAAGCTGCCAAGGCGGCTGCTCACCATTCTGGAGGGCGAGGGCGTGGTGAATGACGCCACTGCTTTGATCCTCTTGAGCTTCGCGGTGGCGGCGGTGGCGAACGGCGCCTTCTCCCTGGCTTCGGCAGCCGTTAGCTTCATGGCGATCGTAATCGGGGAGGTGATCTGGGGCGCCGCCGTCGGCTGGACGATGTTGCGGATTCGACGCTGGACAGGGGCGCCGCAGGTCGAGATCATGCTCGCGCTGCTGACGCCGTTCATCGCCTTCTGGCCGCCGCACATGCTCGGCGGTTCGGGCGTGCTGGCGGCCCTTGCGGCGGGCTTGTACGTCAGTTGGCGCGGGCCTCGCTTCATTTCGCCGGCGACGCGTCTGCAGGGCTATTTCGTCTGGGGCCTGATCGTTCACGCCTTGGAGGGCCTGCTGTTCCTGCTGACCGGTCTGCAAGCTCGCACCCTCGCGGCGGGGTTGGCGGGCACGGCTTGGGAGCGCCTCATCACCACAGCCGCGTTGACGTGCCTCGTTGTGGTGGTTGTCCGCTTCGTCTGGGTGTTTTCAGCGATGTATCTGCCGCGCGTGTTGTTCCGGGCGATTCGCCAAGGCGACCCTGCTCTCCCCTGGCAGAGCCCGTTCATCATCGGATTCACCGGCATCAGGGGCGTCATTTCGCTGGTGGCGGCGCTGTCGATCCCGGTGAGCATTGGAGGCGTTCCGTTCCCCGACCGGCCTCTGATCCTTTTCGTGACGTTCTGCGTGATCATCGTGACTTTGGTTGGCCAAGGTTCAGTGCTGCCTTTACTATTGCCCCGCTTGGGCTTGGTGGACGCGGGCGAATCCGAAGCCGCCGACGCCAAAACGAGAGAGGTGCAGGCAAGGATAGAGGCGGTCGAGGCGGCGCTAGTCGAACTTGACAGCCTGGCGGCGCAAGGGGCTTCGCCGAGGGCGGTGGGCGTCCTGCGCCGTCATCATGAAGACCGGCGATCCGAATATGCCAGCGCTGCGGATGTCGCGCTGGCCGGGGGTCACGCTGCGGAAGCCGCACAACTGCAGGCCCGCCTCATTCAGGCGGAGCGGCGAAAAGTGGCGGACCTTTACGCAAGCAGTCGCATCACGGACGACGCCAGGCGCCGCATCGAGCGTGAACTAGACTTGGAAGACGCCCGCAACAGGTACGCCTTTGAGAGCGCCACTGGAAACGTCTTGGCGGACCCAGAGTCCGAAATACAGTCTGATTCGTGAATGCCGCCAGCTTGCATGGGCGCCCCGCTCTTGCCAAAGCCAGGTTCTGCTGCCGATTTTAGACGATGATGCTGCAAACGCTGAAAGCCCACTGATGACGACGCCCGCTCGCTCACCCAGCTTCAAGTTGATGGTCGGCGCCGCCGGCGTGGTGTTCGGCGATATCGGCACGAGCCCCCTTTACGCCTTTCAGGAAAGCTTCATCGGGCGCCACAAGCTGCAGGTCGATCAGTTCCACGTCATGGGCGTCCTCTCCATGCTGATCTGGGCGCTGATCTTGGTCGTCACAGTGAAGTACGTGTTCGTGACCATGCGCGCAGACAACCGGGGCGAAGGCGGCAGCTTCGCCCTTCTCTCGCTGATCGGTCGTGTCGCTAAGACATCGCCTGCCCTGCCCTGGATCGCCGCGGCCGCCCTGATCGCGACCGCCCTCTTCTATGGTGATGCGGTGATCACGCCCGCCATTTCGATCCTGTCGGCGGTGGAAGGCGTAAAGCTGATCGCAAGTGGCCTGGACGTCTACATCGTCCCCGCCACCCTCGTGATCGTGCTTGGGCTGTTCGCCATTCAAAAGCACGGAACCGGCCTAGTCGGCTCGATCTTCGGGCCTGTGATGGTCTGTTGGTTCACGGTGATCGGAGTGCTAGGCGCCATTCAGGTGTTTCACCATCCGATCGTCATCCAAGCCGCGAGCCCGACCTACGCGCTCGGCTTCCTCCTGGCGGACCCCATAGAAGCGTTCTTTACCTTGGGCACGGTGGTGCTCGCCGTCACCGGCGCCGAGGCCCTCTACGCCGACATGGGCCATTTCGGGCGGCCGGCGATCGCCCGCGCCTGGCTATGGCTGGCTCTTCCGACGCTCCTGCTCTGCTACGCCGGCCAGTCGGCGCTGGCGCTGTCGAGCCCGGTCGCGATCGCATCGCCCTTCTATCTGATGGCGCCGCGCCCCTTGCTGATCCCGCTGATCCTGTTGGCGTCCGTCGCCACGGTGATCGCCAGCCAGTCCATCATCAGCGGCGCCTTCTCCATCACGCAACAGGCGGTGCAGCTGGGCTACCTGCCGCGCATCACCACCCGGCACACCTCAAGCGAGTCCCGCGGACAGGTGTTCACCCCGGCGGTGAACGTCCTTCTGGCCATCGCGGTGGTCACCCTGGTCCTCGGGTTCAGAAGCTCAAGCGCCCTGGCCGCTGCGTTCGGGCTGGCGGTGACCGCGACCATGGTGCTGACCACGCTGATGATCGGTTTTGTGGTCTTCTTCATCTGGCGCTGGAAGCTGATCTGGGCGGCGCCGCTCTACGCGGTCCTGCTGACGCTCGACGTCGGGCTGTTCGCCGCGTCGGCCACCAAGTTCCTGGATGGCGGCTGGCTGCCGCTGTCCATCGCCGCCATGCTGGTCTTGCTGTTCAGCACATGGCGGCGGGGGCGGACGCTCCTGCATCGCGCCCTGGCTGCGGAAGCGATGGACCTTGACCTCTTTCTCGCATCGACCGCCAACGTCACGCGCGTTCCCGCCACCGCGATCTACCTGACGGCCAACAAAGAGGGCGTGCCGGCCGCCCTGCTGCATAATCTGAAGAATAATCTGGTCCTTCATGCCCGGATCGTGCTCCTGACTGTGGAGACAACGCTGACACCGCACGTCGCGCCCGAAAACCGTCTTGAGGTACGTCCGCTGGAGAAGGGGTTCAGCCGTATCATCGTCCGGTACGGGTTTGTGGAGATCCCCGACATCCCTGCCGCCCTGACGGCGGCCGATCTCAACTTCGACCCGAAGGCCGCGGCCTACTTCCTCAGCAGGCAGACCCTGATCCCCTCAAGAAAGCCGGGGATGCCGCTCTGGCAGGACCACCTGTTCGCCGCCATGGTGCGCAATTCTGAGACGTCCATGTCGTTCTTCAAGCTGCCATTTAATCGGGTCGTCGAACTCGGCAGCCAAGTTGAGATTTAGCACTTCGTGGACCGGGGCCGTCCCGACCAGAAGGGATCACGACCTCTGAAGCGTTGGCGCTGACGCACGGGCCGATCGCCGACTGCGCCCGCTAAGATCTGCTGCGAGGCACTCGGTGGAGCGGCATGAGATGATCGCCGCCATGGGCGGCCTGGGTCTAAAGGGGATGGTGGGTGAGTTCGACTAGGCGGTCACCACCGGGCTGCAGCGCCGGAGCACCGCCAAGGAGATCTTGACTCTACCTTCTGCAGGCCGAGGCTGCCCACCGCCACGCTGCATCGATCCGTTGTCGGATGACAATCGCCAAGCTGCCGGTGCTCAAGGACCTGGACGCCTTTGAGTTCGACGGCACACCGATCAACGAAGGCCTGGTCCGCTCACTCCACGCCGGCAGCTTCCTGCCGAACCGGCGCACCATCGTGCTTGTAGGCGGGACGGGCACAGGCAAGGCCCACCTGGCCACGGCCATCGCCCCCGGTCATCCGCCTAGGAGCTCGCTGTCGCTATGACAACACCGTCGATCTGGTGAACCGGCACAAGGATGAGACCCGTCTCGGCAAGGCCGGTCACCTCGCCAAACAACTCGCCCCACTAGACCTCGTCGTACTCGATGAGCTTGGCCGAACGTCCGGAGCTGGGCGCTCAGCCGGCGTGGCGGTGGCGAGCGCCCTTATGCGGGCTGCGTCATCTGCTGAGACGGGGGTGTAGACCAGCATGGCGAGGTCCGCTCGCCCATCCACTGCAAAGGCCGTGAACTCGAGCGCGATCTCGCCGAGATCAGGATGGCGCAGTCGCCTCACGCCTTCACAGACGTCGTTGACCCCGCTCTCACGCCACATCGTGGCGAAATCGGCGCTCTTGGCGCACAACTCGTCCACCAGCGGCTGCACGGTCGCAGCCGCCCCAGCGCGGGCCGTGTCGCCGCGGAACACGCCGACGATGAAGCGTGCGACGCCCTCCCAGTTCGCGTTGAACGTCCGCGCCCGCGGATCAAGGAAGATCAAGCGGAGCACGTTGCGTTCCGCCGAAGGCAGCGCGCCGTAGTCGGTGAACACGGCGGCCGCGGCGCGATTCCAAGCAACCACGTCCCAGGATGCGGTGCGGATCATTGCGGGGCAGGCGTCCAGCGCGTCGAGCACATACTGCAGCCGCGGCGTCACTCCGCCCGGCGGTTGATAGCGGACCTCCGGCGGCCGGCCGAGCGCAAGCAGGAACAGGTGCTCGCGCTCCACCGCGCTCAGCATCAGCGCCTCGGCAAGCCTCTCGAGCGCTCGGGTGGAGGGCGGCCCGCCGCGCCCCTGCTCCAGCCAGCTGTACCAGGTGGCGCTGATCCCGGCCCGCTGCGCCACTTCCTCACGCCGGAGCCCCGGCGTGCGGCGCCGACCGCCAACGTAGCCGAGAGCAGCCGGATCGATCCGGGTACGCCGTTCGCGAAGATAGCCTCCGAGTGAACCAAGTTCGGGCATTTGGTCGAGCCTGTTGATGCTTATACCTGAATAAGCTCTCAACTTTACACCAGGAGCCCGCCTCCCAACATGATTTTCCATGTGAGGAGATCTACTATGCGTGTGTTCGTGACGGGCGCCACCGGATGGGTGGGCAGCGTTGTGGTCGATGAGCTACGACGCGGCGGCCATAAAGTGTGCGGACTCGCCCGCTCGGAGGAAAAGGCGAAAGGACTGATCGCGAAGCGCGTGGAGGTGATGCACGGCACGCTCGACGACCTCGACCGGCTCGCGGCGGCGGCCGCGGACGCTGACGCGACTATCCACCTCGCCTTCAACCACGACTTTTCACGATACGCCGAGAACAGCGAGCAGGACCGCCGCGCGATCCTTGCGATGGGCGAGGCGTTGATCGGGACGGACAAACCAATCCTCGTCACCGCGGGGTTGGCCCAGCTTGCCCCCGGCCGGCTCGCGACGGAGGCGGACATGCCGGCGTTCTCCGATCCCAACTATCCGAGGCGGACCGAAGCAGCTGCGTCCGCGCTCGCTGAGCGTGGCGTACGGGTCGGCGCGGTCCGGCTCGCCACGACGGTGCATGGGGTCGGCGACCTTGGCTTCATGGCTATCCTGGCAAGGTTCGCACGCGAGAAGGGCGTGTCGGCCTACATCGGCGACGGCGCCAATCGCTGGCCCGCGGTGCACGTGTCGGACGCGGGGCGGCTCTATCGCCTGGCTCTGGAAGCCGGCGTGCCGGCTCGCGCCTACCATGCGACTGCGGAGGAAGGCGTCCCCTTCCGCGACATCGCCGACGCGCTTGGCCGCGCGCTCGGCTTGCCAGTCAAGTCGCGCCCAGGCGAGCATTTCGGCCAGTTCGCCGCCTTCGTCGGAGCCGACGCACCGGCGTCGAGCGCCGGGACGCGCGAACTCACCGGCTGGGCGCCCACCGGGCCGACCCTGCTCGCCGATCTGGTCCGGCCCGGCTATTTCGATGGATGAGCTCGCCCGCCTAGGGTAACGTTTCACAACCCTGATCGTCGGAACCGGTCTGCCGATTGGTAGACGCCCTATCCTGCTCCGGCCCTCGCGCATATCTAAGGGGGAGGCTTAGACTCCTCGCTTGCACTGCCCTGCTCCTCCGCGGCGGCACTCAAGTCCACCTCGAAATTCAGGATGGGTCGAAGAATGCTGCTATACCAATTCAGAAAAGGCACGAACCCGCGCCGCGTCATCATCTACCTAGCGGAAAAGGGTATTGATGTCCCGCGCTACGAGCTTGACTACGCTAACGGCGAACATCGATCCGAACACTACCTTCGCATTAATCCGGCAGGAAGGGCTCCGAGCCTGGTCACTGATACGGGCATTGCGATCACGGACTCGGCTTCGATCATCGAATATCTGGAGGAACTGCATCCCGCCAAGCCGATGATTGGCGCAGATCCTCTTTCCCGAGCGCGGGTCCGCTCGCTTGAGCGGCTTGGTGCGGATCTGGTCGGCCGCGGTCAGTTGTGGCTCTGGAACCAGACCAGCGCCTTTCCTGCCAAGGAGCCGAGCCCCTCGAACGAGACGGCCGAGCGCACCTTTCGCTACGTCTCTGAGATCCTTGATGTCCTGGAGACTGAAATCGGGGAGAATGCATTCTTGGCGGGTGATGATCCGACAATTGCCGACTTCACCGTCTTCTCGATCTTCCAAACGGCGCGCGAGAGGTTTGATCTTACCTTCGGCAGCGATCATCAGTATCTCGACGCCTGGTACAGGCGTTTCCGGCGCCGCCCAAGCGCGGACTATTGATGGTGGCATGACCTGGCAGGTAGGAAGCAGCCGACCTGCACGCAGCAGCCACTACAGTAATCGGCGGTGCGGCTGTTCGCAACAATCGCAATCATGCCGCACCAGAAACGCAAGCGATAATAACGGCAGCGGCTAGCAACGCGCACAGAACGTACGTCACCATTTGCTGTGGATTAAGGCCCAACGGTTTGGGAACGAACTCGCGGAATTCCGGGTCGATCCAAGCCGTGCCAGGAAAGAGCGGCGCGAACACCATCGCCAGAAAATAGACGCCGGCTACTGCAGCAGCGATAAGGAACAGTGGCAGTGTGAGCGGCCCCAACGCAAAGAGGATGACAAGGGCCAGCGTGCCGAGGAATAGACCGAGCAACATCGTCTGAACGTTATGAAACTTTGCATGAGGCGGCCAGGCGGGATTATAAAGATGCATCCGGGCGGTACGCGGCATGACGGCATCGTATAGAAAGCCGCCGTAATTATAGACGGCAACGAAAGCGACCATCCACTTGGCAATTTCCATGACGTGGCTCCTCTGGAGCTCAGCAATGGCACTTTCCGAACGAAACAAGGTATCGATAAATTGCTCTTGGTTAGCTTAGTCGGCCAACGACGCTGATCGGAGCTGACCGGGCGTTACCCCGAGCGTCCGGCGAAACCCGTCTATGAAGTGTGCGGCGGACGAGTAACCTGCGAAGATCGCGGTGTCCGTGACGGGCGTTTGGCCGTCGAGTAAAAGAGCTACTGCTTTCTCCAGCCTCCGAGCAACGATCCAGCCGTGCGGCGTCACGCCTTCGCTCGCCTTAAAAGCACGAATGAAGTGGAACAGACTAAGGCTCGCTTCATCTGCGAGATGGCGGACAGAAGGAATTCGGTCGGGTTCGTGTTCCAGCTGCCTTGCCACCAGAGACCTGATCCTGTGCAGGGTCGCAGGCGCCAATCCACCCCGCGCGTGACCAGGCGGCGTACTTCGTTGCTGGATCATTAAAGGCGCCGCGGATTTGACGATCCCGCGCATGTCGAAGTCGCTGATGACGGTCAGCGCTACCAGCGCCTGTGCGCAGAGCGCCAGGCGCCGCTGGGCCTTCTGCGCCTCCGACCACGACTTGCCTTCAACGCTGACGGAGCGCTCGAGCCATACCGGCTCGATCAGAATTTGCAGCGTATCGCC
>CAXTHJ010000042.1:0-25952 GCA_964243985.1 uncultured Caulobacteraceae bacterium | reverse complement strand
TCTCGATCCACACCCTGACGGCGATGGGCTTGAAGCCCGGCGCCCTGAAGGCGCTGGGCTCCCGATGGCCAAGGCGCTGGCTGTTGCAACCCGCCCCGCACGCGGATTAGCTCTCCCTCCACCCGCGATCCCGGCACGGCGTTTGCCCCTGTGAGGGGAGCCGTCCCGCCGTGGGACGACGGTTTCCAAGGGGCTTTCGATGATCGAGGATATCGACCTGCACATGGGACGGCGCCTCCGCCGCCGCCGGCTCCTGCTCGGCCTGACCCAGCAGCAGCTGGGCGCCGCCGCCGGCTGCCAGTTCCAGCAGGTGCAGAAGTTCGAGTGCGCCGCCAACAAGATGTCCGCCGACAAGGTGTGGAAGTTCGCCCAGGCGCTGGACGTGCCGATCAACTATTTCTACGACGGCCTCGGCTCCAAGACGCAGAGCGGGGTTCACGAGGAGGCCGACCTGCTCGCCAGCAAGGAGACCAGCGAACTGGTGGACGCCTATTACCGGCTGAAGGAGCGTCCCCGCCGCCACTTCCTCGACCTCGCCAAGGCGCTGCACACCGAAGGCGCGGCGGCCTGATCATGGGCGACGCCAGCTATCGCTGCCACCAGATCCGCTTTACCCGCTCGCCTCTCCTTTGGTTCGCCTACATCTACCCGCCGAGCGGGCGCCTCGCCCTGACGCAGGTGGTGACGGCGACTCTCGCGGAAGGGAGCGAGGAAGCCCTGCGCCGCGCCCGCTCGATGATCGACGCGCTGGACGCCCACTGACGGGCCGGCTTTGTCCCATAGAGAGGAAGCAGGATCGCTCTTGGAACGGACGGCCTTGGCGAGATAGGGTGGCGGGCCGCCGTCCAGGAGCCTGTCCCATGCGTCTCACCGCCGCTCTCGCCGTCTCCCTTGTCTTCGGGGTGATCGCCTTGGGCGGCGGGGCTCTCGCCTGCGCTGAGACTGCGAGCGGCGCCGGGGCCGCCGATCCGTTCGCCTGGCTGGAGGACGTTCGCGGGGAGAAGGCGCTGGACTGGGCGAAGGGGCAGAACGCCAGGACGGCGCTGCGTCTCGAGGGCGACAAGCGGTTCGAACCCTATCGCCAGCAGGCCCTGGCCATCTTCACCGCCAAGGACCGCATTCCCTATCCGCAGTTCCGCGCTTCGGGCCTGGAAAACGTCTGGCAGGATAAGACCCACCCCCACGGCGTCTGGCGGCGCACCACCCTCAATTCCTACCGCACCAACGATCCGCAATGGGACGATCTGCTCGATCTCGACGCCCTCTCGAAAGCCGAGGGCAAGAGCTGGTTCTGGAAGGGCGCCCGGTGCCTGCGCCCCGAGGAGCGCTACTGCCTGATCGAGCTGTCCAACGGCGGCGGCGACGCGGTGACGGTGCGGGAGTTCGATACTGAGGCCAAGACGTTCGTGGCGCCGGACGCCGGCGGCTTCGCCTTCGCCAACGGCAAGCAAAGTGAAGCCTGGCTGGACAAGGACACCCTGATCGCCGGCCGCGAATGGGGGCCAGGCACGCTGACCAACTCCGGCTACGCTTATATCTTGAAGCGGATCAAGCGCGGCGCGCCCCTGTCGGCCGCCAAGACCGTGTTCGAGGGCAAGGTCACCGACGGCGGCGGCGCGCGGGAGCGGGTGCTGAGCGACCCCGGCGGCCATGTGGCCGGGGTGATCTACGAACGGTCGATCACCGACTACGACGTGCTCTATTTTCTTGACCAGGGCGACCGGCCGCCCGCGGCCATCGACATGCCGCGCAAATCCCGCCTCGGCGCATACGTGAAGGGCCAACTCACCTTCACCATCCAGGAGGACTGGAAGGGCTTCAAGGCTGGCGATCTCCTCGCCTACGACCTCAAGAGCATCCTTTCGGGCGCGCCAAGGCTGATCCTGCGCCCCACCGAGCACCAGACCATCGATCAGGTGGACGCCACCCGCGACCACCTGCTGGTCGCCGTGCTGGACGACGTGAAGGGCAAGGTACTGGACTTCGGCTGGGACGGGCGCAGGTGGGCGGCGCAGACGCTGGATCTGCCAAAACTCTCCGCCGTCTCCATCCGCGCCGCGTCGGAGGAGGGCAACGACGCCTTCATCACCTCCGAAAGCTTCCTGGATCCCACCGCTCTCTGGCTCGCCGACGCCAACTCGGCCGCGGTGGACAAGGTCAAGACCCTGCCGGCCCGCTTCGACGGCTCAAAGGATGTGGTGGAGCAGCATTGGGCGGTCTCCAAGGACGGCACCAAAATCCCCTATTTCGTGGTCCACCCCCTGCATATGAAGTTCGACGGATCGACCCCGACGCAGATGTTCGGCTACGGCGGCTTTCTGATCTCCGAGGTTCCCGCCTACAAGCCGGAGATGGGCAAGCTGTGGCTGGAGAAGGGCGGCGCCTATGTCCTGACCAACATCCGAGGCGGCGGGGAGTTTGGGCCCAAATGGCATGACGCGGCGCTGCGCGAACACCGCCAGCGCGCCTTCGACGATTTCGCCGCGGTGGCGCAGGACCTGTTCGCGCGGAAGATCACCTCGCCCCGGCGCCTGGGCATCTACGGCCGCTCCAACGGCGGCGTCTTGATGAGCGTGTCGATGACCCAGCATCCGGATTACTGGAACGCCGTCGTCATTGAGAGCCCCCTGGTGGACATGCTCCGCTACAACAAGCTCTCCGCTGGCGCCTCCTGGATGGGCGAGTACGGCGATCCGGACGTCCCCGCCGACCGCGCCTTCATCGCCCAGTATTCAGCCTATCAACTGCTGAAGAAGGGCGTGAAATATCCCGAGCCCTACATCACCACCAACACCGAGGACGACCGCGTCCACCCCGGTCACGCCCGAAAGCTCGCGGCCAAGATGGAGGCCTTGGGCGACCCCTACCTCTATTACGAGAACACCTTCGGCGGCCACGCCAACGACGCCGACCCGGAGCTGAACGCCCGCCGCTGGGCGCGGCACTACGTCTATCTGGCGCAGAAGCTGGTGGATTAACGACGCGATTGCCTTCCCTGCCGACCGCTATATCAAGCCGTCTATGCACTTCGTCATCGCCGTGGATGGGACCGCCGCTTCGGGCAAGGGGACAATCGCGGGGCGGCTCGCCGCCCATTACGGCCTGCCGCATCTGGATACGGGGCTGCTTTACCGGGCGGTGGGGCAGGCGGTGCGGACGAGGGGAGGCGATCTGGACGACGAGGCCGGCGCCGCCGAGGTTGCACGGGCGCTCGATCTCTCCAATCTGGATGATCCGTCGCTGCAATCGGGCGAATCGGGGGAGGCGGCAAGCCGGGTGGCGGCGCATCCGGGGGTCCGGGCCGCGCTCCTGAACCTGCAGCAGGATTTCGCCCGTCAGCCCGGTGGCGCGGTGCTGGACGGGCGGGACATCGCCACCGTGATCGCGCCGGACGCACCGGCCAAGCTCTACATCGATGCGGCGCTCGAGACCCGCGCCCGCCGCCGCTGGCTGCAGACCTCGGCGAAAGGCGACCCTCGCACCTTGGACGACATGATCGAGGACCTGCGCCGCCGGGATGCGCGGGATTCCGGCCGGGCGACCGCACCCCTTGTGAAATCAAGGGATTCGGTCTTGCTCGACACCACTGAAATGAGTATATCGCAGGCCTTCGATGAGGCTCTGCGCATCGTCGAGCAGGCGCGTCGCCTTTGGCTGGGGTCGAGAGATCAGGGTCAAGGGTAATCCAAACCCGCCGCTCTGGACGATCCCGTGTTCCCCATGTCCGCGCACGCCGCCCCTCGCGCCCTTTAAGGGCTACGAGACACGTCTGCGTTTCCACCCGTACATTCCTTTCAACTCCGGCGCGTCTGCGCGACCGCCACCCCTTCTGGAGATTCCATGGCCGACGATATGAGCTTCAACCCGACCCGCGACGATTTCGCCTCCCTGCTCGACGAGAGCATGGGCGGCCGCGACTTCATGGAAGGCCAGGTGATCAAGGGCCTGATCGTGGGGATCGAAAAGGATTTCGCCATCGTCGATGTGGGCCTGAAGACCGAAGGCCGTATCCTGCTGAAGGAATTTGCTGCGCCTGATAAGCCGCTCCCCGGCGTCGGCGACACGGTTGAAGTCTACCTGGAGCGCGTCGAGAACGCCCTCGGTGAAGCGGTCATCAGCCGTGAGAAAGCCAAGCGCGAAGAAGCCTGGACCCGCCTGGAAGTCGTGTTCGCCAAGGGCGAGCCCGTCAACGGGGCCATCGTCGGCCGGGTCAAGGGCGGTTTCACCGTCGACCTCGGCGGCGCGTCGGCCTTCCTGCCCGGTTCGCAGGTGGACATCCGCCCTGTGCGCGACGTTGGCCCCTTGATGGGCAAGGAGCAGCCCTTCGCCATCCTGAAGATGGACCGCCCGCGCGGCAACATCGTGGTCTCCCGCCGGGCCATTCTGGAGGAAGCCCGCGCCGAACAGCGCACCGAACTGGTCGGCCAGCTGCAGGAAGGCGAAGTGCGCGAAGGCGTGGTCAAGAACATCACCGACTATGGCGCGTTCGTGGACCTCGGCGGCATCGACGGCCTCCTGCACGTCACCGACATGAGCTGGAAGCGCGTCTCGCATCCGTCGCAGGTGCTGGCGGTCGGCGACACGGTGAAGGTGCAGATCGTCAAGATCAACCCGGACACGCAGCGGATCTCGCTGGGCATGAAGCAGCTGCAGACCGATCCTTGGGACGGCGTGGAAGCCAAGTACCCGCCGGGCGCCCGCTTCACCGGCCGCATCACCAACATCACCGACTACGGCGCCTTCGTGGAGCTGGAAGCCGGCGTTGAAGGTCTCGTGCACGTCTCCGAAATGTCCTGGACCAAGAAGAACGTCCACCCGGGCAAGATCGTCTCCACCTCCCAGGAAGTGGACGTGGTGGTGCTGGACGTGGACAGCTCCAAGCGCCGCGTGTCGCTGGGCCTGAAGCAGGCGCAGGACAATCCATGGGACGCCTTCCTGAAGGTGCATCCGATTGGCTCGACGGTGGAAGGCGAAGTGAAGAACTCCACCGAGTTCGGCCTGTTCATTGGCCTAGACGACGACATCGACGGCATGGTGCACCTGTCGGACATCGACTGGGCCGTGCCGGGCGAAGAAGCCATGGCCAAGTACAACAAGGGCGACATGGTCAAGGCCAAGGTGCTGGACGTTGATGCGGAAAAGGAACGCATCTCCCTCGGCATCAAGCAGCTCTCGGGCGACCCGATGGAAGGCGACAGCTTCCGCAAGGGCCAGACCGTCACCGTCACCGTCACCGAGGTCAACTCCGGCGGCCTGGAAGTGAAGTTCGGCGAAGACGAAGCGCCGATGAGCGCCTTTATCCGCAAGTCCGACCTTTCCCGCGATCGTTCGGAGCAGAACCCCGAGCGTCACGCGGTGGGCGACCGCCTAGACGCGCAGATCACCAACATCGACAAGGCCACCCGCCGGGTGTCCCTCTCGGTGAAGGCGCTGCAGATGGCCGAAGACAAGGAAGCGGTCGAGAAGTTCGGCTCCTCCGACTCGGGCGCGTCCCTCGGCGACATCCTGGGCGCGGCGCTCCGTGAAAAGGCCTCCACCAAGGACTAGTCGGCTCTCCCACAAACAGAACCCCGCGCGGCTTTTTCTGCGCGGGGTTTTTTGTGTCTGAAAAGAGGGGCTTGCCCGCGCATAAGCCCTTGATCCGCCCGGCATCTCCCGCCATAGGCTAAGTCTCGGCGCCCGCAAAAAGGCGTAACGACGGCGGGGGCCTTCATGATCAAATCCGAACTGATCGCCAAACTCGCCAGCGAAAACCCACACCTGACGCAAAAGGATGTGGAGCGGGTGGTGAGCGTGATCTTCGACCGCATGACCGCCGCGCTGGTGGACGGGGGCCGGGTGGAGCTTCGCGGCTTCGGCGCTTTCTCGGTCCGCGCCCGTCCCGCGCGGGCGGGGCGAAACCCCCGCACCGGCGAATCCGTGGAGGTGCAGGCCAAGGCGGTGCCCTTCTTCAAGAGCGGCAAGGAGCTGCGGGAGCGGTTGAACGCTTCCGGGGACGCGTAAGATCGCCGCCGCCGATCTCCCCTTAAAAACGACGCAGGACCGGTCCTTCTTCGGCGAGCCCAAGGCGCTGGGCTATCTGGCCTTCACCGAGGCGTGGGAGCGCTTCTCCTACTACGGCATGACCGCCCTTCTGGTGCTCTACATGAGCCAGGCGCTGTTCCTGCCGGGCCGCATCGGCGGGATCGCCGGCTTCGGCGCCTTCCGCCACGCGCTGGAAAGCGTGTTCGGGCCCATGAGCACGCTGGCGCTGTCGTCGCAGATCCTCGGCTTCTATACGGCCTTCGTTTACTTCACCCCCGTGCTGGGCGGCCTGATCGCCGACCGCTGGATCGGGCGGCGCGTCGCCGTGGCCCTGGGCGCCATCCTGATGAGCGCCGGCCACATCGCCATGGCGTTCGACGCGTCGTTCCTCCTCGCCCTTCTTCTGCTCATCGTCGGCTGCGGCCTCCTCAAGGGCAACATCTCCTCCCAGGTAGGCGAACTTTACGCGGAAGACGACGGGGAGGGCCGGACGCGAGGCTTCTCCATCTTCTCCATGGGCATCAACGTCGGCGCCATTGTCGGCCCGCTGGTCTGCGGGCTTCTGGCGCAGGTCTACGGCTGGCACGCCGGGTTTGGGCTCGCGGGGGTCCTGATGCTGATCGGCCTCGCCACCTATCTCATCGGCTACAAACACCTGCCGGGCGACCGCGAAAGAGCGCGGGCCGCGATCGAGCACAAGCCCCTCACCGCCGCCGAATGGCGCACGGTCGCGGCCCTGGGCGTCGCCACCGCCATTACCGTCTTCCAGTCGGTCTCCTACTATCAGAACACCAATATCGGCCTCGTTTGGGCCGACAAGTTCGTGAACCTCGATCTGTTCGGCTTCCACATGCCCACCGCCTGGTTCAGCTCCATCGATCCCTTCGCCAGCGTGATCTGCGTGCCGCCCCTGTTCGCCCTCTGGCGCTGGCAGGCGGCGCGGGGGAAGGAGCCGGACGACATGGGCAAGATCGCCTGGGGCGCCTGGAAGGCGGCGTTCGCCAACGTGCTCCTCATGCTGGCCTGTTTGCCGGGCGGGCGGGTGCCGCTGGTGTTCCCGGTGATCTACGATTTCATCCTTGGGATAGCCTTCCTCTACTACTGGCCGCCTTTGCTGGCCCTGGTCTCCCGCGCGGCGCCCGTCAAGCTGAAGGCGACCCTGATGGGGGCGGTGTTCCTCTCCCTGTTCGTGGGCAACGCCCTGGTGGGCTGGGTCGGCGGCTTCTACGAGAAGATGACCCCCGCCGCCTTCTGGGCCCTGCACGCGGCCTTCGCCGTGACGGGCGGCGTTCTGGCGACGGTGCTGGCGCGACCTTTAAAGCGGATGCTGGCGGTATAGCTGACGCGGCGCTGCTCAATATAGACGCAACCGCTCCATCCGCTCAGCCCGCTCTGCATGACGGCATTTCCCAACCTCGTCCGGCGGCCTAAGCTAGGGTGATGCCCTCTCGCCTGCGTCCCACCCCTATCGAACACGTCGTCGATGGCGTGCGCCTTCGAGCCCAGCTCTCGGCCGCAGCCCTCGACGCGATCGGGGACGAGGCCGAACAGCGCCGCCGCGCCCTCGATATCCTGAAGCAGGCGCTGTTCCGGGGCCGCATGATCGCCAAGGAGCGGCTGGAGAATGGCGGCGGCGGGGTGGAGACTTGCCGCCTCCTGGCCAAGGTGGCGGACGAAGTGATCTGCGCCCTCTACGACTTCACCACCGTTCACGTCTTCCGCGCCAGCAATCCCACCGAGGGCGAGCGGCTGGCCCTCCTGGCCGTGGGTGGTTACGGGCGCGGCGCCCTGGCGCCCTTTTCCGATGTCGATCTGCTGTTCCTGCGCCCCTACAAGCAGACGCCCCACGCCGAGAGCGTGATCGAGTTCATGCTCTACGCCCTGTGGGACCTGGGTTTCAAAGTGGGGCACGCCTCCCGCACCGTGGACGAGTGCATCAAGCTTTCGCGAGCGGATTTCACCATCCGGACTGCGCTTCTGGAAGAGCGGCTGATCGCCGGAGACGCCGTCCTGGCCGCTGATCTGAAGCGCCGCTTCCGCAAGGAGATCCAAGCCCACGGCGCGTCCGAGTTCGTCGCCGCCAAGCTGAAGGAGCGGGACGAGCGCCACGCCAAGGCCGGCTCCAGCCGCTATATGGTCGAGCCCAATGTGAAGGAGGGCAAGGGCGGCCTGCGCGATCTCAACACCTTGTTCTGGATCGCCCAGTACCTGCACCCCTCCGACGCCCCGACCGAGATCGTGCGGCTGGAGGAGTTCACCGGGCGGGAAGTGAAAGCCTTCGTCCGCGCCTTCGACTTCCTTTGGGCCGTGCGCGCGCACCTGCACTTCGCCGCCGGACGGGCGGAAGAGCGGCTCTCCTTCGACCTCCAGCCGGAGATCGCCCGCCGCATGGGCTACGCCGACCGCAAGCATCAGCACGGCGAGGCCTCCCCGGCGGTGGAGCGGTTCATGCGCCGCTATTTCCTGATCGCGCGGGAGGTCGGCGCCCTGACCCGCATCTTCTGCGCCAAGCTGGAGGCCGAGCACGCCAAGAAGACGCCGAAGGGCCTCTCCCGCTTCCTGCCCGGCGCCAAACAAGGCGCGCGCAAGACGCTGGCGCACGGGTTCCACATCGAAAGCGGCCGCCTTACCGTGGAAAGCGAGGCGGTGTTCGAGCAGGACCCGATCAATCTCCTGCGCCTGTTCCGTCTGGCCGACCGCAAGAACCTGGACGTGCATCCGGACGCCCTCGCCGCCGTCACCCGCACCCTGCGCCTCATCACCCCAAAGATGCGCCGCGACCCTGAGGCGGCGCAGGCGTTTCTCGACATCCTGGCGCGGGGCAAGCGCACCTATTGGACCCTGACCCTGATGAACGAGGCGGGGGTGCTGGGCCGCTATCTGCCGGAGTTCGGCCACATCGTGGCGCAGATGCAGTTCAACATGTACCACTCCTATACGGTGGACGAGCATACGCTCCGCGCGGTCGGCGTGATCGCCGCCATCACGGCGGGCGATTTCGCCGAGGAGCATCCCCTCTCCGTCCAGGTCATGCCCCTGATCTCAGACCCAGAGGCCCTGTTCCTGGCCATGCTGCTGCACGACACCGGCAAGGGCGGCGCGGGCGGGCAGGAATTGGCCGGCGCCCGCGCCGCCCGGTCCGCCACCGAACGCCTCGGCCTCGCGCCCGAACGGGTCGATCTGGTGGCCTGGGTGGTGGAGCATCACCTCCTGATGAGCGACTACGCCCAGAAGCGCGACATATCCGACCCCGCCACCATCGCCGCCTTCGCCCGCATGGTGCAGACGCCCGAGCGCCTGCGCATGCTGCTAGTCCTCACCGTGGCCGACATCCGCGCCGTGGGACCGGGGGTGTGGAACGGCTGGAAGGGCGAGCTGCTGCGTGATCTTTATGGGGCCACGGAAGCCCTGTTCCGGGGCGGCCGCGCCGACCCCTTGACCCACGACGCCGTCGCCGTGCAGCACGATCAGGCCACGGCCGCGCGAAAACGCCTCTGCGACGACGACCCCCACCCCGCGCTCGCCGCCTGGGCCGAGACCATGGAGGACGCCTACTTCACCAACTTCTCCCTCGCGGAGCAGAAGGCCCATTATGGCCTGATCCGCCGCGCCGCCGCCGACGGGGGATCGGCCGCCTTCGCCGAGGTCGCGGGCGCCCGCAACGTCACCGAAGTCACCGTGGCCGCCGCCGACCGGCGCGGACTGTTCGCCGACCTGGCCGGATGTCTTGCGGGGGTGGGCGCCAATGTGGTCGGGGCGCGGGTCTACACCTCCCGCGCGGGGCAGGCGCTGGACGTCTTTCACGTGCAGGACCGGGACGGCGGCCCGTTCGGCGCAGACAACGCCCTGGTTCTGCTGAAGCTCGCCGGGGGATTGGAGGGTTCGGCCCGGGGGGGCGGCCCGGTGTTCCAGCCGAGCCGCACCTTCGACACCGGCCGTACCGCCGCCTTTTCCATCCCCGCCACGGTCTCCGTGGACAACGACGCCTCCGCCTCCGCCACGGTGATGGAGGTCTCGGGCCGCGACCGACCGGGCCTGCTGGAAGCTCTAGCCCGCACCTTGGCGGACGCCCGGCTCCAGCTCCTTTCCGCCCACGTGGACGGTTACGGCGAGCGGGCGGTGGACGCCTTCTATGTATGCGACGAGGGGGCCGCCAAGCTCACCGATCCCAAGCGCATCGCCGCGCTGAAGGCCGCCCTCACCGCCGTGCTGCAGGCCGAGGACGGCTCAAAGCCCAAACGCCGCCTGGAACGCGCCCGCGCCAGCGCTGCACGGTGACCTATCGCCGCCCGAAGAACCGGAACCAGCCCTTGGCGGCGGTCTTCGCCGGACCCGATGCGACGGCGACCTTCTGGGGAAGCTGCAGGTAGGAGGCGTATTGACCGCCGGTGTGGATGATATGACGGCCATGATTGTCAGCGGGGACGTTCGCCGTTCCCGGCATGGCGCCGCCAATGATATTGTATCCGCTGACGATGAGCCGAAGCTGCTCGCCAGGGTGAAGCGCCAGCCCAAGCGGAAACATATCGATCTCCACGCAGGCGATCTCACCCAGCGCCAGCTTCTCGATGCGGTCGAAGCTGTGGACGGGTATGGAATCGGTTGAGGCCGCCTCGTCCAGGTGGCGCATTGATACGCGCAGGCGGCCGTTGGAGCCCTTGTACTTCAGGATCGCCGCGCCATTGCTGGTTATCGCCTGCATCTGCGGTCCATGATTGGCGATATTGAATTGTTCGAGCGGCTCGCCGCGGACGTCAAGTTTCTGGAGGAAGACGAACAGGTCCATGTCGTCCGAGCCGTCCGCCTCGACCCACAGGCGCACCTTGGGATAGCCGACGAAATCCGTCGGCGCATCGACCCGCACAGTGAACGATACGTTCGCCTGCTCTGATCGCCCGTCATAGACCGCTTTGGCGGCGGCCGCAGGCGCCTTGGCGCTCAGCGTCTGGGATGCGGCGTCCAGGTAGTATCGGGTCTCGCTGAAGTCCTTGGGCGGAAATTCCCGGGCCGGCTGGTTGATGCGGTCGTCGCCCTCCAGGTCGAGCACCGCATAGCGCACGCGCGGCGTTTCCTTCCAGCCGTTGTCGATCCCCTTCAGATAGTGATCGAAGAACCGGCGCAGGTCCTGAAGGTTGATCTCTTCGTAATAGTCCGGCCATTCCATGGTGTTGTGGATTCGCAGCCACTTCTCGGTGGACGCCATGTTGCGCCAGCCGCGGAACGTCCCCGGCGTGTGGATCGAGTTCGAGTAGCTCGCCACCACATAGGCCGGCACGGTGATGTTCTCGAACGCCGGGATTTTCGATTTCCACAGGTCGTCAATCAGCGGATGGCTTTCGCCCTCAAGCACCAGGTCTTCACGGAGATTCTTGCCGACAAAAGCGGTTCCGAGCCTCTTCGGAAAGGGGAAGTCTGGGATGCCGCCGCGCTTCACCAGGTCTCGATAGATGTCGCTCATCCCCTCCCACGGGGCGATGGCCGCCAGATGCGGCGGCTGCTCCGCGGCGACGAACCATTGCGAGATCGCCAGATAGGAGTTCCCGGTAGTGCCGACCTTGCCGTTGCACCAGTCCTGAACGCCAAGCCATTCGATCAGATCGTGGTAATCCTGCCCCTCCTGCCGGCACCACACCCGTATGTTGCCCTCGGAATGGTAGGCGCCGCGCGGATCGGGGTTGCAGACGGCGTAGCCGTGGGCGCACCAGAAGGCCGGGTCGGGGCCCTCGAATTTCATCAGCCCGGACGTGGTGCTGATGTCCATGCCCAGCAACTTGAACAGCTCCAGGTACTCCGGGGCGTTGCCCCGACTTTTGCCGTATGGGCTCCAGGCGACGATCACGGGGACCTTCTCGGTCCCGGCGGGACGCAGGACGTCCACATAGATCGTCACCCCGTCGCGCAGAGTGACGGCGACGTCCTTGTCCATGACGATATCAACCGGTAGCGGCGTAAAGCCTTGCTTCACCTGAAAGCCTGCGGGGAGTGTTCGCGTGCCCGGTTCAAAGCGGCTGAATACACCGTGCCGGCTCTCTTCATCGCGGTACGCGGGGACGAATATTCCCTGATCTTCGGACATGGGCGTTCCTTCCAATTTTTTTGCCGATGCGACAGGGTCGTCGGCAGATTGATTCTCGGCGGCCTTGGACGTCGTCGAGGCTTTAAACCTAACGCGCGTTGAGCGTAGAGGCGCCGCCGTGCTGCTGGCGCGTGATCTCCTCGAACATCGCTGTGAAGCCGTTCAGTGCGAACTCGACGGTCACCGAGTCGTGAAAGCGACCATCGATGATCTTTGCGCCGACACCGCCGATGACGATCTCGGGCGTGCTGACCGGACGAGCCAGCATCGAGACCACCGTCTCCCGGATCTGATATTGCGCCCGGGCGCCGCCGGTGAAGGCGGGAGAGGACGTGACGATCAGGACCGGCTTGCCGCGCAGCGGAGAGTGGTTGTGCGGCCGCGACGCCCAATCCAGCGCATTCTTCAGCACGCCCGGAATGCCGTGATTGTATTCCGACGACGAGATAACGAGGCCGTCCGCTGCGGTGATCTGGCTGCGGAAACGCTCCACCGCCGCTGGCAATGGATCGACGTAGAGGTCCTGGTTGAAGTGCGGCAGCGCGCCGATGTCGGCGTAGTCGTACTCCGCATGGGCCGCGGTCGCTTCGGCCAACGCCTCCAGCACCGCCGTCGAAAAGGCGTGGGTGCGGAGGCTGCCGGAAATGCCGAGCAGTCGATAGGGCGAGCGGGTCAAGACATCACTCCGAAACAAGCTCGAACGGGTTGATCGCTCACGCCTGCGTTCCGTTTCGCCTGGCGATGAGATTGTCCGCCGTGCCGATCTTCTCGATTTCGATCTCCAGCCGGTCGCCCTCTTTCAGGAAATACGGCGGCTTTCGCGCATAGCCGACGCCGGACGGGGTCCCGGTCGCGATCACGTCTCCCGGCTCCAGCGTCATCGCTTCCGACAGCGTCGTGATCAGGGTGGCGACGTCAAAGATCAGGTCACCGGTGCTGCTGTCCTGCATGATCTCGCCATTGACCCGAGACTGGATACGCAGGCCCGCGGCGCCGGGCGGCAACTCGTCCGGCGTCACCAGGTCGGCGCTGAACGAGCCGGTCAGGTCGAAATTCTTTCCCACCGTCCATTGGCTGGTCTTGCGCTGATAGTCCCGGATCGTGCCGTCGTTGAAGCAGCAATAGCCCGCGACGAAGTCGAGCGGGTTCTCGCGCACACTGGTCGCGGTCTTGCCGATGACGACTGCGAGTTCAGCCTCGAAGTCGAGCTTGTCCGAACACTCGGGCAGAATGATCGGCGCGTCCGGACCCACCAGCGATGTGGCGCCCCGCAGGAAGATGGCCGGATAATCGGGCAGGGCGTTGCCGCCCTCCTCGGCATGCGCGCGGTAGTTCAGCCCGATGCAGATCACCTTGCCCGGTCGGGGCACGGGAGCGAGCAGCGTGATCTCGGAAACCTCGATCTGCTCGCCCGCCGCATGGCCGGCGAAGTTCACCGCGAGATCCACGGCGGAGGTCGCCGTGGGGTAGACCCGGATCCGATCGCCGGTGCGCACGCCGTGCTGAACGCCGCCGCTGTTGGAAAAGGTTACAATTCGCATGACGAGACCTCCAGATCAGCGGCCGGTTTCGACGAAGGCCATAGTGTCGTTCCACCAGCGATCGGGCGGAACGATCCAGCCGCCCACCTTGAAGCCGGGGGCCTCCCACTCCACCGGCTCATCTTCGATGTCGATGGTATGGTAATGGCTTGGGAACAGTTCGACCCGGTGCCCGTCGGGGTCGCGCAGGTACAGGAACCGGGCGAGGCCCGGGCTGAAGTGGCGCGCGGGCCCAAACTCCACCTGGCCTTCCTTGTCGCCGACCACGAACAGGTCGCAGACGTGCATCAGATGGTGGGTTTCGGGCACTTGGTAGGCGCAGTGGTGCAGGCGCGGTCCCTCGCGGTTGGCGAACACGATGTCGTGGGGATTGCCCTTCCGCTGCAGGAAGATCATCTCCAGATTGCCGTCCTTCATGACGTATTCGGATAGCCGGAACCCCATGCCGTTGTAGAAATCCAGGCTCTCGCGCACCTTCGGCGTGACGATCTGGAAGTGATCGAGCCGCAGAGCGCAGGCGCCGTGGTAGCGGTCGGCATGGATGAACAGGCGCTCGCGGGTCTGCATGGTGGCGCAGAACTCCAGCGGCGTCCCCGCCGGATCGGTGGTGTGGAGGGTGCGGCCCTGAAACTCCACCTCTACCCACTTGGTGGGGAAACCGGCCGCCTCGAAATGAGCCTGCAGCAGATCGAGGTCTTCCTCGGTGAGTACGCGCATCCCCACCCGTTCAACGGACGGCTCGCCCTTTTTCAGCACCAGGCTGTGATGGCAGGACTCCTCCAGCCCCCGCAGCCAGAGCGTGGTCGCGTTCTCGTCGCTGACCACCAGGCCCAGGAGGCCGCAGTAGAAGGCGCGGCTGGCCTCAAGATCGCGCACCCGCGACACTAGGTGGCTGGCGCGGGTCACATTGAAGGCCGGTTTATAGACGGGTTTGGGAAGTTGCATCTTGGTCTCCAGAACGTCGCGGTT
This sequence comes from uncultured Caulobacteraceae bacterium, assembly GCA_964243985.1. Classification (GTDB taxonomy): domain Bacteria; phylum Pseudomonadota; class Alphaproteobacteria; order Caulobacterales; family Caulobacteraceae; genus CAIOYC01. The sequence continues at coordinate 11,342 of CAXTHJ010000042.1, read as the reverse complement.
ATTCAAGCCGGCGCGTGGGTGAAAGCTTCTTTGTAGAGGGTGCGCAGTTCGGCCTTCTGCACCTTGCCCATGGCGTTGCGGGGCAGCTCATCGACGATGACCACCTGCTTGGGGCGCTTGAACGCAGCCAGCTGGGTCGCCAGCGCGCCTGTGATCTCGGCCGGCTGAAGATCGTGTCCCGGTGTTCGCGCCACCACGGCCAGGACGCCTTCCCCGAAGTCCGGATGCGCCACACCGATCACGGCGCTTTCAGCGACGCCGTCCAGCGCGTCGATCGCCATCTCGATCTCCTTGGGATAGACGTTGAAGCCGCCGGAGATGATGAGGTCTTTCGCCCGGCCGACGATGCGGATGAAGCCCGCGTCGTCCTCCGTGGCGATATCGCCGCTGATGAAGTAGCCGTCTTGGGTGTGATCCTGCGCCGTCTTCTCGGGATTGCGCCAATAGCCGGAAAAGAGGTTCGGTCCCTTGATCTCCAGGATGCCCGGCTCGCCGAGCGGCGCCGGCCGGCCGTCGTCGGCGATGACGCGGACCGACACCCCCGGCAAGGCGGGCCCAACGCTCCCGGCGATACGCGGCCCGTCATAGGGATTGGAGGTGATCATCAACGCCTCGGTCATGCCGTATCGCTCAAGGATCGTATGGCCGGTGCGTTGCTTGAACTCTTCAAAGGTCGCGTCGAGCAGCGGGGCGGAGCCGCTGATGAAGACCCGGATGTGGCGGCACAGAGCCGCGTCGAACGACGGCTCGGCCAGCAACCGGGTGTAGAAGGTCGGCACCCCCATAAACACAGTCGCGAACGGCAGATCGCGCACCACCGCTGCCGCGTCAAACCGATCATGAAAGAGAATCGGCGATGCGTGCAGCAGCGCACAGTGCAGGGCGACGAACAGGCCGTGCGCGTGGAAGATCGGCAGGGCGTGCAACAGCACGTCGTCGTCGCGCCAGCGCCACGCCTTGCCTAGAACCTCCACATTGGAGCCAAGGTTGCCGTGGGTCAGCACCGCCCCCTTGGACCGGCCTGTCGTACCAGACGTGTAGAGAATCGCGGCGGCGTCATCCCGGCCGACGCGAACGGTGGGATGCGGACCCTTCATCGAAGCCCAGGGCGCGGCGGCGAGGTCTCCCGAAATGACGGCGCGACTCCCGTCGAACGCGACGGTTGCCGCCGGCAGGCCGGGGCTGGCCGCCAGCAACGCTGGATCAGAGTCGGAGAGGAAATAGGCGAGCTCGCTTTCCTGATAAGCGGTGTTGAGCGGGATGAAGACGACGCCGGCGCGCAGACACGCGAGATACAGGATAACAGCGGCCGGCGATTTATGCGCCTGCAACAGCGCGCGGCTGCCCGGCTTCACGCCGATCGATCCGAGCCAGGCGGCGGCGCGCTCCGTCTCGGCCAGCATAGCGCCGTAGGTCAGCAGCGTCTCGCCTTTGACGATGAGGAAGGCCCGCTCCGCGTTCGCGGCGGCCGCGGCCTCAAACAGGGCGTAGACGTTCTCGTTCTTCGGATCGCGATCTACTTCGGACATCACCTCGCTCATCGCAGAAAAACCCTAGAACTGAATTGTGAGGCGGGTGGCCTGGAGCGGCGTCACAAAGTCCCGCACGAACGCCTTGTGCCGCGGATCCGCCTGATAGGCGTCCCACCCCGCCCGATCGGCGAAGGTCGCGATGAGGGCATAGTCGCCGTTACCCTCTCGGAACCGCAAATCGGCGCCGTGACTGATGGTGACGATGTCCGACATCTGCGACGCCATTTGGGCGAGCGCTCGGCTCAGACCTTCAACTTGGTCCACCGTGGTTCCGACAACCCAAGTGAAGATCACAATGTGAGTGACCATTGACTGCCTTTCCGCCCTTAGTGGTGTCATTGGCCGCCGCATTCAGGCCGTCTGTGCCGTCTAAAAAAGACGCCTATCCAGACGATCCGCGCACATTGACGAACGCCCATTTTATAAGTGAGAGCTATCTCAGTCGAAAGCTCGCGTCAACAAATTGATCGACCGCTGGAGATCGGCTAAGGCATCTTGGATGCGGGAGCGAACGTCCAGGGTTTCTTCAAATATTGCGAAGCGCGCACGCACGCGCGCGCGGCTGACCGAGGCCGCGCTCCGCTTGATGTCGGAGCGGGGGATCAACGCCACTTCGGTGAGCGAAATCGCCGCCGAAGCGGAAGTCGCGAACGGCACCTTCTACCTCTATTTTCAGGATAAGGCAGAGATCGTCGCCGCCGTTTGTCAGGCGGTCACCCAGGTCATGCACGACGACATGAGCAGCACCCGGCTGTCGCTGGAAGACGGCGCCGCGCGGGTCGCCTTCGGCACCCATCAATTTATTGAAATAGCGGCGGCGGAGCCTTCATGGGGTCGCCTCTTAGTGTCCGCCTTCACCGAATTTGAATCGATAAAAGAGGTGATCGCCCACTACATGCGCCTGGATGTGGCGCTTGGACTAGAACAGGGCCGATTCACCGAACCGCTAGATGAGTTTGTAATCGACGCCCATCTGGCGATTTTACGCGCCGGCGTCGTCGCGCGCCTTGCCGGCGGGGGACCGGACGTCTCGGCACGAGCATCGGAATATCAGCTTCGCATACTCGGTATGAGCGTCACGGAAGCACGGAGTGTGCGATGGGAGAACGAACTCAACGCCGACGTGTTGGACGATTGACGCGCGGCTGCCGCCAAGAACGCTAATCCCCCGCCGATCTGCTGAACTGGGGCGCTCTTTTGCCGAGGAAAGCGGAAATGCCCTCGGCGAAATCGTCGCCCTGGGTCGCAGCGACAAACTGCGCCAAGGTCTCAGGGGTTTCGAGCGGCGCGCGTCCGTGACCAAGCTGGCGCAGCATCGCCTTCGTCTGCTGTATGGTGAAGGCCGATCCCGCCAGGATGGCCGCAACACGCCGCTGAAGCTCCTCCTCGAACCGATCGCTTGGAACCAGTTCGTCCACCAGCCCAATGCGCCTCGCCTCCGCCGCATCGATGGTATTGGCCAGGTAGATCATTTTTTTGCTCTGCCCCAGGCCTATCGCTGCGACCAGTCTGTGCAGATCGCTTTGAAGGTACAGCGCGCCTAACTTAGCGGGCGTGATCGCGAACTGGGCGTCATCTGCGGCAATCCGCAGATCCCCTGTGAGCGCCAGCGCGACGGCCGCGCCGTAGCAGCTTCCTTCGATCGCCATGATGACGGGCTTGGAGGCGGCTTCGACCGACTGCATGGCCAACGCCATGGCGCCGCCGAAGCGTTCCGCAGCGGCGGGGTCGCCGCGCAGGGCGCCAAATTCAGAGATATCATTCCCGGCGCCGAAATGCCGGCCGGCTCCGCGCACGACAACCAGCCCCACGGTGGGATCACGTTCCGCTTCTGCGACGAGCGGAGGAAGCGCCTCCCAGGTCGCCAGTCCGAACGCATTGCGCTTGCGCTGCCGGTCGACGACGATGGTTGCGACCGCTCCACGGATTCGAAGACTAACGCCGTCGCCTGTCGAAGCGGTCGCCACGATCGAACTCTCCAACTTCAGCGCAGCTCAACGCACTTTCTATCACGCGATCAACTCATTCGCGTAGGTGGCGGTGCGCCTCCTCCACGATCTGCGCCGCCGCCGCCGGGGTCACGCCGAGGATGCGCAGCAGGGCGTCGGCCGCGAGGCGCTCCACCTTGTCATCCAAGGCCCGATCCAGCCGCTCACGCATCGCCGTGGCGACGATGCCGAGCAGAACGGCGTAGAGAGACTCCGAGGGGGCCACGCGGAACAGGCCCTGTTCGACCCCGATGCGAACGTCCTTGTGGATGCCGTGGGCGATCTGGTCGCGAAATTCGCCCAGCCCTTCAAGCGCGTGAACGATCAGCCGACCCCAGGCGGGGTCTGCCGTCCCGCGGAGGATGAACAACATGCTGGCAAGGGCGACGCGGGTCGACCCTTGTTCCACCTCGGAGATGGCTTCATCGACTTCCGCCACCAAGGTTGCGGCGACCGCGCCGCCGATCGCCTCGAGCAGCGCCGCCTTGTCGCCAAAGTGGTAGTAGAAGCTCCCGTTCGAGAGGCCGGCCCGCTCGGCAATCTCCGCGATCGAACCGCGCTCCAGCCCCTTTTCGGCAAAAATCTGGATGGCGGTGTCGATGATGAGCGCGCGCGTCCGCTGACGCTTGGAGCCGCCGCTGATCGCCTTCTGGAAGTGTTGCTGCTTGGAGGTCTCCATCGAGCGGCCTTTATCGGCGAAGCGGCGACAGAGCGGCCATCACGAAACATCCCTGCCGCTCAAGGGACGCCATTCCGACTAGCCCAGGCCGAGCGAGGTCCCAAGCATGGATGCATAGGCCTCTCTGGTCGGGTGGTGCGATGCGCGAAAGTTGAACGGGCTTGAGTGCGCGGCGGCCGCGGCGGCCTCTAAATCCACCATCCGGTAGCCGAGTTCGGCCAGGGTCGCCGGCAGCCCTAAGTGGCGCATCCACGACGCGAGGAAGCCGGGAACCTCATGCGCTGAACTCAGCTCAAGCGCCTCGGCGACCCTTTGCAGACGCTCCGGCGCGTGTGGTTCGACTTGATCCAAGGCGCAGACCAGGCCGATGCCGCTCAAGACTCCATGCTGCCCGCCCTGGTCGCCGCAGGTGATTGCTATGGCGTGCGCGGGGCCAAGGCCCATGCCGATCGCCACCCCTCCGGCGAAAGCGGCGGCCATCATCTGACCCCGCGCGTCAAGATCGCCGCCGTCGTCGACGGCGCGCTGCAGATAGCCCCGCACGCGCTTCACCCCGTCGAGCGCCAGGGCGTCCACGATGGGCGAGCGCTCCCGCGACAGGTAGCCTTCGATGCAATGAGACAGGGCGTCGATCCCCGTCGCCGCCGTCAGCCTCGGCGGCAGGCCAACGGTCAGCTCGGGATCCAGCAGCGCAAGGCTGGGGATGATCTCTGCCGCACTCATGCCGACCGACGGCAGGTGCGAGGCTGGATGGATGCCGGCGTCGGGCGACGCCTCGCTCCCCGTGCCCGCGGTGGTGGGAATGGCGATCAAGGGCGCGCAACGCTTCAGGTCGTCGCGGGGCCCTCGTACGAAATCCGCCACCGCACCGCCGTTGGTGGCGATCAGGGCGATGTATTTGGCGGCGTCGATCACCGAGCCTCCACCGATGGCCACGACGCCGTCGCATCCGGCCGCCGCATAGCGCTCGGCCCCCAGATCAGCGTCCGCGAACACCGGATTTTCGCTGACCCCTGTATAGACGGTCGAGCGCTGAGCCGCGGAAAGCGCGTCGGCCGCGCGGCCCGTAAAGCCGAGCGCATCGAGGTTGCGGTCGGTGACGATCAGAGGTCGCGTCACCCCGGTTCGAGTCAGCTCTGCTCCAAGCCGGCCGAGACTCCCCGCGCCGAACACGAAGCGGGGAATCTGCACGACCGTCCCCGCGGGGCGGGTCGGCGTCATCGGCCGAAGAACATCGCCACGGCGCGCTTGATCAGGGCGAAACTGAGGAAGCGGCGGCCGGACTTCAGCTCCGCCGGGCGGATCACCCCGCGCATGGGCATGGCCCCCATGATCGTGCCGCCGATCACGATGCCGGCCTCTGTGGCCTCCACCGTCTCGATCGTCATAAGTTCAGTGCCTTCAGGCGTAAAAACCTTCATGGGTCATCCAATCAATTTGTCGAAATTGATGCCAAGTTCCTGGCAGGCTTTGATGGCGGTCGCCCGGCCGGCGCCGGAGACGCTCGACACGTTGATCGCCGTCCCGGTGAGATAGAGCCGCTCGACGCCGGGCACCTTCAGCTTGGACAGCTCCGGGTTGGGCCGGTGGCCGCCGATCTGGTGCAGATATTCGGCGGCCCCGCTGACATCGCCCTTCTGGAACATGGACGAGTGGCGTGAGACCTCCAGAGGCGTGTCGAAGCGCCGGCCGATGATGTTGTCCGAGGTCATGTTCGGCGCATACTCGCGGAAGCGTTCCAGCAGCCAGTCGCCCACTTCCCACTGACGCTCGTCCCAAGACTCGGCGCCCGTCCGCAGGTCATAGGGCCCAAAGCCGTAGACGGTGATCGCCGCCTTGCCGGGGGGGCATTGGCTGGGGTCGAACTGGCAATGCATGTGCGAGGCCATGATGGTGTCGGTAGACCCCTCGGCCCACATGTCGCCGAACCGATAGTTGTCGAACAGGCGCAGGAAGCGTTCCAGCGTCGGCGGCGCGTAGTTGGCGAGGATCACCTTGCCGGCCTCGGGACCGCAGATGTATTGCGGCGCCTCGTTCAGCGCGAAATGCTGCGGCATGATCGAGAAGGCCCCGGTCTGCACTCGCTTGGCGCGCTCCACGACGCCCGGATCGACGCCTTCCACCACATCGCCGATCAGCCATGGATGGATCTGGCCGACGACCGCCGTGCGCGCCCGGATCTCTTCGCCGTCGGCAAGCCGGACGCCGACGGCGCGACCCCCTTCGACCATAACCTTGGAGACGGGGGTCTCCATTTGGAATTCCGCGCCGTAGTCTTCCAGGCAGCGCATCAGCGCGGTGACCAGCGCTCCGCTGCCCCCTACCGGCACGCCGATCGGATAGGTATGGACCATGCCCGGCAGGGTGTAGAGGATGAAGCCCGTCCCCTTGTCCTCAGGCGCGGTCAGCGTCTCGGCCGCGAACTTGAGCAGGTGGATGATCAGCTTGTCGCTCTCGAACCATTCGCGACAGATATCCAGCTTCGACATCTGCAGCGCCCGGAAGATTTCCTGGCCCTGAATGCTCTGATCGAGCAGGGCGTAGAACGGCCCTTGCTGGGGCGCAGGCACAAACAGGCTCTGCGTCACCATCGGGATGATCTTCATGCTCATGGCCGCAAAGCGCCGGTAAGCCTCCGCGTCGCGCGGCGAGATCTTGGCGATGCTTTCGCAGCTCCGCTCGACATCCTTGTAGGTGACGATCGAAGTGCCGTCCTCGAACATCGTCGAGTAGACGCCGTCCGGGTAAAGGTACTCCAGGCCGTATTTGGATTTCAGCTTCAGCTCATCGTTGAGGATGAGGGGGTTGGCCTGGATGTTGACGTGCAGGGCGGAGTGGAGGTCGAACTTGAAGCCCGGCGCCAGGATTTCCTGGGTGACGCAGCCACCGCCGTACCAGTTGTTTTTCTCAAGAACCAAGACCTTCTGGCCGGCCTTCGCCAGATAAGCCGCCGTGGTCAGGCCGTTGTGACCGGACCCGATTACAATAACATCGTACGTGCGTGACACGCGTTCTCTCCCAAATTAGCGTTTTTTTGAAAATCAGATTGGATAGTGCTGCTGCGGATCCTCGACCGAGATCCATTGGACCTCGGTGAACTCGTGAATCCCCGGCAGGCCGCCGAACCGGCCATAGCCGCTGGCCTTCATCCCGCCGAGGGGCATCTGAGCCTCGTCGTTCACGGTGGGGCCATTGATGTGGCAGCAGCCGAAATCCAGCCGCTGGGCGATGGTCAGGGCGAGGCCGACATCGCGGGTGAAGATGGCCGAGCTCAGCCCGAATTCGGTGTCGTTGGCGACCCGGATCGCTTCTTCAACGCCGCGCACGCGGACGATCGCGGTCACGGGCCCAAAAGACTCCTCATGATAGATGCGCATGGCCGGGGTCACGTGATCCAGCAGGGCCGCGTTCATCAGCGCCCCCTGGGGATCCTCGCCCGCTAGCAGCGTCGCGCCTTTCTCCACAGCATCGGTCACCAGGCCGCCGACGTAGCTCGCCGCGTCCGCCCCCACCAGGCTCCCCATCGCCACGTCGCTGATCAGGGGATTGCCCGCGACCAGGGTCTTGGCCTTGTCCGCCAGCTTCTGCGCGAAGACGTCGGCGATCTTTTCATCGACCACCACGCGCTCGGTAGACATGCAGATCTGGCCCTGGTGCATGTAGGCGCCAAAAGCGGTGGCCCGCACAGCGGCGTCGACGTCGGCGTCCTCCAGGATCAAGATCGGCGCCTTTCCCCCCAGCTCCAGCAGCGCCGGCTTGAGGTAACGGGCGCAGGTCTGCGCCACGATCCGCCCGGTCTTGGTGGAGCCGGTGAAGTTCACGCGGCGCACCGCCGGATGGGCGATCATCGCCTCCGCCACTTCCCCGGCGTCACGGGCGGCATGGGTCACGAAATTCAGCACCCCGGGCGGCAAGCCCGCCTCCTGCATCAGCTGCGCCAGGAGGAACTGGGTGCCTGGACTGATCTCCGAGGCCTTGAGAACCACGGTGTTGCCGCAGGCCAGCGCCGTGCAGAAGGCCCGCACCGCGAGGATCACCGGCGCGTTCCAGGGGGCGATCGAGAGCACGACCCCGGCCGGCCGGCGCACCGCCATGGAGAACATGCCCGGCTTGTTGCTGGGAATGATCTCGCCCTTCACCTGCGTGGTCAGGCCAGCGGCCTCGCGCAGCATCCCGACAGCCAGCCGCACGTTGAAGATCGCCCACTGGCGCGAGGCGCCGGTCTCGCCGATCATCAGATCTTCAAATTCGGAGCCCCGGCTTTGCAGGATCTCCGCAGCCTTCAGCAGGATGTCGCGGCGATAGACGGGGGCGGATTTCGACCAGGACGGAAACGCCGCCGCGCAAGACTCGACGGCCTCAATCGCCTGCGCCGCGGAGGCGGCGGCGGCCTGGGTGACGGCCTCTCCCGTAATCGGGCTGCAGCGATCGAACGCCGGCTGCTGACCGGGGCGCTCCGCCCCATCGATGATTAAAGCGGTCTTCATGCGTCTTCCCTGAATTTTTTTGTAGACGGCGTGTTCGACGTCCGGTCTGGGGTTAAGAGTGCCCCCAGAAGTTTGCGAAGTCAACAAAACTGAGATACCTCTCGAAATTGGGAAGCGCGCTCGGGTGAACGAAGCGTGTAGAAAGCGGAAGACGGAGACGCGCCATGACCAAGTGCATCGCAATCGAAGAAGCGTTCGTGACGCAGGACATCGCCGACGCCTGGAAGGACGTGCTCGCCTCCCCCGACGTCGAGCCAGGCTTCGCCAAGATGGGCGACAGCATCTTGGCCGACAGCCCCGCCAACGCCCTGCTTCACGCGCGTCTGCTGGACATCGGCCCAGGCCGCATCGCCCACATGGACGAGGTGGGCGTCGACGTGCAGATCCTATCGATGACCTCGCCCGGCGTTCAGGTGTTCGAGCCCGCCCTGGCGACGAGGCTTGCGGCGGAATCCAATGACGCGCTGGCCGCCGCCATCCGCGCTTATCCGGATCGCCTCGCCGGCCTCGCCGCCATCGCGCCGCAGGACCCCGCCGGCGCCGCCCTGGAGATCGGCAGAGCCCGCTCGCTGGGATTGTGCGGCCTGATCATCAACTCTCACACCTTCGGGGAATATCTGGACCATCCCAAGTTCGCGCCGATCCTGGAGGCGGCGGAGGCCGAAGGGTTGCCCATCTACCTGCACCCGCGCGAGCCGGCGCCCAGCATGGTTACGCCCTTCCTCGACTACGGGCTCTATTTCGCGGGCTGGGGGTTTGCGGTGGAAACCAGCCTGCACGCCATGCGCCTGATCATGTCCGGCACCTTCGAACGCTTTCCCAAGCTCAAGATCATCCTCGGCCACATGGGCGAAGGCGTCCCGTTCTGGCTCCAGCGCATCGATAACCGCTATCTGCTGCAGGTGAAGATCGGCGCGGTGGAGAAACTGCCGCTGTTGCCCAGCGAATATTTCCTCAACAACTTCGTCATCACGACCGCCGGCGTGACGTCCATGCCGGCCCTCAGGCTCAGCCTTGAGGTCCTGGGCGTCGAGCGGATCATGTTCGCGGCGGACTTTCCCTACGAGAACGATGCGGACGCCGTGACCTTCCTGCGCAACGCCGACCTGTCGGCGCAGGAGCTTGAGATGATCAGTCACGGCAACGCCGAGCGTCTATTCGGCCTTCGTTAGCCCGCGACCCGCCACGGGTCGGCTGGACCCCGCGATCGCCGCGAGCGCCTCGTCCTGCGCCGCGCGCAGGCGCGCCGCGATCTGGCTGCGCTTGGCGGCGAAGCGCGCCGTGGGCGCCGGGATCGAGATGGCGAAGTCGCGCCCGAGCGGGTCGATGAACGCGGTTCCGGCGGCGCAGACGCCTTCGGCGTGCTCCTCGATATCCCAAGCGAGCTGCGTGTCGAAGAAGGCGGCGATCTCCCCCTCGATCAGGGCCGCGTCGGTGATCGTCGCCGGGGTCAGCCGGGCCAGGCGCAGGTTCAGCAAGACCGCGCGCCGTTCGGGCTTGAGGCAAGCCAGCAGGGCCTTGCCGTTGGCCGTGCAATGGACCGGAAAGGCCTCTCCCACCGCCGACATCGCCACCAGCCGATGGCTTCCCACCACCTGATCGATGAAGATCGCCGAGGCGCCCTGCAGGATCGAAAGGTCGACGGTCTCCTCCAGATCGCGCGACAGCCGCTGGAGGATCGGGCGCATCAGCCGGGCGGCGCCCACGTCGGCGACGCTGGCCAGGCGGACTAAGGCCGGGCCCAGCTTCACGACGCCCCGCGGCGCGCCCACCAGCAGGATCTGCTCATCCGCCAGCGCCTTGACGATCCGCTGCACCGTCGAACGCGCCAGGCCGACCCGCGAGGCGAGTTCCGAAAAGGGCAGGCCTTCGGGCTGCTCCTCAAGGGCGCGCAGGATCGCCGCAGCCCGAGCGATCACCTGCACGCCGCCTGTTTCGCCCCGCTCAACCGCCATGCCAAACTCCCCGAACCACCCTTAGCGAAGGCTTGCATGGCAAGCCATAGCTGTGCAAAATACCCACAATACGATCATAACCGCCCACGATGCGGGCAAATAGGGAGTCTACGATGGATTGGCGCGATCCGGACCTGTGCAAGTTCAGCCAGTCCAACCTGCTCAATGGCATGGGTCTTGAGTTCTACGACCTCAGCCATCCCTGGGGGCTCGGACAGCCCTGCTGGCCCTATTTCGAGGACGTGAAGATCGAGCGCCTGCACGGCATGTCCAAGTCCGGCGTGCTGACCCAGAAGATCACCACGGTGATGCACTCCGGCACCCACATCGACGCCCCCGCCCATGTGGTGGAAGGAACGCCGTTCATGGACGAGGTGCCGTTGCCCTACTTCTTCGGCACAGGCGTCGTCGTCTCCATCCCGAAGGAGAAGTGGGAAGTCATCACCGCGGACGACCTCGAGAAGGCCCGGCCGCAGATCCGCAAGGATGACATCGTCATCGTCAACACCGGCTGGCACAGGTATTACGGCGATAACTCCCACTATTACGGCTATTCGCCGGGCTTCTACAAAGAGGCCGGAGAGTGGTTCGTCGAGCGCGGCGTGAAAATGGCCGGCTCTGACACCCAGGCGCTGGACCACCCTCTGGCCACCGCGATCGGCCCGCACGGACCTGGCGCCCCCCACGGCCTGCTCCCCCAC
>CAXTHJ010000041.1:0-26004 GCA_964243985.1 uncultured Caulobacteraceae bacterium | reverse complement strand
GACGGGGATCGCGCGGATCATCCAAGGGCGGTAGGTTGCTCATCGCGGCGCCACTCCCGCCTTGGCGGCTTCCCGCGCGGTTTTGGCGTCGGCGGGGCGCGGCGCCAGTTCGCCCGGTGCAGGTTCGCGCCAGCCTTCGTTAATGACCATGGTGATCGCCTTGCCGTCCCTCAGGATGAACTTCGGCGCTGTCTGCTCCACCACCTGATAGCCGTCGCGGACGCTGTAGTTAATCAGGCTCTCGCCGCCATCCGGCCCGATCACGAACAGGGCCGGCACAGACACATTCTCCGGCCATTGGAAGTAAGTGAAATGTCCGTCGTCGAACACCAGCGACGGCAGGGAGGCGCGCGAGCCCGTATAGGTGTAGCGCGTGTTCCGCCGCTCGGGCGGAGCGGGCGGCGTAACCACCGCGACGGCCGGAGGCAGGGGATCCGGCGGATAGAGAAAGCGCACGATGTACGCCAGGTCCGGCGCGGTCGTCCCGCCGCGCGCCTTGGACCTCAGCTCGAAGGCGTAGCGGCGCCGGTCGGTCACTACGGTCATGTTGGTGGGGCCGGCGTTCTCGATCGGCTTCAGGAACAGCAGGCTGGCCTTCTTGTTGGGCGTCACCTGCCAGGCCACGCCGTCTCCGATGGAGACGTTCTCAATCCGCTCGCCCTCGCCGAACTCGATCATCATCTGATAGCCGAAATAGCCCTTCAGGGTGACTACCTGATCGGGGTTGTAGAAGACGGTGCGGATGCGCGGGTCCAGCACGCCGGCCCTGGGCGCCTGAGCCGCCAGGGCGCGCGAACCCAACGACAAAGCGGCGAACACCACGAGCAGCTTCAGATAACGGCTCATGGCGCCGTCGCCCCGCTCTGCCGCACCGCGACGCCCGGCGCGGTCTCCGCGTCGCGGCGATAGCTCAGCACCTGGAAACCAAGCGGATTGGTGAACCGATCCTCCATGCGCATGGGAGCACCGGTGTAGCGGAAGGCCATGACGGCCGCGTAAGCGCGCACCTCGCCCAGGGCCGCGCCGCCATCTCGCCGTGTGGTCTCAAAGCGCACGAGGGCCGTGGTGGGGGTCAGAAGCGACACGGACTTGATGGTGGTCTGGACAATGGTGGTCGGCGTGTTCACTACCAGCGGGCTCGTGGGATTGGTCTTGGCCATGTCCTGACGGTAGGCGCTGCGGGCGTTGTCCGCCGACCACAGCATGATCTTGCGGTAGTTGTCGGTCAGGTCGGCGGCGTCGAAGGTCTCCCGAGCGATCACGTATTGGACCAGGAAGGACTGCGTCACCGCCTGATCCTCGGTCAGGGCGCCAGGCTTCAAACCCTGCACGGTCTGCACGTAGCCGGTCTGGCGATCCACCAGGATGGTGTAGGGAACGACCGTCTTTAAAGGCGTCAACGCAGCCAGCGCCAAGGCTTCAAGCACCGCAACCACGACCGCGGCGCCGGCGATGATCCACGCGGCCCGTCGCGACGCCCGGAGCGAGCCGTGGATGTCCGCCGCCCAGGACGCGGCCTGCGCATAGTTGGCGTTGCGCTCGGGCGAGGGGTTTGACCGCTGGGCGGGGAACTTGTCGCCAGGCATTTGGGTCATCAGGCGATCCTGGCGTTAGGGCGGGCGGCGCGGGGCCCGGCGATACGGCGTTGTTGTTGCGGTTGCTGACCGAGGCGGACGCTGTCGCCGCTTACCCGCCCGTTCCGCTCGGTGGTGGAGGTTCCAGACGTGCGCCGATCGCTGGAGCGGCTTTCGCTGACGAGCGAGGTGGTGTCCCGCCGGTCCAGCGCCGTGGCGGCGGCGGCCACCCGGGCGGCGCGGGACTGGCTCAGCACAATGGGTTCCGCTCGCGGCGCAGCGGTGGCGACGACCGCAGCATCGGGTCGAAGCCCGCGCGGCAGGCGGAAGCCCAAGGCGACCATGACCCCCGCAACCAACGCTCCAGCGGAAACGCCGGCGAACACCAGGATCAGGGTCATGACGCTATAGGCCGGCGCCAGGGTGTAGATATTCTGCTTTTGAAGTTCGCTCATCTGGTTCAGCGACGGCTCCAACATGGTCAGCGCGACGCCGAGCAAGATGGTGGTCGCCAAAGGCGCGAAGGCGAAGGCCAGACTGGCGCGAAGCCACCCCTCGAACACCCCCCGCGTGCTCTCGAACAACAGAAGCGCGATGAAGATCGGTCCCACCGCGAGGAGCAGGCCGAGAACGATCTTTGCGATCAGCAGCACGCCGAGGGTCGAAAGCAGGAGGATCGACGCCGATGAGGTGAGCAGCAGCGCCGCAAACCCCGCGCCCCCTAACATAGGCGAGGCGGACGGGGGGCTATGAGACGCGTATCCGGCGCCGAACCCGGACAATTCGTCAAAAGCCGTCTGCAGCCCGTCGAAAACATCGCCCTGAAGGAGGGTGCTGTCGGGATGGACAGCGGTGGCGATCATACCCGCCAGCTGCTGTGGTCCGCGAAAGAGTATGTCGTAGACCACCGTCTGATAGGTGTCCCACTGGGTGGCCAGCGCGATGACGACGCCGAGCTTGACGGCGTTGAGCGCAAAATCGGAGACACGAAGCTGGGTCCTGCCCAGCAGCAGGCGGTATCCCATGATCGCCACGTAAATCGTAAGAAGCGCGGTCAAAAGCCCCGAGATCGAGCCGCCCGGCTGGAAGATCGCCATGTAGCCGGTATGAACGAGATCGCGCACATTGCAATCGACCGTGCCGAGCAGGCTTTGCACCAGAGGATCGTCCGGGCCGGCGGCGGGGCACACTCCAGCCATCAGGCGCGCGCCAGAAGGCGAGGCAACCAGGCGGCGGGATCGTCGCCGACCTTGGCGCGGATTTCGTCCAGCCGCCGTACTGAGCCCTCGCGGCCGGACAGAACGGTGAGGAGGTCGGGCATGCCCGAGAGGTTCAGCCTAGCCACCACGCTGTCGTTGCCATGCTTGATCAGGAAACAGTGCGAGCTGTCCGGCAGGGTGCGGACGAGATCGAGTTCGTGGCTAGTAAGACCGAAGCCGCCGCAATAATCCGCCTCCTGAGCTTTCGGGTTGACCATGAAGATTTGCGTCGCGGCCTGTTCGATGATGGCGCTGGAGATGCGGCTGCCCAGCGCATCCTGCGCGCTTTGGGTGCAGAAGCCGACGATGCCGTTCCGTTTACGAATGGTTTTTTCCCAATCCTTGATCCGCGAAACGAAGGCGTCGTCGTCCAGCGCCTTCCAGCCCTCGTCGATGACGATGATCGAGGGCGTGCCGTCCAGCCGCTGCTCCACCCGGTGGAACAGGTACATCATGGCCGAGGTGCGGGCGGCGGGGTCTTCCAGAATCTGCGTCATGTCGAAGCCGATGGTTCGGGCTTCCAGGTCGAGCTTGTCTTCGGCGTTGTCGAACAACCATGCGTAGTCGCCGCTTCCGTGCCACGGGGTAAGGCGAGCAGCGAGGTCGGTCGCTGAGGCGCGCCTTGAGCCCTGGAACAGCTCGGCGAAGTAGCGCAGACGCCGGTATTGCGCCGGCTGGCTAAAGTTGGCGTCCACCGCCTCAGCGATGCGGGCGATGTCGTCGGCGTCCAGCACTTCGCCCCGCGCGGTCACCAGCTTGGCGGTCCAGTCGGCCAGGAAGCGGCGATTGGCGGGATCGTCCGGCAGCAGTAGCGGATTGAGCCCCGTCGGCTGGCCGGGGCGCAGCACGTCGTAGCGGCCGCCGATGGCGCGCAGGAAGATTTCCGCCCCGCGGTCCTTGTCGAAATAGATGGTGCGCGGCTGCAGCTTCTGCGCCTGGGCCAGCAGGAACCCCAGCACCACCGTCTTGCCGGAACCCGACGGTCCGATCACGGTGAAATTTCCCAGATCGCCCTTGTGGAAGTTGAAATAGTAGGGGCCGGCCGAGGTGGTCTCCAGAAGGGTGATCGCCGGGCCCCAATGGTTGCCCTCCGCCGTCCCCACTGGAAAGCTGTGATAGCTGGCCAAGCTGGCGAAGTTGTTGCTGGAGACCAAGGCGCGGCGGGCGATGTCCTTGAAGTTGCCGGGGAACTGCGCCCAGAAGGCCGGCTCCAGGTTCACATCCTCGCGCACAGAGATGATCCCAAGCTCGGTGAAGGCGGATTGCACGTCGGCGGCCGCCTCGTTGAGCTCGGCCAGCGACGGCGCCTTGACCATGACCGTCAGGTGGTGCTCACCGAAGGCGGAGCGGCCGGCGGCCACGTCGTCTTTGGCGGCGCCGAGATCGCCGCGCAGGCTCAAAGCCTCGTCGTCGGCGGCGCGCATACGGCGAAGCGCCAGGTTCATGCGGTTCAGGGTCTGCTGGCGGTCGACGAAGCCGAAGCTCTGGGTGGCTGTCATTTCCATCGGCAGGCGCAGGAGGTCATCCAGCATGCCAGGGGCGGTCTGGCCGGGGTAGTCCTTCACCGACACCATAGCGGCGAAGCTGCGCTCCAGGCGGCCGGCGGGAGCCAGCTCCAGCGAATCGGCCCCGAAGCTGACCCTGCGGTAGGGCAGATAGGCGCCAAGGTCGGCGTCAGGCAGCCGTACCGGCCGCATCTCACCGTTGTAGAGCAGGGAAAGGAACTCTAGGGGCTCGGAACACTGTCCCTGTGGCCCCTTGTAGGCAGTGAGCAGGCGCGCGCCGTAAGATGACAGCGCCGAGATCAAGCCGTCGCGGGCCGCGTTTAGCGCGGTCTGTTCCCGCACAAGGTCGGCCGCAGCTTCCTGGCGGTCGCTGACGCCGCGAAGGCCGCTGAGCATCTCTTCCAAAAAGCCGACGCGGCCTTGCAGCGGGCGGCGCACCAGGGTCAGGAATAGGTCGTTGGCGTAGAGCTTGCGCCCGCCCAGCCGCGCCCGCCAGTTTTCATCCAGCGAGCGGCTGAAAGGATCGGCGAACGCGCCGGTCATCTGCGGCGTCACTTCGCGGCGGACGATGTGGTGGTAGAGGGCGAAGCGGGAGTTGGCGACACCGCGCAGCATCGTCTCGCGCACCGACTTGCGATAGTTCAGCTCATCGGTGTCGGCGGTCTCGAACGGAAAACCGGCGAGGTGCAGCACCTGCATCAGCCGGCCGTCGCGGGTCTCGATCGTGGCGTCGTCCACGTGGCGGGCATAGGGCAGGCGCGCGCCAGCGGGCTTCTCCTTCTTTGGATCGGGCGCATCGGCCAGCCTTGTGGCGAACACCGTCATCTCAGGCCGAATAGGAGTTGCAGCGCCAGAACCGGGCGTTGCGGATGCGGGGGCAGCGGGTGACCTTGGTCATCCACAGGTCGAAGAAACGCGGCTCTTTCAAGCAGCCGAGATAGCCGATCCCATGCAGCACCAGCGCCGCCAGCAAGGTCCAGAACGACTTAGTGATGAGGAAGAGCTCGATGGTCACCACCGCGTTCAAGACGAAGTAGCTGTAGGTCACGCCCGCGAACATCTGCGGCCGGGTCAGGGCGCCGAACACCGGGTCGCGGGCGAGCTGCGCCATGGGTCAGCCGCCGGTCGCGACGGAGCGGATGCCGCCGACTATGGCCGCCGCGCCGAAGACGATGAAGCAGCCGAGGATCACCGTCGCGCCCCGCCGCCAGTCGATCCGTCCGGTCAGCATCAACAGGCCCGTCGCGCCCACGGCGATGACGGCAAGCGCCGTCGCGACGTTGCCGAGCAGCGTCCCCTGCAGCCAGCCCACCGCCGACAGGATCGGACTGGAGCCCGCCGGGTCGAGTTGCACGGACTGCGCGTGGGCTGTGCTGGCGACCAGGGCGCCGGCCGTCATGGCCAGCAGACCGACACTCCATGCTTTTGCGACGCCCTTTTGTTTTGACATCCCGATCACCTTTCTGGCGCCGCGGCGCGCTGGCTCAAACGATCCAGGATCGCGGCGACGTAAGCTTGTGTTTCTTTATAGGGTGGTACGCCGCCGTAGCGATCAACGGCGTGAGGCCCGGCGTTGTAGGCGGCGAGCGCCCGCACCACATCGCCGTCGTACCGTTTCAAAAGGCCCGCGAGATAGGCCGCGCCGCCGCTGAAGTTCTGTTTTGAATCATAGGGATTGACGCCGAGATCCCGTGCAGTGCCTGGCATCAACTGCATCTCGCCGATGGCGCCTGCGGCTGACACCAGACCCGGCCGGATATGGGATTCTCGCCAGGCGACGGCTTCCACGAGATCAGGGCTAAGCTCAGCCTTGCCGGCGGCGTCTGACAGGTCGGCGCGACTTTCGGCAGATGAGGCCAGGCCAGCGTCGTGCGCCCGCTTCGGCGGCGAGATCGCCGTAACACCGGTCGCAAGGGTCACTTCGGGCCGATCGTGAACGGTCACGCTCCCGCCGTCGCCGATCTCCAGAACCTGGGCGGCCGCCGCCAAGGGCGAGGCGGCGCAAAGGCAGATTGCGGCGATACCCGCGCCGAGGCGGAGGTTGAGCGCAAGTCGATGGTCGGTTCGGTTGCTCATGCCCCTCGTTTTCTGCGGCGACGTCGGCGCTCAGTCATCGCGGCCGCAATGCAAACAACTACGCTCCAGCTCAATCGTCGGATGCGCACTTAATGCACCGTCGACCCGCCGTAGCCGAACGTCAAACTGGAAAACGTGGTGTCAAAATCCGCTTTCGGATTGCCCGTGATCGGCTTGGTCCAGATCACGTTGATCAGCCAGGTGCCAGTGCGCGGAAAAGTGAAGGACGCGCGGCCCTGGGCGTCAGACAGGTGCATGGCCACGGGGCGTACATCGAACTCCAGATTGGTCAGCTTCACCAGGGCGCCGGCGAGCGGTTTGCCTTCATAGAGGACATGCACCGGCAGCTCCTCATTGGGGGCCAGCGTGTACGGGTTCTTGTCGGGAATGATCTCCAGCGACAGGCCGACCGGCTTGCTCACCCAGGGCTGGGCGCCTTGCGGCGGCCCCACCTGAATCAGGGCCTTGCACCGCCGGCTGTAGATTTCCCGGCCCGGCGTCTCAGTGGTCTTGGTGCGTTCCCGATAGGCTATAGCGGGCGTCAGACCTTCGACCTTGATGTAATCGTTGTAGCGGATGAACGGCAGATTGCTCTCGGCATAAGTCGACTGAAACGCCAGCACATAGGTCCCAGGTCTGTCGAACGCGAAATCGCCATCTTTCTCCGACGAAGGATGAAGGGCGTTTTTTTGATCCACGGCGCCATTCGGTCCGTAGCTTTCCATCAGAACGACCCGATCGACTGCGCCCGACCAGCGGGACCGATAGGGTCCGTGGCCGACCAGCACGGTTAGCGGCGTCGAGACCTTAGGGGGAATGTTGAAGTGCAGGGGCTGGAGCCAGAAATCGTGGGCCGAAACAGGCGTAACCACTACGACCGCCAGGAACATCGCCACCAGAAGCCGCACGCAAACCACCTTTGCCCAGGAGAAGACATATCTTGTCGTCCGGCCGACAAATTCGATCATGCCGGAAAAGACGGCGCACCCATAACCCCAATCCGACGCCCAGGGAGGTCTCCCTCGCGAGCTCGACCGGTGGGGAGACGTTTAATTTACGAACGCCGGCGAGCTTTGGACGCATTGCGGGCAAATTCCAAGGCGAGATTGGCGGTTCTCGCGTCGCTGATAAGCTTCGCGGCGGTGATGGCGGCGGCGGGTCCGGCGGATGCGCACATGGGAACCGGGCTTCCAGGCGGGTTCATGTCGGGGTTCATTCATCCCCTGACTGGCTTCGATCACATGCTCGCCATGGTGTCGGTGGGGCTTTGGGGCGCGTTCCTCGGCCGGCCGCTGATCGTCGCCTTGCCGGTGATCTTCCCGACGGTGATGGCGTTCGGCGCCTTTCTCGGCATCGCCAATGTGCCGTTCCCGCCGGTTGAGATCGGCATCGCCCTGTCGGTGTTGCTTTTGGGCGGCGCGATCGCGGCGTCGTGGCGGGCGCCGGTCTGGGCGGCCTGCGTCATCGTCGCCGTCTTCGGTCTGTTCCATGGCTACGCCCACGGCAAGGAGCTTCCATCGGCGGCCGATCCGATCGGTTTCGCTGTGGGGTTCGTGTTGTCTACCGGCCTGCTGCACGTGGCGGGTATCGGCATCGGGCTTCTGAACGACCGTCCCGGCGGGATCGTGGTCACGCGTATCTTGGGTGGCTTCGTGGCCTTGGCGGGCATTTATTATCTGGTTACGGCGATCTTCAAATGAGGGGCGGCGCCCTTCCACCAGCCTTGCTCTGCGCCGCCTTCGGCCTGGCCTTGGCGTTCGCGCCGAGGCGAATATTTCCATACGCGCTCAGCGCTTTGATCCTTGCCGCAGTGGCCGCGAGCTTCCTGACCTTTCCACCCTCATGGCAGGACGGCGTCTTTCTCGGCTGCTGGGCGAGCGTGGTCCTCGCAGCCCTGTCGGTGCATCTTCCGCGCGGCATCGGTCCTAAAACGACATTGATCCTGGCCCTCGACTGCGGTTTTTGGGCGGGCGCTGTGATCGCGGCGGCCGGCGTGAAGGCGGATCTTTTGAAAGCGCTGCCCCTGGCGCTCCTTTGCCTGCCGGGGGCGTGGCTTGTGTCGACCAGGCGCGGCATCGCGGTCAAGGTGGTGACCAGCTGGCTGATCGCGATCTCGATCCTCAGCGCCGCTCTGCCGCTGGTCCCCACACCGGGCTACAAGCCCGACCACATGGATTGACGTCCCGCCAACCCTTTGAAAGAAGCCCGAGATGAAATTTCCGACGATGATCCTAACGACTTTGGCCGTCGCCACCACGGCCCTGGCAGGGGCGGCGCACGCCGACGCGATAAAGCTGGCCGATAGCGGCGTCGCCCGTAAAATCGATTGCGGCGGGCGGGACCTGACCATCACGGGCGATGACAACAAGCTGACCATCTCGGGCTGCGCCGTCATCAACGTGGTTGGCAACCGCAATCAAATAACCACTAGGTTGTTGCCGGCGAGCAGCATCGCCGCCTTGGGCGACAACAACCACATTATATTTCTGCACGCTCCCGGTTTTGAGGTTCAGGTGAGTTCATCGGGCAAGGACAACGAGATTGTCCCAGATATGAGCCGGGACCTGGGTGACACCTCTCCCGTAAAATTTCCCATCAGTTCCGCCAGCTCCGTCAGCCCAAAACGTTGACGAGCAAGGCCGCATCGGGTCGGGGAGCGAGGTGACTCATCCGATCAATCCGTTCGCTTTGCCTACAGTCATTGGGAGAACGGCTATCGTGAGAGCTTCAATAAGCAAACTCTGCGATGAGCTAAGCCACCCCCCGGGGGCACGCCAGTGTGGATCGAGCAGATGACAAATCAAAAAAATGGCCGCGCTGCGAAGCGCGGCCAGTTCAATAGGGAGGAAACGCCCGAAGGCACGTCCAACATACCGGGTGTTTTAGCTAGGCCAAATGAAAACGACTAGTTTTCGAGCATTTTCTCTAACGGTGTTATTAGCGCTCCTATTTTAGGCGCCCTGATCAAGTGATAAGCGCTTGACGTTACGTCAGCTGGGCCGATGCCGCGCATGCAAAGCTGAACCCGCCGACAACAGTCCTGTTCTGGCGGCGTTCATCCGCCATGTCCCACCCTCGATTTGCTGAGGAACAACCTCGGCCGCGAGGGTTTAGATCTGCCATGACACGTATTCGACGCTTACGTCCGTCCGCGATCGGGCTCGCGGCCGCACTGTCCACGATGGCGCTTTATGCCTGCAACCAGGGCGGGCAGCAGCAAGGCGCCCAGAACTCGACGGCGGCGACCGCCCTGCCTTTGACGACCGGCGCGGAGACCGCCCCCGTCTACGCCCCAAGCGCCGCGGCTCTACCAGCCGCCCCGCGGCCGAAAATCGTGCGTGTAGCCAGCCAGGCGGACCAATACGCCTACGTGGATCAGGCGGCGACAATGGGTTCGGCCCTCGGCTCCGCCCCACCGGACTACGGGTTTGATTATGGCGGCGTTCACCCCTGGGTCTGGCGCGCCGGCAACAACGCGGCGCGCCTGGTCGAGCCCACCGACGGCGGCGACCGCTATTATTACTACCAGCCAGGCGCGTCAGAGCCCTACCTGATCCGCGACCCGCGATACGCCTATGGGTTCGACAATGGACAGCTGGTGGTGGTTTACGACGGGCGGGGAAATGTGCTGCCGCCGCAATACATGGACCAGCAGGCCGACTATGCCGGCCGCTATCTCGCCCGCGCCCGCGCCCTATACAGCGCCTCGCTCAGCCGTGAGCGGCACAGCGTGATCGCCGCCAACTGGGCGGCCCGCCGCGCCGAGATCGACGCTCAGCAGGCGGACTGGGCGCGCCAGCAAGCGCAGTATTCCGCCTGGCAAGCCTACCACCAGCAGCACGACGCCGAGCAGCAGGCCTACTGGAAGGCCGAACGCCAGCATCGCGACGCCGAAGCGCACCAGTTCGATCAGTGGCGCGGCGGCGGCTATCAGGGACCGCCTCCGCCGCCCTCCTACGCCCCTGCGGCCGGCGAGGCCCTGGTCGGCGGCGCGGTCGGAGGATATCCGGCAGGCCGGAATCATCACGACGATCATCGCGGGCCGCCTTCCGGCTTACCCATTGGCGCTGCCCCGCAGCCCTTTGACGGACGCCCAGCGGGCGATCTCCAGCCCGGACGGGCAACGGCAATAGAGCAGGCGCGACAACAGCAAGCCCAAGCGAACGCCGAGCGTCAAACGCAGCTCCAGAGCCAGGCCAGAGCAGCATCCATGGCGGACGACCAGGCGGTCGCTCAGGGCCGCCAGCAACAGGCTACCGCGGAAGCCGCCCATCAAGCAGAGGCTACGGCCCGAGCTAACGCTCAGAGCCAGGCCCTGGCCGCCCGCCAGGCGAAGGGCGCCGCGCGCTTACAGGCTCATCAGCAACAGGCGACGGACGCGGCGGCTCAACGTCAGGCGCAGGAAACCACCCGCGCGCAGGCTGTGCTGGCGCACCAACAGCAGGCCACACAAGTGGCGGCTCAGCGTGAAGCCCTGAACGCCGCCAAGGCTCAGGCCGCCGCCGCCCATGCGGCGCACCCGGAAGGACCGCACGAGCATCCGCATCCTGATGGAAAACACCCGCCCGATGGCGCCCCGCCGCCGCCGTAGTAAGTCGCGTCAGGCGCGCTCGGTCACGGCGATGAACCCGCCGCCGACCACACGGCTAGGCTTGGTGGCGTCGTAAAGCACGCAGGCCTGACCGGGGGAGACGCCCTCCTCCGGCGCATCGAACACCACGGAAGGTCCGCCATCCCGCAGCACAAGGCGCGCCGGAGCGGGATCGCGGGTGGAGCGCACGCGGGCAAGGACGGGGATTTCCGTCGCGGCCGCATCTAACACCGTCGCCTGATCGCCAAGCCAGTTGGTTTCTTTCAATGCAAGCGCCCGCGTCAGCAGCGCCTCGCGCGGCCCGACGATCACGCGCTTGGCGTCCGGCTCGATCTTCACCACGAATAGCGGATCGCCCACGGCGACGTTCAACCCCCGCCGCTGCCCGACGGTGTACCGCGTCACGCCCTCATGCCGGCCCAGCACCCGCCCATCCAGATGCACGATCTCGCCTGCGCCCGCTGCGTCGGGGCGGAGCTTGTCGATCAAGGTGGAGTATTTGCCCTCAGGCACGAAGCAGATGTCCTGGCTGTCCGGCTTGGTCGCCACCGCAAGGCCAAGCTCCGCCGCCGCCTCGCGCACCGCGTTCTTGGGCAGATCGCCCAACGGAAAGCGCAGATAGGCGAGTTGTTCGCGGGTGGTGGAGAACAGGAAATAGCTCTGGTCCCGCGCCGGATCGTGGGCGCGGTGCAGCTCCGGCCCGTTCGGTCCCTCGATGCGGCGCACATAGTGGCCAGTGGCCATCGCCTCGGCGCCGAGGTCGCGCGCTACGTCCAACAGGTCTCGGAACTTCACCGTCTGATTGCAGCGGATGCAGGGGATCGGCGTCTCGCCCCTGAGGTAGCTGTAGGCGAAATCGTCGATCACCGACTGGCGAAAGCGGCTTTCGTAATCCAGCACATAATGGGGGATCGCCATGCGCTCGGCGGACTGGCGGGCGTCGCGGATGTCCTGCCCGGCGCAGCAGGCGCCCGCCTTCTTCACCGCCTCACCATGGTCGTAAAGCTGCAGCGTCACGCCCACCACGTCGTACCCGGCGCGCTTCAGGAGCGCCGCCGTGACGGTGGAGTCCACCCCCCCCGACATGGCCGCCACCCCCCGCGCGCCCTCGGACAGCGCCACAGCGGATCGCGCAGCGTCGAGGGCAAGGTTGGCATCGCCCGATTGGAGGATGGTGGCGTCGTCTAGCGGCATCACCGCTATCTAGGCTGACGGAGGCTGAAACGCGAGTGCAGCTTGGCGCGAGGATGGGATGTCGGCTTTGCGTAGGGGTAGCAATTACTGCTTCCGACCCATGGCGGACACTGCATCACGGGGTCCCAACGATGGATGACCATCTGCTGAGGAGAATTGGGGCTTGCACCAACCCTTAATGCTGAGGAAGTGTCCAGCATGCTCCGCTTCGTAAGCCAGATGCTCCTTGTCGTCACCTTGGCCGCATGTCCGATTCTGAGCCGTGCGGGTTCGCCGACCCCGTTTTCACCACCGCGCGCAGACCTTGTTCTATTCCGAGGCGGGACCCTCATCGACGGCGCCGGGGGCCCTCCACGCGCAGGGATGGACGTGCTGATCGCTGGCGAGCGCATCGAGAAGGTGTTCCCGGACGCCGAGCTTGATGCCCATACGGCAAAGAGCGCGAAGATTATCGATCTGGGCGGCCGCTTCATGATGCCAGGGTTGATCGACGCCCATGTGCATCTCGCCACGCCGCCCAACCGGCGCCAGGCGGAAGCGGTGCTGAGGCGCGACATCTATGGCGGCGTCACCGCGGTTAGGGACATGGCCGACGACCTGCGCGCTGTGGGTGACTTGGCCCGCGCCAGCCTTGTCGGCGAGATCGCGGGGCCGGATATCTACTATGCCGCGCTGATAGCGGGCCCAAATTTCTTCTCTGACCCGCGAACTGCTCAGACGTCCGCCGGCGGCGTCCCCGGACATGTTCCCTGGATGCAGGCGGTGAGCGACGACACCGATCTGCCCCTTGCCGTTGCGCAGGCGCGAGGCGCCTACGCCACCGCCATCAAGCTCTACGCCGACCTGACGCCCGAGCTGGCCGGCAGGATCACGGCGGAGGCCCATCGCCAGCATATGCTGGTCTGGGCCCACGCCACCCTCTTCCCAGCCAAGCCGTCGGAGGTGGTCGCCGCCGGCGTCGATGCGATCTCCCACGCCTGCCTGCTCGTGCGGGAGCCGCAGGCGCATGTCCCGGCCTGGAGCGAGCCGCGCCAGCCTGTGTCGCTCGAGACCTTTCGCGATGGCCGCAACCCATCGCTCGGCCGCCTCTTCACCGAAATGGCCCGGCGCAGGACCATTCTGGACGCGACGCTCTGGGCCTACAGCGCGGACACGGCCGGCTCTACCACAATGCCGCCTCTGCCGCCGGGGAGTTGCGACGACACGGTGGGAGGCGCCATTACGGGTCAGGCGTTCCGCGCCGGCGTTTCGATCGACGCCGGAACCGACAACGTCGCCGATTGGACCGATCCTTGGCCTGACCTATTCCACGAACTCGCCGCCCTGCAGAGCAAGGCCGGCATGCCGGTCAGGGCCGTTCTTCAATCAGCGACCCTCATCGCCGCCCGGGCGGCCGGCCAGCAGCGCGACATGGGCAGCATCGAGCCAGGGAAGCTCGCCAACATGGTGATCCTTGAGCGCGATCCGCTTGCCGATCTCGATAACCTAAAGTCTGTGGTAATGACGATCAAGCGGGGACACACCTTCAAGCGAAGCGCCTTCGCTCCGCTAAACGACGGAGACATTACGGACCGGTAGCTGGAGGCCGTGTCGCCAGTTCGATGACCGCTCACCACCCTTCTCCGACTCTCCCAACGTCAGCTTTGAGGCGAGGCTCTGGGGGTGGAAATGAGCAGTGGGCACATCTGATAAAGCCCGGCGCCCGTAGCTCCATCGTTCGCCCACAAGAGGCGATCACATCAAGGACGCCCCCCCATGCAACCCCACACCACCCGCAAGCTGGCGCTCGCCAGTGCGCTGTCGCTCGCCCTGTCTTCCGCTCCCGCCGCCTTTGCCCAGATGGGCTCCACAGACGCGCAAGACCCCATGGTCGGCGGCGCCGCCATGTATCCGTCCAAGACCATCGTCGAAAACGCCGTCAACTCCAAGGATCACACCACCCTCGTCGCCGCCGTGAAGGCCGCCGGCCTGGTGGATACCCTCTCCGGTCCCGGCCCGTTCACCGTGTTTGCCCCCACCAACGAAGCCTTCGCCAAGCTGCCCGCCGGCACGGTGGACACGCTGGTGAAGCCTGAGAACAAGGACATGCTGACCAAGATCCTGACCTATCACGTGGTCTCCGGCCGCTACAGCGCCGCCGACCTGATGAAGCTGGCCAAGAGCGGCGGCACGCTGACCACCGTACAGGGCGAGCCGCTTACCGTGACGGCCAAGCACCACATGGTGATGCTGACCGACGCCAAAGGCGGCATGTCCACGGTGACCATCGCCGATGTCTATCAGTCCAACGGCGTGATCCACGTGGTCGACACCGTCTTGATGCCCAACTGACACACTGACGCATACCCGCCCTTCGATCCTATCGCCGCGCAGGCGAGTCATGATCTGAGGGCGGAATGCCGTTCGATCCTCCGCCTCCGGTCGATATTGTAGTGCAGGCTGCGCGCCTGCCGGAAGCCGCGGGCGATCCGGCCTTCTCCATCATCAAGCTCGACCCGGAGGTTCTGACCACCGCCGACCGGCTGGACGACGCGCTGGAGACCGTGCCGGGCTTCTCCCTCTTCCGCCGCACCTCCAGCCTCGGCGCCAATCCAACCACGCAGGGCGTCTCTTTGCGCGGCATCGCCGGTTCGGGCGCCAGCCGGGCGCTCGTGACGCTGGACGGCGTGCCCCAGAACGATCCGTTCGGCGGCTGGGTGATCTGGACCGGCCTCCCGGTCGAAGCGGTATCGAGCGCCACCGTCGTGCGCGGGGCGGGCTCCGGTCCCTACGGCGCCGGCGCCCTGACCGGCGTTGTTGCGCTGGAGCAACCGTCGTCCGTGCCCGGCCACATCGCGGGCGAGGTCGAAAGCGGAAGCCTCGGCTATTCGCGCGCCAGCGGGATCGTCAGCACGGATGTGGGGCGCGCGCGGGTGTTCCTGAACGCCTCAAGCGAACACAGCGACGGCTGGGTTCCGGTGCACGAAGGCCGCGGCGCCGCCGACACGCGCCTCACCTTGGAAGACTGGAGCGCCGCAGAGCGGGTGGAGGCCGACGTCGGCCGCGCGGTGCTGTCCGAACGTATCGGCGCCTATGAGGAGGAGCGCGGCGCGGGCACGATCTTCGCCAACTCCGCCGTTCATGGCGTGCAGGGCAGCCTCGCCCTCGTCGCTCAACCCAGCCAGGACCTGCTCGGCTGGCGGGTGCAGGGGTGGGTGTCGGAATCCGACCTTTCCAACACCTCCGCCTCAGTCGCCACGGGCCGCAACACCGCGACCTTGGCCGACAACCAGTATTCCACCCCCGCCACCGGCCTCGGCTTCAACGGCGCCGTCCGCCGCGCCGTCGCCGCCTATAGCTGGGAGGTCGGGGTCGATGTGCGGAACTTCGACGGCGACTCCAAGGAGCATCTCTACAGCCAGGGCAAACCCGCCGGCGACCGCCTGTCGGGTGGCGGCGAGACCATCGCGGGGGTCTATGCGGAGGGCTCGCGCACCATTGGCAAGACGCTGATCACCGGCGGCATGCGGCTGGACAGATGGGAGGATTATTCCTCCAAACAGATCCAGACCGGAACCGCGCCCCTGAATCAGCACCCCGCCGACCAGAGCGGCGTCGTGCCCACGGGCCGCCTGGGCGTTCGACAAGAGTTGACCACCGACCTCTACGCTCGCGCCGCCGTCTACGCCGGGTTCCGCCCCGCCACCCTGAACGAGCTGCACCGCCCCTTCCGTGTCGGCAATGACGTGACCGAGGCGAACACCAGCCTCACCCCCGAAAAGCTCTACGGCGCGGAGGTCGGCGTCGGCGGAGAGCGGTTTGTCAGCTGGGACGCGGACCTCTTCTACAATCAGCTGGCCAACGCCATCACCAACGTCACCATCGGCAAGGGGCCGGGCACGTTCCCCTTGGCGGGCTTTGTGCCGGCGGGCGGAACCCTGTTCGAGCGGGAGAACGCCGGGACGATCAACGCCGTCGGCGTCGAAGGCGAAGCGCATCGGCAGATCGGCCGCACGCTGGAGCTCCGCGCCGCCTTCACCTACACCCATGCGCGGGTCGATGGGGGCAGCTCGGCGCAGCAACTCACCGGGCTGAAACCTGCCGAGACGCCTACCGCGACGATTACCGCCGTCGCCACCTGGAAGCCTGTTGACCGCCTGATCCTGACCGGTGACGTCCGCTACGAAAGCGCCCGCTTCGACGACGACCAGAACACCCGCCGGATCGACGCCGGGACTGGCGTGAACACCCGCGCCGAGTGGGCGTTCACGCCAGCGCTGAACGTCTTCGTCGCCGCCGACAACCTGTTCGACTCCAACATCGAGACGGGGCGCAGCGCCGCCAACATCGTCACCTACGATGCGCCGCGCGTCATCCGCCTGGGACTGACGCTTCGCCGCTGAGGCTTGCTTTGGTCTGGGCGCCGCCCCAGCCGCCGCCGAGCGCCCGGAACGAGGCCACCGCCGCACGCGCCGCGCCGGCCCTCGCCTGCGCCAGCTGGTCTGAGGCGTTGAGGATGTCCCGGTCGGCGTCGCGCACCTCGATCAAGCTGATCACGCCGCCTTCGTAGGCTTCCTGCGCTTGCCGTCGCGCGGTGGTGAGTTCGGCGATCTGGCGATCCAGCACGGCGGCGCGGGCTTCGTCCTGGGAGAGGTCGGAGAAGGCGTTCTCCACCTCTTCCGCCGCCTTGAACACGCTTGAGCGGTAGGCGGCCAGCGCTTCGGCGTCCTTGCCCTTGGCGGCGGCGACCTCGGCGTCCACCCGCCCGAAGTCGAACAGGCGCCAGCGGAAACCGGCGGCTACCTGGCACTGCAGGGCGTCGCTGGAGAAGATGCGACTGGAATCCAAGCTGTCCACCCCGAATAGGGCCGAGAGCGAGACCTTGGGATAATAGTCGGAGACCGCCGCGCCGATGCGGGCGTTGGCGGCGATCAGGCGCTGTTCGGCGGCGAGGATGTCCGGCCGGCGGCGGAGGAGATCGCCGGGGGTGGTCGCGGTCGCCAGGGTGGGCGGCGCAGGGACTGGGCCGTCGATGATCAGCGCGGAGCGATAGGTTCCGGGTTGCACGCCCATCAGTACGTCCAGCCGGTTGAGCTGCGCGTCCAACCCGGCGGTGAGTGGCGGAATGGCGGCGCGAACAGCGTCCAGTTCGGCCTGCGCTTCATGCAGCTCCCGTTCGGGCGAGACGCCCTCGCTCCAGCGACGGTTCAGCAGCGCCACGAGGTCCTGGCGCACCGTCTCCTGGCGATGGGCCACCGCCAGCCGGGCTTGATAGGCTCGCACCTGCAGATAGGCGTCGGCGGCGTCGGCCTCAACGGCGATCTTCACCGCTTCGGCCTGCGCCCGCACAGCCTTGGCGGCGGCGGCGGCGGCTTGGCGCTCGCGACGGAGGCCGCCGAAGAGATCGATCTCCCAGGAGGCGCCGGCGTTCAGGGCGTAGTCATCGTAGTCGCGGGGAAAGCCCGGCAGGTGGTTTCCGACTTCGCCGAAGGGGCTGAGCAGCGACTGGCGTCCATCGGCTACCGAGCCGGTCACGTTCGCCGTGGGGAGCAGCGCCGCGCCCGCCGCCTTCGCCGCTGCGCGGGACTGTGTGAGGCGGGCGCGCGCCTGCGCCAGATCGAGGTTCTGCGACGCCGCCCGCTCCACCACCTTCACCAGCTCAGCGTCGCCAAAGCCGGTCCACCAGGCGTCGAGGCTCGCCGGCTGCGCGGCGGGGGCAGGCGCAGGGGTCGGGGTGTAGAAGGCTGGCGTCAGCGCCATCTCCGGCCGGTGATAGTCTGGCCCGACTGCGCAGCCGGCGAGGATCGTCAAGGCGAGGGCGGAAGCGGTCAGGCAGCTCGCAGCGCGGGGCGGCAGAAGTAGACCCATCACCACGGCATCCACGCCCCGAAATTCGCCATCGACCCAGCCATTGCATTCCTCTTGTAGACTCTTGCCAGCCAGAGACCTGAATATTATAGACATCATATAAACGGAGACGCAAGCCATGCGCTACGACGCCGAGCACAAGGAGAAGACCCGGGCGCGGGTGCTGAAGGAGGCGGCCAAGGCCATTCGCGCTGAGGGTCCGCACCGCATCGGCGTGGCGGCGGTGATGGCCAAAGCCGGTCTGACCCACGGCGGCTTCTACGCCCACTTCAAGTCCAAGGACGATCTAGTGGCCGCCGCCATCGACGAGATGTTCAAGGACGCCTCGGCGCGATTCAATAACGCCACCGACGGATTTTCGCCTGAAGACGGCATGGTGCGCTACGTCAACTTCTACCTTTCCCGAGACCATCGCGACGCGCGCGGCACGGGCTGTCCGGTCGCCGCGTTATCCGCCGACCTGCCCCGCATGGAGGGTTTGACCCGGGCACGCTATGGCCAGGGCGTCGAGAGTCTGACCGCTAAGCTGGAGGGGCAACTGGTCGCCCTGGGGCATGAGAACGCCGCCGCCGTCGCTTTGTCGGTGGTCGCCGAACTTGTCGGCGCCCTGTCGCTGGCGCGCGCTGTGGGCGACCAGATGCAATCGGACCAATTTCTTCAAACCTCGCGCCGCGCCATCAAGCAGCGCCTCGGCCTCGCACACATTCATCCGAAAGATCTTGCGCCATGAGCCTCGTCGACGAACTCGCCCCTGGCATGACCGGGTTGGAACAGCTTCAGGCGCTGATGAACGCAAGGCGGATGGCGGGCATCGGAGGCTCGCTCCAATTCACCCTGGTGGAGGTTTCCCAGGGGCGGGCGGTGTTCGAGGGAACGCCCGGGCCGCACGCCTACAATCCCATCGGCACGGTGCATGGCGGCTATGCGGCGACCCTTCTGGACTCCGCTTGCGGCTGCGCGGTGCATGCGGCGCTCGGCGCCACGCAGGGCTACACCACGCTGGAGCTGAAGGTCGCCTACCACAAGGCGATGACCGACAAGACCGGGCCGGTGCGCGCCGAGGGGCGCGTGATCACCATCGGCCGCCGCGCCGCCTTCGCCGAGGCCACGCTGAAGGACACCGACGGCAAGCTTTACGCTTCCGCCACCTCGACCTTGCTGGTGTTCGAGCGATGAGCGAGACGGCCTTGCAGGCGCCCCGCATCACGGCGCCCGACATCACCGCCCCTGCGCCCACCGCGCCGGCCGCCGCCAAAAGCCGCCTGCCCTTCTCCAGGAAAACGCTGTTCGCCGTCGGGACCGCCGTACTTCTAGCGGGTGCGGGCGCGCTCTACATCGCAGCGCCCAAGGGGTCGGAGACCACCGACGCCGCCTATGTGCAGGCCGACAGCTCCGTCGTGGCGCCCAAGGTGCGCGGGCTGATCGCCGAGGTGCTGGTGGGCCATAACCAGGCGGTGAAGACCGGCGATCCCCTGATCCGCATCGACCCTGAGGAGTTCGACGCCCGCGCGGGCGCCGCATCCGCCGATCTGCAGAACGCGCAGGCCAGCGTGCAGTCCGCCCAGGCGGCGCTGATCGCCCTCGACGCGGAGGAGAAGCTCGCCGCCGCCAACGTCCGTGCGGCGCAGACCAGCATCCGGTCAACCGACGCCCAGAACCAGCGCGCAGACGCTGACAGCAGGCGTTACGAGCATCTGGTCGCCTCTGGAGCCGTGGCCCGCAGAGACGCCGACAGCTTCCGCGCCGCCGCCATCACCGCCCAGTCCGACGCCGACCACAGCCGCGCGATGCTGGATGTCAGCCGTAACCAGGCGGCTGTCACCAGCGCCAAACGGGCCACCTTGCAGGCCGCCCTGGCGCAAACCAAAGCCGCGGTGGCGCGCGCGCAGTCCGCCCTGACGCTGGCCAAGCAGGACCAGGATCACACGGTGATCCGCGCGCCGATCGACGGCGTAGTGGGCGACCGGCAGGTGGAGCCCGGCGACTATGTGCAGCCCGGCACGCGGCTTCTGACCATCGTGCCTATGGCCGCCCTCTACGTCACCGCCAACTTCAAGGAGACGCAGACGGCGCGGATGCTCCCCGGCCAGCCCGCCGTCATCAAGGTGGACGCCCTGCCCGGCGTGAAGCTGAAGGGCGAGGTGGACAGCTTCGCGCCGGGGTCAGGCTCGCAGTTCTCGCTGCTGCCGTTCGAACCCGGAACCGGCAACTTCACCAAGATCGTGCAGCGCGTGCCGGTGCGGATCCGGTTCGAGCCAAATCAGGCCGGGCTGGATCGGCTGAGGCCGGGACTATCCACCACCGTAAGCGTCCGGCTGACAGCACACGGCTAGGGACAGACCCTTCTCCCCTTGCGGAAGAAGGAGATTAGCCGTGCAGCTTTTGCGCCGTCTCAGCGATCCTGCGGCCTTGATATCGAGCGCCATCCAGGTCCACCGATGAGGGTTGGCGGGAGCCGTCGCCGTCCGCCAGGGTGGTGGCGCCATAGGGCGTGCCGCCGTGGACTTCCTTCACCCCCATCTGGCCCTGATAGCCGTAATCCAAGCCCACGATCACCATGCCGAAGTGCAAGAGATTGGTGATGATGGAGAACAGGGTGGTCTCCTGGCCGCCGTGCTGGCTGGCGGTGGAGCTGAACGCCCCGCCGACCTTTCCGTTCAAGGCGCCCTTCATCCACAGACCCCCCGCCTGATCCAGGAAGCTGGCCATCTGCGACGACATGCGGCCGAACCGCGTGCCCGTGCCGACAACGATGGCGTCATAGTCGGCGAGCTCGTTGACGGTGGCGACGGGCGCCGCCTGATCGAGCTTGAAGTGCGCCGCCTTGGCAACCTCTTCGGGCGCGGTTTCTGGCACGCGCTTGATGTCCACCGTCGCGCCAGCTTCGCGGGCGCCCTCTGCGATGGCTTTCGCCATCTTCTCGATATGCCCGTAGCTGGAGTAGTAAAGAACGAGAACCTTGGCCATCTTGGCCTCCTGTTTGAATTGCGTTTAACGAATGGGCGGCGCCTTGGTTCGGCGCCGGCGTCAGGCGGCGTCCACCAGCACCACTTCGGCGTCTTCCAGGGCCGTGACCTTGATCACCGCTTCCTGCGTGATCGCGGCACCGTCGCGATGAGCGATCGTCTGGCCGTTCACCTCCACCGAGCCTACCGCGGGCACGAGATAGCCGTAGCGGGCGGCGCCGATCGGATATTCGACCGTTTCGCCGGCCTTCAGCGTGGCCCCCAGCACCCGCGCGTCGGTGCGGATCGGCAGGGCGTCCGCACCGTCGTCGAAACCGCTCGCGAGCGTGACAAACTTGCCTGAGCGATCATCCTTTGGGAACGGCTTGGCGCCCCAGGATGGCGCGCCGCCTCGGCGGTTCGGCTCGATCCAGATCTGGAACAGGGTGGCGGCTTCGGACTCAAGGTTATACTCCGCGTGCCGGATGCCCGATCCAGCGCTCATCACCTGCACGTCACCGGCCTCTGTGCGCCCCTTGTTGCCGAGGCTGTCCTGGTGGGTGATGGCGCCTTCGCGGACATAGGTGATGATCTCCATGTCGGCATGCGGGTGCGGCGGGAATCCGGTGTTCGGCGCGATCTGATCGTCGTTCCACACGCGGATCGGGCCCCAGCCCATACGCCTCGGATCATGGTAGCTCGCAAAGGAGAAGTGGTGCTTGGCCTTCAGCCAGCCATGGTCTGCGCCGCCGAGCCCCTCGAATGTTCTGCGTTCAATCATGTCGTCCTCCGCGCTTCTGTGACTGCAACAGCGTCCTAGATAAGCACGATTTTGAATCGTAACAGATACTATTGCAGTAGGAACGCTTTCCTTTGAAAAAGGTTTGCCTTTGACACCGTTCCAAGGATCGTCCCATGCCCTACATCGACGCCGCAGACGGCACGAAGCTCTACTACAAGGATTGGGGCGAGGGCGCGCCGGTGGTGTTGGTCCATGGCTGGCCGCTCAGCGCCGATATGTGGGAGCGCCAGGCGCCGTTTCTGGCCGAGAACGGCCTTCGCGTGATCGCCTATGACCGACGAGGATTCGGGCGTTCGGACCAGCCATTCGACGGCTATGACTACGACACCTTTTCGGGCGATCTGGCGGCGATCATTGACACGCTCGATCTGAAAGACGCCACCCTGGTGGGCTTCTCCATGGGCGGGGGCGAGGTGGCGCGCTATCTTGGCAAGCACGGCTCGGCGCGGGTGGCGCGGGCGGCGCTGATCTCGGCGGTGACGCCGTTCCTCCTCAATACCGACGACAATCCCGACGGGGTGCCGCTGGAGGTGTTCAACGGGATGCACGCCGGCATCCAAAAGGACCGCGCCCAGTTCTTCATCGACTTCGCGCCCAGCTTCTATGGCGCCGGTTTGATCGACAAGAAGGTGTCGCAGGGCGTGTTGGACTGGTTCTTCAACGTCGCCATGCTGGCCTCGCCCAAGGCGACGCTGGATTGCGTGCGCGCCTTCTCTGAAACCGATTTTCGTGAGGATCTGAAGGGGCTGACGATCCCGCTTCTCGTCATCCACGGCACGACGGACAAGACCGTGCCCATCGAGCATTCCGCCCGGCGCATCAAGGCGCTGGTCCCCTCCGCCACTGTGATGGAATACGACGGCGAGGCCCACGGCCTGACCACCACGGCAGCGGATAAGGTGAACCAAGACCTTCTGAACTTCATCACCGGCTGACGGCGCACTCACCCCGCAGGCGATCGCCCGTTGCAGGAACAAGGGCTCCGCCTCACCGAACTAGCCCTTTGTCGCCAGCCAGATGACGTGACGGGCGCCGCCGCCTCGCCCATTGGCCCAGACCTTCAGCTCTTCCACCCTATAGCCTGCGGTGCGGAGCTGCCTGCTGAACGCGGCGTGCGGCGACGAGGACCAGACCGCCAATATGCCTCCGGGCCGGAGCGCCTCAAGCGCCTCGCGCAAACCGTAATCGTCATAGAGATCGTCGTTGGTCTTGCGCATCAGGCCTTCGGGACCGTTGTCGACATCCAGCAGGATCGCATCGTAGGCGGACCGAACCCCGTTGATCATCACGCCCACGTCGCCCTCGAAGATGACGACGCGGGGGTCGGAGAGACTCGCGCCGTGGAGCGCCGCCAGCGGCCCTCGAGCCCAGGCCACTACTTCGGGCACAAGCTCGGCCACGGTGACCTTCGCCTTGGGCCCCAAAGTCGCCAAAGCGGTGCGGAGCGTAAAACCCATGCCGAGGCCGCCGATCAGGACGTGAGGCGCAGGTCGTTCTTTCACCCGCTCGCAGGTCAGGGACGCCAGCGCCTCCTCCGAACCGCTGAGCCGGCTGCTCATCAGCTCGGTCGATCCGGCCATGATCGAGAACTCCGCACCCCGCTGCATCAGCCGCAGTTCGCCGCCATCATCCGGCACCGTGGCCGTGCCCAGCTGCACCCAAGGAATCATGTCGGTCGCCGCGCTCCGTTCGAGAGCAGCTATCTCCTACCCGTCGTTCAACTGCGATGGAAATATCCGTAGATGCGTTCGGCCAGGGGCTGCGACACGCCTTCAACCTTCAACAGATCGGCCACCGCCGCGCGGCTGACGCCCCGCGCTGAACCGAAGGCGTGCAGCAGGGCGCGCTTGCGGCCGGGGCCCACCCCCTCGATCTCGTCCAGCGGGTTCTTCTTCATCTCCATCGTACGCCGCACGCGGTGCGTGCCGATGGCGAAGCGGTGGGCTTCGTCGCGGAGGCGCTGGAGGTAGTAGAGCACCGGCGATTTGGGCTCGAGCATGAACTGCGGCTTGCCTGGCATGAAGAAGCGCTCCAGCCCAGCGTCCCGGTCCGGCCCCTTGGCGACGCCCACCACCACGATGTCGTCGAGGCCGAGATCGGCCAGGACCTCCACCGCCACGTCCAGCTGCCCCTGGCCGCCGTCCACCAGCACGAGATCGGGGCGCGGCGGCGTCTCCCCCGCCTCTTCTTCCTTCTGCAGGCGGGAGAAGCGGCGGCGCAGCACCTCCTTCATCATGCCGTAGTCGTCGCCGGGGACGAGATCGGTGCTCTTGATGTTGAACTTGCGGTACTGGTTCTTCTGGAAGCCGTCGGGCCCGGCCACGATCATGCCGCCCACCGCATTCGTGCCCATGATGTGGGAGTTGTCGTAGACCTCGATCCGCTCCGGCTGGCCCTCCAGCCCGAAGGTTTCGCAGACCCCGGCCAACAGTTTCGACTGCGCCGAGCTTTCCGCCATCTTCCGCCCCAGGGCCTCGCGGGCGTTGGTGAGGGCGTGGTGGACCAGCTCTCTTTTTTCTCCCCGTTGGGGCGTGGTGATCTCCACCTTGCGGCCAGCGCGGATACAAAACGCTTCAGCAAGGAGCGCGCGGTTCGGCACGTCGTGGCTGAGGAAGATGGCGCGCGGCACCGGCTTGTCCTCATAGAACTGCCCCAGGAACGCGTCGAGGATGGCGCCGTTCTCGCCGAAGCCGCCCTCCTCCTCCGCCTCGTCGATCATGCTGTTCACGCGCGGGAAATAGGCGCGGTTGCCCCAGTTCTGGCCGGCGCGGAAGAAGAACACCTGCACGCAAGCCTGCCCGCCCTCGGCATGGAGGGCGAAGACGTCCGCCTCCACCACCGTCTCGGGATTGATCGATTGCTCCATGGAGATGGACGAGAGGGCGCGGATGCGGTCGCGCACCCGGGCGGCGCGCTCGAACTCCATCGCCTCGGCGGCGGCGGTCATCTCAGTGGAGAGCCGCCCCATCACCGCGCGGCTCTTGCCGGTGAGGAACTCGTGCGCCTCCTCCACCAGGGTCATGTAGTCCGGCGGCGAGATCAGATCGACGCAAGGCGCGCTGCACCGCTTGATCTGGTGCAGCATGCAGGGGCGTGTGCGCGTCTCGAACACGCTGTCCGAACACGACCGCAAGAGGAACGCCTTCTGCAATATGTTCACGGTGCGGTTCACCGCCCAGGTGGAAGCGAAAGGGCCGAAATAGTCGCCGGGCGTGGTGTGCTGGCCCCGGTGCTTCCTGATCTGCGGCGCGGGATGATCGCGGCGGAGCAGGATCTCGGCGAAGCTCTTGTCGTCCCTGAGCACCACGTTGAACTTGGGCTTCAACCGCTTGATCAGGTTGGATTCGAGGAGGAGCGCCTCGGTCTCGGTGCGGGTGGTGGTGAACTCCATCGACCGGGTCAGGTGCACCATGTGGGCGATGCGCTGGGTGTGGAAGCGGCCCTGCGCGTAGTGGGTGACGCGCTTCTTCAGCGAGCGCGCCTTGCCCACATACAGAACCTCCGCCTCATCGCCGATCATGCGGTAGACGCCCGGGGTGTCGGGCAGGCGGCGGGCCTCGTCCTGGATCAGGGCCATGCCGGTGAGGCGCGGCGTATCGGTGATGCCTTCCGTGATGATGGTCGAGTCGTCCATGATGCGAATATAGGACGGTTTGCGGGATGCGCGCCCCGCCTATGCGCCTTGGTTTTATTTTCCGATGTGGGCGATGGTGGCGATCTCCACCAAAAAGTCGGGCCGCATCAGGCCGCACTGGATGCAGAAGCGGGCCGGTTTGTCGCCGGGAAAGAACTCCGCGTAGACGGTGTTGATCATGGAGAGGGCGAACTCCAGGCCGTAAGTCTCAGCCTTCAGCGTGATCGCCTTGTTCAGATCGAAGCTCGGCAGATACTGCGGCGAGGTTGACGACATGATCCAGCCGTTGTTCGCGATCGGAATGAAAACACCGATGTCCATGCAGGTCCTGGAGGCTTGCCGTTCGACCTCAGTAGACCGTCACCCGAGACTGTCTTGCAAGGGCGGGACGCCGCGCAAGAGGAGGCTTTCATCGGCTCTAATGTTTCCCGCGCCAGGCTCATCTGAAATGCTATGGAACCACGACCGTAGCGGTCGGTTGAAAGGGCGTTCGCCGAAACCGCGGAAAACAGCCCATGCACGATGACGGCGCCGTTCTGGCGGCGAGCGCAGCGCCATCCCCCGCTCCGCCCAATAA
>CAXTHJ010000040.1:0-26089 GCA_964243985.1 uncultured Caulobacteraceae bacterium | reverse complement strand
CCCCTCCGCCGCCGAAGTCGTCGTCATCCCGGCCGCCGCCGCCCATCATGCTGCCGAGAAACAGCAAAGGCCAGAACCCGCCGCCGCTGCGTCCGCGCCGGAAGATGCCGGAAAAGGCGATAACCACGAAGATCAGCGGGAAGATGAGCCCGAAGATGCTGCCGTGATGATGGCCGTAAGAGGTGGTCTCGCTCTGCGCCGCCGCCTGCTGGCGTTCCGCGTCCGCAGCCTTCTGTTCGGCGGTGGACGTGTCGGCGCCCAACTGATCGACGATGGCGTCGGTTCCGTCGATGATCCCGCCCGGCACGTCGCCGGCCTTGAACTTCGGTAGCACCTTCTCCTGCAGGATCACGCTGGTGAGGGCGTCGGTGAGGACCGGCTCCAGGCCGTAGCCCACCTCGATCCTCACCTTGTGTTCGGAGGGGACGATGATGAACAGGGCGCCGTTGTTGGTCCCCTTCTGCCCTATGCCCCAGGCGCGACCGAGCTGGTAGCCGTAATCGGAAATCTCGTCCCCCTGCAGGTCTGGCAGGGTCACGACCACCAGCTGGCGGGAGGTGCGGCTCTGCAGGTCGGCCAACTTTGCGGTGAGGCTCGCCTGCACGTCGGCGGGCAGCACGCGTGCGTTGTCCACCACCCGCCCGGTGAGGGGCGGGAAGGTGAGCGCGGCTCGCGCTGGCGATACCGCCAGCGCCAGGAACGCGAAGACCGCCGCCATTAAGGTGAGTAGAGGGGCGGCGAGGGGGCGGGTCATGCCGTTACGGCTTTGTGGTCGAAGTCGATGAGGAGGACGTGGTCGTATTGGACGTGGTGGAACCGGCCGGAGGCGCGATGTCGAAGTTCACCTTGGGCGCGTCCTGCGCTTCGGACGAGGCGGCGAACAGCTGCATCGCCTTTTCGTTGTGATAGACGGTCGAGGCCCAGAGCACGCCCGGGAAGGTGTGCAGGGTCACGTTATAATCCTGCACCGAAGCGTTGTAGTCCCGCCTGGCGATGTTGATGCGGTTTTCCGTCCCTTCCAGCTCGCTCTGCAGGGCCATGAAGTTGCCGTTGGACTTCAGGTCGGGATAGCGCTCCTGGATGGCGGTGAAGCGGCCGAGCACGCCGGAGAGCTTGTCCTGCGCCTGCTGGAACTGCTGGAACTTGGCCGGATCGGTGATGGTGGAGGCGTCCACCGAGACGTGGGTGGCGCTGGCGCGGGCTTGCGTGACCTCATCCAAGACGCCCCGCTCCTGCTTGGCGTAGGCCTGGACGGTGGAGACGAGGTTGGGGATCAGGTCCGAGCGGCGCTGGTAAGCGGCCTGCACGTTGGCCCAGCTGGCTTTTGCAGCCTCCTCCTTGGTGGGGATGGCGTTGACGCCGCAGCCCGCGAGAGAGACCGAGGCGGCCAGCGTCGCCAGAATGACGAAGCCGCGAGTGTGGGGGGAGTTCAAGGGAGTGCCTCTTCAGAGACGCGCCGTCCTTGGGCGCAGCGATAGCTTAGCAGAGAAGGCCAAGCCTGCGGAAGGTGGGGAGGGCTTAAGCTTTTGTCATCCCCATGCGCCGCTATGCCGCTTGCCGCGCCGCAATGTAGCGCCCCACCACGCTCGACAGCACGTCGAGCGGCACGCGGCCGCAGGTCAGCCCCGCCTCGTGAAAATCCTTCATGTCGTACTTTGGCCCGAGGGCGCTCTGCGCCTGGGCGCGAAGGGTGATCCACCGGGTGTGGCCGATCTTATAGCTGCAGGCCTGGGCCGGGGTGGCGCAGTAGCGCTCGACCTCGCGGGTGGTGGAGCCGACCGCGTCTCCGTCGAGGCCGGTGAGATAGGCAATGGCCTTCTCCTTGCTCCAGCGCATGTGGTGGATGCCGGTGTCCACCACGCAGCGACCGCAGCGGAACAGCTGGGCCTTCAGCCAGCCGATGCGGCCGAGGGGATCGTCCTCGTACATGCCAAGCTCGTCCGCCAGCTGTTCGGCGTAGAGCGCCCAACCCTCGGCGTAAGCGGAAAAGCCCGTGGTCTTGCGGATCAGGGGCAGGCTCTTGTCGGAAAGGGCGAGCCCGCCCTCCAGCTGGTGCCCCGGCAGGCCTTCATGGAAGACGGTGGAGGGTATGTTCCAGCGAGGCCACTCGGCCGTGTCGTGCAGGTTGAAATAGACGAGGCCCGGCCGCGAGCCGTCGATGGCCGGGCCCTGGGAATAGGCCAACGGCGCGCCGGCGTCGGTGGCGGCAGGCACCGCGCGCACTTCAAACTTGTAGGGCGGCAGACGTTTAAACACTTGCGGCAGGCGGGCGCGAATGGCGTCGAGCCTGTCGTTGCAATAGGCGATCAGCTGCGCCTTGCCGGCGTCGGTGTTGGTATAGAACTGGCTCTTGTCACCATAGAGGGCGTGGATGCGCTCCCCGATCGCGCCCTTGGTCAGCCCCTGTTTGGCCAGGAGCGGCTCCAGCCGCGCCTGGATCGCCTTGGCCTGATCGAGGCCGAGCTGGTGCACCTCCTCCGGCGTCATGGAGGTGGTCGTGCTGGACCGGAGCGCGGCCCGATAGAAGCCCTCTCCATCCTTGAACTTCCAGCACCCCGCGTCGTGGGTGGCGGTCGTCCGTAGAGCCCTCACCATAGCGATCTGGCGGTCAAGGGCCGGCGCAATCTGCGCGTTGTAGATCTTGGCGGCGTTCTGCCCGTATCGGTCGCCGAGCCCCTTGGCCGCCGCGCGCTTTATCAGAGACGTCACCACCGTCGCCTCGTCCGCCGGTTTTCGGCCTTCGGTCATCTGCGCCAGGGTGGTGTCTAGGATGAAGTCGGGCGGGACGACGCCTAGGGCCGCATCATGATGAAGCTGCTCGGTGTTGGCGTCGAGCTGGGCGGCGAAGGCGGTCAGGCGGGAAAGATAGGCGTCCGCATCGGCGGCGGTATCGATCTTGTGCTTGGTGTCGAGGAAATCCGGCGTGGACTGGTAGGAGCCGGTAAGCTGGCTGACTACATAGGGCGAGGGCCCGTAGGACGATCCGCCGAAATCGAACGCCTGAATGTCTGCTGCGGACTCTCGCGTATAGAGGATGGTGTCGTAGTTCACCTGGCCAGCGGGACTAAGGGCGGCGCGATCGAACGCCTTCATCCGCTGAAGCTGATCCAGGGTCTGGGCCTTCCGCGCCGCACGCCCTGCCACGGACTCGTCGGAAAGCCGGCTTTTCAGCGGGGCGAGCTCGCCCTTGTCGACGCCAAGCTGGGTGGCGCTTTCGGGCCGCATCTGGAAGCCCTCCTGCATGAACCGGTCGAACAGATGGTTCAGCGCGGCGTCGGCGGCGGGCTGGGGCGTTTGCGCCGAAGCGAAAAGGCCGGGCGCGGGCAAGGTGGGGACGGCGGCCGCAGCCCCGGCGGTCATCAGAAGGTTTCGGCGATTGAACACGAGACGCGCCCCTCTATTTGGATGATCGACAGTAGGAGCAAAGGCGCGTCTTCAACAAGAGTTGCGGGGCGCCCATGCCCATTAAGGACAAAGGCGCAGCTTGCCCCCAGTTCGCGCGTTGCGTCGTTCGGAGTTCCGTATGGCCGTTAATCTCGAAACCGAACCCGCCCCCTGGTCGGAGGTGATCCTTGTGTGCGCCAAGTGCGCGGCCAAGCTCGGCCGGGGCAGCAAGGGCAAGACGGAACTGCGGGGCGAGATCAAGCACGCCCTAAAGCATCACGGTCTCGGCAAAAGCGTGCGCGTGGCGGAGACCACCTGCCTCGACCTTTGCCCCAAGAACGCCCAGACCATCGCCACACGCCAGGGCCTCGCCGCCGGACGCCTTTCGGTGTTTGGGCCAGAGGCGGATGGCGAGACGGTGGTGGAGGGCTTGTTCGGTCGGTCGTGAGATTTCAGAAGAGGCCGCAAACAGGCCGATACGCCAGGAGGGCGCCATGTCGAAACTTTCCCTGATGATCGCCGCCAGCCTTACGGCCCTGTGCGCCGGCGCCGCGACCGCCCAGGTGCGCACCGGCGAGGCGGCGTTCGGCGACTACAAGACCGACGCTCCGGGAGTGGTGCGCAAGATCACGCCGGCCGATCTGCCCGCGCCGATGGCGACCCCGCCGTCGGTGGCCTCGCCCGCCGAGGCGCGGCGCCCGCCCGGTGCAACGCTCAAGAGCCTGCCAGGCTTCACCGTTGAGGCCTTCGCCAAGCTGGACGATAACCCGCGCCTGCTCCGCACCGCCCCCAACGGCGACATCTTCATCGCGGAGACCAGCGCCCATCAGATCGCGGTCCTTCGCGCAAAAGACGGCGCCACCAAACCGGAGCAGATCGCCATCTTCGCCGAGAAGCTGGACGGCCCGTTCGGCATCGCCTTCTATCCGGCCAAAGACCCGCAGTGGGTCTACGTGGCCAACGTCAACTCGGTGGTGCGCTTTCCCTACCGTTCGGGCGACTTGAAGGCGCGCGGGTCCGCGGAGGTGGTGATCCCCAAGCTGGCCGACACCAAGACCTATCACACCACCCGAGACATCGCCTTTTCTCCCGACGGCAAGCGGATGTACGTCTCGGTCGGCTCCGGCTCCAACGTGGCGGAGGAGGTGGCGCCGAAGACGCCGGAGGAGGTCAAGGGCTGGGCCGACAGCCACGCCCCCGGCGCGGAATGGGGTGCGGAGGCCAACCGCGCCGACGTGCTGGTGGCCGATCCGGAGGGCAAGGGATTGAAAGTGTTCGCGGCGGGCATCCGCAACTGCGTCGGCCTCGCCGTGCAGCCGGCTACGGGCGTGGTGTGGTGCGCCACCAACGAGCGGGATCTCCTTGGCGACAATCTCCCGCCTGATTACTTGACGCGGGTGAAGGAGGGCGGCTTCTATGGCTGGCCCTGGTACTATATCGGCGATCACGACGACCCGCGTCCGAAGGTGAAGGGGATGCGCCCCGATCTGGCGGGCAAGGTGATCGTGCCGGACGTATTGATCCAACCCCACTCTGCGCCGCTGGAGGCCGCCTTCTACACGGGAACCGGACCCGCGGCCTTTCCAGCGGACTATCGCGGCGACCTATTCGTGGCCTTGCACGGCTCTTGGAACCGGAGCAAACGGACTGGGTACAAGATCGTGCGGGTGTCACTAAAGGACGGCGTCCCCACCGGCGAGTACGAGGATTTCGTCACCGGCTTTGTGGTGGATGATAAGGCGGTCTGGGGCCGGCCTGTGGGCGTGACCGTGGCGCACGATGGCGCGCTCCTGTTCTCGGATGACGCCGGAAGCATGATCTGGCGCGTCAGCTACAAGGGGGCGGGCAAGTGAAGCTTTTCGCGGCGACCGTGTTCTCGGCCGCACTCCTCGCACCGCCCCTGACGGCGTTTCGCTGCTGACGTGAAAAAGGGTGAGGCCATCTATCAGGAGCGCTGCTCCATGTGCCACCCGGCGGATGGCGTGGGCCAGGGTCCAAGCCTGAAAGGCGTGGTAGGGCGAAAGGCCGCCAGCGCGCCGGGCTTCCCCTATACGGACGCCCTGAAGAAATCGGGACTGACCTGGACGCCCGCCAGCCTTTCCAAGTTCCTCATCGCGCCGATGAATATGGTCCCCGGGACCGCAATGCCGATGCAGGTGCCGGACGCCGGAGAGCGCGCCGACCTCATCGCCTATCTGGCCACGCAAAAATAAAGTTCGGAAATTCGCGGCGGCCAGGAACCGGACAATTCAACACGAGTTATTAGATTGCGGAGGCGGCGACGCCCCCCCGACATAGGCTGGGACACATTCTCAGCCTGCCGCCTCCGCACCTTACCTCAAATATGAAATACGTCGCGGGCCCTTCGGCCCGTTTCTCGTTTATACGTCTTCATCGCGGGGAGCCGCGCCGAAGGCGCCGGCTATGTCTTTGGCGTAGGTGCGGAAGCCCGGATCACCACTTCGGTGCGGCGGCGGAGGGGTTCGCCCTCGCCGGCCGGTGTCTTGGCGCCCGCTTCGCCGATCGCTTCGATGTCGAAGGTCGGCGCAGGCAGACCGTCCGCCGCCAAGGCTTCCGCCACAATCACGGCCCGCTTGCGCGAGAGGATGAGGTTGCGGTGCGCCGGACCGTCCGCGTCCGCCAGGCCTAACACCTCGATCGTGCCGAGTTTGCACCCCTTCACCCGCGAGGCAGCGTAGGTGATCTCCTTACGCGCATCCGGATCGAGCTGGTCGGACCCCTTCTGAAAGTAGATCGGGAAGTTGAAGTCGGTGCAGACGATAGAGGGTGGCGGTGGCGGCGCCACAGCGATGGGCTTTGGCGGGGTGGAACAGGCGCCCAGAACGCCGATGCCGAGAATCACGGCGGCGGCCGGTGCATAAAACGGCCGTCTGTTTTGCTTGATCGTCGTCATCAGCCCTGCCCGCCTTTTAAGTCTTAGGTTGCCCGTCTTCCCAATAGTACCGACGCGTCGCCGGGTCGAAATAATAATAGCGACGGTGATGAACGTCGTAATATTGGCGATGCACCGACTTCTCCTGAGGCGCACAGGCGGTGTCCGGTCCGCAGCGATAGATTGGATGTCCGGTGAGCGGCGGGGCGGCGACGACTCCAGATGGCGGCGGCGGGGGTGGCGGTGGCGGCGGAAGCGGCGCTCGTCGGTTGGACGCGCAAGCCGCACAGGCCAAGCCAACCGCCGCCAATGCGCCAAGCCTGCGTATCATTGTGTCTTCTGCCAAAAGTGCTTCATGGAATAAATGTTCGCTTAAAGCTCAGGTTCCGCCAAGCTAAAACACCACACCCGCCGACTGAAGTCGCGGCCAAGCTTATTTGATGGAACTCCAGCGCCGCGGCCTCG
The DNA here is from genome assembly GCA_964243985.1 of uncultured Caulobacteraceae bacterium. GTDB lineage: Bacteria > Pseudomonadota > Alphaproteobacteria > Caulobacterales > Caulobacteraceae > CAIOYC01. The sequence goes on along the minus strand of CAXTHJ010000040.1, from coordinate 19,347 downwards.
TTGCCTTCCCGACAGTCGCGCAAGCTGCGATACCGTCAGGAGAAATCTCATGTCCATTTTAAGCTTGGGGCGATCTGCAAAATCCGTCGGCGCCACCGGCGAGCGCTGGTGGAACTGGAACCCGGCAAGACGCAGCGTCGTCGTCCCACCCGTGGCGACCGCCACCGCCGCCACGTGGTGGAGCTGGAACCCCTATCGTCGACAAGAAGCCAAGCGCATCGAAGCGGAAGGTCGCCGCGAAGGCTACGCCAAAGGCGCCCAGGACGAGAATCGGGTCATGGCGCGACGCGCCCGTCAGCGTCGCCATCCTATCATCGGCTTTGTCGTATTAGTGGCCGCCGTATCCGGCGTCGGTTTCCTGGGTCTCGCCTATGAGGCAGGGTCCTTCGCCGGCGGCGGCGCGGTGGTGGATCACAAGATCGCCGAGTGGCGTTCGGAGATCATGGGGACGGCCAGCCGGGCTGGCGCTCAGGGCGGTCGCGCGGTTCAAAGCGTCGGCCAGACCATCTCCACCAGAAGCCAACAAATCTCGCAAAACGGCGGGTGACCTCTATGGATGGTTCCGGCGGCGAGTTCCCGCTTCCTGTAAAATCGAGCGGGGTCACCGTCCGGCGTGTGGAGGTGGTGGTCAACGCCGCCTCCGGCAGCGTGGGTTCGGGGGCCGCTGAAGCCGCGGAGAAGATCATCTCAGACTTCGGCATGGGCGTGCGTATCGCCAACGCCGAGCCTGATGAGATCAGCCGCGCCGTTCGCTCCGCCATCGACGCCAGCCCTGACCTTGTGGTGATCCTGGCGGGGGACGGTACAGCAGCGCTGGCGGCGCAACTGGCGGGGTCGGATGGTCCGCTGATTGCACCCCTGCCCGGCGGCACGATGAATATGCTGCCCCACGCCCTCTATGGACCGGTCGGTTGGCGGGACGCGTTGACCGCCGCCCTGTCGCAGGGGTGCGTCCGCTCCATTTCCGGCGGCGAGATCGATGGGCGCAGCTTCTACGTAGCGGCGATCCTCGGCACGCCCGCTCTATGGGCCGACGCCCGCGAGGCGGTGAGGGCGCGGAAAATCCGCCTGGCGTGGGCCAAGGCGCGCAAGGCTTTCACGCGCGCCTTTTCCCACAAGCTGCACTATAGTTTAGGCGACGGTATCATCGGGAAGACCGAAGCCTTGACCCTCTTATGCCCCATCGTGTCCCGAGGCCTGACCGACGAGAGCGCCCTGGAAGTGGCGGCCCTCGACCCAAAGGACGTGGCTGAACTGTTCCGTCTGGGCTTTAACGCCGTGACGGGCGACTGGCGAGCCGACCCCTCCGTGGACATGACCCTATGCCGTGCCGGCGTGGTTTGGGCGGCGCGCCGGAACATTCCGGCCATCCTGGACGGCGAGCCCTGCCGCCTCGATCACCGGGCCGAGTTCCGCTTTCGCCCAGACGCCTTCCGCGCCCTGGTCCCCAATTCGACCCTGCCCAAGGGTGCGGCCTCAAACGGTCCTCTGTCTCAAACGAGTCCGGCTTCCGCCGCGCGATGACCACGCGGCTTATTCAGCTCAGCGATGTGCATTTCGGAGGCGAAAACGTCGAGGCGGCGGAGGCTGCTGTCGCCTTCGTGCAAGACCACACGCCGGATCTCGTCATCATCACCGGCGATCTGACATTAAACGGCCTGCCCAAAGAATTTGTAGCCGCCGCCGGGTGGCTTAAGCGGTTGCCGGGGCCAATGCTGGTCACCCCCGGCAATCATGACACGCCCTATTGGAACCTGCTCCTTCGGGCCCTGACACCTTTCGCCCGCTACCAGCGCTATATCGGCTCGCCCAATGGGGTCGAGTTCGACAGCCCGGCCGTGGCCGCCCGCACCATCAACACCGCGCGGGGCGCGCAGCCGAGGCTGGACTGGTCCAAGGGCGCGATCAATCTGGAGCAATGCCGCCTGACAGTGTGCGATCTGGCGGCCGGCGCGCCGGGGGCGTTGAAGGTGGTCGCCTGTCACCACCCCCTGGTGGAGGCTCTGGACACACCGGTGACGGGGGGCGTGCATCGCGGCGACGAGGCGGCCCGCCTGCTGGCCAAAGGTGGCGCGGACGTGATCCTCACCGGCCACGTTCACAATCCCTTCGCTTCGCCGCTGAAGTTTGGGGACGAGCATACCTATGCGGTTGGAGCGGGCACCCTCTCCACCCGCCTTCGCGGCACGCCGCCGGGGTTCAACTGCATCGCCGCGGACGCAGACACCATCACCGTCACCGCGCAGGGCTGGACCGGGTCAACCTTTGAGCCATATCGCACGTGGGGCCTGCCGCGTCGAAAGACTGCGTCCGTCTAGGCTGGCGTGGTTCTGCAGCCGTCGGCCACTTAAGGCTCGGATTTATCGCGGATCTTAGCGGCGGGGCGGCGGTTTGGCCGGGCTGATAAAGGCGCGCATCACCGCTGTCACCAAGGACGGATTGGCGACCGCTAGAAGGCCCGCGGCCACTGCGGCGCCGGCGGCCACAAAAGGTCGCTCCCGCGCCACTTCAACCACCCGGTCGACCACATTGTCGGATGGGCGGCGGCCCGGCGAAACCGCCGGGCGCTTCATCTTGGGCAGCTTCGTCTGCATCGCCACGATTAGAGCGCAGAGCGCCGCCAATAGCGCTGCCGCCAAACACACCGCCGCCGCCGCGCCCGCCGGGGTGAGAATATCCCGCAACAGAGCGTAGAGGGCGAATGCGGCGGCGAAGACCGCGATGGCCGCCGCCGCCGCAAGCGCGGCGATGGCGACGATGGCGAGCGTAATCCGTTGAACGATCAACGACGCCTGCCGGTGAGCAGCACGCCCAATACGAAGCCGATGCCAAGAGCGGCGAAGGTGGACGTGATCGGCCGCTCCTTCATGCTGTCCTGAAGGTAGAGCCGCGCGGTCTCCAGTTGTTCCGCCGCCAGAAGGCGCGCCTGGTCCAGCTGCTCGGAGGCGTAATCGGCCGCAGAGCTAGCTTGCGACTTGGCCTTTTCGGCGCGATCGTTGAAGGCCGCCTTGGTTTCGCGGACGATTTCCGGCGCCTGAGCGCGACCGGTCTTCACCGTCTTCTTGGCGTGCTCGACAGTTAGCTTGGCGTCGTCCAACGTCTGTTTGGCGTCGGAGATCAAAGGATCGATAGCGGACATGACGGCATTCTCCATGATGAGGCGGATGAACTCAAGCGGGCAACGCCAAAGCTGAGCGTTAAGTTCCGCCCGAGCCGGTTACGCCGCCGCCTTGGTCTTTGCGGGATGGAAGAAGAGCGCCTGGCCAATCGCCGCCTTCACCGTTTCCGGCTGGAACGGCTTGGTGATCAGGAAGGTCGGCTCGGGCCGCTCGCCGGTGAGGAGGCGCTCCGGGAAGGCGGTGATGAAGATCACCGGCACGTCGAAACGACCCAGGATGTCCTTCACCGCGTCGATGCCCGACGAGCCGTCGGCGAGTTGGATGTCGGCCAGAACCAGACCCGGCGTGTTGCGGCCAATGGCCTCCAAGGCTTCGGTACGGGTGGCGGCGACGTCCATAACCTGGTGTCCGAGTTCTTTCACCAGGGCTTCGATGTCGGAGGCGATCACCGGCTCGTCCTCGATGATGAGGACTTGCGTGGCGAGTTCCGCGTCGATCTCCGCCTGGGCGGTCTTGATCAACTGGTCGATCTCGTCCGGGCTGGCGTCTAGGATCTGTCCGGCTTCGGAGGTGTTGAAGCCTTCCAGAGCTGTCAACAGGAACGCCTGACGGGAGCGGGGCGGGATGCGCAGCAAACGGTGAGTGGCGTTCTCGGTCTCAATGCCGCCTTGTGATCCAGAGGTGGGCTCGAGCCTCGCGCCTGTGCCGCCCCAGATCGTGTGGAACACCCGGTAGAGGGCCACGCGAGGCGTCAGCTGCGGCGGCAAGGAGGCTTCCCCGGCGGCGAGCGCTTCAAGAGACGCGCGGACATAGGCGTCTCCGGCGGTCTGGCTTCCGGTCAAGGCGCGCGCGTAACGGCGGACATATGGGAGGTGCGGCGCCAAGCGTTCCAGTAGACCCATAGTCTTCAACTCCCGTGCGATCCCAAGGTTCGGGACCGATCTTCAAATTGCATGGCGGCGGAGGCGGGCTGGCCGCGCGAGTCCACCCCGACCTTGCGCCCAAACGGCCCGCGATGGCCAAGGTTCCATGAGCTGCGACATTATGGCATTATGGCGACTGGTGGAACCCGGGCGTCTCGGTGGCGTTTGTTTGCCGAATCAGGCCGCTTTGGTCTTTCATTGGACGTGGGGCGCGTCATCTCTATGAATGATCCAGAGGACCGTAGAGACGGGCGCAAGCCTAGCGAGCCCAATGTGGAAGAAGCACGATTAAGACAACAGGCGATCGGCGTGAAGTTGCGTCAAATGTTCGACGACGTGGTGAACGAGCCCGTTCCGGACGACTTCCTCGATATTCTTCGGCAAGCTGACAGCCGTGCCGCAGGCGGCCCCACTCCAAGCGACCGTGATTGATGACCGATCGTCCGCCGATGGACCCCGCGTCCGAAAAGCTTTTCAAAACGGACTTGGTGAAGCTGATCCCGCACCTGCGCGCCTTCGCGCGGACCTTGTGCGGCGATGCGGCGACCGCCGACGACTTGGCGCAGGACGCTATGATGAAGGCGTGGGATGCCCGGTCCAGCTTCCAGATGGGCACCAACATGAAGGCTTGGACCTTCATGATCCTTCGCAACCAGTTCTATTCCGATAAGCGCCGCTCATGGCGCTCTACCCAGTTGGACCAGGAGGCTGCGGAACGTACGCTCGTGGCCATCGACGACCCTTCCTCGCCGCTGGCGCTGGATGAGATGCGCCAGGCGTTGAACATGCTGCCGTCTGAACAGCGCGAAGCGTTGATTCTGGTGGGCGCCGGCGGGTTCGCCTACGAAGAGGCCGCCGTGATCTGCAACTGCGCCGTCGGCACGGTGAAGAGCCGGGTCAGCCGGGCGCGCCGGGCGCTCACTGGCGTGTTGGAAGCCGGCGCCTATGGACGCGATGGGTCGCCCGCCGGGGACGCCATGCGCTCGATCCTAGCTGATGCGGAGCGCCTGAGCGGATCGCGGTGAGGCCGCCGCTTTTCAAGTTCCAACGCTCCCCTAAGCGCGTCACGATCCGCTTTCGACTGGGTCTCGCCGTGGCCATCGCCTTGTCGCCCATCCTGGCGCTGGGGATACTGCAGGCCGGGCTGAGCTTCACCCACGACGCGGCGGCGCGGCAGGAGAGCCTCGTGCAAGCCGCCCAGCGCAGCGCCTCGGCCACCCGCGCCAAGATGCAGGCCGCCGCCGCCGTCCTCGAGACCCTCACGCCCCAGACGGTCGGTGCCCAGTGCGCACCCCGCCTCGCGGCTCTTTTAGACAGGTTGCCCGGCTACGAGAATTTCATCCGCTTCAACAGTGACGGGAAGGTCCAATGTGCGGCGGCGACTGTGAAGGTGGAGCCCAATCTGCTCAATTCGGAGTGGTTCTCCCGTCTTCGCAGCGGCGAACCGCTCGTGGTGGTGACGGCGCCCCAACATGTCTATTCCGATCGTCCGGCTGTCCTGGCCGGCATGCGCTCGGGGGATCAGAACGGCGGGTTCAACGGCGCCCTCGTGTCCCTGATCGCCATCGACAGCCTTCGGCCCGATGTGTCCGACCCGACCTTGCCGGCGGATACGGAGGTCGCCCTGATCGACGACCAGGGCCGCATCGCTGCGGCCACCAACGCCAAGGCGTTCGCGCCGCCGCCGTCGGGTTGGGTGGCCAAGGCCGTAGCGCCTGGGGGGCTGCTCTACCGCGCCAGAGATTCCGCCGGCCAGGCACGCTCACAGGTGATCGCCCCCCTCGTCGGGGACGATCTGTTCGTCATGCTCTCAGCGCCGGCCCCCAGGTTCCTGTCCTGGGCGCGGCTGAACGCCATCTACAACATTGTCCTGCCGCTGCTTGGCTGGCTGGCGGCTTGGACCGCGGTATGGATCGTCACCGATCGGGTGGTGATCCGCTGGCTGCACTATCTGGACCGTATCGCCTCGATCTACGCCAAAGGCCGCTTCTCCGTGCGACCCGTGCAAGCAGAAAACGCGCCGCAGGAAATTCGCGCCCTGGCTCAGACCCTGGACTCCATGGCCGACGCCATCGTCGCCCGCGATCTCACTCTGCGCGAAAATCTTGAGCAGAAGGACACCATGATGCGGGAGATTCACCACCGGGTGAAGAACAACCTGCAGATCATCACCTCGCTCCTGAACATGCAGCAGCGTGCGCTCACCGATCCGGCGGCGCGGGAGGCGATGGCCGATACCCGGCAAAGGATCACCGCCCTCGCCCTCATTTATCGCGCCCTCTACCAGAGCCCCGACCTGCGGCGGGTCGATCTGCGCCAGTTCCTGGAGGAGCTGATCGGTCAGATCGCGTCGGGCGACGGCGGCCGTCCATCGCCGATCCGCACGGAACTCGCGGCCGACGACCTGGAGATCGATCCGGACAAATTAGCCCCTCTCGCCCTCTTCGCCGTGGAGGCGATCGCCAACGCCAGGAAACATCTCTTCCGCGACGGCGAGGGTCTGATCAAGGTGAACTTCAAGGTGTTGAGCGGCGAAGTGGCTCTGGAAATCTCCGATAACGGCGAGCGCGACCCTGCAGAGGCGACGGAGGGCGTTGGGCGGACGCTAATGAGCGCCTTCGCCCGGCAACTGCGCGGGACGATGGAGCTTATTCCCGCCGATGGCGGCGGCGCGACCGTCCGCCTGACCTTCCCGCCCCCTGATCCGCCGAAAGATTTACCTTCGCCATTCCAGTTGTCCTCCGTGCGGAACCCCACATAAGTTTAGGCGTTGAAGCCTAGCCATTCACCGGAGATCATCCAATGCGCACATTACTCGTTCTTCTCGCCGCCGCCGCCGCCGTTTCTGTGGCCGCTTGCAACACCGTCGCAGGAGCCGGCCAAGACGTCAGCGCCGCTGGCCACGCTGTGACCAGCACCGCCAACGACGCCAAGTAGGCTTACCTTTCGCCGCATCGCGGTTGTTATTGAGCACCCCGGCGCGCAAGCGTTCGGGGTGTTTTCACGTTCGGCGCGCCAGCCGTCGCCAACCCGCCTTGAATATCACGTCGAGCCGGTCGGCCTTTTCTTCGCGATAAAACGGATAGTAGTCGGCCGCATAGGGATAAGCGCGATGATCGGTGCGCTTTAAGTCTACCTGGGTGAGAACCGCGCCGGCCACATAGGCCCCCGCCCCTTCGAGGCGCCTCACAGCGTTGGCGGCGGTGCCCGCCTGAGTCTTTCCCCATCGCACCAGAAACAAGGTCGCGTCCGTCCGGCTGGCGAGGAGGGTCGTATCCGCCACCATCAGGACGGGCGCCGTATCGAGCAACACGGTTCGGAAACGCCGTCTCAAAGTCTCCAAAAGCTCCCCCATGGCGGGAGTTGCGAAAATGTCGTCTTGAACCAGTTCCTCATCCCCAAGCGGCAACAGCATCAGACCGGAAGCACCGTCCAGGATCAGCGCATCATCGAGGTCGGCCCGGCCGGCCAGGACGTCCAAAAGACCTGCTTGGGGTTTGGAGGCGAGGAGCCGGCTCATGGTTCTGCGGCGAAGATCGCAATCGACCAGGAGGGTCGCGGCGCCGCTCGTCGCCATCATTCTCCCCAGGCACAGGCTGGTGGTGGTCTTGCCTTCGCCGGGCAAGGCCGAGGTGATGGCGATGGTTCGGATCGGGCCCGAAGCTCGCCGCAGCAGAAGCTCCGCCTTCAAAACCCGGAACGCCTCAGCGAAACCCGACAAGGGCCGGCTCAGCACGAGGTCGGCGGGACTGGCCTCTTCGGATCGGGATTTGCCTATGGACGGCACAATTCCGAGCCCTTGAACTCCGAGCCGCGCCTCCACGTCCTCAGCATCGTAAAGCCCGTCTTCCCGCGCTTCGGCGATCCAAACGGCGAGAAGCGCGCTCAGAGCCGAGACGGTCGCCGCGATCGCCAGCAAGAGCAGCCGGTTGGGGGACGCGGGGGAAAGCGGCGCCTTCGCAGGCGACACCCATCGCGCATCGGCCTGCGCCATCCCGTCCTGCGCCAGGGTCTGTTTGAAGCGGTCCAGATAGGCCTGATAGAGGGTTTTGACGGCGTCGAGGTTCTGTTCGAGCTGCTTTAAGTCAACGGAGGCGTTGTTGTTCTTGGCCAATTCGGCCTTTGCCTTGCCCAGAGCCGCCGCAATCGCAACCGAATGCCCCCGGGCGACTTGGACCTGCACGCGAAGGTTCGACACCACCCGCCCAATTTCCTGCCCGATCTGCGCATCCAGTTCAGCCCTTTGATGCTCCGCCTTGAGACGTTCGGGGTGGCGAGGGCCGTAGCGGTTCAGAAGCTCCGTGATCTCGTTTCGCTTCTTGCGCAGATCCTGCACCACGGGGGAATTCAGCACCTCGCCAAGATCGTCGCCCGCGCGGCCCCCTGAGGTCTCCGTCACGGCGGCGGCCAGTCGGGCTTCGGCGTCGGCCTTCTGACCCTGGGCGGCCACCAGCTGGGTGTCGAAGTTCGAGATTTCCTGCTCAGTGCTGGTGGCCCCTTGCGAGCCGGCCAGGGTCATCAGCCCATGGGCGGCCTTGTAGCGTTCGACGTCGCGTTCGGCGCCCGCCACCTCCGCCCCGAGGGCCTCGACGCGACTGTTGAGCAGGTCGGACGTTCGGCGCGAGGCGGCGGATTTGGCCTCCAGTTGCTGCTGCAGGTAGAGGGCCGTGAAAGCGTTGGCGAGGGACGCGGCCTTATCCGGCGATGCGGAGGTGACCGAGATGTCGACCACCGAGGTGAAGCCCACGCGGGCCACTTTCAGCCGCCGTTCCAGTCCCTCCCGGATCGCTTCGCGGCGCTGCGCGACCTCGGACTGGGAGTGGACGGGCGCAGCGGGGAAGAGGCGTGGTTTGGGCGCAAACTCCGGATCGTGATCCAGCCCGAAGGCTTCCGCGACCTTCGCCGCCAGTATCCGAGACTTAAGGAGTTCGACCTCCGTGTCGACGGTCGATGCGTCGAGGGGCGTGTTTGAAGGCTCCGCCCGCAAGTCCAAGGATGGTTGACGGTGGGGATCGATCACCACCTCCGCTGTAGCCGTGTAGCGCGCGGGTAGCACGAGAATGACGGCCACCGAGACCAGAACGCCCCCAACCGTCGAGATTAGGAAAAGGCGAAATCTCCGCCGAAATAGCGAGGTGTGGCGTCGCCATTCGACGCGCCTGTAAGCCGGATCGATCGCCGAAAAGGCGCGTGCATCCTGGGATCGTGCGTCCATCGCTCCCCCAACGATCGTCTTACACAATCAATGAGGGTTTTTTCCACGAAACGTCCAGGGGTGGAAAGAAGATCGCGCACGACGCGAACGATCAACCTTTCGATAAGGCGAGTTGGATCACGTCCGTCCGACCGGTCAGAAAGCCCGCCTCGCAGTAGCCGAGGTAGTAGAGCCACAGACGCTTGAACCGTTCATCGAAACCTAAGGTTCGGATGTCGCTCCAGCGGTGGGCGAAGACCTCGGCCCACTCGTGAAGGGTCTTTGCATAGTCGCTGGCGAAGCGACGCACATCCGTCCACGTCATCCCGGCGGCGTCCGTCTCAGCCTTAAGCCGGCTCTCGTTCGGCAACATGCCGCCGGGGAAGATGTAGCGCTGGATGAAGTCCGGGCGGCCGCGATAGCCCTCGAACAGATCCTCTGCGATGGTGATGATCTGCAGACCGGCCTTGCCGCCGGGCTTCAAAAGATCGGCCACCTTACCGAAGTAGGTTGGCCAGTAAGCCGCGCCCACCGCCTCGAACATCTCGATGGAGCCGATGCGGTCGAACTGGCCTTCCACGTCGCGATAGTCGATCAGGCGGATGTTCACCTTGTCGGCCAAGCCCTGCTCGAAGATGCGGCGCTTGGCGTAGTCGTGCTGAGCCTGAGAGATGGTGATGGCGTCGATGTGCGCGCCCACCTCCTTGCCCACGTATTCCGCAAACCCGCCCCAGCCGCAGCCGATCTCCAGCACCTTGTGCGACGACTCCATGCCGACGGAGCGGGCCAGCGCCGCATATTTCTCCGTTTGCGCCGCCTCAAGCGATTGGCCGGGCGCGGTGTAGAGGGCGGCGGAGTAGGTCATGCCGGGGTCAAGCCAACGGCCATAGAAGGCGTTACCGAGATCGTAGTGAGCGTGGATGTTCTTCTTCGAGCCCTTGCGGCTGTTGCGGTTCAGGGCGTGGGAAACGGCGCTGAAAGCCCGGGCGAAGGGGTTGCCGGTCATCAGCTGACCCAGGCGGTCGAAATTGTGGGAGAAGGCTTCTAAGAGGCCGGAGAGATCGGGCGTGTCCCAGTCGCCCTCGATGAAGCCTTCCGCGAAGCCGATGTCGCCGGAGATCAAGATGCGGCGGATGAAGCGGAAATCGCGAATTTCCATCCGCACCTCCGGCATCGTCAGCGTGCCGGGAAAGCGAATGTGATGGCCCGACGGCAGGACCAGCACGAGAGGCCGGCCCTGCCAGTTCTCGGCGGCGACCCGCATCACGTTGCGGAAGGCGGCGGGCGCGCCCTGCATGGCGGGAGCTCGCTTCGAGAATGCCGACCGATCGCCTACCGCATCAATGACGCTCATCTTCACTCCTCGTCTCGCCCGGCCGCCCAGCCCTAAATCTTAAGTCTCAACCGCCGTTTGCCAGAAATAGACCGCGCGTCACGAAGAAGCTCGCGCTGGCGGCCGAGGCGGTTACGACCACGCCCCATGCGAGGTCAGCTACGGTGACGCGCACTGACCAGATGCGCAGCGTGGCCTGATTGGTGAGGTCGTAGGTGGCGTAGGCGCAAAGGCCGAGCACCGCCGCATTGATCAAGGCGGTGGACCACCGCCCGCTGGCCTGGGCCGGAAGGACGCAGAAGTAAACGACGCCCACAAGGTAGATCAGATAAAACAGCACGGCCGGCGCCAGCGCCGGTTTGTCCGTCATCAGATCGCCGAGCTCGGCCTTGTAGAGACGGGCGCCCATCATGGTCAGCCAACCGGCGTCGAGCACCATGAACACCACGGCGGCGGCGGCGTAGGCGGCGAGATATTTCAACATCACAGCACCGCCGGCGCGAGGCGGTAATGGCTGACGCCCCACTCGTCCCCGCCGCGATGACCGAACAGGCCCGCCGTCGCCAGAAAGAACAGCCGCCAGCGGCGGCCCCAGACCCTTGCGTTTGGCCCGTAGGTCTCCTTCAGCACCGCGTTCACCGCATCGGGCGCGGTATCGAAGTTGCGGAGCCAGTCCAGCGCCGTCTTCTCGTAGTGGGCGCCGTTCCAGCGCCAGTCCTCTTCCACCGTGAAGAGGTCCGAGAAGGCACGGATCAGGTCGTGGCTAGGCATCACGCCGCCGGCAAAGAAGTATTTGGCGATCCAATCGGTTTCGTCGTTCACGTCGAACTTATAGGGCGCGGTCTTGTGGCTGAAGACGTGCAGGAAAAGCCGCCCCTCCGGCTTCAACCAGCCCCGGGCGCGGGTCAGGAGCGCGCGCCAGTTTGCCATATGCTCGAACATCTCCACCGAAACGATGCGGTCGAAGGTGCGGTCGATGGTGAAGTCGTTCATGTCGCAGGTGATGATGGTGAGGTTCTTGAAGCCGCGCGTTTTGGCCTTGGCCTCAATAGATTCGCGCTGGGAGTTGGAGTTGGAGACCGCGGTGATCCGCGCGCCTGGGTATTTCTCGGCCATCCACAGGCTGAGCGAGCCCCAGCCGCAGCCGAGTTCGAGGATGTCCTGTCCGTCCCTCAGATCGGCGTGCCGGCAGGTTTCGGCCAAGGCGATCTCCTCCGCCTCCGCCAAAGTCTCGCGCCCGGTGGGGTAGAGGCAGGAGGAGTATTTCAAGCGCGGTCCCAGCACGTTCTCGAAGAAGGCGGCCGGCACTTCGTAGTGCTGCTCGTTGGCCATATATGTGTATTCGGCGATGGGCCGCGCGCTCATTTCCTCGGCGAACAGGATGTTGGCGTCGTAGGGCGCGCCGATCAGCTTCTTGCGGGCGCCTTCCACCAGAAACCCGATGGCCGGACGGGTGACGAAGTCAGGCAGGGGGGCGTCTTCAAAGGCGTGGATGGCCGTTTCGATCAGGCTCATGGTTTGCTCACGGGTGAAGACGCCGCCTGGGCGTCGATGAATTGGGTCACGTCCCGGAACACGGGACCAAGGAAACGCAGCGGCGTGGCGACCACGCCGATCATCAGGGCATGGCTGAGGCCCTTGTAATAGTGGGTCTCCACCTGCCCGCCCGCCGCCTGGACCTTGGCGGCCAGGTTGATGGTATTTTTGGGATAGACCACGGTGTCGCCAAGATCGTGGGCCAGGAACATGGGCGGCGCGCGGCCGTCCACATGGTTGATCGGCTGGCTCGGCGGCGCCTGTCCCTCGACGCCGAAGATCGCCTTCAACTCGTCCGACTCAAGCGGCAGGAAGTCGTAGGGTCCGGCGAGGCCGACGAAGGCTTTGATGTCACGGTGGGGGTCCATGCCCACCGCGCCGAGCCAGCGGGGGTCCAGCGCCAGCATGGCGGCGTTGTAGGCGCCCGCCGAGTGGCCCATCAGGAACAGCTCGCTGGGATCGGCGCCGTATCCCGCCGCATGGTCTTTGGCCCAGCGCACGGCCTGCGCCGAATCCTGCAGAAAGTCGGGGTAGTGGGCTTCGGGATAGATGCGGTAGTTGGGGATCACCACCAGATAGCCGTGGGAAGCCAGGGCCGAACCGACGAAGCGATACATGGACTTCTCGCCGTCGTCCCAGCCGCCGCCGTAGATGAACACGACCACCGGATTGTGCGGTGCGGGCTTTTTGGGAACGTAGATGTCTAGGTCATGACGCGGCCCTGGGGCATAGGCGAGATCCCGGGTGGCGGTGACGTTCCAGCGGGGCTCAAGATCGCTGAGCACCGTGGTCGCCGCGCAGCCGGAAAGGTTCGCCGCCATCAGCGCGACCGCCAGAGCCAAGAAGATGCGCGCCCGACGCCCCGGCATTCCACCCTTTCCATCCATCCCTGTCGCCCCTGCACTCTGTTGTTCCGAAGGCGGCTGACCTCAGCTACGGTCGATGCGCCGGTTCGGATGACGACCGTCTTCAGCTGCGTCCGTTGCAAACCCCTGTGCGTAACTCCGGTCGGGCTCAACCGATCCCAACTAAAGCCAAGCTTGACGAATAAGGACTGACATGACGTCGGCTGGAGCCAAACCCCTGAACATCGCCGTAGTGGGGACGGGGATTTCCGGCCTGTCCGCCGCGTGGCTGCTCAGCCACAAGCACACGGTGACGGTCTATGAGGCCGCGGATCGGATCGGCGGCCACACCAACACCGTGGACGCGCCCAAGGCGGACGGCGGGACGGCGCCTATAGACACCGGCTTCATCGTCTATAACGCGTTGAACTATCCAAACCTCGTGGCCCTGTTCGATTATCTCGGCGTGGAGACGCGAGCGTCGGACATGTCCTTCGCCGTCTCCCTGGACGACGGTGGCCTGGAATACGGCTCCACCAGCCTTAAAGCCTTGTTCGCCCAGAAGCGGAACCTGCTGCGCCCCCGGTTCTGGTCCATGCTGCGGGACCTGCAGCGGTTCTACAAATCGGCGCGCCACACGGTGGACGAGGGGGATCATTCCACCACCCTCGGCGGATATCTGGCCCGGCACGGCTACGGCGCGGCGTTCCAAAACGACCATCTTTTGCCTCAGGCGTCGGCCATCTGGTCCTCAGACATCAAGAGCATCCAGGATTACCCGATCTCCAGCTTCGTCCGTTTCTTCCAGAACCACGGCCTTTTGGAGATCGACATCAACGCTCGCCCGCAATGGCGCACCGTTGTGGGTGGCAGCCGCGCTTACATTCCGCCCCTCACTTCCCCCTATGCTGACCGCATCAAGCTGAATGCCAAGGTGCGCGGGATCGTCCGCAAAGGCGACGGCGTGACTATCCAGGACAACCAGGGCGGCGCCGCCCACTATGACCACGTGGTCATCGCCGCTCACGCACCGGAAGCCCTCGCCATGCTGATGGAGCCGACCCCGACCGAGCATCAGGTCCTCGGCGCCATCCGCTACACGCCCAACACCGCCGTCCTGCATACCGACATCAGCCTCATGCCTCACCGCGCCGCCGCATGGTCAGCCTGGAACTATGTGGGCGAGCGCGGCGGCAAGGGTGAGGTGACCTACTGGATGAACCTGTTGCAGGGGCTAAGTGGCCCGGAACAATACCTCGTCTCCCTCAATCCGCCCCTGTCTGGTGAAAAGGGAGCGCCGGACCGCGCCACGGTGATCGCCACGGAGCGTTACGAGCATCCCCTGTTCGATGTGGCGGCGGGACTGGCGCAGCGGCGGCTGTGGTCGTTGCAGGGGGTGCGCAACACTTGGTTCTGCGGCGCCTATTTCGGGTCGGGCTTCCATGAGGACGGCCTTCAATCAGGCCTCGCCGTGGCCGAGGCGCTCGGCGGCGTGCGTCGGCCCTGGACAGTCGAGGATGAATCCGGCCGCATCTTCATCGACCCGCCGGCGGCCAGGGCGGCGTGACCGAGGCGTCGTCCCGCTCAGCCCTTTACGAGGGCCGCGTCTGGCACCGGCGTTTCAAGCCGCGGGAGCACAAGCTGGCCTACCGCATCCCGATGGTGTTGCTGGACCTGGACGAGCTTCCTGATCTGGACCGGCGCCTGCGCCTCTTCTCCCACAACCGCTTCAACCTGATGGATTTTCGCGAGGCGGATCATCTGGACGGGACGGCGACGCCTTTGAGGGCGCAGGTGGATCGCATCCTGACGGCCGGCGGCTTTGCGGCAGGCGGGCGGGTGCGGCTCCTGTGTATGCCGCGGGTGTTGGGGTCGGTGTTCAATCCCCTCAGCGTCTATTTCTGCGAAGCGCCGGGCGGGGGGCTGCAGGCGATCCTTTACGAGGTGAACAACACCTTCGGTCAGAGGCACAGCTACCTGTTGAAAGCCGAAGAGGGCGCCCTCGACGTGCGGCATGGCTGCGAGAAACGATTTTATGTCTCGCCCTTCAACGATCTTCGCATGACCTACGATTTCCGAGTGATCCCGCCGGGTGATTTTTCGGACGAGCAGCCCCTTTCGGTGCGGATTGACGTGAAGGATGCGGAGGGCCTGCTGATGACCGCCGCCTTCGCCGGGCAACGGGAAGCGTTGACGGACGGGACGCTGTTCGCCGCGTGGCTCCGTCATCCGTTGCTGATGGGCAAGGTGCTGGGCAGCATCCACTGGGAGGCGCTGAAGCTCTGGCTGAAAGGCATGAAGCTCACCCCTCGCCCGCCGGCGCCGGAGCAGCCGGTGACTACAAACTAAGAATTCCTTCCGATGACAAGTGTTAGTTTACACTCTTAAACGGTGATCTGCGCGCCAAGCTCCACCACGCGCCCCGGCGGGATGCGGAAGAAGTCCGTCGGGTTGGCGGCGTTTTTCAGAAGGTAGATGTAGAGTTTGTCCTGCCACAGCGGCATGGCGGTCTGCGCCGCCGGCACCACCGAGCGGCGGCCAAGGAAGAAGGACGTGGCCATGATGTCGAACTTCACCCCCTGCTTCCTGCACAGCGCCAGCGCCTTCGGCAGGTTCGGCCGTTCCATGAAGCCGTAGTTGATCACCAACTGCTTGAAGACGTCGTTGATGGGCACAAGCTCGATCCGCTTAGATTCCGGCACCCGCGGCGTCTCGGCGATGCGGACGGTGGCGATCAGATTCTTCTCGTGCAGCACCTTGTTGTGCTTGAGGTTATGCATCAGCGCCACCGGCGCCATCTCCACGTCCGAGGTCAGGAAGATAGCCGTGCCCGGCACACGGTGCGGGGGGCGGGCGCGCAGCATCTCGGTGAGATCGGCTAGGGGCACAGCCTCCCGCCGGGTCTTGTCGGTGAGGATCTGCGAGCCGCGCACCCAGGTCCACATCAGGAGGAAGAGAAGGCTGCCGATCAAGAGGGGCACCCAGCCGCCGGTCGGGATCTTCAGGCCGTTAGCGGCCAGGAAGGTGGCGTCGAGGCAGATCATCGGCACGATCAGCAGCAGCACGGGCGCCAACCGCCAATGCCACATCCGCCTCGCCACGATGTAGGCCAGGATGGTGGTCACCAGCATGGTCCCGGTCACCGCCAGCCCATAGGCGTCGGCCAAGTTGTCTGCGGTCTGGAACAAAGCCACCAGGGCCAGCACGCCGAACATCAAAAAGCTGTTGATCTGGGGCATGAAGATCTGGCCGGACTGGGTCTCGGAGGTTCGGCGCACGTCCATTCGGGGCAGGAGGCCGAGCAGAATGCCCTGCTGGCTCAAGGAGTAGGCTCCGGTGATCACCGCCTGGCTGGCGATGATCGACGCCACCACGGCCAGCACCACGATCAGCGCCCGCAGCACCGGCGGCGCCATGACGAAGAACCAGTCCTGGTTGACGAAGGCGCGGTGGTGCTGCGCCATCCAGTCCAGCGAATGCAGGGCGTAAGCGCCCTGGCCAAGATAGTTGAGCGCCAGGCACGGCAAGGCGAAGAACAGCCAGGAGGCCTGGATCGGCCAACGCCCGAAGTGGCCCATGTCGGCGTAGAGCGCCTCCGCCCCCGTCACCGTCAGGAACACCGAGCCCAGCACCAGGAAGCCCACCAGGCCGTGCCGGATCATGAACTCCACGGCGAAGTGGGGGCTGAGGGCCCAGAACACGCCGGGATTGTCGGCGAGGTGATAGATGCCAAGGCCCGCCAGCACCAGGAACCACACCACCATGACCGGGCCGAACAGCTTGGCGATGCTGGCGGTGCCTCGCGACTGCACCATGAAGACGCCGATCAGGATGATGAAGGAGACGATGGTGATGATACGCGGCGTCACGATCGGCTTCAGCAGCGGCACATCGTGCATCCCCTGGAAGGCGCCCAGGACCGAGATCGCCGGGGTGATGATGGCGTCGCCGTAGAACAGCGCCGCGCCCACAACGCCCAAAAGGAAGATCGCCGTGGTGCGCTTGCCGAGCGCCCGCTGCGCCAGAGCCATCAGGGACAGCACGCCGCCCTCGCCCTTGTTGTCCGCCCGCATGACGAACAGCACATACTTGATCGTCACCACCAGGATGAGCGCCCATAGCGCCAGAGACACGACGCCGAGGATCGCCGGCCTGGTCACCGGATCGTGCGCCGCCTGTCCCATGGCCGCCTGAAACGCGTAGAGGGGGCTGGTGCCGATGTCGCCGAACACCACGCCGATCGACCCGACCGCGAGACCCCAGAAGCCGGCTTGGCGATGCACCACGTGGCCGTGGACCGCCGCTTCCTCCATGGTGTGGGGCGCAGCGGCGCCCTTGCCTGGCGCGCCGTGAGCGGAGTCCGATTGTGGGGAGGCGCTCTTGGAGTCGAGCGTCGGCGCCGCTGGGGCGTTCACAGCCATCTAATCCTCCGGGGCGATTACAGCGGTACGCCGAAATCCGACCCTCAGTTCCCGCCTGACGGCAGGGCGCGCCGCGATACGCCTTTTTCCTGCCCTGTTCAATCGCGCGTCTTCGCCACCTGTTGCTGAGGGGGGCGTTTGCGCTGCTCATTGCGAAGGCGGGCCTTCAGGCCTAGGTTTCCAGGGAAACCGAACGCCATGTCCGATAGTCAACGCTTCCCCGTCGCCGCCCACGCCCTGGCCTATCTGGCCCATGCCGGCGCCTTCGCGCCGTGTTCGGCGGTGCCTAGCGCCGCCCTCGCCGCCTCCATGCCCACCAATCCGGTGGTGGTGCGGCGGGTGACGGCCATGCTGGCCAAGGCGGGGCTGATCGCGGCGCGGGCGGGGTCCACAGGCGGCTCCTGGCTGTTGAAGCCGGCGGAGAGCATCACCTTGGATCAGGTACTGCGCGCCGTGGGCGGCTGCGCCAACCTCGGATGTCCGCCGCCGGGCGTGAAGGGGTGTCCCGTCGGCGAGCGCATTCCGGAGGCGGTGCGCGGCGCCATCACCGCCGCCGACCAGGCCGCCGGCGAACGTCTGTCGCGCATCACTGTGGCGGACCTTCTGAAGCTGCCCGAACCTGTCGGCGCGTAAGCTTGAGTGCGGACGAAGGCAATTCGTCACAATCGGTAGCGTCGCGTATAACCAGTTGATTCGACGCTTCGCCGGTCGATACGGATGACGCCGACATGGCCGTTTTTGACGCCGCATTCGCCGCCGCCGGGGGCGCCACAAGCCTCGCCCTGGCTGCCGCCCTTTGGGCGCTGGCCCAGCGTCGCGGCGCGCGTCTGCAGATCGAGACGATTAAAGCCGAACTGAAGGGCCTTCAGGACAAGGAAGAGGCTGCGCACGCCTCCACCGAAGCCTTCGATTCCGCCTTCATCGTCATCGCCGTGGAGGATGGGCGGACGATCGATGTCCGCGCCGCCTCCGGACCGGAAAGTCTCGCCGCCTGCGCCGTGGCGCTCGGCTTGCCGGAAGACGCCAAGGCGCAGAACGTGCTTCAGGCGCTCACCCGCTCCGATCCCGAACATGCACGTCGTCTGAAGGCGTTGATCGAGCGTGGCGAACCCTGCGACTTCGAAGCCCGCGGACCACAGGGAGACAAGGGCGCCAAGACCGCCGTGGTGGTTGAGGGGCGCACCGCTGGCGCTTTCGCCTGGCTGCGGCTGTCGGTCTCCACTGGCGCCGGTCTGCCCTCGGCGGCGCGGTTCTCCGAATTCCTCGACGCTCAGGCTAATCCCGCCTGGATCAGCGGTCCCGGCGGTCGCCTGGTCTGGGCCAACCGCGTCTGGCTGAAGGCGGCGGAGGCGGAGACGGTGGAGGACGCCATCGCCCGGGGGCTCAGCTTCGACCGGGGCGTGGAGAGCTTGGCGGCCGAGGCGGCGGGGCTGGCGCAGCGGCGCGAAGGCCTGCGCTGGGCGCCCATCGAGGGCCGCCGGCGCGCCTTCCTCGTCACCGCTCAGCCGCTGGAGGGCGGCGGCGCCGGCGCCATCGCCCTGGACGTCACCGAGATGGAGGACATGCGCGAGGCGCTGAAGCGCCAGGACGCCGCCCACGACGAGACCCTGAACCGGCTGGCCGACGCGGTGGCGATATTCGGGCCGGACCGGCGGCTCTCCTTCCACAACACCGCCTTCGCTGATCTCTGGGGGCTTGAGCCGGCTTGGCTGGCGGAGGGTCCGTCCCACGGTGAGGTGCTGGATCGCCTGCGCCAGCGGCGCCGCCTGCCCGAACAGGCCGATTACGCCGCCTGGAAGACCCGCGAGATGGGCTTCTACGAGCAGATTCAGGTCGGCCCAGACGAGCTTTGGAGCCTGCCGGACGGCCGCACCCTGCGCATCGTGCGCCAGCCGCATCCCTTCGGCGGCATCCTGCTCCTCTTCTCCGACATCACCGGCGAACTGAAGCTGCGGGCGCAATACAACAGCCTGCTG
>CAXTHJ010000039.1:0-27329 GCA_964243985.1 uncultured Caulobacteraceae bacterium | reverse complement strand
CCCAAAGCCCCGGCCCCCAAAGCCAGGGCGGCGGCGGAACCGTCGGACCCCGCTGTCGAAGCGCGCGTCGCGTTGTCGACCCCGGTTCTATCTTCTATCGCCCCACAGCCCACTGTCCCCCGATCCGCAGGCGCGGGCGAAACCTCGGCGGGAACCGCTGTTTCGCCGAAAGATAAGGCTTCAAAAGAAGCAGCGCGGTCAGACGTCACGCAAACGGCGGCCACCTTCGTCGCGGCAACAGTCACACCCGCTCAAATTTCCAATCAAAACATTGTCCAGACGGCGCTCCTGCCGGGCATGACGGGGCAGATCGCGCAGTCTTCGCCACCCCCCAACGGCGTTTTTGCCGACGATGCGACTCAGGCGGTCGCAGATTCACAACCGCCACCGGTCTCAACCTTGCCCCCCGCGCTCGGTGGCGCACCGGTTCAGATCGCAAGCGTTCCCGCAGGTGCGACTCCGTCTCCGACCTCCGCCTACTTCTCCGACCTGACGGCGCAGACTTCAGCGCCGCCGCAGGTGACGGCGTCCAAGCCGTCCATCCCCCAAGCCTCCACAGCCGATGCTTCCGCCCAACCTCTTTCGGCGCCGCCAAACGCCCAGGATCCAGCACTCTCCGCCCAGCCTCAACCCGTCGACACCCAGTCTCAACCTGCCCAGACCCAGGCGACGATCGCGCCCACCGTCGATGCGACATCGCAAGCCATCGTCTCGGCCCAGCCTTCATCGGTGCAGCAGCCCTCCGCCGTGGCGCAATTCACCGGGCGCGGCCGGGCGGCGGCGCCCGCGGTCGTCGGCGGCGTAAAATCAGCACCCAGCCTCGGACGCTCGTCGTCGGCGCCTCCGCCCACCCAAGGCGAAACCAGAACCGACAACGGCCCATCCGCTCAGACCGTAGAGATCGCTGAGGCGATAACCGCCGACGCTCAGCCCGGCAGGCAGGACGCCGCGGACCAAAGTCCCGACGCTGCGCCGACCCCAACCGCGGCAGATGGCTTGCCGACGCAAACGCTCCTGGTGGATCAGGCCCAAACCGCGTCCACCGTCGACGCCGCGCCCACCGCCCGCGCGAGTTCGGACACCGTCGCCAACCTCTCCGCCCAGATCGCGCAGAAGACCGGCGGCCAGAGCACGCGGTTCGACGTGCAGCTCGATCCGCTGGGTCTTGGGCGGGTCAACGTCTCGGTGGAGATCGACGCCAAGGGCGCCATGAGCGCCGCCCTGTCGTTCGAAAAGCCGGAGTCGGCCAGCCTTTTGAAGTTCCACGCCGCAGAACTGCAGCAGTCGCTGGCCCAGGCCGGGTTCAACCTCTCCAGCGGGGCCTTGAGTTTCTCCACCACGGAGCAACCCCCTCAGGCTACGGCGAGCCAGACCGCCTTCCTGGGCGGCGGCGCGGACGGCGGCGGGCAGCAATCTCAGGGCGGACAGGCTCAAAGCGCGGGCCGGGCTTTCGGCGCGGCCGCCTTCGCCGCCAACCAGACCGATCAGATCACCACCTCGGCGCGCACTCTCAGCGCGCGCGGCCTCGACATCAGGATTTAGCCATGACCGACATCTCAGCCGCGAGCGCCACCGGCAACGCTTCCACCAACGCCACCAACCTGGCCGCTGGCCAGGCCAACCTGTCCTCCAGCTACTCCACCTTTCTGACGCTCTTGACCACGCAGCTGCAGAACCAGGATCCGACCTCGCCTTTGGACACCAACGCCTTCACTCAGCAGCTGGTCTCCATGACCGGGGTGCAGCAGCAGCTCCTCACCAACGAGCTTTTGCAGCAGATGGTGACCAGCACCTCGGGCTCGGTATCGAGCGCGGTGAACCTGATCGGCAAGAGCGTCACCGCCGCCACCGCCAACGCCACCCTTTCGGGCGGTTCGGCCACCTGGAACTACAACCTTCCCACCACGGCGGCGCAGGCGACGGCGACCATCACCAATTCGGCCGGCACAGCGGTCTGGAGCGGCTCGGTCAGCAACCTAGCGTCCGGCAATGACAGCTTCAGCTGGAACGGCAAGACGGCGGGCGGCGCGCAGCTGCCCGACGGTGGAACCTACACGCTTGCGATCGCGGCCGCGGACTCCACCGGCGCATCGATCACGCCCACCATCTCGATCTCCGGCACGGTGAACTCGATTCAGACCGTCAGCGGCGTCACCGAGGCGACCGTCGGCTCGACCCAGGTGCCCGTCACCTCCATCTCCGGCGTGACCAACGCTTCGACCTCATCCAGCGTGGTCGGCGCCGTGGGGTCGGCGGCCCAGTCGGTGGTCAGCGCCATCGGCGGACTGGTCGGGCAATGACGGTCGAAAGCATTAATCCGCGCCAGGACGGCGCGGCGGCATTCCCAGGCGCAGCAGGCGCTCTCCCCAGCAACCCTTCTTTTAAGGACTTCAACCCATGAGCATCAACAGCGCCATGCTTTCCGGCGTGTCCGGGCTGATCGCCAATTCGGCGGCCCTCGGCGCCATCTCCGACAACATCGCCAACGTCAACACCGTCGGCTACAAGGAGAACTCCACCCAGTTCGAAGACCTGGTGACCTCCAAGGCCACCGTCGGCAACTACAACTCCGGCGGCGTGCAGGCCAACGTGACCCAGCTGGTCACCCAGCAGGGCCAGTTCACCCAGACCCAGTCCCCCACCGACATGGCCATCAGCGGCAACGGCTTCTTTGTGGTGTCCAACACCGCGGCGGGGCTCAGCGCCACGTCAGGGCCGGAATTCACCCGCGCAGGCTCCTTCACGGCCGACAGCTCCGGCAACCTCGTGAACAGCGCCGGACTCTATCTGCAGGGCTGGCCGGCCGACAGCTCTGGGAACATCACCACCAGCCCTTCGGATCTGACCAAGCTCTCCAACGTCAACATCGACTCCATCGGTAACTCGCCCGATCCGAGCACGACGGCCTCCATCAGCGCCAACCTGAACTCGGCTACGGACGCCACCACCAATGGGTCGGCCACCTACAACGCCTCGACCAAGTCGATGGCCATGTACGACACCGACCCCACCACCGGCAGCAAGCCGGACTACTCGACGCAGATCACCACCTATGACGCCCAAGGCGGCGCCCACACCTTCCAGCTCGACTTCCTTAAAACGACCACGGCCAACACCTGGAACGTGGAGGTCAACGCCGTGCCCGCCGCGCAGGTGAAGGGCGTGACGGATGGTCAGGTCGCCACCGGCAAGGTGGTGTTCAATTCGGACGGCACGTTCGATGCGGCGGCGTCGACACTGCCGAGCACCCTGACCCTTGGCGCTTCGACGGCCACCACCGGCGCGGCGTGGGCGACCACCTCCGGGCTTCCGGCGCAAACCGTGGCGCTGAACCTTGGAGGGACCACGGGCAGCCTGACCCAGTACGCCGAAGCCTCCACCACCAACTCCACCTCAGTGGACGGCGGACCCGCTGGCACGCTCAGCAGCGTATCGGTCGCCACCAACGGCAAAGTCACCGCCAACTTCTCCAACGGCGCCCAGCGCG
This sequence comes from uncultured Caulobacteraceae bacterium, assembly GCA_964243985.1. Taxonomy (GTDB): domain Bacteria; phylum Pseudomonadota; class Alphaproteobacteria; order Caulobacterales; family Caulobacteraceae; genus CAIOYC01. The sequence continues at coordinate 23,842 of CAXTHJ010000039.1, read as the reverse complement.
TCATCGCCCAGGTGGCCGTCGCCACCTTCCCGGACGCGGATGGTTTGGCTGCAGCTTCGGGCAATGCCTACACGGCGACCGACACCAGCGGCACGTTCAACCTGCAGACGGCAGGCACAGGCGGCGCCGGCAAGGTCGAGTCTTCGCAGTTGGAAGCCTCCACCGTCGACCTCTCCACCGAGTTCACCGGTCTGATCATTACGCAGCGAGCCTATTCCGCGGCCAGTAAAATCATCACAACTGCAGATCAGATGTTGCAAGAACTTATCTCCGTGAAGCAATAACTTAGAAATTAACGCGCATTAGGCTTTGTTATCGAGCCATTTACGCATTTGTTTCAAATAGAGACGATCTGATCATGGATTATTTACTATCGGAATTAAGCGGGTGTTATGGCGGCTGCGCTATTCTCCACCTCAACGGTGATGAGAAGGGCGTAAAGCCATGTTGCAACAGCAGCGACTGAACAACAAAGGCGAGCAGTACGTGATTGGACCAACGGGAATTCCATTGACGCTTGCCGACCTGCCGCCGGCGAACACCCAGCGTTGGGTGATCCGGCGCAAGGCCGAGGTGGTCGCCGCCGTGCGCGGGGGCCTGCTCTCCTTCGAGGAGGCGTGCGAGCGCTATAAGCTGACGAACGAAGAGTTCGGAGCCTGGCAGAAGTCGATCGACTCCCACGGTCTGGCGGGCCTGCGCACCACGCGCATCCAGCAGTACCGCTGAGCGCAAACTCGACCTTAAAGAATCGATGCGGCCGCCTGAAAAGGCGGCCGTTTTCGTTTGTGTCGCAGGGGCGGCGGCGGAAGTCCTTAAACCCCCGTTTACCATAAGCCCGGTAATTCCTGCCTAGTGCGCGGCGTGCGCGCGTGTTCGGGGGCAGGCGTGGAGTCTCTTCTAAAGACCCTGCACGGTTTCGGCATCGGCCGTGTCGCCGCCATCGCGGGCGGTGCGGCGGGCGTCGCGGCCATCCTTGTCGCCATCATGATGCGCCTGGGCGGCCCCCCCATGAGCCTTCTCTATTCCAATCTCGACCTGAAGGAAGCTGGCCAGATCACTTCGTCCCTCGACGCCTCCGGGATCAAGTACGAGGTGAAGGGCGACGGTTCCACGCTGTTCGTGGATCGCGACAAGGTGGCCTCGGCGCGGCTGATGCTGTCCGGCAAGGGCCTGCCCACCTCCGGCTCCGTCGGTTATGAGATCTTCGATAACGCCCCGGCCCTTGGGCAGACCGATTTTGTCCAGAACCTCAACGCCAAGCGCGCCACCGAAGGCGAACTCGCCCGCACTATCCGCTCGATCCAGGGCGTGCAGTCCGCCCGCGTGCTGCTTAACATGCCCAAGAAGCAACTGTTCGAGGACGATGTGCAGGCGCCCTCCGCCTCCATCATGCTGGTCACCGGCGGCCGTCGGCTCGGCCAGGATCAGGTGCGGGCGATCCGGAACCTCGTGGCCGCCGGCGTGCCGGATCTGAAGCCAGAGCGCGTGGCCATCGCGGACCAGACCGGCGACCTCCTCGCCGGCATGGGCGATGCGGCCGGCTCCGGCGGCGACACGGCTGAACGCAACGACGCCGAAGAGCGGATGCGCAAGACCATCAAGGACCTCGTGGAAGGGGTCGTTGGCCCCGGCAAGGCGCGGGTGACCGTCTCCGCCGACCTGGATCAGTCCCAGGTCACCACACAGGAAGACAAGTACGACCCGGATGGCCAGGTGGTCCGCTCCACCCACACCAACTCCAACAACGCCAAGGAGAACAAGCCGGGCAGTTCTGGAACCGTGTCCGCCGCCCAGAACGTGCCCGGCGGCCAGGCGGCGACGGCGGGCGCCGACACCGCCTCCCAAACCACCGGCACGGACGAGGTGACCAACTACGAAATCTCCCACACCACCACCACTACCGTGGCGCCGGCCGGGCGCATCAAGAAACTGTCGGTGGCGGTGGCGGTGGACGGGGTCACGCCGCTGGACGCCAAGGGCAAGCCTGGAACCTATTCCCCCCGCACCGCCGACGAGATGGGCCATATCCAGGACCTGGTCCGCTCCGCCATGGGCTTCGACAAGGATCGCGGCGACCAGCTCAGCGTCGTCAACGTCCGCTTCGATCACGCGGCGGACACGGGAGAGGGCGTCAGCGCCGCCTCGCCCTTCAACTTCGACAAGAACGACATCATGCGGGTGGCCGAACTGGGCGTCATGCTGGTGGTGGCCGGCCTCCTGATCTTCTTCGTGGCCCGCCCGATGATGAAGGGTGGCGCGGGAGGCGGGGGCGTCAATCTGCCCATGCTGGGCAACCGCGGCGGCGGCGTCACCGCCCTTCATGCGGGGGAAGCGGGCGGCGCCATCGCCTACGACCAGGCCACGGGTCAAGCGCTCCTCTCCGCGCCCAACGACTTCGACGCCAAGATCGACATCGCCCGCATCGAAGGCCAGGTGTCCGGCTCCTCCGTCAAGCGGGTGGCGGAGTTCGTCGAAAAGCACCCCGATGAATCCATCGCTATCCTGCGTAGCTGGCTGCACGAAGCCTGATGGCGACGCTTATCACCAAGAAGAAGCCGGCGATCGAGGATGCCGCCAAGCTGACGGGGCCGGAGAAGGCCGCCGTGATCCTCCTGGCGCTGGGCGAAGATCACCAGAGCATCTGGCAGGCCCTGGACGACGAGGAGATCAAGGAGATCTCTCAGGCCATGGCCGGCCTTGGCACCGTCGCCGCCAATGTGGTGGAGGGGCTCCTGATGGAGTTCGTCTCCGGCATGTCCTCCACCGGCGCGATCATGGGCTCGTTCGAGGGCACCCAGCGCCTCCTCTCTTCCATCCTGCCGTTGGACAAGGTGGAAGGGCTAATGGAGGAGATCCGCGGTCCCGCCGGCCGCACCATGTGGGATAAGCTCGGCAACGTGAACGAGGCGGTGCTCGCCAACTATCTGAAGAACGAATATCCCCAAACCGTCGCCGTGGTGCTGTCCAAGATCAAGGGCGAGCACGCCTCCCGCGTATTGTCGGCGCTGCCGGAGGACTTCGCCCTGGAATGCGTGCAGCGGATGCTGCGCATGGAGCCGGTGCAACGGGAGATCCTCGACAAGATCGAGCAGACGCTGCGCACCGAGTTCATGTCCAACCTTGCGCGGACCTCCAAGCGCGACAGCCACGAGATGATGGCGGACATCTTCAACAACTTCGACCGCCAGACCGAGGCCCGCTTCATCGCCGCGCTGGAGGAACGCAACCGCGAGTCCGCCGAGCGCATCCGCGCCCTGATGTTCGTGTTCGAGGACCTCTCCAAGCTCGATCCCGGCGGGGCCCAGACCCTGCTCCGCGCCGTGGAGAAGACCCAGCTCGGCCTCGCTCTGAAGGGCGCCTCCGACGGTCTGCGCGAACTCTTCTTCTCCAACATGTCCGAACGCGCCGCCAAGATCATGCGGGAGGACATGGACAGCATGGGCCCCGTGCGCCTGAAGGATGTGGATCAGGCGCAGATGGCCATGGTGCAGGTGGCCAAAGACCTCGCCGCCAAGGGCGAAATCATGCTGGCCGGCTCCGGCGGCGACGACGAGTTGATCTACTGATGACCGCCTCCCGCCCTTTCACCTTCGACACCGTGTTCGACGGCGAGGCCGTGATCGTCGCCCCGCGCCCCAAACGCGCCTTCACGCCGGAAGAGGTTGAGGCGGTGCGCGCGGAAGCCTTCGCCGCCGGCGAGCGCTCAGCCGTGGCGCGCGCTGAGGGCGAAGCCGCCGCCGCCCTCACACAGGTGGCGGCCGCCGCCTGCGACGCTTTAAGCGCCCTGACCCGAATCGCCCACGAGCATCGCACCGCCGCCGCTGAGCTAGCCCTCGCCGCCGCCCGCAAGATCGCCGACGCCGCCCTCCAAGCCTGTCCGGAGGCGCCGGCCGCCGCCGCGCTCACCGCCCTGGCGCGGGAGCTGGAAGCCACGCCCCGCCTCTTGGTGCACGTCCCCGTCGGCGATGCCGCACGGCTCGAGACCGCGCTGAAAGAGGCCGCCGATCGCGCCGGTTTCCCCGGCCAGATCGTCCTGAAAGCTGACTCGGCCCTGCCCTCCGCCGCCTTCATCTTTGACTGGGGAGACGGCCGCGCGTGCTTCGATCCGGAGGCGGCGGCGGCACGGGTGGAGGCGGCGCTGAGGGGCGCCCTCACCGCCGAAGGCCTCCACGCCGAACCCCTGCTCCCTTTCACCACGGCCCCGGAGGCTTGAGATGAGCGACGAACCCTTTGCGCTCCAAGAGCTCGAAAACACCGCCTTGGCTCCATCGATCAGCGATGGCGATGAAGAGCGCACAGCCGCCGAACTGGCTCCCGTCTTCGACGTGCCGGTGAACATTTCGGCTGTGCTGGGCAAGGCGCACGTTTCGGTGGCCCAGCTGCTGAAGCTCGGCCCTGGCTCGATCCTGGAGCTCGACCGCAAGGTCGGCGAGGCCATCGACATCTACGTGAACAATCGTCTGGTCGCCCGCGGCGAAGTGGTCGTGGTGGAAGAGCGGCTGGGCGTGACCATGACGGAAATCATCAAGGACGGCGACGCCAACGGCTGACCTTTGGGTCTAGCGACGGTGTCCAAGATTAGAGGAGAAAGACGATGCGGCTTTTAGTGATCGGACGGCTTTCGGGCCAGCTGGCGACCGCGGTGAAGATGGCGATGAGCACGGGGGCCAAAGTCAGTCACGTGGAGACCATCGCCCAGGCGACCCAGGCGCTCCGGGCCGGGCAGGGGGCTGACCTTCTGATGGTCGACTTCGAGCTCGACATCCGGGCGCTGATCGCCGCCAACGAGCAGGAGCGCATCCGCGTGCCGGTGGTGGCCTGCGGCATCGGCGCCGATCCGGCCCGCGCCGCCGACGCCATCCGCGCCGGCGCCAAGGAGTTCATTCCGCTACCGCCGGAAGCCGAACTGATCGCCGCCGTGCTGGCCGCCGTAGCCGACGACGACCGCACCCTGGTCGCCCGCGATCCGGCCATGCAGGCGGTGACGGCGCTGGCGGATCAGGTGGCGGGATCGGAAGCCTCGATCCTCATCACCGGCGAAAGCGGCGTCGGCAAGGAGGTGATGGCGAGATACCTGCACCGCAAATCCCGCCGGGCGGAGCGGCCGTTCATCTCCGTCAACTGCGCGGCGATCCCGGAGAACCTGCTGGAGTCCGAGCTGTTCGGGCACGAGAAGGGCGCGTTCACCGGCGCCTTGGCCCGCCGCATCGGCAAGTTCGAGGAGGCGGACGGCGGCACGCTGCTGCTGGATGAAATCTCCGAGATGGACGTGCGCCTTCAGGCGAAACTTCTCCGTGCATTGCAAGAACGCGAGATCGACCGGGTGGGCGGCTCCAAGCCGGTGAAGGTCAACATCCGCATCATCGCCACCTCAAACCGCGACCTCACCCAAGCGGTGCGGGAGGGCGTGTTCCGCGAAGACCTGCTCTACCGCCTGAACGTGGTGAACCTGCGCCTGCCAGCCCTGCGCGAGCGGCCGGGCGACATTCTGGCGCTCGCCGAGCACTTCGTGAAGAAGTACGCCGCCGCCAATGGCATGCCGGAGCGGGCGCTTTCCACCGAGGCGCGGCGTCGGCTGGCCGGCCACCGCTGGCCCGGCAATGTGCGGGAGCTTGAGAACGCCATGCATCGCGCGGTGTTGCTGGCGGTCGGGCCGGAGATCGACGAGGGCGCCATCCGCCTGCCGGACGGCCAGCTGATGGCCATGGGCGATGCGGGCGCCATGATCGCCGGGCGCGCGGCTCAGGCCGCGTCGATGGCGGTGGGCGCCAGCTTCGTCGGCCAGACCGTGGCGCAAGTGGAGCAGGTGCTGATCATCGACACCCTCAGCCACTGCTTCGGCAACCGCACCCACGCCGCCAACATACTCGGCATTTCTATCCGTACACTGAGAAATAAGCTGAAGGAGTACTCCGAGTCTGGAGTATCTGTGCCGGCGCCGCAGGGCCAGGGCGCCTATGCGGCATAAACCACAGAACTCTCTTGCGGGAAGAGGGCAGCCCCCGGTCTTGTCCCGGGGGGAGGGGGTGCAAACGCTGTCGTCGGCCGATGTCGCGCTGACACCCCCACCCTTGATGCCTAACCGCAAGGGGGAGGGCGGCGCGTTATTGCTGCGCCGTCCCGCGTTTGTCGTGGCTGCGGCGGGATTGGCGGCCTCCGCCCCCGCCTTCGCCGCCCCCTCGCCCTTCGCCGCCATCGAAGCGCAGGCCAAGGGCGTCCTCGGCGTCGCGGCGCTGGACGTCTCCACGGGCCGCCGTTTCGCCTACCGCGAGGATCAGCGGTTCCCCATGTGCTCCACTTTCAAGCTCCTGCTCGCCGCCTTCGTGCTGGCGCGGGTGGATGCGGGCCAGGAGTCCCTCGACCGCCGCATCGCCTACACCTCGGCGGATCTGCTGGACTACGCCCCCACCACCCGCGTCCATGTGGCGGAGGGCGGCATGGCGCTGGGCGACCTCTGCATCGCCGCCGTGCAGCTCAGCGACAACACCGCCGCCAACCTGGTGCTTCGGGAGGTCGGCGGCCCGGCGGCCCTCACCGCCTGGCTGCGCAAGATCGGCGATCCGGTCACGCGCCTGGACAACAACGAGCCCAAGCTCAACGTCTGGGCGCCCGGCGAAGTGCACGACACCACCACGCCGGATGCGATCGTCGCCACCTGGCGCAAGCTTTTGCTGGGCGAGGTGCTGGCGCCGCCGTCCCGGGCGCGCCTGATCAGTTGGCTGCAAGGCACGACCACCGGCCTTGCTCGCCTGCGCGGCGGATTGCCCAAGGATTGGCGCGCGGGCGACAAGACCGGCAGCTGGAGCGACGCTAAGACCGGGACCACGAATGATATTGCGATTGTCTGGCCGCCGAAGGGTGCGCCCGTCCTGGCCGCCGCGTTTCTGACCCAGTCTAAGGTCTCTCTAGCCCAGCGTGAGGCCGCCCTTGCCGATGTTGGTCGCGTCATAGCTGGCGGTTTTGCTCATGGCTGATCTCGCCCTCCCTAAGCCGTCGCAGATCCCCAGCTTTAAGGAAGCCTGGTCGTGGGTGGCGCGGGGGGATGTGGCGCTGTCGCTGGGCGTCGTCCTGGTCATCCTCCTTCTGGTCACGCCGATCCCGGCGATCTTGATCGACTTGCTGCTGGCCATTTCGCTGACGTCAGCGGTGCTGATCCTGATGACCACGCTTCTGATGAAGCGGCCGCTGGATTTCACCTCGTTCCCGACGGTGCTCCTCGTCACCACCCTATTCCGGCTGGGCCTAGACGTGGCGTCCACCCGCCTGATCCTCGGCCATGGGCACGAGGGCGGCGATCCGGCGGGCAAGATCATCCAGGCGTTCGGCCAGATGATGATGGGGGGCAATTTCCTGATCGGGGTGATCGTCTTCATCATCCTGGTGATCGTCAACTTCGTGGTGATCACCAAGGGCTCGACCCGCATCGCCGAGGTGGCGGCGCGGTTCACCCTGGACTCCATGCCCGGCAAGCAGATGGCCATCGACGCCGATCTCTCCTCCGGCCTGATCGACCAGGAAGGGGCCAAGAAGCGGCGGAAGGAATTGGAGCAGGAATCCACCTTCTTCGGCGCCATGGACGGCGCCTCCAAGTTCGTGCGCGGCGACGCGGTGGCGGGGCTGATCATCACCGCCATCAATGTTGTGGGCGGCATCCTGATCGGCGTCTTGCAGCACCATGTGTCGCTGGGGACGGCTGCGGCGAGCTACACCACGCTCACCATCGGCGAAGGCCTAGTCAGCCAGGTTCCCGCCCTGGTGATCTCCATCGCCGCCGGTTTCCTCGTCTCGAAGGCGGGTGTGGAGGGGTCAGCGGACAAGGCGCTGGTGACCCAGCTGGCCACCAATCCGGTGTCGCTGGGCATGGTGTCGGCGGCGGCCGGCGTGATCGCCATCGTGCCGGGGATGCCCTTGTTGCCCTTCGCCGCCATCGGGCTCGGGGCGGGCCTGTTGGCCTGGCGCAACGGGCACAAAACGCCGGTGGTCGAGGCATCCGCGACCGACGCCAAGGCGGGCGAGCAGACCGAAGAGCCGATCTCCACCGCCCTCGCCATTGATGATGTGAAGATCGAGCTGGGCTACGGCCTGCTCGGCCTGATCAACGACCTAGACGGCCGCCGGCTCACCGATCAGATCCGCGCCCTTCGCCGCACCTTGGCGCAGGACTTCGGCTTCGTCATGCCCAGCGTGCGCATCCTGGACAACATGCGCCTGCCGCACCAGGGCTACCGCATCGTCATCAAGGAGATGGAGGGCGGCTCCGGCGAAGTGCGCATCGGCTCCCTGATGGCCATGGACCCCCGCGGCGGCCAGGTGGACATTCCCGGCGAAAACATGAAGGAGCCGGCGTTCGGTCTTCCCGCCACCTGGATCGACGAGAGCCTGCGGGAAGAAGCGACCTTCCGGGGCTACACCATCGTCGATCCCGCCACGGTGCTGACCACCCACCTGACAGAGATTCTGAAGGACAATATGTCTGACCTGCTCTCCTACGCCGAGCTGCAGAAGCTGGTGAAGGACCTGCCGGCCGAACAGAAGAAGCTTTGGGACGACATCGTCCCGAGCGTCACCTCGGCGGCGACGGTGCAGCGGGTGCTGCAGGCCTTGCTTAAAGAGCGCGTGTCGATCCGCGACCTGCCGGCCATCCTGGAAGGTATCGGCGAGGCCGCGCCCCACTCGCCGGGCGTCACGGCGCTGGTGGAGCATGTGCGCGGCCGCCTGGCGCGGCAGCTTTGCTGGGCCAATCGCGGCGACGACGGCGCCCTGCCCATCGTCACTCTGTCGCCCGATTGGGAGATGGCGTTTTCCGAAGCGCTGATCGGCCCGGGCGATGAGAAGCAGCTGTCGCTGGCGCCCTCCCGGCTGCAGGCCTTCATCGGCGGCGTGCGCGAGGCGTTCGACCGGGTGGCGCAGTCGGGGGAGACGGGGGTGCTGCTCACCAGCCCCGCCATCCGCCCCTACGTCCGCTCCATCATCGAGCGGTTCCGCGGCCAAACCGTGGTGATGAGCCAGAACGAAATCCATCCCAAGGCCAAGCTGAAGACCGTGGGCGTTATTTAGGCTTGACGCCGCTCTACGGAACCAATGTCGGCTCATCGACTTCACACTAGGTTCCGACATGACATCGGCGCCCTTTGGCGCAGCCGATTCGGTGTCGGGGAGGCTCGCGCGAGCGCGCCGATCCGGTGAGCGCGAAGCGCCGAACCTCAAGTCATAGCCAAGCTTCCCAGTCTGTCGTATTGACGACAGACGAGGCTCGTCAACTCATGTCAACGACACAACAGCGTCATGAATCAGGTGGGCGCAAACCTTCATCGGGCGTGCGCTCTTACACCCCAGCGGACAATGGTATGACCTCAAAGCGGTCTTTTTCCGGTAATGACTTCCTCGATAACTCAGACGACTCTGACTACGCGCTACTAGAACCTTACTTGACCGAGAAATACCTCGAAAGAGACACCACCATAAACGATCCGGGCGACCGGCTGGACAACGTTTATTTCCCGGCCGGCGCGGTCCTGTCTGTCATTACACTGATGGAAGACGGCCGGGGCGTCGAAAGCTCCACCATCGGGCGGGAGAGTGTTCAGGGCGCGATCGCGGCTTTTGGATCGTTCAAGGCTTACAATCGGGTGATCTGCCAGGTACCCGGTCACTGCTTCACGCTGCCCACCGCCCGATTGAGGGAGGCTGCGGCGAATAGTCCGGCCTTGACGGACGATCTGATTCGATACGTGCAGGGCAACAACGCCCAGGTGGAACAGTCCGTCGCCTGCAACGCCCTCCACACGGTGGAACAGCGTCTCTGCCGCTGGATATTGATGTCCGCCGACCGGGGGAACGGCAAGGTGGTGGCGCTGACGCAGGAATACCTCGCCATCATGCTTGGCGTTCAGCGCACCACCGTGACGCAAGCGGCGCGGACGTTGCAGGCGGCCGGGTTGATCACCTATTCCCGGGGCGTGATCGATGTCATCAATCGCAAGGGTCTCGAAGAGACGGTGTGCGAGTGCTACGGCGTGGTGCGCCAGAAATTTGATGTTCTGGTGGGTCAGGGCCGCAGGATGCCGCAGTCGGACGTGGCTTAAGCCTGCAGAAGCTGCTCAGGCGGACCCCAGCATCTGGCGCTGCGCCAGATCGGCTACGGCCAGCTTGACGGACAGATGCTCCATCCCGCCGCCCATGCGCATGCCCCTGACGGGCGCGGCGGAAAGGTAGTCGAACCCTGTCGCCACCCGCACGTGGGTCTCGGACGGGCATTCCCCGTTGGCGACATCGAACCCGACCCAGCCGAGGCCAGGGACCAGCGCTTCGGCCCAGGCGTGGCTCGCCTGCTGATCGATCTCGCCGGTCTTGACCAGATGACCAGACACATAGCGCGCGGGAATCTCCAGATGCCGCGCACAGGCGATGAAGATGTGGGTAAGGTCCTGGCAGACGCCGCTCTTCTGCGTGAACGCCTGGACCGCCGAGGTGGCGGCGTTGGTGGAGCGGGTGTCGAAGTCCACCGTCTCGTGAGTCGCGCGGAGGAGGTCGTGCAGCAGCGTCAGCCGATCCCGACCGGCGGCGCCGGCGACGTCCGAGGCGAAATCCCTTAGCGCCTCGTCCGTCTCCGTCAGGGGCGTCTGGCGCACGAACACGTCAGGCGGCAGGTGTTCCGGCACGCCAGATAGGACGCCGTGGGTGTCGGTGGTCTCCACCACGCCGGAGACGGTGATGGTCAGGTGGTTCAGCGGCTTGGTGGTGAAGAAGGCGTGGGTCAGGTTGCCGAAGGCGTCTTCTCCCGTCGGCGCAGCTTCGTCGATGTCGAGATCGACCCGCCAGTTGTCCACATACTGGCTGTCGTTGCTGCGAGGCGTCACACGCAGCACCTGGGCCACGGCGCGGGCGGGCGCGTCGTAGGCGTATCGCGTGTCGTAGTCGATGCGGATGCGCATGAGCTTCAGGTTTCGAGCGGTTAGAGCAGGTATTGTTCGGAGATGATGCTGGAGAGGCGCGCGTTCTCCGCAATGAAGCGGGTGATGAACTCGTGCAGCCCCGATTGGAAGATCTGCTCGATGCGCAGACCCGCCAGGCGCCCGACCGAGGCCGTCGCCATGCGCTGCGCCGGGCCGCGCCGGGAGTAGGCGCCGGCCAGCCGGTCCAGGTGATGGGCGATGTCGTCGCAGCAGTTGAGCAAGCTGCGCGGCATCTGGCGGTTCAGGATCAACAGATCGGCCACCAGCCACGGCTTGATGCTCTCCCGATAGACCCAGCGATAGGCGGTCAGCGCCGAGACTTCACGCAGGATCGTGGACCACTGAAAGTAGTCGAGCCCGCCCCCCACCGGCTCGTTTTCAGGCAGAAGCAGGTGGTATTTCACGTCCAGGATGCGGGCGGTGTTGTCGGCCCGCTCCACCGCAGCGCCCAGGCGCATGAAGGCGTAGCCGTCGTTGCGAAGCTGCGTGCGATGGACGGCGCCGTCGAACGCCCGCGCCGCGCCCTTCAGCCATTCGAGAAAGCGAGCGAAGGCCTGCATGTCCATCTTGGCGGGTTTCAGCCGGTTGAACTCGTTCCAGGCGTCGTTGATGGATTCCCAAACCTCGGTGGTCAGGGCCGTGCGAACCGCGCGGGCGTTGGCGCGGGCCTGCGCCAGGCAGGAGCGGATCGAGGACGGATTGTTGGGATCGAACGCCAGGAACTCCCGCACGTTCGCTTCGGTCGCCGCGCCGTGGATGGCGTGGAAGGCTTCCGCCACGTCGGAGATGGCGATGGCGCTATCCCACTCGCCTCCCGGCACGGTCTCGTCGGCGGGGAGCGAGGCCAGGCGCATCGCCGCCTCCATGATCCGAGCATTGAAATCCGCCCGCTCCATATAGCGGCCCATCCAGTAGAGGCTGTCGGCGGTGCGGGAGAGCATTTAGTTTCCTTCTCCCGCGGTGGGAGAAGGACGCATATCAGCGACTCTAATCATCCAGCACCCACGTATCCTTGGTCCCGCCGCCCTGGCTGGAGTTCACCACCAGCGACCCCTCCGTCAACGCCACCCGCGTCAGGCCGCCGGGGGTGACCCGAGTCTCGTTCGCTCCGGTCAGCACGAACGGGCGAAGGTCCACGTGGCGGGGGGACAGCCCCTTGTCGCAGAAGGTTGGGCAGGTGGAGAGGGCCAGGGTCGGCTGGGCGATGAAGCCGTCCGGGTCGTGGACCAGCTTGGCGCGGAACGACTCGATCTCCGCCTTGCTCGCCGTCGGTCCCACCAACATGCCGTAGCCGCCGGACCCATTGACCTCCTTCACCACCAGTTCCGGCAGATGTTCCAGCACATAGGCCAGCGCCTCCGGCTCGCGGCAGCGCCAGGTGGGCACGGTCTTCAGGATCGGCTCCTCCCCGGTGAAGAATTTGATGATGTCCGGCATATAGCTGTAGACCGCCTTGTCGTCCGCCACCCCGGCCCCCGGCGCGTTGACGATGGTCACCCGCCCCGCTTCGTAGACCCCCATCAGTCCCGGCACGCCGATGGCCGAGTCCGGCCGGAATACCAGGGGATCAAGGAAGTCGTCGTCGATCCGGCGATAGATCACGTCCACCCGGCGCGGGCCTTCGGTGGTGCGCATGAAGACGCGGCCGTCCTGTACGAACAGGTCCGAGCCCTCCACCAGCTCCACCCCCATCTTATCGGCGAGGAAGGAGTGTTCATAAAAGGCGGAATTGAACGGCCCTGGCGTCAGCACCACGGCGGTGGGATCGCCGTCGGCGGAATTGGGGGCCACGGACTTCAGCGTGGCCAGCAGGCCGTCGGTATAGGTCTCGACCGGCGCGATGCGGTGGCGCGCGAACAGCTCCGGGAACAGGCGCATCATCACCTCCCGGTTCTCCAGCATGTAGGAGACGCCGGAGGGGGTGCGGGCGTTGTCCTCCAGCACGAAGAAATCGTCCTCGCTGGTGCGCACCAGGTCGGTGCCGGAGATGTGCACGAACACCCCATGGGGCGGGCGGATGCGGGTCATCTCCACCCGGTACTGGGCGTTACGGTAGACCAATTCGGCGGGGATGATCCCGGCCTTGACGCATTCGCCGGGACCGTAGATGTCGTTCAGGAAGGCGTTCAGCCCCTTGGTGCGCTGGATCAGGCCCCGCTCCAGCCTGCCCCATTCCTTTCCCGAAAGGATACGGGGCACGATGTCAAAGGGGATCAGCCGTTCGTTGGCGTCCGCCTCGCCCCCCACCGCGAAGGTGATGCCGATGCGGCGAAAGAACAGTTCGGCCTGGCGGCGTCGGGCGTCGAAGAACTCCCCCGACGCCGCGTCCATCCAGCGTTTCAGCTCGCTATAGACCGCGCGTGTCGGTCCATCGGTCGAGGCGGCGGCTTCAGCGCCGAACATTTCGTCGTAAGCGACCATCGAGCCTCTAGCTTCGTCCGATCCTTCGGCGACAATGACGACCCATTGTCTCGAAAGGCAAATTGATCCGCGCCGATGACGGACATCGCCTGATTTCGGGGCGCCTGTCGAGGGATTTGCCGGCCCTTTGGGCGCCGGCCGCTTGCGGCGGTGAGGGCTTTGTCTTGGGCCGGCTATGACGAAAAGTCGCCGCCCGGGTGATTGTAATTGAAACCGCCCCGCGCCTTGATGCTAATCGGCGGGTGGGCGAGATCGGCTGAGAGCTGAACGGAAAGGCGTTTTTCGTGGCGGGACGACACCCTGAGGATGGGGAGGACGGCGTGCGGCCGGGCCGCATCGCCTGGTTCTCGATCTTCGCCTCCGGGCTCGTGGCGGGGCTGGTCCTGGGACTTGGACTGACCCCGTCCGGCTATGCTTCAGCGGCGCGGGAGGTGGCGCAGTTCTCCAGTCTCTGCGGCGCGTCCACCGATCAACCCATGACGGCGCCCGCTGCCCACCCCGCGCCGGCGTCCCTCGCTCTGACGGCGCATCCTGCGGCGCCGCTGGTGCTGGCGAGCCACGTCGCCGCCATCCCGGCTCGCCTCGCCACCCCCTCGCCGGCGCCGACCTTTGCGCCGGTCCCAGTGGGCCAGCGCCCGCTAACGGTCGGGGTATTCGGCGACAGCCTGGCGGACGGGCTCTGGGCCGGCCTCTACCGCCAGATGCGGGACGGCAAGCGCTTCGACGTGGTGAAGTTCAGCCAGGTCGCCACCGGCCTCACCCGCTACGACTATGTGGACGTACAGGCCAAGACTGAAGGCCAGCTGGCCAAGACCCACGTGGACGTGGCGGTGATCCTGTTCGGCACCAACGACCAGCAGGGCATCGTGCAAGACAGAAAAGTCTTTCCCTTCGGCACGCCGGGTTGGCGGGAGATCTACGCGGGACGGATCGATACGCTGGTGGCCACCCTCCGCCGCCAGGGCGCGGTGGTCTACTGGGTCGGCTTGCCCAAGATGCGCGCGGATGGGTTTGACAAGCGGGCCCAGCTCTTGAACGCGGTTTATCAGGAACGGATGGCCGCGCTCGGCGTGCGCTTCATCCCCACCGACGGCGCGACGGAAGACGTTCACGGCGCCTATGCCGCCTACCTGCCGGCCGGCCCCGCCGCCAAGATGACGCTCATGCGCGCCAACGACGGGATGCACATGTCGATGGCCGGGTATCTCCGCATCGCCGAGCCGGTCACCTCCTCCATCCGCACCGACCTGAAACAGCGGGCGGACGCCGCCGTCAGCGCGGCGGCAGGTCTGGGCCAGTGAGCTCCGGCGGCGGGCGCCGGAGCGCCATCGCGCTGATCGGCGCGGCCTTCGCGCTTACCGTTCCCGCCTTCGCCCAAGATCGGCCTCCGCAACAGATCGCCGGCGCTGAGGCTCTCGCTCCCATCTTCCAAGCCCTGTCCGACCTCGAAACCGGCCGCCGCTCCACGCCGGTGCAGATCGTGCAGATCGGCGACAGCCTTACCGCCAACGACTTCATCACCACCGCCCTTCGCGCACGGCTGCAAGGGCGGTTCGGCGCGGGCGGCCGGGGCGTGATGCCGGTGGGCTCGCCCTATCGCGGCTATCATCCCGATCAGGTGGAGGTGGATCAAACCGACGGCTGGCGCGTGGAAGCGAGTTTCGGCCCAGCGCTGCGCGGCTTGACGCCTGATCCGCAATCCGCGCCGGGGCCGTTTGGCGTTTCCGGTTGGCGGCTTTCCACCAGCGAGCCCGGCCAGGCGGCGACATTGGACGCCCACATCGGCGCCTTCTTCGACCAGGCGACGGTTTGCGGTCTCGCTCGTCCCGGTGGCGGCGCTGTGGAGGTGGCGGCTGGGGATGCCCGAGAACGGATGGATTTCGTCTCCGATTCGACCCAGACGCTCTGCCGCACCTTCCATTATCCCTCGCCGCGAAGCCGTCTTTCGATCACCAGCGAGGGCGGACCGGTCTCGCTCCTCTCCCTTTCCACAAGCCGCAGCGCGTCGGGGGTGATGCTCTCCAACCTTGGCGTGGTTGGCGCCCAGCTTTCGGACTTCGCCGGGCGGGACGACCAGGCGCTCAGCGCCGAGTTCAAGGCCTACCGCCCAGACCTTATCCTCCTCGCCTTCGGGGTCAACGAAGGTTACCACCCTGCGGTCGATGGCGCGGCCTATGAGGCGCTGCTCCGCTACGAGATCGAGCGCCTGCGCCGCCTTGCTCCCGGCGCCGCGATCCTGGTGGTGGGCGCGCCGGATGCGAACACCGTGCGACCGGACATCTATGGCACGGGCAAGGCCGCCGCCTTCGGTTGCTCGCCGCTCAGCCCCGATGAGGTCGCCGACTTCGACCGCCTGGTCGCTGAACGCAGCCCGCGCCTCGCCCGCTGGTTTCCACCCGCGGGGCTCGAAACCGTCCGCACTGCGCAACGCCGCGCGGCCGGGCAGGAGGGCGTGGCATTTTGGGACTGGAGCGCGCGCATGGGCGGCCCCTGCAGCGCTCATGCCCTCGCCCGCGCTGATCCACCCCTGATGCGTGGCGACCACATCCACTTCACCGCCGAGGGCGGACAGTGGCTCGGCGCCATCTTCGACGGGGACTTTGAGGCCGCCTACGCCGCGTGGAAGGGCGTGCGCTAGATGCTGTTCCCCACCATGGTGTTCGGCCTCTTCTTCCTAATCGTCTACCTGGCGGCCTGGAGCCTGGACCGCGAGAATGAGCGGCGGAAGCTCTTTTTGGTGGCCGCCAGCTGGGTCTTCTACGCCTGGTGGGACTGGCGCTTCGTCGGCCTCCTGATCGCCAGCGCTGTCTTGAACTGGGCCGTCGCGCGCGGGATCGCCGCCGGGGAGACCCGCCGCAAGCGCCTGTGGCTGGTGGCGCTGGGAGTGACGGTGAACCTGACCATCCTCGGCTTCTTCAAATACTACGGTTTTTTCACCGACCAACTGCAGGGGATGCTGCAGAAGGCCGGATGGGTGCGGGATTTGCCGCTTCTGCAGGTGATCCTGCCCATCGGCGTCTCCTTCTTCACCTTCCAGGGAATCAGCTACATCGTCGACGTGCATCGGGGAAAGGTGGCCGCCGCCCGCTCGCTGCTCGACGTCACGCTGCTGCTCTCCTTCTTCCCGCACCTCGTGGCTGGGCCGATCGTCCGCGCCAGCGACCTCCTGCCCCAGTTCGCGCAAACACCACGCCTGACCAGGGAGGCGGCGGTCCACGGCCTGCTGCTGATCGCCTGGGGTCTGTTCAAGAAGACGGTGATCGCTGGGCAGCTCGCCACCAGCCTGGTCGATCCGGTGTTCTTCGATCCCTCGGCTCACACCGCGCCCGACCTCCTGATGGCTGCGTACGGCTACGCGGTGCAGATCTACTGCGACTTCTCCGCCTACAGCGACATGGCCATCGGGCTGGCGGCGCTGCTGGGCTACCACTTCCCGCGCAACTTCGATCAGCCGTACCGTTCGGCCTCGTTGCAGGAATTCTGGCGGCGCTGGCACATCAGCCTGTCGAGCTGGCTGCGCGACTATCTCTACATTCCCCTCGGCGGCTCGCGGCATGGATTGGCGCGCGCCTGCGTCAACCTGATGATCACCATGCTTTTGGGCGGACTCTGGCACGGGGCGGCGTGGACCTTCATCGCCTGGGGCGCGCTGCACGGGGCGGCGCTGACGGTGGAGCGGGTGTGGAAGGCGATGCGGCCGGACGCCAAGACGCTGCCCAACTGGGTCGGCGTCCTGATCACCTTCCACATCGTCTGCTTGGCGTGGATTCTGTTCCGCTCCGAAAGCTTCGGCGTCGCGCTGGCCTACCTGCAGGGCTTTACCCGCTGGGGCGGCGGCCTGGAGGTGGCGACCCCGCTGACGGTGGTGCTGATCGGCCTTGGGCTGATGCTGCACGCCCTGCCGCCCCGCGCCATCGAGGGGACGGCCCGCTGGATCAAGGCGCTGCCGTCGCCGGCGGCAGGGATCGCGGTGGGGCTGACGATCCTCTTAGTGGAGGCGATGCGCAACCCCGGCGTCGCGCCCTTCATCTATTATCAGTTCTGAGGGCGCCATGAGCCAATACGACGGATACGGCGTACCGGTTGACCGGCCTTTGGGGACCCTGGAAGGCGATGAGCCTGACGACATTCCGGCCGACGATCTCGATCACGGCTTCGAGCCTGTGCCGCCAGCGGGCGACCTGGAGGTCCATCGCGCCCGGGGCTGGACCACGCGCACCATTCTGACGGCGACGCTGGTGCTGGCGCTCCTGAACGCCCATGCCCTGCAAAGCTGGGCCACCACCCTGCCGCCGGACTGGGGCGGCGAGACCGTTCGCGCCCTGGCGGACGCGTGGTACGGGCGGACGGTGGAGGCCGGGCTCGACCAGCCCCGCGCCGCCATCCACGACGCCTATGAGGCGAAGAAGAGTCTGAACTGGTCTGACTTTAACGGGTCGGCCAGGCGCTAGCAGTTCACGCCGCCGAGATGGTTTGACGACAGGTCGGCAGGCGCCGATAATCCCGCCCGGAGGCGGTCCATGCGGTCATTCTATAAACTCTTAGTACCCCTGGCGGCTACGCCTCTCTTGGGCGCCCTCGATCCGGCCGCCGCTCCGCCCGCCGCGCCTACGCCGGTCTGTCATACGGAGACCCAGGACGAAGCGGCGCAGCCCGCCAAGGCGATCCTCATCGGCTACGGCACTGGCGGCTTTCCCGTGAAAACCGCCAGTCCAGAGGCGCAGACCTATTTCGACAACGGGATGCAACTGGCCCATGCCTTCGCCCACAAGCCCGCCACCAGCGCGTTCAAGCGGGCGGAACAGCTCGACCCCACCTGCGCTCTATGCGCCTGGGGCGAGGCGTGGTCGCGCGGGCCCACCATCAACTACACAATTAAGGACAGGGACCAGGCCGATCTCGCCATCCTCGCCGACAAGGCGGCGGTGCTGGGGAAGGATGGGCCGCCGAAGGAACACGCCCTGATCGCCGCCCTGCAGCTCCGCTATCACAATGGCGGCGGTAAAGGTCGGGGCGACCTCGACTTCGCCCGCGCTATGGACGATCTCGCCAAGGCCTATCCAGATGACAACGAGATCGCCGTGATGGCCGCCGACGCCTGGATGATCCCCGCCGCCCATAACAATGGCCGCGATCACCTCGATCGGGCCATCGCCTTGCTGGAGGGCGTCCTGCAACGCTCGCCCAACGACACGGGCGCGATCCACTTCTACATCCACGCGACGGAGATGAACGGGGTGGGCGTCAAAGCCTTGCCTTATGCCGAGAAGCTGCAGGCCCTGGCGCCCGCCGCCAGCCATCTCGTGCATATGCCCTCCCACACCTACTTCTGGGCCGGGCGCTATCTGGCGGCTGAGCAGTCCAACCTCGATGCGGTGGAGATCGACAAGGCCACCGCTGTCAGGCTGAAGACCAAGGACGGGGTGTTCGGCCTCGGCTACCACGGCCACAACGTGCAGTTCGGCGAAGGCTCGGCCCTGATGGACGGAGACTCCAAGGGGGCGATGTCGTTGGCCTCAGCGGAGGTGGCGCAACTGCCGACCCTCAAGCCCGACAAGACCTGGGATCAGGTAGGGCTCGGCGCCGCCTATGTGGTCTACGGTCGCTTCGCCTCCCCGGCCGAGATGGCGGCGTTGACCGATCCTGGCGCAAAGCTCCCCTACGCCCAGAACCTATGGCGCTACGCCCGCGGTGAGGCGGCGGCGCGGCGGGGGGATGTGGCGGCGGTGAAGGCGGAAGCGGCGGCCATCAAGCTTTCGCCGGAGAACCTGAAGACTTTTGGCGATTTCGCGCCTCAGGCCCAGGCGATGACGGATGTGGCGCGGCTGGTGCTGGTGGGTCGTGCCGCCATGATCGAGAAGCGCTATGCCGACGCCGAGGGCGCCTATCGCCGCGCCGCCGACATTCAGGAGGCCCATCTCGGCGGGATCAGCGATCCGCCCATCTGGTGGTATCCGGTGCGCCGCAGCTACGCCGAAGCGTTGTTGGCGGAGGGACAGACGGCGCGCGCCGCCGCCGAGGTCAAGAAGGCGATGGTGCGCTGGCCCTACGATCCGGTGAGTTTGAAAATCCTGGCGGACGCGGAGGCGGCGCAAGGGGATAGCGCAGATGTCCAGCGCGACCTGACCTATGCCAGCTCTAACTGGAGGGGCGACATCTCGGCCATGCCCGCGGCGCTACGATAGTTCTGATAACTAGAAGACGTCAGGGCTAGCCGGCTAACTCGCTCTCGGTTCCGCCGCGCCGACTTCGCCCGCGCCCTTCTTAGCGCGGCCGCCCATCGGCCCCTCCATAGCCACGCTGCCTTGGCGCTCCAGCTTGCCCCAGGCGACTTCGGGGCCGTTGACGGCCGTGATCACCGCCTTGACCACCACGTAGTACATCAGCTGGCGATAGCCGAAGCGCTGCACTGGCAGCCAGACCATGTCCCACCAGGGCGCCTTCTTCTCGAAGGCCATGCCAAGGGCGGCGGCCGAGAGGTCCACCAGGATGAAGGCGGCCCAGTAGAGCAGGGTCTGGATCAGGAGGGTGTCGTTCCACTCCGCCCGGTGCGCGTACCAGTCGTGGAAGGCCCAGGCGACGGAGAAGATCACCGCCAGATCCACCAGCGGCGCGACCAGGGCGAGGAAGATCTGGAATAGCCACACCTGGGGCAGGGCGACGAAACCCAGCACCGGGCGCCTGACGTCGAAGAGGCCCCGCCGGTGTTTCCACACACACTGCAAGGTGCCGAAAGACCAGCGGAAGCGCTGCTTCAGCAGGCCCCGAACCGTGTGGGGCGCCTCGGTATAGGCGCGGGCGTCGGCGTCAAAGGCGACTTTCCAGCCGGCGCGCTGCACGGCCAGGGTCAGGTCCTGATCCTCGGCCAGGGTCTCGTTGGGGAAGCCGCCCAGCGCCTCCACCGCTTCCCGCCGCCACGCGCCGACGGCGCCCGGCACCACGGTGATGACGTTCAGCGCCGACAGCGCGCGCCGTTCCAGGTTCTGGGCGGTGACGTATTCCAGCGCCTGCCAGCGGGTGATCAGGTTCACCCGGTTGCCGACCAGGGCGTTGCCGGCCACCGCGCCGATCTTGGGGTCCTTGAACCACCGGGCGAGGCGGCCGATGGTTTCGGGTGGGAACTGCGTGTCGGCGTCCAAAGCGACCACGATCTCGCCGGTGCAGGCCGCCAGCCCCTTGTTCAGCGCTCGCGCCTTGCCGCCGTTGGGAAAGCGCATCAGGCGCACCCGGTCGTTTCCCCCGAAGGCCTCCTCGACGCGGGCGGCGGTCTGATCCTTGGAGCCGTCATCCAGAACCAAGACCTCCAGGTTCGGCCAGTTGGAGGCGAGGATGCGGCGGATGGAGGAGACGATCACCGCCTCCTCGTTGAAGCAGGGGATCAGGACGCTAACCAGGGCGGCGTCGGGGCCTGCGAGCAGTTCGGGAGGCGTCTGCTTTTCGCTCTTGAAGCGATGCACGAGGGCGAGCGTGGCCAGGAAGATCAGGCGCGCGAGACCAAGGCCGATGGCGGTGAGGAAGAGGGCGGTGATCCCCTTGTTGAAGCCGCGCACCATGTCGAATGCGGCGGTGTCGAGCAGGATCTGGCTCTTTTCCTCGGTGGTCGGCGGCATGGCCTGGGCCGGCGTTAGCCCGGCCAGATCGGCCACGGTGACGATCTGGTAGCCGTGCGCGCGAAGCTGGTCGATCAGCTCGGGCAGGGCCTTCACCGTCTGGCTGCGATCGCCGCCGGAATCGTGCAGCAGCACGATCTGGCCGCCGGTTTCCGGGTTCGTATCCGCCAACCGGTCGATGGTGCGCGAGACGATCATGTCGGCCTCGGGCCGCATCCAGTCGTCCGGGTCGATCCGCAGGCCGACGCTGAGATAGCCGAGGTGCTTAGCGTTGATGAGGGGCGTCACTTCCCGCGCCGTGGACGGTGAGGCGTCGCCGAGATAGGGCGGGCGGAAGAAGCGCAGGGTGCGCCCGGTGATGACCTGAAATAGGCGCTGGGTGACGTTCAGCTCCAGGTCCACCTGGCGGGAGGAGACCTGGGCGATGTTGGGGTGGGTATAGGTGTGGCTGCCGACGATATCGCCCTGATCCACCTCCCGCTTCACCAGGTCCGGCCACATCTCCATGTTCTCGCCGATGACGAAGAAGGTGGCGGGGGCGTTCTTGGCTTTTAGAATGTCGAGGATCCTGGCGGTCCAGGTAGGGTCGGGGCCGTCGTCGAAGGTGAGCGCCACCTTGCCGGGATGCGCGCCCAGACGCTGCACCACGTAGGCGGTGGGTATCACGTCGTAATGCTCGGCCGAGATCAGGCCCGACGCCTTGTCGAAGGTCAGCGACCGCTGGCCCGGCGTTGGGAGGGCGACGGGGTTGAGAACCTCTCCGTTGCCGTTGAAGTCCACCGAGTTGGTGGAAGGCGGCATATGCAGAAGGCTGTTGGGATTGGCGCTCAAATAGGGCTTGCCAAGCAGGTCCCACACGCCTTGGTCCTCCGACCCCATGCGCCACACAGCATAGCCCCGCGGGCGCCAGGCGTCCGCCACCCGCATCTGGTTATAGAGGGTGACCGCGTCCAGGAACCAGACGGTGTGCTGGGTTCCATCCTCTTCGGCGTAGGAATAGTTGGGGTTGAGAGACTGGCGGTCAAAGCCGATGTCCACCCCGGAATCGTGAGCGTTCAGAGTAGCTTCGTGGAAGGTCACGGGATCGGCCTGGCCGCCCTTGGTCCAGTCGAGGCCGTAGGAGCCGAAAGCCACCACCACCTTGTTGGGATCGATCCCGGCCATGTTGGCGGAGAGGTGCTTCTCGAACCAGTCCTGCCCCGCCGTCGGCCCCGCGCCGCCGGTGAAATAGTGTTCGTCATAGGCCATCATCACCAGGGTGTCGGACGCCTTGGCGAGCGCCTTGATCGGCCAGTCATCGTCATCGAACGGGGCGGTGACCCAGATCTCACGCCCGCTCGAATTGAAGGCCGCGTTGGCCTGCGCAATGAAGCCCGGATAGAGCTTCAGCCCCTGCGGCGACAGGTTTTCGATGTCGAAGATGTAGCCGGAATAGCCGCGTTTTTGGGCGAAGTCCTTCAGGTTGTTGATCAGGGTCAGCCGCGCCTTGGGGCTGGCCAGAAGGGCGTCGGCGGTCTTGCCGTTGAACAGGCGGTCCGAGGAGTTGTGGACCAGTGGCATCACCGACGGATGGCGCGTGCTCTTGCCGATGATGTTGTCGGCCCGGGGATCGTTGGTGACGCTGATGTTTCCCGCCCCATCCTTCAGCGCCACCCACTGAGGCGCCACGATGTCGAGCTGGTTGACGTGGTCGGCCAGGGAGGAGCGCGAGCCTTCGTCCCAGCTGACGTAGAAGCCGATGTTCAGAGGCCTCTGACTCTTGCCCAGCAGCGCGCCGGGCTTGGGCACGCGGGTCCACTGGAGCTTCCGCTCGCGCACCGCCGCGCGGGAATGCAGGGCGACGAGGACGCGAGGGTCGCGGAAGCTCATGCTCGGCACGTGGGGCGCCAGAGCCAATGTCACGGCGAATGCGGCGAAGATGGCGAGGATGGCCGCCACTAAAAGACCGACGCTGAAGGCGGCGCGGCGCTTTCGGCGGCCGGAGGGATCGTGGAAAATCGGTGCGGCCATGACGTTCAGCTATTGAATCTGCGGGCCGGAGGGTAGAGCGCGCGGGAGACTTGATTAGCCTTACTCGTCTTACGAATTTGTGGGATTAGGTCTCAACGCTAAAATGTCAGTTAAAAGAAAGACTTGACCCGATGCGGTTATTTAGCGCATCGAGAGCGGCCTCGTACTGCTCGCGAAAATGTGATCTGAAGGCGATCAAGAAGGTCGCTCCACTCGAATCTCTTAGCCCCGATGCCCCGAAAACTCGCAATTACAGCGTGTTCCATGGGCGCCGGAGGTCCGTTTCGCCAAATCCGGACCCCTTTCCGGCGGCGCGGCGGATCCAGATCGTAAGATTTGGCGCAAGTGACGGATGGGTCGATTCGTCTTGAGTGTTGTCGTTCAACTCTTGCCATTGAGGTTTCGTTGCCCACGCAGGTCCTGAATAACGCCCGCCATAAGATCGCGCCGTCCTTGATCGAGGATCAGGTCGAACTTACCATCATGATGCCCTGCCTGAACGAGGCGGAGACCATCGAGATCTGCGTCATGAAGGCCATGGGCTTTCTGAAGCGCGCCGGGATTTCCGGCGAGGTGCTGATCGCCGACAACGGCTCGACGGACGGTTCGCAGCGCATGGCTGAGGCGCTCGGCGCCCGCGTGGCGCCGGTGTTCGAGCGGGGCTACGGCGCGGCCCTGATGGGCGGGATGCGCGCGGCCCGCGGCCGCTACATCATCATGGGCGATGCGGACGACAGCTACGATTTCGAGAACCTGGACCTGATGGTGGCTGAGCTTCGCGATGGAGCTGACCTGGTGATGGGCAACCGCTTCCAGGGCGGCATCGCCAAGGGCGCCATGCCCTTC
>CAXTHJ010000038.1:0-27403 GCA_964243985.1 uncultured Caulobacteraceae bacterium | reverse complement strand
GTGTCTGACACCCACCCTCAGCCGCCATCACGAAGGTCCGCTGCTTGGCGGCTCTCATGGGTCAGCCTCGCCGCCATATACGCCTCTAACCTTCCCGCATCTCCCGCGCCGGCGTGGAGGTTCAGCTTAGACCGCCGCACCAGCACGTCCTCCGCCGTTCGCGCCCATTCGTGGTCCATCAGGTAGTCGACCTCCCGCGCGGTGAGGTCGGCGACGAAGACTTCGCCGAGGTCGTTCCAGCCTTGAACGCCGTCCAAGAGGGCGAAGGCGCGGGTGCCATAGCTGCGGGCGAGGCGGCGGGCGTGGGGCGGCGCCAGGAAGGGGTGGCGCTCCATAATCTCCCCGACCAACACCTCGAACCCCGTGCGCGGGAATTCGCCGCCGGGCAGCGGCGCCTTGCCGGTCCAACTCGGCGTGGCGGCGGCGGGCAGGTGAGGGCGGAGCTTCTTCATCGCCGCCTCGGCCAGCCGCCGATAGGTGGTGATCTTGCCGCCGTAGACCGACAGCACCGGCGCCTGCCCCGCCGGCGCATCCAGGCTCAGCACGTAATCCCGCGTCGCCTGCCGCGCCTCGCCGGCGCCGTCGTCCACCAGCGCCCGCACGCCGGACCAGGTCCAGACCACGTCGGCCGGCGTGACCGAGCGCTCGAAATACTCGTCCACGGCGGCGCAGAGATAGGCGACCTCCTCATTGCTGGCCTCGATCTTCTCGGGCGAGGCGGCCCAGTCCCGGTCGGTGGTGCCGATCATGGTGAACTCGTCCTGCCAGGGGATGGCGAAGACGATCCGCTTGTCGGCGTTCTGGAAGATATAGGCGCGGTCGTGGTCGTAGAGTTTCCGGGTGACGATATGGCTGCCCTGCACCAGCCTGACGCCGGAGGGTTTCTCCATTTTGGCGAGATCCAGCACGGCGTTGACCCAAGGGCCGGCCGCGTTCACCAGCACCCGCGCCGTAGTGGTGATATGCGCGCCCGCCGCGTCTTCCGTGGTGATGGTCCATCCGTCCGCCGCCCGGACCGCCGAAACCACCTTGGTCCGCACGCGGATATCCGCGCCCCGCGCCTTGGCGTCCATGGCGTTCAGCACCACCAGGCGGGCGTCGTCGGTTTGGCAATCGGTATAGGCGAACCCGTTCTTGTATTGCGATTTCAAAGGCTTGCCGGCGACATCTTTGGTCAGGTCTAAACTCTCGGCCGTCCTCAATCCCCCCAGCTTGCCGAGGTGGTCGTATAGAAACAGTCCGATCCGCAGCATCCAGCGGGGCCGCAGGCCGTCGTGGTGGGGCAGCACGAACCGCAGGGGGAGGGTCAAATGCGGCGAGATGCGCCAGATCACCGCCCGCTCCGCCAAGGCCTCGTGCACCAGCCGAAACTCGTAGAATTCCAGATACCTGAGCCCGCCGTGGATCAGCTTGGTGGACGCCGAGGAGGTCGCGCCGGCCAGATCGCCCTTCTCGAACAGCACCACCTTGGCGCCCCGCCCGGCCGCATCGCGCGCGATCCCGCACCCGTTCACCCCGCCGCCGATGACGGCCAGATCGAAATCGACAGATGCGGGCAAGAGCGGAAATCCTTGAGTCTGTAGGGTTCTTCTAAGGCGCCCTGCTTATGAAGGAAACTTTTCATGCAAAAGCGAGCTTAACGATTCGACATTATGTTCCTGTTATGTTCTTATTTCCGCCGGAGGATGAGCCATGCAGTTTTCCCTGAATTTCGGCGACGTGTCGGATGTGAGCCTCGATCTGGCGCAGTTTCGCCGCCGGCTGGTGTCCGGTTTCGGCTCCTTCGGCTCGGGCGGCGGGCGGCTCAGCCCGATGGACCAGCTGGTGAAATCCCTGATCAGCTCCCGCACTCATGACGAGGACTACCAGGCCACCTACGATCGGCTGAAGTTCCGCTATCCCGATTGGAACGATTTGGCCGACGCGCCGATGGAGGAGGTGCGCGATCTTCTGTGCCCCGTCACCTATGCCGATGAGAAGGCGGACTGGCTCTCCTCCACCTTGAAGCTGATCCGCCGCCAGACCGGCGCGCTGAAGCTCGACTTTCTGGGCGACTGGCCGGTGGAGCAGGCGCACGCCTGGCTGAAGACCCTCGACGGCGTCGGGGCGAAGGTGGGCGCGGCGGTGCTGAATTTCTCCCGCCTGGAGATGCGCATCATGGTGGTCGACACCCACGTCCACCGCGTCGCCAGGCGCTACGGCCTTGTCCCGGAAAAGAGCACGCCGGAGGACGCCGGCCGCATCCTGATGAGCCTCGCGCCGGACGCCTGGACGGCGGAGGATTTCTATGAGCTGCACTGGCTGATGAAGCGGCTGGGACAGCTGCGCTGCACCCACAGTTGGGCCCGCTGCGGCGCCTGCCCCGTGGCCGCCGCCTGCCAGCGCCGCGACCCGCCGGAACGCTCGAACGTGGCACGCCTGCACGTCAGGCCGCGGTAGCGCGATGAGCGGCTTATCATGGTCACCGATCCTAAGATCACGCATCTGCGCCGCCGTATCGAACGGCTCGAGGGGGTTGCGGGCGGCTCTCCCCTCCGTTTGGACGATCCTGCATCTTTGCTTGGCTCGGGGTTGTCGCTCGGAGACCCTGAAATCGACCGTCGCCTTCCCGGGGGTCTTGCCTGGGGATCGCACCAGATCGCCGGCGCCGGAGCCGATCCATTGGCGGCGCGCGCCTTCACCGCCTTCCTTATGGCCCGCTGGTTCGAATTGCGGCCGAGAGCCACTGTCCTTGTGGTTCAGGAGGCATCCGCCCTGAGGGAAGGTGGCGGGGTTTATGGCCCTGGGCTCCATGCCTTGGGGGTCGATCCAGGGCGGATGGTCTTCGTGCAAGCTCCAGACGGCGCCGAGGTTTTAAGGCTCCTCAATGAAGCGCTCCGTGTGCGAACGCCTGAGGTCTTGATCGGTGATCTTTGGGATGGCGCGGCGTTGGCGGACCTGTCCGTCACCCGCCGGTTCAACCTAGCGGCGGCGAAGGCCCATAGTCTCGCCTTCCTGACCATCCCCCACCTGATCGCCACCAGCGCCGCCCTGACCCGCTGGCGCATCGCCTCGGCGCCCGGTCTCGCTCCCAAGCGACGGCTCGGCGCGCCGGCCCTCAATGTGGAGCTCGTCCGCAATCGTCATGGACAGACCGGCCGCTGGACTTTGGAGTGGAGCAGCCATGACCGCGCCTTCAGATCGGCCGGCTTCGGCGTCCGTTGCGGCGGTGATGTCGCCTCAACGCCGCTGGCTGCACCTGTGGCTTCCCCGGCTCTCGGTCGATCGAGTCAGGCGATCCTGCAAGACGCCGCAGTCTCCTTTGGCGCTTATCGCCAAGCGGGATAACACCCTTCGCCTGGCGGCCCTGGACGAGGCGGCCGAGGCCCTTGGTCTGGACGTTGGTCTTCCACTCGCCGCCGCTCGGGCGCGGGTTCCAGAGCTCGCCGTAATCGACGCCGATCCCACCGCCGATCAGGTTTTTCTTGTCGCGATCGGGGAGGCTTGCCGCCGCTACACCCCCGCCTTCGCCCTTGATCCGCCGGACGGCGTCCACCTGGACATCACTGGAACGCAAGCCTTGTTCGGGGGCGAGACCGCTCTGATCGACCACCTTTCGGCTCACTTGCAGCGACAGAGAATCAGCGTCCGCACCGGCGTGGCGCAAACTCCAGGGCTTGCCTGGGCGCTCGCCCGCCACGGCGATCCACAAGCCCCCGTGTCCGTCCGCGACCTTCCCGCCGCCGCCCTCCGCCTGGATAGTGAAAGCCTTGGCGTGCTGCACCGTCTCGGATTGCGCCGGGTGGGGCAAATCCTTGATCTGCCTCGCGCCACTCTAGCGCGCCGGTTGGGAGAGCGGCTGCTGCTGCGCCTGGACGAAATCCTGGGTCTGCGCGCCGCGGCCTTAGACCTTTCCCTCGAGCCCACCGCCTTCTTTGTCCAACACCGATTGGCCGAACCGATCGCCCTGGAAGATCAGGTGCTGAAGCTCTGCCGCTGGCTTGCCGAACGATTGGCGGAGCGGTTGGCGCAAAGAGGCGTTGGTGGGCGAACCTTCCGGCTCGACCTCTTCCGGGTTGACGGGGCGTGCAAGCGCCTGCTTGTGCGAAGCAGCCGCCCCCTCCGCGACCCGGCCCGCATCGCCGCCCTGTTCTCGGAGCGATTGGCGGTGCTCAACGAGGGCCTGGAGGCGGATTTCGGCTTCGATCTTGTGCGTCTGACGGCGGAGGATGTGCAGCAGACGAAAGGAGAGACCTGTGACTTCCTGGGGGGCGCCGACGATGGTGATCTCGCCGCCCTGATCGATAGGTTCGCGGTGCGCCTTGGGTCGGCCGCGATCCGCCGTCTCGCGCCCGCCCGCGAAAGCCGCATTCCAGAACAGGCTGTGAAATCGGCGCCGTTCGCCTCCACCGTCTCCTGGGAAAACGAGCTGGCGGCGGTCTATGACGACGCCCTGCTTCGCCCTTTGAGCCTGTTCACCCCGCCTCATCCCATCACGGTGATCGCCGGCGTGCCGGAGGATCCGCCGCAGCAGTTCACCTGGCGGCGCACAACCCACAAAGTGACGCGGGCCGAAGGTCCGGAACGAATCGCCTGGGAGTGGTGGCGCGCCGAGGAGCCGAAGGCCGAAGGGGAGCGCCGTGATGAAGCGGAGAAGGCGGCGGACGGATCAGCGCATCTGTTGGGTGACCTCGCGCCCGCCCCAGACCGCGATATCCGCGACTATTACCGGGTCGAGGACGATCAGGGTCGTCGGTATTGGGTGTTTCGCGAGGGCTTTTACCGGTCGGGCGCCCCGCCCCGCTGGTTTCTGCACGGCCTTTTTCCATGACGCCGCCGCCCGCCGCGCCCGCCTATGTGGAACTGGCGATCACGAGTTGCTTCTCCTTCCTGCAAGGGGCGTCGCGACCTGAGGAGCTGACCGAAACCGCCCTCGATCTCGGTTACTCAGGCTTCGCTATCACCGACATCAACACTTTGGCTGGAGTGGTGCGGCCTTACTCAAAGCTCATAAGCCTTGGCAAAGAAGCGGAGGAAAAGGGGCTAAGCTTCAATTACGACGGCTATATCGTCGGTTGTCGGCTCCGGTTCCTATGTGGCGCGCCCGATGTACTGGTTTATCCGCAGGACCGGGAGGGATACGCCCGCCTGTCGCGCCTGCTCACCCGGGGCAATACGGGCGCGCAGACGGAGAAGGGCGACTGCAAGCTTATCCTGGACGATCTTCTGAACGATACGCAGGGATTGCTCCTGGCTCTGGTCGCCCCACCTCAGCCGGATGACAGACTGGCCGGCCATATGGACCGGCTTTTGAAATCCGCGCCCGACCGGGTCTGGCTCGCCGCCCACATGGGCTATGGCCCGATGGACGGGCGAAGGTTGGACGGTCTGGCCGATACGGCGGCGCGAACAGGCGCCAAGCTCCTGGCGGTCGGCGACGTGCTCTATCACGCCCCGGTACGGCGGGAGCTGCAGGACGTGATGACCTGCATTCGCGAGCATGTGTCGCTGGAGACGGCGGGCATTCTTCTTCAGCCCAATGCCGAACGGCATCTGAAGCGGCGGGAGGAAATCGCCAGGCTCTACCGGGACCATCCCGAGGCGATCGCCGAGACGGTGCGCCTGGCGGCGCTGTGTCGCTTCAGACTGAAGGATCTGGAATACGAATACCCCCATGAGCCGACGCCCCTGGGCAAGACCTCGCAGCAACATCTGGAGGACTTGGCCTGGGCGGGCGCCGCCTGGCGTTATCCAGAGGGCGTTCCGGAAAAGGTTTGCGAGAACCTCAAGGCCGAGTTCGCCCTGATCGAAGAGCGCCGATACGCACCATACTTCCTCACCGTTCATGACGTGGTGAAGTATGCCCGAGACCAACACATCCTTTGCCAGGGCCGCGGGTCGGCCGCCAACAGCGTGGTCTGCTTTTGCCTTGGCGTGACGGCGGTCAATCCGATGGAGACCGACCTCCTGTTCGCCCGTTTCGTCTCCAGTGAACGGGACGAACCGCCGGATATCGACGTCGATTTCGAACATGAGCGACGCGAGGACGTCATCCAATACATCTACCGCCGCTATGGCCGTCACCGCGCCGCGATCTGCGCCACGGTGATCCACTATCGGCCGAGGAGCGCCATCCGCGAGGTCGGCAAGGTTCTGGGCCTGACCGAGGACGTGACCGGCGCCTTGGCCGGGACGGTATGGGGCAGTTGGGGCGACGGCCTGCCCGCCGATCATATCCGTCAGACCGGTCTTGATCCTGACAATCCCATAATCCGCCGCGCCGTGCGGCTGGCGAGCGAACTGATGGGCTTCCCCCGCCATCTGTCGCAGCACGTGGGCGGGTTCGTGCTGACCGAGCGGCGGCTGGACGAGATCGTGCCCATCGCCAACGCCGCCATGGACGATCGCACCTTCATCGAATGGGACAAGGACGACATCGACGCCCTGAAGATCATGAAGGTGGATGTGTTGGCGCTCGGGATGCTGACCTGCATCAAAAAGGCGTTCGCGCTTCTGGAGGCGCACGGAACGGCGCTTGGCGACATGGCGGACCTGCCGCCGGACCAGCCGGACGTCTACGCCATGATCTCGAACGCTGACACGATCGGCGTGTTTCAGATCGAAAGCCGGGCGCAGATGAGCATGTTGCCGCGGCTGAAGCCGGCGAAGTTCTACGACCTGGTGATCGAGGTGGCGATCGTGCGGCCGGGGCCGATCCAGGGCGACATGGTGCATCCCTATCTGCGCCGCAGGTCCGGACTGGAGACTGTCGATTTCCCTCATCCCGCGCCCCAGTATCCGCAGGATGAACTCAATAAAGTCCTGGGGCGAACGCTGGGCGTGCCGCTGTTCCAGGAACAGGCGATGCAACTCGCTATCGTCGCCGCCGAGTTCAAGCCGGATATGGCCGATGGCCTTCGCCGGGCTATGGCCACCTTCCGCAACGTCGGCACGATCCAGAACTACGGGGTGTTGATGGTGGAAGGTATGGTGCGGCGGGGGTACGAGCGGGCGTTCGCCGAACGCTGTTTCAAGCAGATCGAGGGGTTCGGCTCCTACGGTTTCCCCGAAAGCCACGCCGCCAGTTTCGCCAAGCTTGTCTACGTATCGGCCTATCTGAAGTGCCGCCACCCGGCCGTGTTCGCTGCGGCTTTGCTCAATTCTCAGCCCATGGGCTTCTACGCTCCGGCGCAGATCGTGCGAGATGCGCGCGAACATGGGGTGCAGGTGCGGCCGGTGGATGTGGAGCACAGCGCCTGGGACTGCACCTTGGAAGAGGGAGAGCTTGATAAGCCGGCCTTGCGGCTAGGTTTCCGGCAAATCGATGGATTTTCAGAGGCTTGGGCTCAGCGGCTCATCGATGCTCGGGGCGAAGGCTTTGGCGGCTTCGACCATCTGGTTCGCCGCTCCGGCCTCACCCGGGCGCAGCTTCAGCGGCTGGCGGACGCGGACGCCATGCGCTCCATCGGGCTTGATCGCCGTCAAGCCCTTTGGCAGGTGAGGGGCGTCGCCCGCCTCGCCCCCGCGCCTCTGCTGCGAAACCTGCCGGATGAGGAGATCATGGTGGACTTGCCGGCGCTGGGTCTCGCCCAGCACGTACTGGCGGACTACCAGACCACCCGCCTGTCGTTGAAGGCGCACCCTATGAGCTTCTTCCGCCAAGCCTTTGCCGATGAAGGGTTTTTCGCCTGCGCTTCCCTGGCCCGATTGGGTGACAAGGCCCGCGCCGCGGCGGCGGGGGTGGTGTTGGTGCGCCAGAGGCCGGGCACGGGAAAGGTCTGCTTCATCACCCTGGAAGACGAGAGCGGCGTCGCCAACCTGGTGGTCATGCCCGACGTGTTCGACAAATATCGCCGCGTGATCATGAGCGCGCGTCTCCTGGCCGTGCATGGCCGCATCCAGAAGAGTCCCGAAGGGATCGTCCACCTGCGGGCGCACCGGCTGATCGACCGAACCGCAGAGCTTAAGGGCCTGGATCAGGAAGCCGATCTTTTCAAGAGCTTAGCGCACGCCGATCATGTGAAGACGGGAGGCCCCACGGGCGGCTCGCGTCATCCCCGCAACGTGCGGGTGATCCTGCCATCGCGGGACTTTCATTAGACAAACTCGACAGATGACGAGTGGCGGTGAGGGGGATTAACGAACAGGCTCCCTGCGCGATGAAGCACTCAGGCGCGGGTGCGGGCTTCCGGTTTCGCCGCCGCGAGCGCGTCGAGGAACTTCAACACCGCCTTCTCGTACTTGTCGCCCTCCGCCTTGGCGAAGCTTTTCGGCAACCCTTGCTCGGCGAAAGCATCCAGAACCGCCGGATGAATATAGGCGGAGCGGCAGACCGCCGGCGTGTTGCCGAGCAGGCCCGCCGTGGCCTTCACGCAGAGGTTGGTGAGCCGCTTCGCCTCGGTCACGCCGCTCGGCGGCGGCTGCATGGCCAAGGCCTTGGCGGCGGCGATGGTGCCGGCCCAGGTGCGAAAATCCTTGGCTGTAAAATGCTCGCCGGTGATATCTTTGAGATAGGCGTTGACGTCGTGGGAGCCGACGGCGCGCCGCTCGCCAGCCTCGTCCACATATTGAAACAGGCGCTGCCCTGGCATGGCTTGCAGCGCCTTGATGATCCGCACCAGCCGACGGTCCTGCACGCCGGTTTGATGCATGACCCCGCTCTTGCCCTTGAACTCGAACTGCAGCGCGGCGCCTTCGCTTTTAACGTGACGGCTGCGGAGTGTGGTGAGGCCGAAACTCTTATTCTCCCTCGCATACTGGTCGTTGCCGACGCGAATCAGGGTGAGCTCCAGCAGACGCACCACCGTCGCGACCACCTTATCGTGGCTCAGCGCGTGCTTGCGAAGATCGGCGTCGACCCGCGCGCGGATCTTGGGCAGGGCGCGGCCAAAAGCGGCCATGTGCGCGAACTTGGTTTCGCCGCGAACGGCGCTCCAGTCTGCGTGATAGCGGTATTGCTTGCGGCCCTTGGCGTCGCGACCGGTGGCTTGGATGTGGCCCTGGGGGTCGCTGCAAATCCACACGTCTTCATAGGCGGGGGGTATGGCGAGCTTGCGGATGCGATCCAGGGTCTCCGCGTCCTTCACGGTCCGTCCATGCGGATCGAGGTAGGTGAACCCCTTTCCCGCCCGCTTTCGACGAATGCCGGGATCGTCCTCGTGCACGTAGGCGAGGCCGGCATGTTGGGCGACGGCGACGTTGTCATGACCACCGTCCAAAGGCATCTTCATCGTCCCCGTCGGCTTGGCGTTCCTGGCAAATGCGCCCAAGCTGAAAGGCTGAACCCCATCCGTTCTCCAAGGTTCCGGTCCTGAATTATCGCCATCATTTTCACGCCGGCAATTTCGCGGATGTGCTGAAGCACGCGTTATGGCTCCAGCTTCTGGCGCGGTTGAAGGACGATCGCGCGCCGCTGACGGTGATCGACACCCATGCAGGCGCAGGCCTCTACGATCTCCAGGACATTAGGGCGCGCCGATCGAGCGAGGCGGAAGCTGGCATCGGTCGGTTGATGGCGGATGAGGCGGCCCCGGCGGGCTTAGCGCCGCTGAAGGCGGCGGTGAGGGCTGCTAATCCCGATGGCGGACTGCGCTTCTATCTGGGCTCGCCGCTGTTGACCGTGGGCGCTTTGCGGCGAGGCGACCATTACGAAGGCTGCGAATTGCGCGCTGACGATCAACAGGCGCTGCAGGCGATCTTGGATCAGAGCGCACGGGAAAAACCCGCCGATGCGCGCGCCATCTTGACGGATGGCTATCAGCAACTCGGGCGCCGTCGGCCGCACGATCGGTCGAGGCTCGCCTATTTAATCGATCCGCCGTTCGAACGGGGGGACGAGTACGCGCAGATCATCGCCGGCGTGAAGCGGGCCGTGAACGCGAGGCCGCCCGCCATCTTCGCCATCTGGGCGCCGCTAAAGGATCTTGAAACCTTCGACGCCCTCTTGCGCGGGTTGGAGGCCTTGCATCCGCCCTCGCTGCTGGTGGCGGAGGCGAGGCTGCGCCCTCTGCTCGACCCCATGACGATGAACGGCTCGGCCATGATCCTGATCGGCGCACCAGACCTAGAGGTCGAAGCCAGTTCGATTTGCGACTGGGTGGTGCGCACGTGCGGAGAGGCGGGCGGTAAAACCTTGGTGCGGAAACTTGGCCGTTGGGCGGAACGCTCGGCCCTTTCGGACGCTGGCTAGATAGGTCAAGCTGAGCTGGACCATTCCAAGGCTCGGGGGAACACACATGCTCTTCGTCCGCACGCATCAGGAGGTGGTGAACGCCCGCCGCGCCATCGAACGGATCGGCAAGCTGTCAGACAATATCGTCGGCGTCGGCCCGTTTGGCATCGGCATCGACGGCATGCTGGCCTGGGTGCCGGGGCTTGGCGACATCTACTCCATCGCGGCGGGCGGGATGCTGCTGTTCATGGGGTTCCGGGCCAGAGCGCCGATCGGCGTGATGATGCAGGTGGCTGCGCTCGTCGGCCTTCGAACCCTGATCGGAGCGGCGGCTATTCCGCTGCTGGGGCCGCTCTATCCGATCTCGGGCGCGGTGGTGGACCTGTTTCGCGGGCACAAGATGTCGGCCGATCTCCTGTCCAAGACCATCGACGGCACCCTCTATGTGGAAGGGACGCGCCACGATCTTCAGACAGACCCGGGCCTCGCCGAAGAGGTGGCGTTGGCGCGAGCGGAGGGCGACCGGATCGTCTTCCTCGGCTGACGTCTATCGCGTCGCCGGCTATTCCGCGGCGGCTTGGGCGTAGCCGAGGCGGGCATTGAGCTCCTCCAGAAGCTGGATCGCCGCTTGGGAGATCACCGTGCCGGGCAGGAACACCGCCGCCGCGCCCATGTTGTAGAGGGTCTTCAAGTCCTCCGGCGGGATCACCCCGCCCACTACCACCATGATGTCGTCCCGGCCGAGCCTCTTCAACTCGTCCTGCAGTTCCGGCACCAGGGTCAGGTGGCCGGCGGCCAGGGATGAAGCGCCCACCACATGCACGCCGTTCTTCACCGCGTCCCGCGCCGCCTCGGCCGGGGTCTGGAAAAGCTCGCCGATGTCGACCTGGAAGCCCAGGTCCTCGAAGGCGGTGGCGACCACCTTCTGGCCCCGGTCGTGACCGTCCTGGCCCATCTTGGCGACCAGGATGCGCGGCGGGCGGCCGTCCGCCTCCTTGAACGCCTGCACCATGGCTTTGGCGCGGGCGGCGGTGGGATCGTGGCCGATCTCCTTCAGGTAGACGCCTTCGATGGCCTTGATGGAGGCGCGATGGCGGCCGAACACCTTCTCCAGGGCATCGGAAATCTCGCCCACCGTCGCCTTGGCGCGCGCGGCGTCCACGGCCAGGGCCAACAGGTTCTCGCCCGTGCTGGCGCCCTTGGTCAGGGCGTCGAGCCTGGCGGCGGTCTCTTCTGGATCGCGCTCCAGGCGAAGGCGGCGCAGCTTCTCCAGCTGCTGCTTGCGCACGGAGGCGTTGTCGACCTTCATGACCGGGATTTCGTCGGCGCCATCGGGCTTGAAGCGGTTGACCCCCACCACGGCCTGCTTGCCGCCGTCGATGCGGGCCTGGGTCTTGGCGGCGGCCTCCTCGATGCGGAGCTTGGGCAGGCCTTGTTCGATCGCCTTGGTCATGCCGCCGAGGGCCTCGACCTCCCTGATGTGGTGGAGGGCGCGTTCCGCCAGGTCCTGAGTCAGCCGTTCCACATAATAGCTGCCGCCCCAAGGATCGATGGTGCGGGTCAGGCCGCTTTCGATCTGCAGGAAAAGCTGGGTGTTGCGCGCGATGCGGGCGGAAAAATCCGTCGGCAAGGCAAGAGCTTCATCGAGGGAATTCGTGTGCAGGCTTTGGGTCTGGCCGTTGGTTGCCGCCATGGCCTCGACACAGGTGCGCGTGACATTGTTGAAAATGTCGCTGGCGGCGAGACTCCAGCCGCTGGTCTGGGTGTGGGCGCGCAGCGACAGGGACCTGGAGCTATCGGCGCCAAAGGTCTCCTTCACCAGCTTGGCCCAGAGCAGCCGCCCGGCCCGCTGCTTCGCCACCTCCATGAAATAGTTCATGCCGGCGTTCCAGAAGAACGACAGGCGCGGCGCGAACTGATCCACCGGCAGACCGGCGGCCACCCCGGCGCGGATGTATTCAATGCCGTCGGCCAGGGTGTAGGCCAGCTCCAAATCGACGGTCGCGCCGGCTTCCTGCAAGTGATAGCCGGAGATGGAAATTGAATTGAACTTCGGCATCTTTTTCGACGTGAAAGCAAAGATATCCGAGATGATCCTCATCGAGGGCTCAGGCGGATAGATGTAGGTGTTCCGCACCATGAATTCTTTCAGGATGTCGTTCTGGATCGTGCCTGAAAGCTTGTCGGGGGAGACGCCCTGTTCCTCCGCCGCCACAATGTAGAGCGCAAGTATGGGAAGAACGGCGCCGTTCATGGTCATGGACACGCTCATCCGGTCCAGCGGAATGCCGGAGAAGAGGGTGCGCATGTCGTAGATGGAATCGATGGCGACGCCCGCCATTCCGACGTCCCCGGCCACCCGCGGATTGTCGGAGTCGTAGCCTCGGTGGGTCGCGAGGTCGAAGGCCACCGAAAGGCCCATCTGCCCGGCCGCGAGGTTCTTGCGGTAAAAGGCGTTGGAGTCTTCGGCGGTGGAAAAGCCCGCGTATTGGCGGATCGTCCACGGATTGGTTAGATACATGGTGGGGTAAGGACCGCGCAGGAACGGCGCGACGCCTGGATAGCCGAAGGGCGCTTCCAGGCCGGCGATATCGGCTGCGTCGTAACGGCCTTTAACGTCAACGCCTTCGGGCGTGCCCCAAGTTTGTACGGACGGGTTAGGGTTCAAACCGGCAGAAGAAGGCCCATCAAAATCCAAAGTGGTGAAGTCGGGAAAGCCGCTCATGCCGCCGCTCCGCTCTCAAACGTCTGCAGGATCACGGCGAGGCCGGCGGCGATGTCCATACCCGCGAAGATGAAGCCGTCCACGCCTGCGGCTTTGAGGCCAGCCTCCAGATCGCCCGGTCTTCCGGCCAGATAGACCCGCTTTGCGCCCTGGGCCTTCAAGTTTCGGGCGACCGCCTCGCCGTCGCCCTCGTAGCCGGCGTCGGAGCCGCAGATCACAACCAGCGGGGTCTGTGCGGCGCTGTAAGCGACGGCCTCGCCCAATACGCAGTCGATGCCGCCCGCCGCCAGCATGTTGCGGATGAACCCGGCTCGGCCGGTGTAGTCTCTTGGTGCGCCCAGGGTGGCGAGGAAGGCCGAGGGAAGCGGCCTCATAGCCTTCGACTTCGCCCGCAGATGCTCAAACCCTTCCGACGAGCGGTGAGGCGCCAGCGGCGGGCAGGCGCTATCCGGTCCAGGTTTGGCCATAAGGGGCGATGGTTTGGCGAAGCGTGCGTAATCCACTGGATCAACCTCCACCGCGCCTTCCATCAGGTTCGGAAATTCGGAAACGCCGACGAGACCGGCCCTGCGTTTGGCGACGTCGGCCGTGCGAGCGGCGTTGGTTTGGG
Organism: uncultured Caulobacteraceae bacterium; assembly: GCA_964243985.1. GTDB lineage: Bacteria > Pseudomonadota > Alphaproteobacteria > Caulobacterales > Caulobacteraceae > CAIOYC01. The sequence goes on along the minus strand of CAXTHJ010000038.1, from coordinate 13,918 downwards.
CCACAGCATCGGTGATGAAGCCCGAGGTGAGCGCCTGTATGATCCCGCCTTGGCGTTCGATCGCCTGGAACAGCGCCCAAGCGGCCCGCGCCAACTGGTCGGTGAGGGTTTCGAGATACCACGCTCCGCCGGCGGGATCGGCCACGCGGCCGAGGTGAGCCTCCTCCATCAGCACCAGTTGCAGGTTGCGCGCCTGGCGGCGAGCGAAGGTCGTCGGGCGGCCCAACGGCTGGGTGAAGGGGTCAAGCACGATGGCGTCCGCCCCGCCGATGCTGGCGCCGACCGCCGCTGAGGTCAGCCGCAGCATGTTCACCCAAGGATCGAGGGTGGACAGCATTCGGCGTGACGACCGGGCCTCGATCCTGGCCGGATTAGCGTCTCGCGACATCGCCCCGACGACCCGGGCCCAGACGGCGCGGGCCGCCCTAAACTTGGCGACGCCGGCGAAATAGTTGGCGTCCGCGGCGACGCCGAGAGCAACGCTGGTGATCGCGGCCGCCAGATCATCTCCGGCAGCGACCGAGGCTTTGACATAGGCGAGTCCCGCGGCGGCCATCGCGGCGATCTCCTGGGCGTCGGTCCCGCCGGCTTCGTGCAGCGCTTGGCCCGACGCCAGGAAGGCGGTGGTTGCGGGAACGTCCCGGGCGACCTCGGCGGCTTCGGCCAAGTGCGCTTCGATCGGGCCAGGACTGACGCCCGTCCGCGCAAAGGCTCCGATCGGATCGAGGTGAAGGTGCAGGTGCGGCCGCAAGGTCTGGGAGTGAGCGAGGGTGCCCAGCCAACGGGCGGCTTCTGCCCCGAGATAGCCCGCGTCCAAAGCGATGGGCGCCAAATCAAACAAGACACCGTCCAACGCCTTAGCCAAATCCGCTTCGGACGTGATGGCGACGCCGTGTTGCCCAGCCGGGTCGATCTTCACCAGAAGGGAGGTCGCCCCGCCCACCAGATCGGCTATCGCCAGAGCGTTCGCGTTTTCGGGGTCGGGATGATCGACGATGGCGCGAATGTCCCAAGCCCGGTCCGCGTCGAACGCCGCGCGGCCGCGCAGGTTCTCCGCCAGCGGCGGCGAGGCGTTGGCCGCCGTGTAAAGGGGCTGGACGTCGATCCCGTCGTAGGTTTTCGACACCAGACGCGTGTCGAACGATGCGCCGTTCAGCGTTTTTTCCACCAGCGCTCGCCAGGCGGAGTCTTCTGCGGGTGCAAACCCGGCGGTCAAAGATATCAAGCCGTTGTCCAAAGCGCGGTCCCTCATCGCGCCCGACAAAAGGCCGGGCGCGCCGCGCCGTCAAGCACGCGACTTGTTCTCCCATCCCAGCCTTCTAAAGTAATCATTGCTAATGTGAGTGGGCGATAGTCCCACGGGAGATGACTTTATGGCCCTGCCGCCGATCCTTCGCGACCGTTTGCGCCTGCCGGTGATCGCCTCGCCCCTGTTCATCATCTCCAATCCGGACCTGGTGATCGCGCAGTGCAAGGCGGGGGTGGTGGGCTCGTTCCCGTCCCTGAACGCACGGCCCCTGTCGCAACTGGACGAATGGCTGGCGCGAATCACCGAGGAGCTGGCGGCGTGGGACCGCGATCATCCGGAGCAACCGTCCGCACCGTTCGCCGTCAATCAGATCGTGCATAAGACCAACAACCGGCTCGAACAGGATCTCGAGCTTTGCGTGAAATACAAGGCGCCGATCGTGATCACCTCCCTTGGCGCGCGGGCGGATCTGAACGAGGCGATCCATTCCTACGGCGGAATCACGATGCACGACGTGATCAACGACACCTTCGCTCATAAGGCCATTGAGAAGGGCGCTGACGGTCTGATCCCCGTGGCGGCGGGGGCGGGCGGACATGCGGGCGCCCTGTCGCCCTTCGCCCTGATCCGGGAGATTCGCGAATGGTTCGACGGCCCGGTGGCGCTGTCGGGCGCCATCGCCACCGGCTATTCGATCCTGGCGGCGCAGGCCATGGGCGCCGATCTCGCCTATGTCGGCTCGGCCTTCATCGCCACCAAGGAGGCGAACGCGCCGGAGGCTTACAAGAAGATGGTGGTGGATAGCGGGGCCGGCGACATCGTCTACTCGAACCTGTTCACCGGTGTTCACGGCAACTATCTGCGCCAGTCGATTGTCGATTCAGGCCTTGATCCGGATCATCTGCCGGTGTCCGATGCCTCGGCTATGAGCTTCGCGTCCGGCGGCAACCAGGAGGCCAAGGCATGGCGGGACATCTGGGGCGCAGGGCAGGGGATCGGCGCCGTGCATGACGTTCTCTCCGCCGCCGATCTGGTGGCCCGCTTATCCACCGAATATGATGCGGCCCGCGCGGCGCTGGAGGCCAAAATTGCCTTAACGCACGGGCGAAAACCGGCGATGGCGGCCGAGTAATCCCGCAGCCTATCCCCGCCGCCTGAAGCGGAGGCAGACTTATCCTTGAGATTGCGGCTTGGCCGCGAAGCCTTGGGAGGGTCTCTTGTCTGACGACGCCACGCCGCGATTGGCGCTGCCCTATCTGGCGGCGGCCCAGGCTCAAAAGCATGTGACGATGAACCAGGCGCTGTCCCTTCTGGACGGGCTGGTGCAGACGGCGGTGGAGAGCCGCAGCGTCGCCGCCGAACCGGCGTCGCCGCCGGATGGCGCGATCTACATCCTCCCCTCCGGTCCCACCGGAACCGATTGGTCCGGCCGTGCGGCGGGCGCGGTGATGCGGTTCGAGGCCGGCGCCTGGAGCCAGCTTGAGGCCCAACCGGGCTGGCTCGCCTATGTGAAAGACGAGGGCGTTTTGCTGGTAGAGGTCGGCGGCGCCTGGACCGACGTGGGCCTCGCCGTCCGCGAACTGGAGAACCTGTCCAAGCTCGGATTCGGCACGACGGCGGATGCGGTGAACCTGCTCTCCGTCAAATCGGCGGCGGTGCTGCTCAGCAACGTGGGCGCGGGTCTTCAGCTGAAGCTCAACAAGGCCGCCCAAGGCGACACCGGCTCGGTGTTGTTGCAAACGGGATTTTCCGGACGGGCTGAGATCGGCCTTTGCGGTGATGACGACCTTCACCTGAAAGTCTCCGCCGATGGATCGACCTGGAGCGACGCCCTGGTGGTCTCCAGCGGCGCGAACAGTCGCCTCGTTATCGACGGCGCCGTTCGCGTCAAAAGTTTCGCCAAGGCGGCGCTGCCCTCCGCCGCCGCCCAAGGGGCAGGGGCGATCCTTTACGTCTCCGACGAAGCAGGCGGCGCGACGCTGGCCTTTTGCGACGGATCGAGTTGGCGCCGTGTCGCCGATCTCGCCGTCGTTTCCTGAACATAACGAGGTTTCACATGGCTAAGGTCAGGATCGAGTGGGTGCGCCTCGGCGCGCTCGGCGCCAGCGCCGGCGCGGCGGTGAACCAGCCGCTGGAGCTGTTCGGCGCGGCGCAGGTGTTGTCGGTGGGCGCCAGCGCCACATCCGTCTCCGCGCCGACGTTCACCCCGAAAGAGGCGGGCGTCGAAGGGGCGGCTTACGCCCGTGTCACCGGCCTTTCAGGCGCCGTGAGCGTGGCGTGGGGCGATGCGCCGACGGCCAGCGACACAGCAGGCTGGCGGGTGGAATGCGGCGCTTTCGCGCTCGTGCCGGTGAAGTCGGGACAGGCGATCTCCCTGATCGAAGCGGCCGATGCGCCGGCCGCGCGCGCGGTCACGGCGATCCAGGCTGTGGCGACAGACCGCTCAGGCGCCATCGTCGCGGCGTCGACAGCGCAGGACCTGATGCCCGCCAATACAGACCGCGCCGGCTGGCTGATCCAGAACCAGTCCGCCTCGAACCTCTACGTTCGCAGCAAAGGAAGCGCGGGGACCACCCTCGCCGCCGCCGATCAACACAGCCTGATCGTGCCGCCGGGCGGCTACTACGAGCCGCCGAAGATCACGCCGCACGCCTTGTCCATCCTCGGCGCCGTCACCGGCCAGACGTTCTTTGCAGAGGAGTGGTGAGCATGGGCTTGTCCGTCCCCATCGATCCGGCGCTGGCGCGATCGATCTATAATCCGCCGGGCCTTGGGTTCACCCCGCCCAGCGCGCCCTGGCTCAGTGATACTCTGAACGGGCTCGACCTCTACAAGCTCGGTTTCGGCATGACGCCGACGCTCTATTTCGACCCGGGCGCTGCGGCGACCTCGCGCAATCTCGGCACCTACCAGAACCCTTATACGACCCTGGCTCAGGTTCAGGCGCGGTGTGCGGGCTTCATGGGCGGGCAGGTGCTGGGGATCAAGCGGGGCGGCATCGTGCGCGGAACGCTTTCGCTCTCCTGCTATGGCGCCAGCGGCGCGCCCTTCGTCATCGCGCCCTATGGCGACGCTCTGGCGATGCCGCTGTTCTCCGGCGGCGTGATCCGCACCGGCTGGGGCGCCTATTCCGGCGACGCGCGCATCTGGCAGCTGAATGGGATTACTCAGGTCGTCGACGTGTTCGAGAACGGCCAGCGCCTGTTCGCCGTCACCGGCGCAAATCTCGCCGCCAAGATCGCCGCCCTTCAAGCGTTCATCGCCGCCCCTGTGACGGAAACGGCGGGCGCCTTCGCGCTGGATGGCGCGACGCTTTATGTTTGGTTGCGTGACGCGGCCAGCCCCAACCTCGGGCAGGTCGAGACCGCTGAAGCCGCCAACGCCATCCTGATCAATTATCCAGACGTGGCGGGGACGGGGTTCGTCACGGTGGCCGGCATGGCGGGGGTGATGAGCCGATACAGCGCCATCAGTCTTAACCCTGCCAATGTTTCGGGGATGCACGCACCGAGCGGTCTGCAGGTCGTCGCATGCCAGGCCGGCCGCACCGGCGCGCAGCTGAACACCAGCCTCAGCGCAGACGCCTTCCAGGTCTATGGCATAGACGACGCCCGCTGCGTGTCCGGCCTCTATGTCGGCGGCAACTACGCCTTCGACACCCTCAACAATGCTTACGAAGTGGCCGCCGTCTCATCCGGGACCATCGAGCGCAACATCGGCTGGAACGCGGGCGGCAACTCGATAGTCGAGATGTGGGCTCTTTGTTCGGGCGTCACCGTTCAGTTCAACCGCGGCTACAACGATCCCATCGCCAGCCAGCGTCTGTCGTCGAGCTATCACAACGGCGGCGTCTGGCGGACCAACTATTCCAACGTCGCCGGGTCGGCTGCCGACGACGCCAAGAGCGGCGGCAATGTCGTGCGATTCAACTACATTCAGGACCCCGGCAACAACGGCTTAGACGTTCTGGGCGGGTCTGGAGACAGCTATTACAACAACACCATCGTCGGCCAGCGCCAGGGCTGGGGCAACGGGTGGTACGTGCGCGGGGCGGGCGCTTCGGGCCATTCGCTGACCAACAATCTGTTCGTCAGCGCGGCGGCCGGGACGAACTTCGTATTCTTCGGCCAGATCGACACAGGGGTCCCGACGCCTAGCCTCGACGGCAACGCCTACGCCAACCTGACCAACCTAACCGGCTCCGGCGGCGCTTGGCGGAGCGGCGGGAGCCAGTATTACGACATCGGCAGCTGGCGCACCGCGACGGGCGGCGAGGCGCATTCGCGGGCGACGCTGGGTGATGCAACCGGCGCGGCCTTCGGTTTTGGCGGGACGCCTTTGGCCTCCCTGACAGCGAGCACTGGCTATAGCGGCCCGGCTGATTACGCCTTGACCGGCTCCATCGCCCAAGGTTCAGGCCGACCGCTGGCGGCGGGCGCGCCCCTTTGCGACATCGACGGGCGGGCGATCGCCAACGCGTCGGCGCCCAATATCGGCTGCTGGCAAGGTTGACGCTCATGATCGAAAACGACGACGCCCTGACCGACCGCCTGATCCGTCACGAGGGGCTGAGGCTTAAGCCCTATTGCGACACCGCCGGCCGCCTGACCATCGGCGTCGGCCGCAACCTCGATGGCGTCGGCATAAGCCGGGCGGAGGCGATGGTGCTGCTGAAGAGCGATATCGAGGCGGCGCGAACCGCCCTCGATCAGCGCTGGCCGTGGTGGCGCAAGCTCGATCCTGTGCGCGGCGATGCGATGACGGAGCTTGTCTTCAACCTCGGGGCGGCGGGCTTTGCAGCGTTCACGGGCGTGCTCTCCTTCCTCGAAACCTCCGCCTTCGCCGCCGCAGCCCACGATCTTCTCGCCACCAAATGGGCCTCCCAAGTGGGCCATCGGGCGCAGGAGCTCGCCGGAATGATCGAAACCGGCATCCCAAACTAACCTCAACCAAAGGAAAACCAACATGGACACCATGACCAAACCCGCCATCGCCTCGACCAGCGTCTGGGGCAGCCTGATCGCCCTTGCCGGAGCGTTCGCCCCCATCCTTCTGGCCGCCGCCGGCATCAAGGCCGCCGGCGACCAGGCGGCGACCATCAGCACGGTCACCCAACTGGCTACCGGCGTCGGCGCGGCCGTCGCTCTTTACGGGCGTCTGACGGCCACCAAAACTATCAGCGGCGTCACCTCGACACCTGCTCCGGTTTAGAATCGCCCTGGGATTTGCTCCGGTTCCCGGCTAACTCGGTCTTGAAGACGTTAACGAGAGCCGGGACCGGATGTTTTCCAAGCTATTGATCGCCAACCGTGGGGAGATCGCGGTTCGGATCATCAAGACGTGCCGGCGCCTGGGGATCACCACGGTGGTGGTCTACTCCGAAGCCGACGCCGATAGCCTGGCGGTGGAGCTGGCTGACGAGACCGTGTTCATCGGCCCGCCCCCGGCGGCGCAGTCCTACCTCGACGCCGACAAGATCATCGCCGCTTGCAAGCAAACCGGCGCGGAGGCGGTGCATCCGGGCTTCGGCTTCCTGTCGGAGAAGGCCTCGTTCGCCGAGCGGTGCGCCAAGGAGGGGATCGTCTTCATCGGCCCCAACCCGCACGCCATCCACGCCATGGGCGACAAGATCGAAAGCAAGAAATTCGCCCAGAAGGCCGGCGTCTCCTGCGTCCCTGGCCACATCGGCGAGATCGACGACGCCGCCCACGCGGTGAAAATCTCCGAGGAGATCGGTTATCCGGTGATGATCAAGGCCTCCGCCGGCGGCGGCGGCAAGGGCATCCGGGTGGCCTATAGTCGCGCCGAGGTGGAGGAGGGCTTTCCCGCCGTCCGCGCCGAGGCCAAGGGCGCGTTCGGCGACGACCGCATCTTCATCGAGAAGTTCATCACCTCGCCCCGTCACATTGAAATCCAGGTGATGGGCGACAAGCATGGCCACGTGGTGCACCTGTTCGAGCGGGAATGCTCGATTCAGCGCCGCAACCAGAAAGTGATCGAGGAGGCCCCGTCGCCGCTGCTCGACCCCGAGACCCGCGCCGCCATGGGCGCGCAGGCGGTGGCCTTGGCCAAGGCGGTGGACTACGATTCCGCCGGCACGGTGGAGTTCGTGGCCGGGCAAGACAAGAGCTTCTACTTCCTGGAGATGAACACCCGCCTGCAGGTGGAGCACCCGGTGACCGAGTTGATCACCGGCCTGGACCTCGTGGAGCAGATGATCCGCTCCGCCGCCGGCGAGCCGCTGTCGTTCACCCAGGACGATCTGAAAATCAACGGCTGGGCGGTGGAGAGCCGCATCTATGCGGAGGACCCCTACCGGGGCTTCCTGCCCTCCATCGGCCGCCTGGTCCGCTACGATCCGCCCAATGAGGGGGAGCAGGGCGCCTACACCGTCCGCAACGACGCGGGCGTTCGGGAGGGGGACGAGATCTCCATGTTCTACGATCCGATGATCTCCAAGCTCTGCACCTGGGGCGAGACGCGGGCGCAGGCGGTGGCCGGCATGGGCCGGGCGCTGGAGGACTTCCACATTGAGGGGCTCGGCCACAATGTGCCCTTCCTGGCCGCAGTGATGGAAGAGGCTCGGTTCAAGTCCGGCGCCCTCTCCACCGCCTACATCAAGGACGAGTTCCCGGACGGCTTCCACGGAACTGAACCGACGGCGTTCCAGGCGGACGTGCTGACCGCCGTCGCCGCCTACATGCACAGGACCCTGGCCTCCAGGGCGCGGAAGGTCGGCGACGGCCTCGCCAGCCCTTTGACCCGCAACGATTGGACCGTGGTGGTGGGCGAAGCGCCGCCGCGCCGTGTGCGCCTGAGCGCCGCCGCTTCTGAGCTGGATATCGTGCTTTTGGACGAAGGGCGCACCTTGGCGCTGAAGACGATCGACTGGCGCCCCGGCAAGGCGGTGTTCCGGGGCAAGCTTGACGGCCAGCCCTTCACCGTCGAAGCCCACCCCGCAGCCGAAGGTTTCGTCATCCGCCACCGCGCCGCCAAGGCCCGCGTCTTGGTCCTGACGCCGCTCTCGGCTGAGCTGCACGAACGGCTGCCCAAGCGTGAGCCCGCCGACACCTCCAAGACCATCGTCTCGCCCATGCCGGGCCTGGTGATCTCCCTCGACGTCGTGCTCGGCCAGGCGGTGAAGACCGGCGAAACGGTCGCCATCATCGAAGCCATGAAGATGCAGAACATCATCAAGGCCGAACGGGATGGGGTGGTGAAGACCGTGGGCGCCAACGCCGGAGACAGTGTCGCTGCGGATGAGGTGCTGGTGGAGTTCGCCTAGAATCCTATCCCCTTTGGGGGAGAGGGAAGGATGAGGGGCTGCAAGTAGAACGACGGCCCAATGTCGCGCCTGCGCCCCACCCTCAATCCCTCTCCGCAATGGGGGAGGCTATCGCCTTCACGTTGGTGAAGCTGCATCCTTCACCGGTCCGAACACCACCTCGAAACTCGCCTTCAGCGCCGCATCCGCCTCGTCCATGGTCACCGGCAAGCCGAGATCGACGAGGCTGGTCACCCCATGCTCTGAAATGCCGCACGGCACGATGCCGGAGAAGTGGTCCAGGTCCGGCTCCACGTTCAAGCTAACGCCGTGGAAGGACGCCCATTTGCGGATCTTCACGCCGATGGCGGCGATCTTGTCCTCGCGCGGCGGCAGGCCCGGTGTCTTGCGCTCCACCCAAACGCCCACGCGGCCCTGGCGCATCTCGCCTTTGACGTTGAAGGCGTCCAGCGCCCCGATCACCCAGGCTTCGAGAGCGGCGACGAAGGCATGGACGTCCCTACGTCGGGCGGTGAGGTCCAGCATCACATAGGCCACCCGCTGCCCCGGCCCGTGATAGGTGAACTGGCCGCCGCGCCCGGTCCGATGCACCGGAAAACGGTCGGGCTCGAGCAGATCAGCGGCCTTAGACGAGACGCCGGCGGTGTATAGGGGCGGGTGCTCCAGGAGCCAGATCAGTTCCTCTGCTTCCCCGGCCGCAATGGCTGCGGCCCGAGCTTCCATGAAGGCTACGGCCTCCTCGTAAGGAACAGGCGCCGTCGAGACGGCCCATCGGACGGGCCGCCCATCGGCACGAAAAAAGCTATTCGGCGGATCGCTTAACTTCGGAGCAAGCATCGCCCTTCAATGTGGCCTTGGGTGCGCCCTACGCAAGCGGCGACTTTGGGGATGTTCAAGCGTGAGCCAGGTCAAGTCGGTCGATGTGGAGATTTCCGTGGTGCTGGGACGCAGCGTCCTGCCCATGCAACAGCTCTTGCGCATGGGTCGCGGCGCGGTCATTCCCCTGAACGTGAACGAGCACGAGGAGGTGTGGATTCTCGCCAACAACCATCCCGTAGCGCGAGGCGAAATCCAGATTTCCGACGACAAGATCGCCGTCAGCGTCACCCGCCCCGCCGACGTCTATGACTATATGGCCGGATCCGCCTGAGCGGCCTCACCGCCCGTTGAGGAGCGCCGTCTTGGGTTCTTGCAATGCGCCCTTCACAAAGGGGATCAGGTTTGCTACCTCCGCGCTCCCCAGCGAGCGGTCGTGGCGGAATTGGTAGACGCGCAGCGTTGAGGTCGCTGTTCCTTAACCGGAGTGGAAGTTCGAGTCTTCTCGACCGCACCAACTGACATATTGAGGCGTTAATCTTGGCGGCGGGACCTCTCCCGTCCGTGGCGGCGTTCTTGCGACGAGCCTTGCAGATCGTTTGCACCGTCTCAAGTTGGGTCACATGAAGCTGCATCCTCGCGTCACCCGCTCCGCCGTTGAGCTGGTCAAGCGCTTTGAAGGCTTGCGCAGGCGGGCCGCGCGTTTGCCCGACGGCGGCTGGACCATCGGCTACGGCCACACCTTGACCGCCCGCGAGGGTGCGGTGGTTTCGCCAGAGGACGCCGATGCGCTCCTCTATTACGACCTTTCCGACGTCGCCAATAAGGTGGAGGCCTGGACCTTCACACCTTTGAATCAGAACCAGTTCGAGGCCCTGACCGCCTTCACCTTCAACATCGGCACGGAAAACTTCCGCCGCTCCACCGTGCTGAAGCGGGTGAACGAAGGCCAGCACCTGATGGCGGCCGCGGCGCTGGAGCTTTGGCGCAAGGCCGACTTCGGGGGCGAGGACCTGGTGGTCGACGCTTTGGTTCGTCGCCGCGCCGCCGAGAAGGCGCACTATCTGACGCCGCCGGAAGGGTTCAAGCCATCCCCTACGCCGGTCCTGAAGCCCACCTTCGACCATTCGGTGATCGAGGCGGCCGCCAACGCCCGCGCGGGCCGTAGCGCCGCCATTGTCGATGCGCCGCTGGAGGGCGACACCGCCACCGCCACGGTGCAACATCCCGCCGAGCCCCTGGACGATCTGCGGCTGGCTGCCTTTCCCCTGGTCGCCGTGGCGGCCGGCGGCGCGGCCACTGCTCGGTTGCACCAGCTTTTCCCCGAGAAGGCGGCAGAGCCGGAAGCCCTGGCTCCGCCTGTCGAATCGCCTTTCGCCTTGGAATCTGAAACGGTCGAGCGGCCGACGCCCAGCGCGGTCAATGATGCATCCTTAGATGAAGCCGATAAGCCGGCCCTGGGCATTGAGCCTCCGCCGCCAGCGCAAGTCTCGGCTGAAAGTCCAGGCGCCAGCCCCTTCACCGAAAGTTTCGGCGGTTTCATGCCGCCTCCCGTCCGCTCGTTCGACGGATCTCCGCCGTTCCACGCACCGTTCGCGCCAGCCGCCGAGACGTCCCCGTCGATCAAGACGCCGCCGGCTTTCCCCGATGCTGCGCCCTTGTTCGATGTTCCCTCGCCCCGCCCCGCCTTCGCGGTCCCCGAAGGCGTCCGCAGCTTGCGCCTGCGGGATGACGGGCCGTTGGAGCCCGAAATGGAGGGCGAACAACCCCTTTCCGAGGACGTGGCTGCGATGCCGTCGGTCAAACCGGCGCCTCAGCGCGGTCGAGTCGTCATCTATTCGTCTATTGGCCTCTTGGGCGTGGTGCTGTTCGCCGCGGCCTTGACCTCCATGTTCACCGGCAAGGCGACACCCGTGAACCTCGTCATCGGCTTGATCGGCATTCTCCTGATGACGCCGGCGGGCGGATATTTTCTGCTGCGCTTTCTGAACGCCCGCGACGCTTGACGGTGAGCTGAACGTCGAGCAGGACGTTCGCCATAAACAAAAAAGCCCCGGCGGCTGGCCGGGGCTTCTTGGATGGAACGGAGCGGAAGCGATTCTCTTCGCTCCGCTCCGCCCAGCAATGTCAGCGTATCGCCGACGCTCAGCTAAGGATTTGATCCTTAACGGAGTTTCCTAGCGACTCCGCGTGATGACATTGAGACACTAGATCACCTCCTTTCAGCTGTTGAACAGGGAGCCTGAATGTAGGACGCAAAGGCCGTGACGCAAAGTGTCTTTGCGAAGGATGCGACATCGTGATGAGCCGATGAACGGTTGGACGGGGATCGGTCGGGTAAGGGCGCGGGAGGTCGACGGAGCCCTCGTGGTTGCGGTCGAGGGGCTGACCACTCAGGCCAAATACTACAAACCCCTTGTCCACGAATTCTTCCGTAAGGAGTGGCGCGGGTCGCGGCCCACTTGGGGTGATTTCGAGGTGGACATCCTAATGGAATACACCGGCGATCCGCCGTGGATGGACCTCGATAACCTCGCCAAGGCGATCTTGGACGCCATCAAGGGTTACGCCTTTCATGACGACGCCCAGGTCTGGCGTCTCCTGGTGGAGCGTCAGGCGGGGGAGCGGGAGCGGATCACCGTCACGGTGCGGCCTAGAGCGGCTTAGCTGGACCAAGGCTCCAGGGCGCCCCAGGCGGCTAGGACGGCGGTGAAGGCGAGGAAGACGGCCACCGTCGCGGTGTGCCGGACTTTGCGCCCTATAGACCAGCCGTGGATGCGGCGCTCGTCCCGCCAGACGCCCGGTAGCTGCGTCACCATCAGGAGCGACAGCAGTCCGGCGATCAAACCCGCCCAAGACGCCGCCACGAGGAAAGCGTTCGGCCAGTCGAACATCAGCTTGGCCGTGGAAAGACCGTCCTTGACGAAAAGATAGAAGGCGATGAAGGCCACGCACCAGGTCACGCAGGTGATCACCTGGGTCACGTTGGCCGTCACCTGCGCGCGGGTTTCGCGAGGATCGATTCGGTCGCGGATGAAGAGACCGGAGAAACTGGCGAGGACGGTCAGCAAGGTCGCCGCCGCCCAGAACACCAGCACTTTGCGGGCATGAACGCCCCCAACCCGCTCCGCCGCACCGCCGCCCGAACCCAGGATATAAATGCCCGCTTTGCCGTTTGTGGCAGGTGCGAAAAGTTGTGCACCGTCGTCGCTGTGGAATTGGTCAGGGGTCGCCGAAGGGTCAAACAGCTTCGTCCCTCCGGCCCGGTGCAGCGCGAGGGCGCCGCCAGACTCTTGCGTCAAGGCGGATTGCAAGGTCATACGGTCGGCGAAGGCTTCGAGGCCATGGTAAGCGCGGTCTGCAGAGAGGTAGGCGCCGGCATAGTCCGTATCCGCCGCGGACCCGGCCGCTGGCGGCGCATGGGCCGAGCCATAGAAACGCCGCACCACCTCGCCGGGCAGACCTTGTGTGAGCTCGCCGCCTGTATCGGTATTGGTCACCAGGAAGATTCCCAGGTTCAGACTGGGAACAAGGGAAAGGTTGCTGTGGAACGTCGGCGAAGCGCCGATGTCGGTAAGCGCTTCGAAACCTCCGGCGAACTGCTGGCGGGCAAGGCCGTGCGTCCAACCGTCCACTCCCGGCGCGGGCCTTTGCAAGGGCGTGCGCAAGAGGAGAGCGGATTGGGCGCCGTAGAGGCTGGTCTCGCCCATGCGGCCGTTGTTCAGCAGAGCGATCATGAGTCGCGCCATGTCGTCCGCCGTGGTCGAAGCCGACAGAGCCGGCGCCAGCGATTGACCGTAAGCGAACGGTTGCGGCTGCAACGCGTCGCCCGTCCAGTGGAAGCCGCTGACGACGCTGCTCGCCAGGGTCTGGTCCATGGGGTTGGGCAGGTCTGCAGTACCGGGATAAGGCTCGCGAAAGCTTGTGTGCGACAGGCCGAGCGGCTTTAGGATCTGCGTCTCGATCACCTGGTCGAACGGGCGCCCCTGCGCCCTGGCGACGATGTCGCCCGCTAAGGCCGTTCCGTAATCGGAGGGGACCGATATAAGACCCGCCGCCCGCACGCGCCGAGGGCGAAGTCGGTGCAAGGCGTCTTCAAGGGGCGCGAGCTTGCCGGCGTCCATCACGTAGCGCCGGCCAAAAGCGCGGTCCTCGAACCCGGCGGTGTGGCTCATCAGGTGGCGAAACAGGACCGGCCGGTTGAAGCCCTCGTCGGGTAATTTCAGCGCTTCCGGCAAATCGTCGTTCACCGGCGCATCAAGCTTCAGCTTGCCGTCCTCCACCGCCTTCAGGGCGGCGATCCAGGTGAAGATCTGCGAGGCCGATCCCAGCCGCACGAGGCTCGTGCGCGGATCGATCCTGTGCGTGGGCGACGGGGAGGGGAGGCCGTACCCCTTTTCCATCACAAGCTGCCCATTTTGCACCACCGCCACGGCGGCGCCGGCGATGTGATCGCTGGCCATGGCGCGGGTGACTTGCCCGTCGATGAAGGCTTCGAGTTCTGCGGCGGGCAACGGTTGGCCCGCTTGCAGCCGTGCGCCGGCTTGAGGCGGCGGAAGGGGCGGAGG